>CABXKB010000007.1:40000-64397 GCA_902512755.1 uncultured Bacteroidota bacterium | reverse complement strand
CATCACCATCATAAGGATTATTAAATATTCTTCCATAACCTTTTGCTTTTTTTAATGTACTTCCAAATAAAGAAAAGTATTTGTGTGCTGTGTCTCCTGCATAATCATTCTCATTTACTAACCAAACACGATACTTATCAAGGAATTGTAAATTAATACGATTCAAATCCATCATAAAATTGTAGCCATTCGCTTTACAGAAGCGCTCTAAAGCCTTATAGAGATTTTTATAGCTATTGATAGTAGAATCACTTTTGTCACCCTTTAAATCAATCATTTCTTGCAGGTGATTTTTTAGTGAACTTGTTTGACTTATGCCATCTTGATATTCTGCACCCCTGTATTGTTCTTGTAATTCTTTTATGACTGCATCAAGTAGTTGCTGACTTTGTTTATTCTGTATTTGCTTATCCTTTGTATTTGCACGTTTAAAGAATAAAATGTCCTTATAAGTTGGTTTTAGGGGTTTGTCCCAATTTGGTGATTTAATGTACATTCTTGGATACCATTGCCCCTTACGCTTTAAACTTGTTGAATCTACTTTTGTATAGCTTATTTTGACCATTAAATTTGACTATTTATGACAGAATAATTTATTATGTCAGTATTATGTCAATAAATATACAAACAAATAGTCAAACAATGTATAATGAATAGAATGTAAAGTATTGTATATATTGATATATAGAAGGGAAAGGAAGTGTATGGACTATAACTCCATATATTCTACAATAATTTGTCCTAAATTCCAACTTGGTATATAATATGTAAAAGGTGAATCTTGAAGAATTTCATCAAAAATTCGCTTTTGTAAAACACTTGAATTACCTGTTATGATTGTTAGTGAAAAGGAGCCTTTGCTTTTCTGTTCTGACAAGGCTTCTTTGACTTTTTCCATTGCCTCTTTATGTCTAATAAGGTGAAGGTCTATTGTTTTTATAAGTTGTCTACTTTATTATAATATAGAAATATAAATAATTATTTGTTTTTACGGGAGGCAATATATCGTTTAATATGCATCTGATCTAATGAGTCGGAATCACCATATTTTTCTCTTAATTCTGAAAGTCTTGAATGTAATTTTTTTTGAACATTTAAATAATCAGGATTATCATAAAGATTATTCATTTCGGAGGGGTCTTTTTCTAAATCATATAATTCCCATTCGTCTATATCATAATAGAAATGAATAAGTTTATAACGATCGGTTCGAACCCCGTAATGACGTTTTACCATGTGAACAGAGGGATATTCATAATAGGTATAATAAATTGCATCTCTCCAAGCGTCTCCTTTTTTATTTACAATATTTCTAAAGGATTCTCCCTGCATATCTTCAGGCTTTTCAATTCCTGCATAATCTAAAAAAGTTGGTGCAAAATCAAGATTTTGAATCATTTTATTAACCGTTGATCCTTTAGGAATTTCTTTAGGATATTTCATTAACAATGGAGTGCGTAGAGATTCCTCATACATAAAACGTTTATCAAACCAACCGTGCTCTCCTAAATAAAATCCTTGATCAGATGTGTAAACTACTATTGTGTTTTCAGTTAACCCTTCTTTGTCGAGATAATCCAAAAGTTTCCCGACACCATCATCTACAGATTGAATGGTTCTTAGATAGTCTTTTAAATATCGATTGAATTTCCATAAAGCAAGCTCTTTTCCTTCTAAATTTTGGGATTTCATTTTCTCATTTTTTGGAGTATATGCATTAAGCCAAGCTTTTTTTTGTTGAGGATTGAAACGCTTAAGTTCTCTATCAAAGCCAGTTTTATTTCCATAAGGATCCGTAAGCATTTTAAAATCGTGCCCCCAACGTCCATGACCACCATTTCCGTGAGCCACTTCGATTTGCTCCTCAGAAGCTGCAATTAGCATTTCTTGGGTTTTAGCAGCTGATCCACGATTAGAATAATCATCAAAAAAGTTTGCTGGAGGGTCAAATGTTTTATTATCAAAAAGCGAAAGGTATTTTTCTTCAGGCTTCCAATTTCTGTGGGGTGCTTTTTGATGGTATAAGAGTAAAAATGGTTCATCTTTTTTACGTTTATTTTTAAGCCAGTCTAGAGCTAAATTTGTAGTGATTGAAGTAACGTAGCCGTTAATCTGTTTTTTAAAACCATCGATTATAAAATCAGGATTATAATAATGCCCTTGACCTGGTAAAACTGCTGAATAGTCGAATCCTTGAGGGAGACCCCTAAGGTGAATCTTACCAATTAGCGCTGTTTCATAACCCACTTTTTGAAGATGCTTAGCAAAGTTGTCTTGATCCCAATTAAAATCTTGAATATTATCTACTTTCCCATTAATAAAACTATGTTTCCCAGTAAGCATTACTGCTCGGCTAGGAGCACAAATAGAATTTGTTACAAATCCTTTTTTAAATAAAGCACCCTCCTTGGCTATTCTGTCAATATTAGGAGTGTTGTTTAGGTTGAGGCCATAAGCGCTGATAGCTTGATAGGCATGATCGTCTGACATGATGAAGACGATATTTGGAGGGGATTCAATTTTTGATTGACAAGAAAGCAGGATTACAGACATTAATCCAAAAACGAAAACTTTTTTATTCATAATTCTATTTTTTTTAAATTTAAAAACAATTTGAATACAATAGATTAATTGTTATATCCGAATCTCTTTAGCTGCTGGGCGTTTGAGCGCCAATTTTTAGAAACTTTCACATATAGCTCTAAATGTATCTTCTTTCCAAAGAAATCTTGTAATGATTTTCTTGCTCCAATACCTACTTGTTTTAAGGCACTTCCTTTCTTTCCAATAAGAATACCTTTTTGAGTTTCACGTTCAACCAAAACAACAGATCGAATCTTGATTATTTTTAGATCCTCAAAAAATTCCTCAGTTACCACTTCTACAGAATATGGTATTTCTTTATTATAGCGTTTAAGAATTTGTTCTCTTATTGATTCATTTACGAAAAAACGTTCAGGCTTATCTGTAAGCTGGTCTTTTGGAAAATAAGGTGGACTTGAAGGAAGGAGTTCAATTAGTAATTCTAATAATTCAGGAATAAAAAAACCCGTTAAAGCTGCAATGGGACAAACTTTAGCCATGGGAAAAATAGATTGCCAATTAGCCACAGTTTTTTCAACCAATTCTTGGCTAGAAAGATCTATTTTATTAATGAGAATGAATAGAGGTGCTTTATTTTTTTTTATGCGATCAAAAAGCTTTTCGTCTTTAACTTCGGTTTCCTCGGGAGTAATCATATAAATTAAAACATCAGCATCAACTAGGGCTTCTTTGACAAAGTTCATCATTGAGTTTTGCATTTCATAGGCCGGTTTGATGACTCCAGGTGTATCTGATAGTACCATCTGAAAACCTTTACCATTTATAATCCCTAAAATACGGTGTCTAGTAGTTTGAGCTTTTGCAGTAATTATTGATAGTTCCTTACCAACTAAAGCATTCATAAGGGTAGACTTTCCTACATTTGGATTTCCAATTATGGAAATAAATCCAGATCTGTGTTTATTTTTTTCTTCCAAAACGGTATTTGATGGTGTTGTAAAGATAGCAATAAAAAAGGCCTTCAGCTGAAGACCTTTATAGTAGCGAGGACTGGACTCGAACCAGCGACCTTCGGGTTATGAGCCCGACGAGCTACCACTGCTCTACCTCGCGATTTGAAAAGCAAATGTAATTAATTTAACTTGATTTCACAATATAGCAGATTAATTCTAAATGCTAATAGATGAAAGATTAATTCATCTCGATAAATGACTTATAATTTAATTTAATAAGCATCATTTTCATGACTACTAAAAGTAGAAACCTTTTAATTTAAGCACCCCATAAAAAAGACCTATTTTTGCGAATAAATCAAATCGATGAGCAGTATAGTTGCTATAGTGGGACGGCCTAATGTTGGAAAATCAACCTTCTTTAACCGTATGATACAAAAAAGAGAAGCCATTGTAGATTCCATTAGTGGAGTAACTCGTGATCGTCATTATGGTAAATCTGATTGGAATGGAAAAGTTTTTACTATGATTGATACTGGTGGATATATCGAAGGGAGTGATGATATTTTTCAAAAAGAAATAGATAAACAGGTAAATTTAGCTATAGAAGAAGCAGATGCAATAATTTTTATGGTTGATGTAGCTTATGGAGTAACGGGAATGGATCAAACTATAGCTGAACTTTTAAGACGTTCTCAGAAACCTATATTTTTAGCTATTAACAAAGTAGATAATGCCCTTCGGATACAGGATACCCCAGAATTCTATTCTCTTGGGTTTAAAGAATTTTTCTCAATATCTAGTGTAAGTGGAAGTGGTACAGGAGAGTTATTAGATGAGCTTGTAAAGCATTTACCTCAAGAAGAAGGGCGAGGTGAAGATAACCTGCCTAGATTCGCTGTTGTTGGAAGACCTAATGCAGGCAAATCCTCTTTCATAAATGCCTTAATTGGTGAGGACCGATATATTGTAACTGATATAGCAGGGACTACAAGAGACAGCATTGATACTAAATACAATCGTTTTGGATTTGACTTTAATCTAGTTGATACAGCTGGAATAAGAAGAAAAGCTAAAGTTAAAGAAGATATAGAGTTTTATTCTGTTATGCGTTCAGTTCGCACTATTGAATATTCTGATGTATGTCTTTTGATAGTTGATGGAAACCGTGGTTTTGATGGTCAAGTACAAAATATATTTTGGTTGGCACATCGAAATAATAAAGGGATTGTCATACTGGTAAACAAATGGGACTTGTTGGAAAAGGATACAAATGCCTCTAAAGAATACGAAGCTAGAATAAGAAAAGAGATAGCGCCTTTTATTGATGTACCTATAGTTTTTATTTCTTCATTGACCAAACAACGAATTTTTAAAGCTGTTGAAACTGCAGCTGAAGTTTATAAAAATCGTTCACGTAGAATCCCTACTAAAGCGTTTAATAACGTTATGCTTCCAATTATCGAAAAAACACCACCTCCGGCATTCAAGGGGAAATATGTAAAAATCAAGTTTTGCACTCAACTACCTACCCCACATCCTCAATTTGCTTTTTTTTGTAATTTACCACAATACGTTAAGGAGCCTTATCGACGGTTTTTAGAAAACAAACTCCGCAATGAATATGATTTTACAGGAATTCCCATCCAAATATTTTTTCGAAAAAAATAAATCTATAGTTTCTCTTTAAGCTGCTCTAAAGAGGCCTTAAGTTTTTCTAGTTTTGAGAGAATTACTTCTTTATGGCTATCAGTTGATTTGACTAGTAATTGTTTTTTTGCACCTTGTAAGGTCATCCCTTTTTCCTTGACTAAATGGTAGATGAACTGAATGGTTAAAACATTTTCAGGAGTATACTTACGAGTGCCACTTTGTTTTTTTTTTGGTTGAATTTCCTTGAATTCTTTTTCCCAAAAACGAAGTAGAGAAGGTTTTACATTGAAAGCTTTTGCAACTTCCCCTATGGAATAGTACCTTTTTTCTGGTAGGTTTACGTGCATAATTAATCCATAGATTGATTCTCTTGGTTGGACTGAGTCAATAGTGCTTCAAATTCTTTTGGTGAAAGATTTCCATAATAAAAATTCAAAGGGTTGATTTTTTTATTATCCTTAAAAATTTCATAGTGTAAATGAGGACCGACAGATCTTCCTGAGCTTCCGACATAACCAATAATATCTCCACGTTTCACTTTTTGCCCCCTTCGCACATTGTATTTAGATACGTGGGCGTATAGACTAACATAACCAAAACCATGATCAATACGGATATGATTTCCATATCCTGAAGAACGGTTGTCTGCACGCTTTATAATACCATTACCAGTTGCATATATGGGAGTTCCTCTTTTGGCCGTAAAATCCATCCCATAGTGAAAACGTCTTTTTTTGGTAAAGGGATCAATACGATAGCCATAACCAGAAGCCATTCGAGTCAAATCTTTATTTTTAATTGGTTGTATAGTGGGAATTGCCTCGATGAGCGCTTCTTTATTTTCAGCTAATTTTTCTATCTCATCAAGGGATCGAGATTGAACTACTGTTTGCTTAATTAATATGTCTAAACGTTTGGCAGTATTAATTATAAGGTCAGAGTTGTCATAACCTTCTAGATCACTGTATCTATTAACACCTCCAAAACCTGCTCGTCTTTGCTCCTCTGGAATAGAGCTGGCTTCAAAATAAACACGATATAAATTATTATCACGATCCTCTACGTTAGAAACAACTGCTTCTAATTGAGTCAACTTTTTGTTGAGTATATCAAATTGTAATTCATAATTCCTCAAAGATCTTTTATAAACAATTTCTGTAGGTGTATTAATGACATCTGAATTTAGTAAAATCAGTAAACCAGTAATTCCGAAAAATAGCGAAGCAAGCATAAAAACCACTAAATTAGAAACACGATTTTTGTTTGTAACCTTAATCGGACGATAAGAAAGAGTTTCCTGGTCGTAATAGTATTTAACTTTACTCATAAAGTTTTATAAATTTTTTGTTTCTTTTGCATAATCAAATACTATCAATGATCAAAGATATAAAATTTGGAAGTATTTATTGATTTTTAACCTTGTAGCAGAAAAGATGCAGCTACTTTTTTAAATATAATATTGAATGAAGTCCACTGAAGTTAGACAACAGTTTTTAGATTTTTTTGCTTCCAAAACCCATAAAGTAGTTCCTTCTACACCTATGGTAATAAAAGACGACCCTACTTTGATGTTTGCTAATGCAGGAATGAATCCTTTTAAAGAATATTTTTTAGGCAATGCCACTCCAGTTTCAAAGCGAATAACTGATACCCAAAAATGTTTACGAGTATCAGGAAAACATAATGATCTTGAGGAAGTTGGAATCGACACTTATCATCATACTTTTTTTGAAATGCTTGGTAACTGGAGTTTTGGAGATTATTTTAAAAATGATGCCATTAATTGGGCCTGGGAACTTTTGACAAAAGTATTTAAAATTGATCCAGAGAAACTATATGTAACCATATTTGAAGGTGAACAAAAAGACCAGATCGGAAGAGATGATGAGGCCTATAATATTTGGAAAAAAATTCTTCCTGAAGAGCGAATTCTATTAGGGAATAAAAACGATAACTTTTGGGAAATGGGAGACCAAGGACCTTGTGGGCCTTGCTCTGAAATTCATGTTGATATCCGCTCAAAGGAAGAAAAAGATAAAGTCTCTGGATCTAAACTTGTTAATAAAGACCATCCTCATGTTATTGAGGTTTGGAATTTGGTCTTTATAGAATTTAACAGAAAAGCTGATGGTAGCCTTGAAAAATTACCCAATAAACATATTGACACAGGGATGGGGTTCGAACGACTTTGCATGGTTCTTCAAGATAAAAAGTCTAATTATGATACTGACGTATTTACCCCTCTAATAAGAGAGATAGAAGCTTTGACTAATTCAACTTATGGTAATTCTGAAAAAACAGACATAGCAATTCGCGTTATTGCTGATCACCTTAGAACTGTTTATTTTTCCATTGCTGATGGACAATTACCAAGTAATACTGGAGCAGGGTATGTGATTCGAAGAATTCTTAGGAGAGCTATTCGCTATGGCTTTACATTTTTAAACCAGAAAAAATCGTTTATTCACCTTCTGGTCGAAACTTTATCACAACAAATGGGAAAAGCTTTTCCCGAATTGATAAAAGAGCAGCAGCTAGCTTATAATGTGATTAAGGAAGAAGAGAATTCTTTTCTAAAAACTTTAGATCAAGGACTAGTTCTATTAGACTTAATCTTGAATGACACTAAAGGCAAAATAGTTGACGGAAAAAAAGCTTTTGAATTGTATGATACATTTGGATTTCCTTTTGACCTAACAGCCTTAATCTTAAATGAGAGAGGTTATACTTTAGATCAAATAAGTTTTAATAAGTCAATGGAGACTCAAAAATCAAGATCACGAGCTGCAGCTGAATCTAAAGCTGAAGATTGGATGGTTCTTTGTAAATCTGATTCTGAAGCTTTTATTGGATATGATTATTTAAGATCGAAGGTTAAAATTACTCAATATAGAAAGATGGTAACAGCAAAAGATGGAAGTTTTTATCAATTAGTTTTTGATGGGACTCCTTTTTATCCTGAAGGAGGAGGCCAAGTAGGGGATAAGGGTTATTTAGAATCAGATAATGGAGATGTATTTTATATTCTTGATACTAAGAAAGAAAATAATCTAATCATTCATTATTGTAAAAATCTCCCTGATAAACTTGATGGTTCTTTTAATGCTGTTGTGGATATTAAGCAACGCCAAAGGTCATCCTCTAACCATACTGCTACTCATCTTATGCACCAAGCACTTCGAACGGTTTTGGGGACTCATGTAGAACAAAAAGGTTCTATGGTTCACTCAGGAATGTTTCGCTTTGATTTTTCTCACTATGCTAAAGTTACACTTGAAGAATTAAATGACGTAGAACAATTTGTAAATTCTAGAATTCAAGAAAAAATACCTTTAGAAGAGGGTAGAGATACTCCTTATGAAAACGCTATAAAGCAGGGAGCAATAGCGCTTTTTGGAGAGAAGTATGGTGATAAAGTTCGTACCATTCGTTTTGGAAAATCTATTGAGCTCTGCGGAGGAACCCATGTTTTTAATACCTCTGAAATATGGCATTTTAAAATCACTTCAGAAAGCGCAGTTGCTTCTGGAATTCGGAGGATAGAGGCTATAACAGGTGATGCCGTTAAAAAATATTTTGAAGACCAAACATCTCTTTTGGAAAATGTAAATATTTTACTGAAACAAGCTCAGGATCCACTAAAAGCAATTAAAAGTTTGCAGTCAGAAAACACTTCCTTAAAAAAGGAGTTGACCTCACTTTCTAGATTAAAAGCGAAAGTTTTAAAAAACGAATTAATTGAGGAATTGAAGACTTTTTCTGAAATCAATTTTATCGCCAAAGAAGTAGATTTGAATGCTCAGGGGATGAAGGAACTTTCTTTTGAAATGGGGGATGAGTTAGATAAAGCTATTTTAATCTTTGGATCTCGTAAAACAGGCAAACCCTTGCTAAGTTGTTATGTTTCTAAGTCTTTAGTATCAAATCAAGGTAAAGACGCAGGGAAAATTATTAGAGAACTTGGAAAATATATCCAAGGTAGTGGGGGTGGACAAGCCTTCTTCTCAACGGCAGGAGGAAAAAACCTAGATGGTATTACAGAAGCTTTAAATGCTGCTGAAGCAGTTTGTTTTAAATGAAAACTATTCTATTGCAGGAGGATAATTTTCAACAATTTCATGAACGAATAAAGCAATTCGTTCATCGCGATTTTTCATAAATTCATTTATTCCCCCTCTACCTTTTCCTTGCCATACCAGTTGTTTTGTGACTGCATCAATTATATTAACGTAAAGTGTACCTTCTGTCCTTGTGCTAACTGAGTTATAACCTCCAGGTCCCCAAAACCATGGATTAAATCCCCAACCCCAACCAAAATTATTTCCAGTATTCACATAAATCTGTTCTTTAGCTTTGGTAGTAAATCCAATCAAGAGATCTGGGGTTTCGCTTTTAGACAGCCCTTTCGAATTCATTTCGTCATCTAATGATTTAAGAATACGACGTTTGTCTAAATCCGAAATATCCACTTTGTCAATTTCTGGTTTGAAATAGGCAAAGGTTTGATAATTGGAAAAATCAATACTTTGGTCGTAATCTGAAAAAACCTTTATAGATGAACAAGAGCTTAAAATAACAAGAGAGATCAGTAGAATGGAATTTTTCATATAGTAATTTTTTATAATATTTAATCAAAAATAATGCCGCACTAAACCCATTCTTGTTTTAAATGAAATTCGTAGCGACAATGCCGGCTATTACTTTTATAAAAATCCCTCTCCTCAAAAGGAGAAAAAGAATCTGATGCAATTTTGATTATTTTTGAAAATGAAAATTTTTGACACATTCAAAAGTAGTATAAATCAATCTCTTGGTAACATTTATGGACACTCAATTGTTATAAAAAGAGAGGATTTAATTCATCCAATTGTTTCGGGAAATAAGTTTCGCAAGCTAAAATATATCTTTAAAGAGGTAATAGATGATAATATTCCTGTTATAATAACTTTTGGTGGAGCATTTTCGAATCACCTTGCAGCAACTGCAACTGCAGGGAAATCTTTAGGGATTCAAACGCTTGGAATTGTTCGTGGTGAGGAATGGAAAAAAAAAATATCTCAAAGCATAACACTCAATTTTTGTCAAAAAAAAGGGATGCATTTAATTTGTATTCCCAGGAAAATTTATGCAAAGAAAGAAACAGCACTTGAGGTAAAAAAAATTTTAAAAAAATACCCTAAGCATAGACTCATTCCGGAGGGTGGAACAGAAGCTTTAGCTATTAAAGGGTGTTCTGAAATTTTGGACCCTGCAGATTTTGGTTTTGATTCCGTTTGTTGTAGCATTGGCACAGGAGGAACTTTTACTGGACTCATCCAGTCCTCATCATCAAAACAGACGGTCATAGGGTTTAATGCTTTAAATAATCCTTCTGTGAAAGATTATATTTTAACACAAACTCAAAAAACTAATTGGGCAATAAACTCAGATTACACTTTTGGAGGTTACGCTAAGACAGATAATTCTCTAATTTCTTTTATGAATTCATTTTATAAACAATATAAAATTCCTTTGGATCCTATTTACACAGGCAAGATGCTTTTTGCTATTTTTGACTTGATTAAGACACATAAATGGAAATGGGGAAAGAGAATTTTAATAATTCATACTGGAGGACTTCAAGGTATTTCGGGAATGAATCTTCAGCTTCAAAAAAAGAATGCTCTATTACTATCTTATCAAAAGTAATTCTTTTAAGTTTTTTTATGTTTTATTTCAACTCCTGCGGAAGCCGAAAAGTAGTGATTAGAAATAACCCCCCTTCTCCACAAAAAAAAGAAATATCACATACTTTAAAAAAAGAGATTACTCCTTTAAAAATAGAGCCTTTAACCAATCAAGAAAAAATTGAAAACTATATTGAAAAATTTGGACCCATTGCAAGAGATGAAATGAAAAGTTTTGGTATTCCTGCAAGTATTACATTAGCACAAGGAATTTTAGAATCTGGCATGGGTTTGGGCCGTCTAGCATTAGAGGGTAACAATCATTTTGGGATTAAATGTCATTCAGATTGGAATGGGAAACGTATTTATCATGATGATGATCAAAAAGGAGAATGCTTTAGGGTATATAAAGATCCAGCCAAATCTTATCGTGATCATTCTTTTTTTTTAAGAGATCGTTTGCGATATTCTTTTTTATTTGAGATTAAAACAACTAATTATAAAGCTTGGGCTAAAGGGCTTAAAAAAGCAGGCTATGCTACAGATCCAAAATATCCAGAGAAATTAATTAATTTGATTGAACGATTTAAATTAACTAGTTATGACATCAAAAAATCTAAACCATTAATGATAAAAAATCCAAAAAATGCAACTAGAAAAAATCAAATTCATACAGTCCAAAAAGGGGATACACTTTACTCTGTTTCTAGGAAATATGAAATCTCTATTGACAAACTAATAGAAATCAATCAAATAAATAATAAAACCATTTATATCGGTCAAGAATTAAAAATTTCAGCTAAAAACTAATTCATGCGTTATCAAAGAAGTAGTATTTTATTTAAAGAAGCCCAAAAAATTATTCCAGGAGGGGTAAACTCCCCAGTGCGGGCATTCAAATCTGTTGGAGGAACCCCTATATTTATTGAAAAAGCTAAAGGAGCTAGGCTTTATGATGAAGATGGAAACACCTATTTGGATTATATTTCCAGTTGGGGACCTATGATTTTAGGACATGCTTATCCTCCAGTTATTAAGGCAGTAAATGAGCGTGCAGAAAAAGGCACCTCCTTTGGCATGCCAACAGCCTTGGAAACTGAAATTGCAAGTTTAGCTTTAAAGATGATTCCTAATATGGATAAAATCCGCTTTGTCAATTCAGGAACAGAAGCCTGTATGAGTGCGGTTCGCTTAGCTCGTGGAGCTACAAAAAGAGAAAAAATAATCAAATTCAAAGGGTGTTATCATGGGCATTCCGACGCATTTCTGATTCAGGCAGGTAGTGGAGCAATGACCTTTGGAAGCCCTAGTAGTCCTGGAGTTACACAGGGAACAGCAAAAGACACCTTAGTGGCGAGTTACAACAACCTCGAAGATATAGAAATTCTTTTTAAAGAATATCCAGAAGAAATTGCTGCGGTCATTATAGAGCCAGTAGCTGGAAACATGGGATGCATTCCACCTAAAGAAGGTTTTTTAGAGAGCTTACGTTTTTTATGTGATCTAAATGGGAGTTTACTTATTTTTGATGAAGTTATGACTGGTTTTCGTTTAGCCAAAGGAGGTGCCCAAGAACTCTTAGGAATCAAAGCGGATATCGCTACGTATGGGAAGGTGCTAGGAGGGGGACTTCCGGTAGGTGCTTTTGCAGCAAAAGATGAAATCATGAAACATTTAGCTCCTGAAGGGCCTATTTACCAAGCAGGAACTCTTAGTGGAAATCCATTAGCAATGGCAGCAGGATTAGCTACGCTTATGGCTCTTCATAATGATTTAGAGATTTATTCTCGATTAGCTAAAAAAACACAACGGCTCGAAACGGGTATTAAAGATGTTTTAAAAAATAAAAAAATTCCATACCAGATCAACAGAATGGGCTCCATGATTTCTCTTCATTTTACTGATGAAGCTGTGGTTGATTTTGAAACCGCTGCTCGTGGGAACATAAAACGTTTTAATAAGTACTTTCATGGCATGTTGAACCAAGGTATTTGCTTACCTCCTAGTTCATTTGAAAGTTATTTTTTAAATGATGCTCTAACCAATCAAGATATAGATGAAACAATAAATTCATTAGCTAAAATTATTTTATCACTTCGATAAATAAACCCTTATCATTCTTTGTGACTTTAGCTATTTTTTTCTCACCTAATCCTTTTATAGCCTTATCCCATTTTTTGTTACTTAACGCAACTTTTTCTTTCACTTCAGACAATATTGAAGAGTTATTTTTCTTTATGATCTGTAATACAATTTTTTCTTCTTCCGTCAATGATTCTAAATTTTTCTCTGGTTTCATTTGAGGGAAGAAAAGGACTTCCTGTATGGAGTTATTATTTGTCATTAACATTACTAAACGATCAATTCCAATTCCAATTCCTGATGTAGGGGGCATGCCATACTCAAGGGCACGCAAAAAGTCTTGATCTATAAACATGGCTTCATCATCTCCTTTCTCGGTCAAGCTAAGTTGGGTTTCAAAGCGTTCTCTTTGATCAATAGGATCATTTAACTCAGAATAGGCATTAGCGAGTTCTTTTCCATTAACCATAAGTTCAAAACGTTCTGTAAGTTTCTGGTTAGTCCTATGTTCTTTTGTCAACGGACTCATAGACTTAGGATAATCGATTATAAAAGTTGGTTGTATATAATTATGCTCACATTTTTCTCCAAAAATTTCATCGATTAATTTTCCTTCTCCCATAGTTTTATCAACTTCTAATCCAAGATCTTTTGCTGTTTTTCGAAGCTGATCTTCTTTCATTTGAGAAATATCGATTCCAGTATGAGTTTTGATTGCTTCTAGTATGGGAACTCGCGGATAAGGTGCCTTAAAGTTTATGTTGTTATCTCCTACTTGTAATTCTGTAGTTTGATGTGTTTCTAGAGCAATACGTTCCAATAAAGTTTCTGTTGTCTCCATCATCCAGAAATAGTCTTTGTAGGCTACGTACAATTCCATAACTGTAAATTCAGGATTGTGGGATCGATCCATCCCTTCGTTTCTAAAATCTTTGGCAAATTCAAAAACCCCTTCAAAGCCTCCTACAATAAGACGTTTTAGATAGAGTTCGTTGGCAATACGTAAATATAATTTTGTATTAAGTGCATTATGATGGGTTTCAAAAGGGCGTGCTGCTGCACCTCCTGGTATGGGTTGTAAAATGGGTGTTTCCACTTCTAGATAACCTTTTTCGGTTAAGAACTCACGTATGGTTGTAGTGATTTTTGAACGTTGTAAAAAAGTTTGCTTTACATCGCGATTTACAATTAAATCGACATAACGCTGGCGATATCGTAATTCAGGATCATTAAAAGCATCATATTGATTTCCCTCTGCATCTGTCTTAGGAAGTGGAAGTGGGCGAAGGGATTTGTTAAGTACAGTAAAGCTTAAAACTTTTACTGTCTGTTGCCCTACTTTTGTTGTAAAAAGAGTTCCATTTAAACCTATGATATCTCCAATGTCTAGAAGTTTTTTATATACCTCATTATAATGACTTTTGTCTTCTCCAGGGCAGATTTCGTCTCTGTTAAAGTAGAGTTGTATTCGACCACTACTATCTAACAATTCTGCAAAGCTCGCACTTCCTTGTATTCTTCTTGACATCAAACGTCCTGCTAGAATTACTTTTTTTCCCTCATTATAATTTACGGGAAGATCTTTAGCATAAAAATCAACATGAAATTGATTGGCAGGGTAGGGATTAATTCCTAATTTCTTTAACCCTTCTAGTTTTTTTCTGCGTATGAGTTCCTGTTCGGAAAGTTTTGTCATAGATTTAAATTTGATTCAAAGATACGGAGACTATAAAATATAAGGGATCAAATTTTATATCTTTGCACCTTTAACAGAATCCATGAGTTTTTTTAGAGTTTTATTATCAATTTTTTTTCCACCTTTAGCTGTAATAGATCAGGGTTGTGGCTCTTTATCGATAGTTTTTATATTAACTCTATGCGGATGGGTTCCTGGTGTTATTGCTGCTTTGGTTATTCTTAACAATCCTGGCCGATGGGGTATTAATAGTTAAAGGGAGATGCAAAAAATAAATAAATCCATTCAACTTATTGAACTTGGAGTTAAACCATATAAAGAAGCGTTAAAGATTCAAGAAGAATTATTTCATAAAACGATTGAATTAAAAAGAGCTAACAGAAAAGAAGAAATTCAGTTTCTTACAAATAATTATTTATTGTGGGTAGAACATACACCAGTAATTACTCTAGGGAAAAGCGGCAAAAGTGAACATTTGCTCTTGAGCAAAAAGCAATTAGAAGAGAAAGGAATTGAATATTATACCACCAACCGGGGAGGAGACATTACTTTTCATGGGCCAGGACAAATCGTTGGCTATCCAATTTTTGATTTAGATAATTTTTTCACGGATATTCATAAGTACCTTCGTTATTTAGAGGAGACGATTATATTGACTTTGGAAGAATATGATTTGAAAGGAGCGCGTAGCAAAGGTGAGACGGGAGTATGGCTAGACGTGGGAACTCCCTTTGCTCGAAAAATTTGTGCTATGGGTGTTAAAGCTACTCGCTGGGTTACAATGCATGGTTTTGCACTAAATATAAACACGGACTTAAGTTATTTCAATCATATAATCCCTTGTGGAATTCAAGGAAAAAAAGTCACCTCTTTAGCCAAAGAATTAGGGATTGAAGTCCCTTTTGAAGAAGTAAAGGGTAAATTAAAGGCACACTTAGCAAACCTTTTTGAAGCTAATTTTCATATTACACAAGCATCTTAGTTAATTTGATAAATAATCATCCCTTCTTCCTCAGATTGAACAACCATCTCCAAAGCTTTATCATTATCTGCATTAATTAAGGCTACAGGTGAACTTCCATATACTGGAAAACCACCTACTGAAATCCCATTACTATAAAAAGCATAGACCTTTTGTGTGTCTAAATCAGTAATAGTTACGTAGATTGTATTGTTTATATAATGAATTTTTGGAGAGGAATATTTCCCAAAAGGGAGAATTACAGGAATTCCTTTAATTATTAGTTTGTTTTCCGAAAATGTTACAAGTGATTTTGTGGTCATATCAACTTTATGCCCGGTTCTTAATCCTAGTGGACTTTGTATTATATTTCCCTTGGCATCAATTTGTAAAAGATTCCCATCTTTTGAGGTTGTTGTAAAAGTATTTCGATATTCAAAAACATCATTATTAGAACTGTTTGCAGATTGTTTAAGTTGAATACGTTCTTTACCCTGACGATTTAAAATTTTAATTTGCCCATCAATATCTTTTAAAACTATATAATCTTTATTTCCAAAGCGAATGTGTTTAGGCGGATGTTGAAGTGCCTGCTTTAAGTTTTTAAGTCTAAAACCGTTAACTAATTTACCACTGTTATCAAACATCTCTATTTTTTTTCCATGACTTAAAAGAAAACGATAATTTCTATTTAAGTCATAGTCAAAAACGGCAAGGTGATGAGGTTTTTTTGAAGATATTTTTTTATTAAAAGGAGGCACAATCTTTCCATTTCGATCTAAAATCATAAAACGATTTGGTGTCCTAAAGGCCATTTGTAAACGCCTATTTTTATATAGATCAACTTGTTTTATGTCACCTACTATCGGTCCCGAAAGTTGTTTTTTCCAAAACAAGGTTCCTGTGTTTGAAAACAAATACATAACGTTATTTTGATCCTGTACCACTACATCCATAGTTTTGTTTCGATGGTTTTTAAGCCATTGAGGATTACGTGCAAGAGGAGCATCAAGGCTAAAGCTATATTGATTTAGAACACTGTTTTTTTGTTGTTTAGTATTTTCAGCTTGAGCGGTAAATCGAGTTTGTACAAAAACATCTTCAGATATTCCTTGAATTGCAATCAAGGGATATTTACTCAGTTTGATATTATCCCATGCCTTCTTTTTTAAACTATTTTCTTTCCACTTATTCTTTAGATTTGATGTTTTACCAATCCATAAGAACGTGCTATTGTCAGCTAAATCTTCTAATAGATTTTTAAAGTTAAGGTCATTATTTAAAGTATTCCCGTCAAGTTTAATACCAATTAGCTGTTTTAAAAAAGCTTTTTCTGAGGCGTAAATCAAAAAATCATCAACTTTTGCTACTTGGCTAAGATTTAGCGGCATTCCAAAAGCTTCCAAAAAGCTTAATAAATCTTTGGGAAGGCTTTGATCTTTAATATTTACTCCTCGAAATTTGTCTGAACTTTCTGTGTCAGAAAATAAATTTAAAGAAATGTTTTCTAAATTATTTAGATGAAGATAAAGGGCTTGATTCGAATTATTTTTCAATAAGGCTATCTCATCGACACTGCTTAATAAATCAAAATTGATTTGGTTTAGGGGAGTGTTTTTATAACGGCTGTATTTTTTAAAATTATCTTCCAAAGTTTTATAATCACTTACTGCAAGAGCGAGGTAACTATCAAAATTCTGAGGCACATATTCTGAACTAACAAGTGGTTTTGCTTCCAGATTTTTTAAAAAACTTATTTCGTCTGGAATAGAGTCATTTATAAAACTTACACCATCTAAAGTGAATGGATTTTTTTTTGTATTAAAATCAAAATAAAACCAGCTGCTTGCCAGATAAGGGAAAAGATCTGTTTCTGGAAAAAGATTTTTTAAAAACACTTTAATATCATGATGGAGGTAAATACTTAAGGGTGTATTATCATCACTTAACCTTGCAAGCTTATATAAGTTGATGTCTTGGATCCCTCTTTTTTTACGTTGAATATTTCGAATGCTATTTTCTAAAACTAATTTAGAACTACTTGAGATGTTAATATTTTGAATCTTAGCATGAAATATTTTTTGAGCACCAACTTTTTTAAAATCTATCGGAACATTATTATATGTAAATTGATTCTTAATTTTTTTAGGCATTGTATCTATCAAAGCTGAATTATACATAAATGATGCAGCAATAGCTTTTTTCCCTTCCAGGGTCAATAAAAGCAATGAATTTGGAGGGAATTCATTAGGTATTATAGCATTCAAGGTCCAATAAAGTGAGTCATTAATTTTCCCTAAAGCCTCTAAGAAAGGAAGATTTGTAATTGCATTTTTCAACATGTTATGATCTTTTAGTTGAAATGCTGCGATAGTGTTTTGAGGAACAAAGTCCAAAAGGACTAAAGGTTCTTTTTTATCTAAATTACATCCTATTAAAAGAAGACTTATAACAATAAATATTTTATAGATCATGGCTTTATTCAAAAATAAAAAACATAGCCGCCCTTTTTTTTTTAAATTTCGAAATGTTATTAACTATTTCTTAAACTTTTTTCTACTTGAAATCAATTTTAATCTGATTAGGCAGTAATTGAAAGGATTTTCGATGATATTTAGTTGCACCATATTTTTTAATTGCAGTACGATGTGTCTGGGTTGGATATCCTTTGTTATTTTTCCATTTATATTCAGGGAAAGCCTCTCCGATTTTTTCCATGTAGTCATCTCTGTAGGTTTTCGCTAAAATTGAAGCCGCTGCTATATTTTGGTATTTACCATCACCTTTTATAATGCATTTATGCGGGACTTTTTTATAAGGTAAAAAGCGGTTTCCATCTATTAGAATATATTCTGGTTTTATTTTCAGTTTTTCAAGAGCTAAATGCATTGCATGAATAGATGCATTAAGAATATTGATTCGATCAATTTCCTCTTGATAAACGAAAGCAACCCCATAAGAAATTGAATATTTCTCAATAAGCGGTCTCAAAACATGACGCTGTTTTTCAGTTAACTTCTTCGAATCATTTAATAAAGGAATGTTAATTTCTGAAGGCAGGATTACAGCTGCTGCCGTCACTGGACCTGCTAAACAACCTCTTCCAGCTTCATCCGTTCCTGCTTCAAGAAATGAAGTTAGCTGTACATTAAGCATGAATATAAATCAAATTTAATATTTTATGGCCTACCACAAGTTACTTACATTTATCATAACTTCGCAATCAAATCATGTTTAGCATGCGTAGACCTTTTTTTGTTATTCTTTTTCTCCTAATGCAAACCCTTTGGAGTCAACAAAAAGAGATTTCCGTCAAGGATTCAATTCAGTTTTTTGAAGAATTTAATCAAGTCTTAAACGACACTATTATAGCAGAAGAAAAGATAATTTTAGAGGAAAACAAAAAACAGGTCTCAACTAAAGAAAATAAAAAGTCTTTAAAAGAAAAATCCAAAAAAAAGCGATTTATTCCTTTTATAAAACCCATGGATGAGGTTAGCATAAAAGATTACAAAATCATGTATTTGGATGGAAGTGAGAAAGATGTTGACACCTCCCTTTCTATTGAAGGGGAATACACTTTTAATTTTTTGCGAAAAGATTATTTTGAGTATCTCACCTTTCCAAATATGGGAGAGGCTTATAATAAAATGGGCTATAATTTTCATGAAGAGCCTTATACACCTCAAATGGGTTCACGCGTTAAACACTTTGGATATTTTGAAAAGGACGATGTACCCTATTATAATGTCCCTTCTCCTTACACAGAATTATTTTTTAAATCTACCTTTCAACAGGGACAGAATCTAGATGCAACTTTAGCAATTAATACTTCACCTAAATTTAATATTGCGGTTTCCTTTAGGGGTTTTAGGTCCTTAGGAAAATATTTATCCTCTCTTAGTAGGGCGAGACAATTTCGGATAAGTTCGCAGTATCAAACTTATAATAAAAAGTACCGAATGCGTTTACATCAAACCACTCAATCTCTAGAAAATGAAGTTAATGGAGGGTTGAATAATGATTCAGTCTATTTTTTTGAAAATGCCCCAAATTACGTCAGTGCTGATGAAGTTGGGAGTCCTATCTTGGACGAAAATGGAAACGAACAAATTGTTTTTTATGATGGATTTCTTGATCGCAATCGCTTAGGAACTCATATCAAAGCTGATAATGCTCTAATTGGCAAACGCTATTTTATGGAACATCGTTATCAAATGTTCCCTCTAGCAAAAGACACTTTAGTGTATAAACTAGCTTTGGGATACAGAGCTAGTTTAGAAAACAAGACATATAGTTACATCCAAAATGACCCAGGAAAATATTTTTATGAAACCTATGAAACTACAAATATTGATGATGCCACAAAATTTAATAATTTAGAAAACAATTTTTTTCTTAGTTATAATGATAAAATCATAGGCAAACTAAATTTTGATTTATATAACCATAATTGGGATTATACATTAAGCTCTAATGAATACGAAAAAGACACTATTCTAATCAATAGAATAAAAACAAGTCAACTCGCTGTAAAAGTAAAATGGGAAAAAAAAGTTTTTGGACTAACTGCTGATGCATCTGCCTATAAATCCCTGAAAAATGAATATGCAACTCAAGCTCTAGTATTAAATATTTCTAGACCCATAGTTAAAGATATTAATGCAGGTGCTTCTTTTAAATATAGATCCCAGCCTTTGAACTTTAATTTTTATTTGACTCAAAGTGACTTCAGAGAATATAACTGGGAGAATACTTCTTTAGAAAATCAGAATTTTAAAACACAATCTATTTTCTTGTCTCATCCAAAGTGGGGCAGTATTAATGGGGAATTGACTTCGATAAATAATTACACATTTTTTAATAATAAGACGCCTCTTTTAGAACTTAATAAGAGATTTATATTAGAAGTGCTTCAAACTGACAAAAAAATTGATTATCTAAAAGTTAGATTAGATAATAGACTTGATCTTGGAAAGTTCTCGTGGCTAAATAATGTACAATACCAAAAAGTAAATCAAGAAGAAGAGCTAGAAGAGATTCTAAGTGGCCCATTGGCCTTAAATGTTCCTGAATGGTTAATTCGAAGTACAATTATGTTGACTTCTTCGATTTTTAACAAAGCCCTATTCTTTCAGTCAGGATTCACATTTGTTTTTTTTACAGATTACTATGCAGATCAGTACAATCCTATTTTAGCAGAATTTGTAACTCAAAATAATATTAAAATAGGAGAATATCCAAGGGTTGATTTTTTCTTTAATTCTAAAATTAAAAGCTCTCGAATCTATTTAAAACTCGAAAATATTTCCTCACCTGTTGAGCATATAATAAATATTGACACACCATACGATTATTATGCTGCACCTTTTGTTCCTTATCGAGATTTTTCTGTTCGTTTTGGTTTAATTTGGAGTTTTTTTGAGTAATATAAAGCCTTGATTATCAATAGTTAATATCGCCCCATTTTTTTTTTAAAAATAAAACTTAAAAACCTCTTGTAGGATGTAAAAAGGGTATTATATTTGCATCCGCTAAAAAGCCCAAAATAATTATATATTTTGCTGGATTGAGAATATAGCAAACGTTCATTGAAAAGAAATTAAAATAAGAATGACAGCGCGTATCGAAAGATACAAGTGAATAGAACCATTTTGACCAAGTCAATTTTAGATTGTTGTAGAAATTTATAATGAAACAACAACGAAGAGTTTGATCCTGGCTCAGGATGAACGCTAGCGGCAGGCTTAACACATGCAAGTCGAGGGGTAACAGGGATTGCTTGCAATCCGCTGACGACCGGCGCACGGGTGCGTAACGCGTATGCAACCTACCTTTTACAGGGGGATAGCCCAGAGAAATTTGGAATAATACCCCATACGATCATTAATTGGCATCAATTAATGAAGAAAACTCCGGTGGTAAAAGATGGGCATGCGTCCTATTAGTTAGTTGGTAAGGTAATGGCTTACCAAGACTTCGATAGGTAGGGGTCCTGAGAGGGAGATCCCCCACACTGGTACTGAGACACGGACCAGACTCCTACGGGAGGCAGCAGTGAGGAATATTGGACAATGGAGGCAACTCTGATCCAGCCATGCCGCGTGCAGGAAGACGGCCCTACGGGTTGTAAACTGCTTTTATACAGGAAGAACTATACCTACGTGTAGGTATTTGACGGTACTGTACGAATAAGGATCGGCTAACTCCGTGCCAGCAGCCGCGGTAATACGGAGGATCCAAGCGTTATCCGGAATCATTGGGTTTAAAGGGTCCGTAGGCGGTCTGATAAGTCAGAGGTGAAATCCTGCAGCTCAACTGTAGCATTGCCTTTGATACTGTTAGACTTGAGTTATTGTGAAGTAGTTAGAATGTGTAGTGTAGCGGTGAAATGCATAGATATTACACAGAATACCGATTGCGAAAGCAGATTACTAACAATATACTGACGCTGAGGGACGAAAGCGTGGGTAGCGAACAGGATTAGATACCCTGGTAGTCCACGCCGTAAACGATGGATACTAGCTGTTCGACCAACATTGGTTGGTTGAGTGGCTAAGCGAAAGTGATAAGTATCCCACCTGGGGAGTACGCTCGCAAGAGTGAAACTCAAAGGAATTGACGGGGGCCCGCACAAGCGGTGGAGCATGTGGTTTAATTCGATGATACGCGAGGAACCTTACCAGGGCTTAAATGTAAGTTGCATAGATCAGAGATGGTCTTTTCTTCGGACTACTTACAAGGTGCTGCATGGTTGTCGTCAGCTCGTGCCGTGAGGTGTCAGGTTAAGTCCTATAACGAGCGCAACCCCTGTCGTTAGTTGCCAGCAAGTTAAGTTGGGCACTCTAGCGAGACTGCCGGTGCAAACCGCGAGGAAGGTGGGGATGACGTCAAATCATCACGGCCCTTACGTCCTGGGCTACACACGTGCTACAATGGCCGGTACAGAGAGCAGCCACTACGCGAGTAGGAGCGAATCTATAAAACCGGTCTCAGTTCGGATCGCAGTCTGCAACTCGACTGCGTGAAGCTGGAATCGCTAGTAATCGGATATCAGCCATGATCCGGTGAATACGTTCCCGGGCCTTGTACACACCGCCCGTCAAACCATGGAAGCTGGGGGTGCCTGAAGTCTGTGACCGCAAGGAGCAGCCTAGGGTAAAACTGGTGACTGGGGTTAAGTCGTAACAAGGTAGCCGTACCGGAAGGTGCGGCTGGAACACCTCCTTTCTAGAGTATTTATTAGACTTAGGTCTGACAAATCAGAAAGCAACGACTAATATTAACTTAGGGATAAGTAGCGTCTATTCACAAGCTGTCATTTTTTTTATACTATAGCACCAAGCAACAAAACAAAGTAGAGTCTCGTAGCTCAGCTGGTTAGAGCGCTACACTGATAATGTAGAGGTCGGCAGTTCGAGTCTGCCCGAGACTACTTTTTTGATTAATTATGCTTGCTATTGCTATAAACAGGAAATTCTAGAGGTTGGGATACCACTATAGCATCTCATCCTTGGATGGATTTTAATGGGGGATTAGCTCAGCTGGCTAGAGCGCTTGATTTGCATTCAAGAGGTCATCGGTTCGACTCCGATATTCTCCACGATTCTATAGAATAATTCAAAATAAATAAAGTGATTGTTATCCAACATTTATCGCTTCATTTATTTCGTTTTGTTTGCTTGACTAGAAAGACGTTCATTGACATATTGATAAGATACAAAAAGTATCAACCAATTTTTTTTACAATAAAAAAGAGAGGTTTATACGAGCAAATAATAATAAGTAGTAAATTTTTAATACAATTTTTTAGAGAAAGAGTAATAAAGTTACGATAGGCTAATTAAGGGCGTATGGGGAATGCCTAGGCTCTCAGAGGCGATGAAGGACGTGATAAGCTGCGAAAAGCTGCGGGGATCAGCACATATGATTTGATCCGCAGATATCCGAATGGGGCAACCCACTATATTGAAGATATAGTACCTATTTATAGGAGCAAACCCGGGGAACTGAAACATCTAAGTACCCGGAGGAGAAGAAAACAAAAGTGATTCCGTTAGTAGTGGCGAGCGAACGCGGAGTAGCCCAAACCCAATTTGTTACGGCAAATTGGGGGTAATAGGACCACGATATTTGATGCTTAATGAATTAGAATCTACTGGAAAGTAGAACCATAGAGGGTGATAGTCCCGTATAGGTAAATTAAGTTATTAATAGTGGTATCCTGAGTAGTGCGGGGCACGTGAAACCTTGCATGAATTTGCCGGGACCATCCGGTAAGGCTAAATACTCCTGAGAGACCGATAGTGAACCAGTACCGTGAGGGAAAGGTGAAAAGAACCCTGAATAAGGGAGTGAAATAGATCCTGAAACCATACGCTTACAAGCGGTCGGAGCCAGACTTGTCTGGTGACGGCGTGCCTTTTGCATAATGAGCCTACGAGTTACCGTTGCTAGCATGGTTAATCGATTCAGTCGAGGATCCGAAGCGAAAGCGAGTCTGAATAGGGCGATAAAGTTAGTAGTGGTAGACGCGAAACCGTGTGATCTACCCATGAGCAGGTTGAAGCTTTGTTAACCCAAAGTGGAGGACCGAACCCGTTGACGTTGAAAAGTCTTGGGATGACTTGTGGGTAGGGGTGAAAGGCCAATCAAACTCGGAAATAGCTCGTACTCCCCGAAATGCATTTAGGTGCAGCGTTGTAAAAGTTCTATAGAGGTAGAGCTACTGATTGGATGCGGGGGCTTCACCGCCTACCAATTCCTGACAAACTCCGAATGCTATAGAATGATTTACAGCAGTGAGGGCATGGGTGCTAAGGTCCATGTCCGAGAGGGAAAG
>CABXKB010000007.1:0-37500 GCA_902512755.1 uncultured Bacteroidota bacterium | reverse complement strand
TCAAAAAGGAAATTTTGAAAAAAAGAAATTAACCCAGCCATTAATTCCTCAACGGGCTTTTTATTTGGAGAATAATACCGCACAAGTTTTGCCTTTGCGTATCCCAGGAGTAATGAGCCCTAAACTCAGTCCTTTTTCTAGAAGCGGAGTTGACTTACCTAACGGGCAGAAAATTTATTTAGATTTTAAGGGCAATCAGATTTTAATTCTTACAGTCACAGATAGCATAACCCATGGTTCTCGTATTGATGTGGCTAAACTTATCGAAAAGGCTCTGAATCAGTAGTGACCTATAACATTTCAAATAGGCAGTAAAACTATTAGTAAAAACAGATAATATAATATTTATAAAAAAACCAAACTGATAAGTTTGGTTTTTAAGTGAATGAGAAATATCCTAATTTATGGAATTGTAGGTGTTGTTAGTTTTGCTAAAGAAGCTTTTATTTCAGATTCAGAGAGTTCGTGTTTTTGAATATTTCCTGTAAAATAATCTTCATAAGCTTTCATATCAAAATTCCCGTGACCACATAGGTTAAAGAGGATGGTTTTAGAAACACCCTCTTCTTTACATTTATTTGCTTCAGAAATTACTGTTGCAATCCCATGGGTGGCTTCAGGTGCTGGTATAATTCCTTCGGCTTTTGCAAATGTGACTCCAGCCTCAAATACCTCTAGGTTATCATGCGCTACAGCTTCAATAAAATTATCTTTTAAAAGTTGACTAACAATTACTCCAGCTCCATGGTAACGAAGCCCTCCAGCATGAATAGGGGCTGGAACAAAGTTATGTCCCAGTGTATACATGGGGAGAAGAGGGGTCATTCCCCCTGTATCACCAAAGTCATAACGAAATTCACCACGGGTGAGTTTTGGACAAGAAGAAGGTTCGCTTGCAATACAACGAATCGTATTCCCTTTTTCAAAATTTAGTCTTAAAAAAGGAAATGAAAGCCCTGCAAAGTTAGAACCACCTCCAAAAGGAGCAATTACAATATCGGGGAGATCACCGGCTTTTTCCATTTGTTTTAGAGCTTCTTGACCTACAATGGTTTGGTGTAATTTTACGTGATTCAAAACACTTCCTAAAGCATATTTAGTATGTTCATTACTTGCTGCACGTTCTATAGCCTCAGAGATAGCAATTCCAAGTGAACCTGTTGTATTTGGATTTTCAGATAGAATTTTTTTCCCAATTTCTGTAGCGTTAGACGGAGATGGAAAAACTTTAGCACCCCAAGTATTCATCATTGTTTTACGGTAAGGTTTATGCTCATAGGATAATTTTACCATATATACTTCACAATTGATATTAAAATGATTACAAGCAAAAGCTAGAGCACTTCCCCATTGGCCTGCTCCTGTCTCTGTAGTGATAGTTTTGATTCCCTCTTGCTTACTATAATATGCTTGAGGAACTGCAGTGTTTGGTTTGTGAGAACCAGAAGGACTAACTCCTTCGTATTTATAAAAAATTTTTGCTGGAGTATCTAGAGCCTTTTCTAGGCCATAAGCACGATAAAGTGGAGTAGGTCTCCAAAGAGAATAAATATTACGGACTTCGTCAGGAATATCGACCCATTTTTCTGGAGTTACTTCTTGTTTAATTAGTTCCATTGGAAATAAAGGTGCCAATGCTTCTGGGCCAATTGGTTCAAGAGTTCCAGGATGTAATGGAGGCAGTGGCTTATTTGGCATATCTGCAGTAATATTATACCACTTATCTGGAATTTCGTTTTCGGTTAGAAGAATTTTACGGTGCTTCATTGGGTTGAGTTTATATAAAAAAGAATAAAAGTTTAAATCGTTTAATATTTTGTTCAGTTAAAAAATATAAGTATTTGATCAGTCAATATACTAAAAATAAAAGCTTTCGTAGATACTAGAGCTTTTGTTAATCGAAAAGGGTCTATATATTTTAAAAAGCAATTAGATCTCCAGTTTTATTTTTTTTAGGAAGAACAGAGCTACCCATAAGGTAGGTGTCTACTTGATGAGATACTTCACGCCCTTCAGAAATCGCCCAAACAATTAAAGATTGTCCTCTACGACAATCTCCAGCAGTAAAGATATTTGACTTAATTGTTTGGTAATTATTTTCTCCTTTTATATTCCCTCTTTCATCAAAAGATAATCCAAATTGTTCTGGAAGTGATTTTTCAGGTCCTGTAAATCCGAGCGCTAAAAGCGCCATATCACAAGGCCATTCTTTTTCAGAACCCTTTTTCTCAAAAAGTTGTGGACGCTCCCCTGGAATTTTTTTCCATTTTACCTCAACAGTCTTGAGTCCTTTTACATGACCTTTTTCATCACCGATAAACTCTTTAGTTAAGATGCTCCATTCTCGACGACTTCCCTCTTCGTGAGAAGAAGAAGTTTTGAGTTTGAAAGGCCAGTATGGCCAGGGGTGTTCATCTGTTCTTGAATCTGATGGTTTGGGCATGATTTCAAAATTGGTTATACTTTGAGCACCTTGTCTGTTAGATGTTCCTATACAATCTGAGCCTGTGTCTCCTCCACCTATAACAATAACATTTTTGTTTGTCGCAAGGAATTTCTGTTTACGTTTGTTTTTACCATCAACTGCTTTATTATTGTGTGAAAGAAAGTCCATGGCTTGAACAACGCCCTCTAAATCAGCTCCAGGAATAGGCATCTCTCTTTTAATTGTTGCCCCAGTTGCCAATACCAATGCATCAAACTCTTTTTCTAATTTAACAGCTTCAATTTCTTTTCCAATTTCTACATTGCACTTAAATGTAATTCCTTCAGCTTTTAAAACTTCAAGTCGTCGGTCAATAACATTTTTTTCCATTTTAAAATCCGGAATACCATAACGAAGTAAACCTCCAATTTTATTATCTCGCTCAAATACGGTTATACTGTGTCCAGCACTATTAAGCTGCTGTGCAGCAGCAAGACCGGCAGGTCCTGAACCAATAATGGCTACAGTTTTACCTGTTCTATGTTTTGGTGGCTCAGGTTTAATCCAGCCTTCAGAAAATCCACGTTCAACAATATATTTTTCAATTAGTTCAATAGAAACTGGAGGGTCAACTATACCCAATACACAGGCTTCTTCGCAAGGCGCAGGACACAATCTTCCTGTAAATTCAGGGAAATTATTTGTACTATGTAAAATATCCAAAGCACGTTTCCATTCATTGCTGTAAACAGCATCATTAAAATCAGGAATTAAATTACCTAATGGACAACCACTATGACAAAAAGGAACTCCACAGTCCATACAACGTGCTCCTTGTTCTTGAAGTTCTTTAGTTTTTGGAGCAAGAGTAAATTCTCTATAGTTTTTGATTCTTTTTTTTGGTTCGATAACCGATTCTTTGAGCCGGTTATACTCCATAAAACCTTTTATTTTTCCCATATTAAATGGATTTTTCAAGTTTATTATTAGCTAACATCTCTAAAGCACGTTTATAATCCGTGGGCATTACTTTTATAAAGTTTTTGCTTAACTTTTCCCAGTTCTTCAATATTTCAGTTCCTTTTGGACTTTTTGTATATTCAACATGATTGTAAACAAGTTCTTTAACAGTCTTCCGATCGTTAACCTGAAGGTCTTCTAGTTCTACCATTTCAAGGTTAAATTTTTTCTCGTCAAAATCTCCATCGCTACTATATAAATAAGCAATTCCACCACTCATACCCGCTGCAAAATTTCTGCCAAAACCACCAAGAACAACTGTGATTCCTCCCGTCATATATTCACACCCGTGATCTCCTATTCCTTCTACTACAGCTTTTGCACCAGAGTTTCTAACACAAAAACGCTCTCCTGCAATTCCATTTATATAAGCCTCTCCTTTAGTTGCTCCATATAAAGCCACATTTCCAACGATAATATTCTCATGAGGCACGAAAGTTGATTTTTTTGGAACTTGAGCAACCAGGGTGGCTCCAGAAAGTCCTTTTCCAAAATAATCGTTTACTGTACCTTCAATTTTCATTAAAAGCCCGCAAGTTGAAAATGCACCAAAGCTTTGGCCTGCTGTGCCAGTAAAGTTCAAACTAAGAGTATCTTTGGGTAATCCATCAGTACCATAGATTTTTGAAATCTCATAACTTAGAATTGCACCAATTGTGCGATTTGTATTTTTGATATGAAATTTAAATTCTTGTTTTTTCTTTTCATTTATTGCAAGTTTAGCTTCTTTCAAAATTTGAATGTCTAGAACATTCTCTAGCTGGTGATCCTGATTTTGAGTATTTCGCTCTTTAAATTGAGATGGCACTGAAGGTTTATACAGGATGTTTGATAAATCAATTCCCTGAGCCTTGAAATGATTTATAGCTTTTTTCATATTAAGTTTTTGCGATTGACCAACCATTTCATCTACTGTCCTGAAACCTAGATCGGACATAATTTGTCTTAATTCCTCTGCGATAAAGTGCATATAATTTATTACATGTTCAGGTTTACCTTTAAAGTTTTTTCGTAATTCTGGATCTTGGGTAGCAATTCCAACTGGACAAGTATTAAGATGACATGCACGCATCATGATGCAGCCTGAGGCAATAAGTGGTGCAGTAGAAAAGCCAAACTCTTCTGCACCTAACAAACATGCAATGGCAACATCACGACCTGTCTTCATTTGACCGTCGCATTCAAGTACAATTCGACTTCTTAAATCATTCATTACTAATGTTTGCTGTGCTTCAGCAATACCAAGTTCCCAAGGAAGCCCGGCATGTTTTAGAGATGTTAATGGCGATGCTCCTGTACCACCATCATAACCGGAAATTAGAATTACATCTGCTTTGGCTTTTGCTACACCCGCAGCAATAGTTCCAACACCAACTTCTGACACGAGTTTAACATTGATCCTAGCATTACGGTTAGCATTTTTTAAATCGTAGATCAATTGTGCTAAATCCTCAATAGAATAAATATCGTGGTGAGGAGGAGGAGAAATCAGACCAACATAAGGAGTAGAATTTCTAACTGAGGCTATATAAGGATTGACTTTTGGTCCTGGAAGCTGACCTCCTTCTCCAGGTTTTGCGCCTTGCGCCATTTTAATTTGAATTTCTTCAGCAGTACTTAAGTAGTGACTTGAAACACCAAATCGTCCCGAAGCCACTTGTTTAATTGCTGAATTTTTTAAATCACCATTCTTATCAGGTTTAAAGCGTTCTGAGTCTTCACCTCCTTCTCCAGAATTGCTTTTCCCTCCGATTCGGTTCATTGCAATTGCAAGATTCTCATGAGCCTCTTGGCTAATTGAACCCAATGACATAGCACCTGTTTTAAAACGCTTAACAATTTTGGTCCAAGGCTCTACCTGATCTATTGGAATGGGGTCGAAGCTTGAAAATTCAAACAAACCTCTTAGGGTCATTAGTTTTTCATTTTGATCATTAATCATTTTTGAAAATGCATTATAACTCTCAGGCTTATTTTGCCGGACTGCCTGTTGTAATGAAGCTATAGTAGATGGATTAACTACATGAACTTCTCCATCTCTTCTCCAACGATAATCACCACCAATTTCTAGCGGTAACCCAAGCTTAGATTCATGAATATAAGCTTTGTTATGTCTTTTACTAATTTCTTTTTCTATCTCATATAAACCGATACCTTCTATACGTGTGGGTGTATTGCAGAAAAACCTATCTATAAGTTTTTTTGATAGACCTAATGCTTCATTTATCTGAGCACCTCTATAGGAATGAAGTGTTGAAATACCTATCTTATTCATTACTTTAATTATTCCTTTAGCAATTGCTTTATTAAAATTGTCTATTGCTTTTTCTGAACTCTCTGGAAGGATGTTTATTTCAGATTGATAAGAAATTATTTCGTTGACTAAATAAGGGTTGATAGCACTAGCTCCATATCCGAATAGCAATGAAAAGTGATGAGGTTCTCTGGGTTCAGCTGACTCTATAATGATTCCAAATTGTGAGCGTTTTTTTAATCGCTTAAAAGCATGATGAGTATGAGATGTCGCAAGCAACATAGGAATAGGAGCAAAAGTAGAAGAGACTCCACGATCTGATAGAATAATTATATTAGCACCTCGAATAAGCGCTTTATCGATTTCAATAATCATTTCCTCCAGTGCGCTTTCTAAACCATTTAATCCATTGTTAATTTCATATAGTGTCGAAATAGTAACTGTTTCAAATTCCCCATGATTTATAAATTTTATTTTGTCTAAGTCTTCATTTGAAATTACAGGGTTTTGAATGATTAGTTTTTTTGCGTGGTCTGCATTAATTTCAAAAAGGTTAAATTCATTACCCAGAGTTAAACTGATGTCTGTAACAATTTCCTCTCTAATCCCATCAAGGGGAGGGTTTGTGACTTGTGCAAAAAGTTGTTTAAAATAATTATACAAAAGCTGTGGACGATCAGAAAGTACCGCAAGAGGTGTGTCTATTCCCATTGATCCTATTGCCTCTTTTCCATTAGTACTCATTGGAGTGATAATAGTTTTCAAATCCTCTTGAGTATAGCCAAAAATTCTCATTCTTGTTTCAAAATCCTCATCTTCAACGGGAGTGGTATTACCAGTGTAGGGTATTTCCTTTAACTTAAGAAGATTTTTTTTCAACCATTTTTTATAAGGTCTTTTTAATGTGACCTCCTTTTTTATCTCATCATCCTCAATTATTCGCCCCTCATCCATATTTACTAAAAACATTTTTCCAGGTTCGAGACGTCCATGTCTTTCAATATTTTCCGGGAGAATTTCTAAAACTCCTGTTTCAGAAGACATAATTACATAGCCATCTTTAGTAACTGTATAGCGTGAAGGCCGTAAACCATTTCTATCCAATAATGCCCCTATATACTTACCATCTGTAAAAGGAATTGAAGCGGGACCATCCCAAGGTTCCATAATACAAGAATTATATTGATAAAAAGCTTTTTTATCATCGTCCATAAATGTGTGCTTTTCCCAAGCTTCAGGAACTAGCATCATCATTACCTCAGGAAGTGATCTCCCAGTAGCAAGAAGTAGCTCTAATGTCATATCCATAGATGCTGAGTCTGATTTTCTTGGCAAAACAATAGGAAGTATTTTTTTAATTTCTGGACCAAAAATTTCATTTTCTAAGAGTTCTTCTCGTACCTGCATCCTACTAAAATTTCCTCTATATGTATTAATTTCACCGTTATGACACATATAGCGAAAGGGTTGTGCTAGATCCCAAGTGGGAAAAGTATTTGTTGAAAAACGCTGATGTACAAGAGCTAATCGAGTAACTACGGCAGGATCTTTTAGGTCTTTATAGTACCCTTTAATGTCTTCTGGAATTAATAATCCTTTGTAGATTAATGTATGTGTTGAGAGGCTAGGCAGATAAAAATATGTCGCCTCTGAAAGCTTAGAACTGGAAATAGTATGTTCCGCAATTTTTCGAGCACAAAACAATTTGATATTAAATTCGTGATCTGATAGAGAATTTGAGCCACGCCCTACAAATATCTGCATAATGCAAGGTTCTGTCAATGCAGCTATAGATCCAACAACATTTGTATTTACAGGAACCTTTCTCCAGCCTAAAACTACTAATCCTTGCTTTTTTACTTCATTTTCCAACACACTTATGCAATAAGTTCTTTGGTTTTCTTTTTTTGGCAAAAAAACCATACCTACAGCATATTGATGAAGCTCAGGAAGTTTGAATTTACACTGTTTTAATAAAAAGGCATGAGGTATTTCAATAAGAATACCTGCACCATCACCTGTTTTACCGTCAGCACTAACAGCACCCCGATGTTCGAGGCAATCAAGAATATCTAAAGCTTTATGAATAATATCGTTTGTTTTCTTTCCCTGAAGACTACAAATAAAACCCGCACCACAATTGTCGTGTTCATATTGAGGATCGTAAAGTCCTTGTTTTGCTGGCAACATATAATAAAATTAAAGGATTATAAAAATAAGAATCCTAAATGTGAATGAAGATTTAATACGAGACTAAATCTAAGACTTTTATGAAATCTCAACATTTTAATACATAAATTTTGAAATCTGTAATTTATATTTATATAAATGAATAAATCTTAATTTTTACTTCCTTTGTTTAAGAAGTGAAACCTTATTTATATTGAAAAAATCAAATTACAAAGTATTGGGCGTGATGTCAGGCACTTCGCTTGATGGTATCGATATAGTATACGTAAATTTTATTCCAGGTAAAGAATGGAGTTTTTCAATTATAGCTGCTCAAACTTTTCCTTATAGTATTTTTTGGCAGAAAAAATTATCAAAGTTACATCTTACGTCTAAAGAAATAATTCACAAAGAAAATAAATTATATACGTCTTTTTTAGCTGAAATTATATTGCAATTTATTAGGATGAATAACTTATTTGAAATTGATGCCGTTTGTTCTCACGGTCACACACTTTTTCATCAACCAGAAAAAGGATATACTTTTCAATTGGGGAATCAAAAAAAACTAGCTGAATTGATAGGTTTTAAAGTTGTATGTGATTTTAGAATACAAGATATAGCATTAGGCGGACAGGGAGCTCCTTTAGTTCCAATTGGAGACCTTTTGTTATTTGATAAATACGACGCATGTTTAAATCTAGGAGGTTTTGCTAATAGTACTAAAACTATAGAAGATCATTTGATAGCTTACGACATTTGTGCAGTTAATACCGTCTTGAATATTTTAGCTAAAAAAAATAAATTGAAATATGATGAGGGTGGAAGGTTAGCTAAAAAGGGAAGCCTAATTATGCCTTTATTAGAGAAATTACAGGCATTAGATTTTTATAGTAAAAGTCCACCAAAATCACTTGGAATAGAATGGGTGGAAGCAGAGATTTATCCAATATTAGAACAATATCAGGATCAAAAAACAGAGGATTTATTAAACACCTACACTAAACACATTGGAGAAAAAATTGGGAAGACTTTCAAAAAAGATCAAGAGGTTCTAGCTACCGGTGGTGGTGTAAAGAACAATTATTTAATGAAAATGATTCAAGAAAATAGTCTTGCAAAGTTTATCATTCCTTCGGAGGAGCTTGTAGATTTTAAAGAAGCTTTAATTTTTGGATTTTTAGGAGTTTTGAGATTGCGCGGTGAAATTAACTGTTTGGCCTCTGTTACAGGCAGTTCAAGTGATCATAGTTCGGGATTAATTTTTCACCCCTAAATTTTATATGATTACATGCCTATTAGGGTATGGATTTTTATACATTTAAGAATTAAATCAACATTTACTTATGGAGTCCATCATTATTTTCCTATTTATTTTTGGATATTTAGGAATTACCCTCGAGCATAACTTAAAAGTTGATAAACTAATCCCTGCATTAGCGATGATGGCATTAATATGGGCTATTATTTCTCTTGCGCACCTGCCTGTGTTTGATGTTAATGTGGAGTTGAAGCAACTTGAACCCTCACATATTGATGAAATTTTATTACATCATTTGGGAAAAACAGCCGAGATTATAATCTTCTTATTAGGAGCAATGACTATTGTAGAGATTATCGACTATTTTAATGGTTTCTATACGATAAAGAACTTTATTAAAACCAGAAGCAAAAAAAGATTACTTTGGATTTTCGCCGTTCTTGCCTTTATATTATCTGCTATAATTGATAATTTAACAGCCACTATTGTTTTAATAACAATACTTCAAAAAGTGGTATTGAATCGAGATACGCGTCTTTGGTTTGCAGGACTAATTATCATTGCTGCTAATGCAGGTGGAGCTTGGTCTCCAATTGGAGATGTTACTACGACCATGTTGTGGATCGGCGATAAGGTTACCACTTTGAATTTAATCCGTTACGTCTTAATCCCTTCAATTGTATGTCTTGTAATCCCTGTTATAACGGCATCTTTTTTACCCGCTTTTCAAGGGGAAATTAATACTCCAAAGGAAGATAATTCTGCAGGATATCATAAACATGGAGCACGCATGCTTTATTTAGGACTTTCTGCAATTGTTTTTGTTCCTGTATTTAAAATGATTACTCATTTGCCTCCATATATTGGAATGATGTTATCATTAGCAATAGTTGCAACTTTTGCTGAAATATTTAGTAAAGCTAAAATTAATATAACTTCTATAGATGTTGAAAGTGATGCTCATCAAACTTCTAGTCCAGTACACAGCTCATTATCAAAAATCGAACTACCAAGTATTCTTTTCTTTCTTGGAATTCTTCTAGCTGTTGCTGCCCTTGAATCATTAGGATTGCTTTTTAATTTTGCTGAAGGTTTAAATGCCGCCATTCCAAACACAGATATTGTTATCTCTCTCTTAGGAATAGCTTCTGCAGTAATCGATAACGTACCACTTGTAGCTGCTAGCATGGGAATGTTTTCTATGCCTGCGGATAATCCTGTTTGGCATTTAATAGCATATTCCGCTGGAACAGGTGGAAGTATGCTTGTGATTGGATCCGCAGCAGGAGTAGTAGCTATGGGCATGGAAAAAATTAATTTTTTCTGGTTTTTTAAAAAAATAACCTGGTTGGCTTTAATAGGATTTACAGGAGGTTTTATAACATTTGTTTTAATGCGTGATTTTATAATAATTTAAAAATAATTTTTTGACCAAGTTTACATTTTAATAATAAAAAAACATTTTCGACATGATGGTGTCAAACATACAAGCCCCTGCTCCTTTACAAACTGAGAAAACTCTTTCCTTAATTGAACTTATTCAAAATGGAGGCCTTGGAGGCCAAATAATAATTGGAGTCTTATCTCTACTTCTATTGATGGTGGTTTATATTTATTTTGAACGCCTTTTTGCTATTAGAGCAGCAGTTAAGATTGCACCCACATTCATGCCTCAAATTCGTTCTTTTATTACCCAAGGAAAATTAGATGGAGCTCAGCAACTTTGTATACAAGAAAATGCACCAGTATCAAGATTGGTTTCAAAAGGTTTGTCCCGAATAGGAAGGCCATTAGAAGACATCAATACCGCAATAGAAAATGCAGGCCGTCTTGAGGTGTATCAATTGGAAAAAAATATTAGTATACTTGCAACTATTGCTGGTGCAGCGCCAATGTTAGGTTTTTTAGGTACGGTAATCGGAATGATTCTTTCAATTTTTGAGATATCAAACGCTGGAGGTAATATTGATATGCAACTACTTGCGGACGGACTTTATACAGCTATGACCACAACTGTTGCAGGGCTTATTGTAGGCATTTTAGGATATATTAGCTATAATCACCTAGTTGTAAAAACGAATAAGGCTGTATACCTAATGGAGGCAACTAGTTTGGAATTTCTAGACTTACTTAACGAACCAGCTTAAGATGAGATTAAAAGGAAGAAATCAAATTCGCCCTGAGTTTAATATGTCATCAATGACAGATGTTGTTTTTTTACTATTGATTTTTTTTATGATTGCATCAACCCTTGCAAAACAACTAAACACAATCGATGTTAAACTTCCCCAAGCAGAAGGAAAAACTGAAAATCGAAATACTGTCGCTGTTACAATTACAAATTCTAATCAATTTTATCTTAATGCTGACCGAGTTGTAAAAAGAAATTTAGAAAAAAATTTAATTGAAGCCCTTACTGCCATTAAGGCAAGATCTATTGTCTTAAGAACAGAAAAAAAAGTAGCTATAGAACAAGTTGTCTATGTAATGAATATTGCCAATAAAAATGGAGTTAAAGTAGTTTTAGCTGTAGATTCTCCATAATCTTTTCATGAAATTTTTAAATACGCCACATAAAAAAAAATCTGCTTTACTAACCGCTATGACAGCGGTCCTATTGATATTGCTTTTTTTTGTTATAGGTTTAACTTATTATGATCCTCCTGTAAGTTATGGAATGGAAGTCAACTTTGGAACCTCAAATCAGGGAAGTGGTAAAGTTCAGCCAAAAAACCCAATTTCCTCCAAATCTACAAAAGCTAAAAATGAACCAATTGCCCAAAAAGTTTCTACTAATGCAAGCAAAAAAATAATTCAAGAAAAAGTCAAAGAGGTTCTGACAGAAAAAAAATCTCTGGTTACCATACCTAAAAAGGAAGAACTTAAAAAAGAAATTCAAATTCCAACTAAAAATAAAAAAACAATAAAAGAAGCTCCATCTAAAAAAGAAAAACCCAAAGTTTCGAATATTACCAAAAGTGTAGTTTCCAATTTATTAAAAAACAATAATCAAAAAAGTAATGAAGCTGATGGTGAAGACGATGAAGAGTTTCAAGGTGATAAAGGAAAAATTGAAGGGAATCTATATGCTAGTAGTTATTATAATAATTATGGTCCTGGAGGAATAGGTAAAAGTTATGGGCTAAATGGGAGGAGTTTACAGTCTAATGGAAAAGTGGTACAGAAATGCAATCAAGAGGGCACTGTTGTTGTAAGGATTACCGTAAATAAAAAAGGAAATGTGATTAATGCAGAGCCTGGTGTAAAAGGAAGTACCAATACACATCCTTGTTTATTATCACCAGCAAAAAAAACCGCTTTACTACATAAATGGTATCCAGATGAACAAGCTCCAGAACAGCAGATCGGTTTTGTTTTAATTCAATTTAAACTGGGAGAATAACCATTGAATAACTATCAAGAAACTATAATGTGGATGTTTTCAAAACTTCCAATGTACCAGCGTAAAGGAGCAGTAGCTTATCGTCCTGGATTGGATGCTATGAAAAAGCTTGATAGGCACCTAGGACAACCTCATAAATCATTTAAAAGCATTCATATAGCAGGAACTAATGGAAAAGGCTCTACAGCACATATGATGGCATCTGTAATTCAGACTGCAGGATATAAAACAGGTCTTTATACATCTCCTCATCTTTTAGATTTTAGAGAAAGGATTAAGATAAATGGATTTAAAATTTCAAGAGAAGAAGTAGTAGAATTTATAAATATTAACAAAAACTATTTCGAGGAAGAGCAATTATCATTCTTTGAGATGACCGTAGGTTTAGCCTTTTGGTATTTTAAAAAAAAACAAGTTGAATATGCAATTATTGAAGCAGGGCTTGGAGGCAGATTGGATGCTACTAACATAATAACTCCTCAGCTTTCAGTAATTACTAATATTGGTCTTGATCATACTCAATTTTTAGGCAATACACATGCTGATATTGCTCGAGAAAAGGCAGGGATCATTAAAAGTAAAATACCTGTTGTAATTGGAAATCGAGATAACAGAACTGAAGAAATTTTTCTTAAAATAGCTAAAACTCTAGATGCTCCATTATATCATGTTGAAGATTCTCTCACTGAATTTAGTTCTGACCTTAAAGGAGTATATCAAGCCAAAAATATTCAAACCGTGGTTTCGGCTCTAAATTACTTACCCCAAGTTCATTTTGAAAAAAATATTATTAAACAAGGGCTTTTCAATGTTATATCTAATACAGGTTTAATGGGAAGATGGCAATCTATAAAATTTTCACCTCAAGTAATTTTGGATGTTGCCCACAATAAGGAAGGATTAAAAATGATTAGAGAGCAGCTCAATTTTATGGTTTATAGAAAATTATATTTAGTCATGGGTTTTGTTCAAGGACGAAATGTACCCGAGTTGTTAGCTCTTTTTCCTCAGGATGCATATTATTATTTAAGTAGTCCAAATTTGGACAGAGCTATTAAATTGACAGAATTAAAAAAACAATTAAAGGATTCGTCTTTGCAAATTACATTTAGTAAAACTGTGCTAAAAGCATACGAAAAATCGCTTTTAAATGCAAAACCAGAAGACCTCATCATAGTTTTAGGGAGTACTTTTGCCGTGGCAGAAGTTTTGCAACAAGTAAAAAATTAAATATTCAACTAAAATATAAATACTAATAGTTTGGAATTAGTGTTTATATTTTATCTTTGCCCACCTCCAAGAGATATTAATTTCTTTTAGGGCGCTTAGCTCAGTTGGTTCAGAGCACCTCGTTTACACCGAGGGGGTCGGGGGTTCGAATCCCTCAGCGCCCACCAATTTTAATAAGGGTTCACGTAAAGTGAGCCTTTCTTCTTTTATAGCTCTCTCACAAAAGTCTCACACCCCCCCCCCTCTTCACATTTTTATAATCAATATTTAGTTGGGTGATTTTCCATATATAAATTTCATATCAGGAAGTTCTGTAAAATAATAATGAATCCATATATAAATATGTTGGAATAATGCAGCTAATAAAGCAGCCTTCGACTGAAATAAAATTCCTGGTATCCATAATAATAAGAAAACAATCTTGTACATACCATTTGAGGTGTATTTAAAAATACCTTTATTAACAAATGCTATATTTTTATACTTTTCTGGTTGAAAGTGATCAATCCCAAAAGCTCTATTTATTCCAAAATATTTGAACACTGAGTATTGACCATAAATTCCAAGAGCAAGAAAAATTAAACTAATTAAATAAGATAAATCATTTCCTATATTGATTGTCATTTTATTAGAAATAGATAAAATGATAATTAAAATTGGTCTTAGAAGTATAAGTATTGTAAAACCAGTTTTATAAACTTTAAATGCTTTTTTTTTAAAAAAATTAGTTAATCCTTTATGGAGTAATTCGTATCTCCAACAAATCAAAACATATGTTTGATGTGCAATTGCAAAAAATAAACTTAAATATAACCATGATTGACTTTCTATTTTCCATAGGCTTCCGAAAAAGACATCTTCATTATATTTTATAAAAAGACCAAATCCTAATAACAAGATAAATAGGGATAACAAATGCCAAATTTGTTTATTGAGTATTTTCATAAATCATTATAATAAGAAATATACAATTAATTTAGATTTTATCATTTTCAAAATCAACGGTTTGAAGATATGATTTCATCTTATTTGTCCCTTTCTAATAGTACTTTAAATTCTAATTAAATTTTGAGGTCATTTTTATAAAGTAAAAACAACTCTCCACTTTTTTAAATTTAACTTTTTAGTTGGGTTTTTTTAAAAGATATAAAGAATTCAAATCAATTAGACTTATTCATATTCTTAAAACATGAATGATTTTTTGAAAAAAATAACTTTATTTTTTATTAATCTAACATAACTTTCATCATTGAAGTCGCAGATTTTTTCCCAATTAATTTAATTCGCTCTCTTGGAGTATTATCTCCTATTTCATATGTTATTCCAACAGCTTTATGGGCATTTATAAACCAACCTTTAGAGACGGGTTGCTTACTTTTACTAGACTTTTCATTTACTTTATAATCTGGTATGGTTTTTTCTAAACATGAAAACCATTGGTCTAAAAAATTAGGCATAGACGTTGAAGCTCTTTCTTGATTTGTATAGAAAACATCGTAGTAAGTAGAGTGAAAATCAAGACCTAAAACAAGTTTTGAATTATGTTTCTTAATAGCTTTTGATATAAAATCAACAGTATTTTTTATTTCTTTTTGATTATAAACTGACCAATCTCTATTTAAATCTACTCCTCCTGCATTATGTCTCCAATGCCCAAGATCAACTCCATCTGGATTCATCAAGGGAAATGCAAGAATTCTGAACTTTTCTAAAAACCTAGATGATAAATCATTTTCTTCAAGAATAGTTGATAAAAATGATTGAAAAGCAAAATATCCGGTAACTTCAGGTGGGTGTTGACGAGTAATCAATACAACTATTGATTTTTTTTCTATTTCCCCTTTATTAATATCAATAACCATAAACGGTCTTTTCAATTTTGTTTTACCAATCTCTTTGAAACTCACATAGTTTTTTTTATTCTTTATTAAATTATTAACCCAGCTATATACAAGATTACTTGTTTTTAATTCTTGACCTGATACAATTTTTGAATTTTCATTTACGTTTAATTTTAAAACATTTTCATTAAAAGAAAGAGAGTCAGTAATCTTCCAATTACCTTCAAATAAAATTTTGGGAATGTATCTGTGACTATATCCTGGCGGATAACTAAATTTTACATTAATATTTTTTGGTGATTTACTCCAAACCTTAAAAGCATAAAAAGGGCTTAGATTTATGGGTTCATTCTCTGGATTGAACGATAAAATAAATGTACTGTCATTTTCTTTATTAACTCCATTTAAACGAGCTCCTTGAAAATCATTTGAGAAATAAACTCCAGATTCATCAAAAGAAAACACTTTTTTTTCTTGTACACTTATTGACTTATTCTTTGTATTTACGGGATCCTCAAAAAAAACTTTATTAGTTGTTGCACATCCAATTAAAAGATAACACAGAAAAATAATAACAATTCTAATTCTTAACATTTTGAAAAACTTAAATTATAATATAATGAATCTACTTTATATTTTTCTAATTCCTCATTAATTCTATTTTTTTCAGATCTTACTCTACAATACCATTAAACATTCTAATGTTATAGTTGTCTAAAATGTAATTGGTTTATTGTTGGCCTGCTCGTAAAATCATCCATTCTGACAATTATTTGATTTTGTTTGCTTTTTAGTTCTTTTAAAGCGGGCAGGCTTTTTTAAAAAGACTTTTATTTTCTCTTTAACTTTTCAGCTATAAATTTTAAATTGAAGAAAAATTTATTCATGCTTAAAGCTGGTATCACAGATCGTCTATCATTTATAATTGTAGGCTTCTTTTATTTTTCTACTATAATTATCGGGTATTACTTCATTAACAAAGAGGTTGTAAATATCCAAATAAAAGATAACAAACAGAAAATGCTAGTTCATCTGGTACTAATTAAGTATAAGCAGGAGACTAGTAATGAAGATTTACAAAAAATAACGGATTATGCATATAGCCTTCAAGCGATTCCAGGTGTTAAAGACTTGAATTATGGAATAAATGTTTCTCCCGAGGGCCTTGGAAAAGGCTATTCGCACAGTTTAACAATGAAATTCTCCAAGGCAGCAGATAGAGATAGTATATATTTACCTCACCCTATTCATCAGAAGTTTGTCGAACTTTTTGTACCATTCACGGAATCAGTTCTGGTGTATGATTTTTGGGAATAAATTATTTCCCAATTAGTTTTTGAATCTTATTCTGCTCTTCTTTTGCAAGTTCTGAATCCACTAAAATTCTACCACTGTGTTCGTCAGTTATTATCTTGTTACGAGAAGCAATTTCAAGTTGTACTTGAGGAGGAATCGAAAAGTAAGATCCTCCAGAAGCTCCCCTTTCAACCGATACAATCGCAAGGCCATTTCTTACATTTCCTCGAATGCGCTTATATGACATAATTAAAGGCTCCTCAATTCCTTTTTCAAACTCAGCAGATTTTTTTTGAAGTAAGTCTTCCTCTTTATGAGTTTCTTGAAGAATTGTATCAAGTTCGCTTTTTTTCGACTTAAGATGCGCATTTCGTTCATCTAACCTCTCAGTGACTGAAGCTAATCCTTCCTGTTTTTCTTCAATTCGAGCATTTAACTCATTAATTTTCTTTTCTGCTAATTGAGACTCTAAGTCTTGGTATTCTTGTTCTTTTACAATAGAATTATATTCCCTATTATTTCGTACATTTTTTAACTTTTCTTCATACTTTTTTAAAAGCTCTTTTGCATTTTCAATAATTTGTTTTTGTTCAGATATCTCTTTCTTATTTTCTTCGATTTCCGTTTTTAACTTATCAGAATTGGTGTTTAAAACTGCAATTTCATTTTCTAAATCCTCAACTTCAAGGGGAAGCTCTCCTCTTAAATTTATGATCTCATCTATTCTTGAATCAATCAATTGGAGATCGTAAAGAGCTCTTAATTTGCTTTCGACAGTTGCTTTAGTTTTTTTGGCCATAGCTAGAAATAGTTAACGGGATTTGTTTTTGTTCGCGATAAAACGAATGCAAAATTAGGCAATTTTTTGATAAGATAATCAAATATCAAATTTTTGACGAATTGCTCACTTTCATAATGGCCAACATCAACTAATAAAAGGTTTTTTTCTCCTTGATAAAATTGATGGTATTTTAAATCTGCCGTAATAAAAGCATCTGCTCCTTGACGTTTGGCATCTTCAATTGCAAAGCTTCCAGACCCTGCTAATACAGCGACTTTTTTGATTAATTTTTTTGGAGGAGGACTGTGTCGAATAGCCTCTGAATTTAATTGTTTTTTTACAAAATTTAAAAAGGACAAGATATCCATTTCTTTTTCTAAAGAACCAATACGGCCCATTCCTACTTCAGAAAAAGAATTCATCAAGGAATAAATCTCATAGGCAACAGTTTCATATGGATGTGCTTCACGAAGAGCTTTTTGAATATCATGAAAAAGGTGCGATTCAAAAACAACATTGATTTGAACTTCTTTTAGGGAGACTTTTTCAGAGGGCTTTCCAATGTGGGGATTACTTTTGTCAATTCCCATAAAGCGTCCAGTTCCTTCTAATAGGAAACTACATTCTTTGTAGTTAGCTAAATTTCCTGCTCCAGCATTGTGAAGTGCATCTAGAATGATTTCTACATGGCTTTCAGGAACATAAGCTACAAGCTTTTTAAGATTATCTTTTTTAGGTATAAGTACTCGAGATTTTTTGATTTTCAAGCGTTCACATAAAACATTATTAACTCCTTTTGGATGATTATCTAATCTTGAGTGAAGTGCAATAATTGAAATTTTATTTTCTATTGCTTTTATAGCTACTCTTTCTACATAACTAGAGCCTGTTATTTTTTTCATGCCTGAAAAAATGATAGGATGAAAACTTATAATCACATTGCAGTTTTCAGTGATTGCTTCATCGACTACAGCTTCAGTGCAGTCTAGGGTAATTATAGCACCTGAAAACTTACTTTGCTTATTGCCTATCAAAAGACCAACATTATCAAAGTCTTCGGCATATGCTGTTGGAGCCCATTGCTCCAAGGTTTCTAGAAGTTCTTGAACGGTCATAATATTTATAATAAAAACAAATATAATATATATCTTCATGGACATGAAAATGTTTACCCCATTGTTGCTTCCCTTAGCTTTGATTTACGGGGGGATTTCAGCTTTAAGAAATTATTTTTTTGATTGGGGGATTTTAAAATCAATCCAGACTAAACATAAAAGCATTGGTGTAGGAAATTTGAATGTTGGTGGAACTGGAAAGTCAGTTGTTATTGATTATTTGATTTCTTTTTTTAAAGATCAGCACAATCTAGTAGTACTCAGTAGAGGATACAAACGCAATACAAGTGGAGTAGTTTTTGCATCTAAACGAAGCACTTCAGAAACAATTGGCGATGAACCTTTTCAGTTTTTTAAAAAACATAATGGTATAGATGTAATTGTTTCTGAGCAAAGGAATAAGGGGTTGGCTGTAATTGATCAATTGAAAAATCAACCTGATATTCTTTTGTTAGATGATGTCATGCAGCATCGTTATGTAAAAACGCATACTTTGATTTTGACATCAAGTTATCAGAAACCTTATTTCAGTGATCAGCTATTGCCTTTGGGACGATTGCGAGAGTCTAAATCTGGCGCAGCTAGAGCACAAATTATTTTGATAACTAAGTGCCCCGAAGATTTAACAATGGCGCAGCAAAAAAAAGTTATTGATAGAATTAAACCTTTGAGTTATCAAAGCGTATTTTTGACTAAAATCGACTATGCTGAAAATATTATAAACAGGGAAAAAGAGAGGGCTTTAGATTCATTAAAATCTACTTTTTTACTAATTACGGGCATTGATAACCCAAATCCTTTAGTTAGCCATTTAGAAGAAAAAAAATTAAACTTTAATCATTTAAGATTTTCAAATCACCATCAATTTAGTTCAACTGAAATTAAAAAAATAAAGTCAAAAAACTCAAATGGATTAATACTTACAACAGAAAAAGATTATGGGAGATTAGAGGCTTATTTTAGCTCGGAGGTTTTATTTTATTTACCTATTACAATGAGCTTTTTTAATAATGTAGAAACCAAAAAATTTCAAAGATTACTTAAAACTCCTTTAATTCAAGACTAATCAATGTGTTTGTGAGCTTTATAGGAAGAACGAACTAGTGGGCCACTTTCAACATGGATAAATCCAAGATCAAGGGCATAAGTTTCGTACTTTTTAAATTGTTCTGGAGTGATAAAAGACTGCACGGGTAAATGTTTTTTGCTGGGTTGTAAATATTGACCTATCGTCACCACATCTACTTTATGAGCTCTTAGATCCCTTAAAGTTTCAAGAACCTGTTCTTCTTTTTCTCCAAGACCTAACATAATTCCAGATTTGGTTCTATTAATTCCTTGGTCTTTAAGGTAAAGCAAAACTTCTAAGCTAGTATCATATTTTGCTTGAACTCGCACCTTTCTAGTTAATTTTTTTACAGTTTCAACATTATGTGAAACAACCTCAGGAGAGACTTCAATAATTCGATCGATATTACGATGATTTCCTTGAAAGTCAGGGATTAAAGTTTCTAGAGTAGTGTTAGGATTTAAACGTCGAATGGCATTTACAGTTTCAGCCCAAATGATGGATCCCATATCTTTTAGATCATCACGGTCAACAGAGGTTATAACTGCATGCTTGATTTTCATGATTTTTATAGAATTGGCTACTTTTTCTGGTTCTGCCCAATCCACTGCAGAGGGTCGTCCTGTTTTCACACCACAAAAAGCGCAAGAGCGAGTACACACGTTTCCTAGGATCATGAAAGTGGCGGTTCCTTCTGCCCAGCACTCACCCATATTAGGGCAGCTACCTGAGGTACAAATAGTATTGAGGTTATAATTTTCAACTAGACCTCTAAGTTCAGTATACTTTCTACCTGTAGGTAATTTTACTCGAATCCAATCTGGTTTTTTTTTGTGCTTAACTGTTTCTTCTTGAACCTCCATCGTCATTCTTTTGAACAAAGATAATCGAATGCTTACAGACTCAAAAGATAAAAGAGAGTAAAACCTGTTAAAAATATTAAGCCGCTAAAACTCAAAAGACGGAGTGCCTGTTTAGGCTGATGCTCTTTGGGCATTTGTTTGCTGATTACCAAACGAAAATTTAAGAAGGCGTATAAAGGCGCTGTTATAAATGAAAGCACTGTTGCAATTTGAACTAATTGACCCATTTCTGAAAGCAGGAATAGAAAAATACATCCTGTTCCTAGCCCCAAAATAATTAACCAGGGTAGGTAATAAGATTTTTCCTTTTGGAGTAAAAGTTGAATTGTTTTTGACATAGCCCTGGGGGAAGCGTCAAGTGTGGTTATAGTAGTACTGAGCATTGTTGAAAAAGCTGCAACAGCGATCAGACCATAAGCCGCATCTCCCAAGTTAGAAGTATAAAGTTGAATAAGTTGTCCAGCAAAAGCACCTCCTTGACTAGAAAATTCCAAACCAGTTCCAAACATTACTAGAGAGCCTAAGCCAACAAAGCACAGGGCAAGAAAAATAGTTGCTACGTAACCTACATTAAAGTCAAAGATGCTTTCCGAGATAGAAGATTTTTTTTGCTGTGTTTTATTTTTTTCCAGAGTCCAGATAGAATGCCATATTGAAATATCTAGTGGAGCGGGCATCCATCCTAAAAATGCAATCAAAAACAGTAAACCGCTTCCCTGAGGAAGAACTTGTTCAAAAGAGGGGCTATCATTATTAAAAAGGGCAACTCCAACAGCTAATACACTACTTATAGCCAATGAAATCATAATAACTTTAATGAATTTATCAAGCCATTGGTATTTGCCTAGAATTAATATAATACTACAGAAAAGAGTAATTATAATACTCCAAGTAACAATATCATTACTAATACCAAATAGTTTTGAAGCCAAACCTGCAGTAACAACCGTGACGGCACTTTGGATAGTGAACATAGTTCCCAGGTTGACAAAAAAGTAAGCCCAAAGGTAACCTTTACCTAATTTGTAGTATCCATCTAGAAGAGTTTCACCAGTAGCTTGGGCATAACGAGGACCGTATTGAAAGAAAGGATATTTAAATAGATTTATAAGCAAAAGCGCCCAAACCAATCCCCAGCCATAATCTGCTCCCGCTCGGGTTGATTGAACTAAATGAGATACTCCAATAGCTGCTCCGGCAAAAAGTAGTCCAGGCCCAAGTTTAGAAAAATTAATTCTTTTCACTATCTAACATATTGGCAAGCATTTTTTTTGCTCGAAATAATTTAACACGAATTGTATTAGGGGGTTCATCCAATTTGTCTTCAATTTCCTTTAATGACAAATCTTCAAAATATCGCATTCGAAGAAGATTTCGAAACTCTTTTTTCATCGATTTAATATGATCTAATATTTTTTCAAGATTTTGGTTTGCAATCATAAGTTCTTCTGGAGAAGGTGAAGTTCTTGAAAATTCTATTGTTTGATCTTCTTCTACCTCTTGAGAGTTTTTTTTATATTGTTTTGATTTTCTATAACGATCAGTGTGATGATTTTTGGCAATAGTAATTAACCAAGAATTAAACGATAATTTTTCATCAAAACGCTCAAGTTGATCAAAAGCCTTTGAAAATGATTCTATTGCAAGTTCTTCAGCCAAACCTCGATTTGAAGTCCTCTTATATAAAAAAGAATAAATGGAATTCCAATACCCATCAAAAAGTAAGTTATAAGCGTTTTGATCTTGAGCTTTTGCTCTTTGAATTAGTTCAATAACATCTTGAGACGACATCTAAAAAGGATCAATTATTGAAAGATACCGGGTTTTTACATTCAGCTTCTTCGGGCATCTTACCACATAAGCCACAAGGCTTATTTTCTTTGTTTAAAAAAGGACTTTGGCTAGCACAAGTTCCTGCAAATTCTCCATTTTTTTTAACCCAAATTTTAATTGCAATTCCAGAAAAAGCTAAAGATAATAGTATAAATGTGATTATAAAAAGTTCCATAAATCAAAATTTCAAAACAAAAATACTAATCTTTAAGCTAAGTTGGGGCACTTTTAATTTGAAGAGAAGTAATTAATGGGATTTAAAACCAAAATTTCCACAAAGTTTGTATGTAAATAAAGGCAAAAGCTAGGCCAATGATTAATTTTAAAAAAACACCAGTAAAAAAACCAATCAAAGCACCATAAGCAGCTTTTAAGGCTCCTTTTTTATCATTAACATTGACAATTAACTCCCCAATAAAAGCCCCTGAAAAAGGACCAATAAATAGCCCAAAGGGGCCTAAAAATAAAATTCCTATTATCAGTCCAATTGAGCTTCCTATAATACTTGCTTTACCACCTCCAAATTTTTTTACACCTAATACAGGAATGATATTATCTAAAATAAAAATAGCTACCGCTATACAAAAACTAAAAATTAAGAATTGATTTTCAAGTGTTATAGAAGGAGCAAAACTCAAAATCAGAATTCCTAACCATGCAGTTAAGGGACCAGGTATAAGCGGCAAGAAACTACCTGCAATTCCTAATAGAATAAAAAACCCTGCAAGTAAAATAAGTAAAATGTCCATGTGTAAAAATATCTTTTTTTAATTGGTTTAGTAGAATCTTAAGCTATGAAATAGATAAAAAAAGTGTAATTTTAAAATGAAATTAATCTGTATGAAAACTTTAAAAATATTTTTAGCTGTTAGCGTCTCAATTCTAGCATTTTCGGGGTGTCATTTTTTTGATTCTCCTAAAGTCACTTCTAAAGAGATAAAAGCTGCGTCTGTTTGGTCAGAAAAAGACCAAGGGCCAAGTTTTTCGGATTGCGATGCATTTGATCAAAGTATAGATAAAAAGAATTGTTTCGAGGCGATAATTTCCAATACAATTATGGATTATATTGCAGAGAATCCTTGGGAATCTTCTGAATATCTAGATGAGGAGATTATTCTATATTTATATATTGACAAGCAAGGGCTTTTTTCTTTGCAAGAGATAGAAAGTTCTAATGGGATTTTAGAAGCAATTCCGAATATGGAGGAAAGTCTAGAAATAGCAGTTAGTCAAATTCCACAAGCACAACCAGCGATTAAAACTAATGTTGGGACTTTTGTATCCACCACTTTAAAACTTCCAATTATGATTTCAGCTCAATAGCAGATTTTATGGATGAGCAAAACATTATTCTTGGCATTGACCCTGGAACTACTATAATGGGATTTGGACTCATCAAAACAAATAAAACAGAAATGGAACTAATTCAAATGCATGAGTTGCATTTGAAAAAATACGACAACCATTTTTTAAAGCTAAAAAAAATTTTTACCAGAACCATAGAACTAATAGATGAGTTTAATCCTGATGAAATAGCAATTGAAGCACCTTTTTTTGGAAAAAATGTCCAATCTATGTTGAAATTAGGCAGAGCTCAGGGCGTTGCAATGGCAGCTGGTCTTTCTAGGGAAGTTGTAATAACTGAATACTCACCCAAAAAAATAAAAATGGCTATCACTGGAAATGGAAATGCCTCTAAAGAACAGGTAGCTAAAATGCTTCAAAAGCTTTTGAAAATTAAAAATCTCCCAAAAAATTTAGATGCAACTGATGGTTTAGCTGCAGCTGTTTGTCATTATTACAATAAAGACCGAATTTCTACTGGAAAATCTTATTCTGGATGGGGGGCTTTTGTTAGTCAAAACCCAAACAAAGTTGTGTCTTAGGGAATTTTTAAGCCTTATCTCATGTCCAATCTCTACGTACATTATCCCTATTGCAAAAAAGCCTGTCACTATTGTAATTTTCACTTTTCTACAATTAATAAGGGTAGAGACCAGATCATGGGATTAATGGAAAAAGAGTTACAAATCAGAGCAAATGAAATTAAAAGTCCTCTTGAGAGTATCTACTTTGGTGGAGGTTCACCTTCATTAATTTCAACAAAATCAATAGTTGCTTTTGTTCAAAAAATCAAAAGAGATTTTGAGATATCGGATAAGGTAGAAATAACAATGGAGGTAAATCCTGATGATGTTAACCAGAATTATTTACTTGACCTAAAAGCAGCTGGTGTAAACCGGCTAAGTATAGGGATTCAATCATTTTTTGAAAAAGATTTAAAACTTATGAACAGGACGCATAGTGCAAAACAAGCACATGATGCATTAAGCTTAGCAGGAAAATATTTTGATAATTTTTCATTGGATTTAATTTATGGAATGCCTTACTCTAGTCTTTTGGATTGGAAAAAAAATCTAAGCCTGGCATTAGACTACAACCCACTTCATGTTTCTGCTTATGCTCTTACTGTGGAGAAAAAGACAGCTTTGTATCATCAAATTAAAAAAAAGAAGGTTAAACCTATTTCAGAAGAGGCTGTAAGAGAACATTACAATTTTTTGATAGATAAAATGGGCAGTGAAGGTTATATAAATTATGAATTTTCAAACTTTGGAAAACCTGGCTATTTTTCAGTAAATAATCAAAATTATTGGAATGGGAAAGCATATTTGGGACTAGGTCCTTCAGCTCACAGTTATGATGGAATTAGGCAAAGAAGCTGGAATATATCTAATAATCATCTTTATGCAGTATCAGTAAGTTCAAAAAACTTAGATCGAGAGTCAGAGACACTTAACACAAAAGATCTGTATAATGAATACATAATGACTGGGCTTCGAAAGATTGACGGTCTTTCATTGGCCCACATAAAAAAGGTTTTTGGCAATACTTATTCTGCTTATTTTGAAGAACAAGTTAGTAGGCATTTAGAACAGAGAAATATATTTTGGGATGGAGACTACCTCAAGGTGTCCAGACAAGCTAAATTTTTAACCGATGGAATAGCTTCAGACCTTTTTATTATTTAATCTGATTTATTCTGATTCCATAATTTGATATAATTTTTATAAAATTTTGGAATAGTTTCAATTCCTTTAAAGAAATTAAAAATTCCATAATGTTCGTTTGGAGAGTGGATTGCATCACTGTCAAGTCCAAAGCCCATCAAAATGGATTTAACTCCTAATTCTTTTTCAAACATTGGTACAATTGGAATACTACCTCCTCCTCTTTTAGGTATTGGAGCTTTTCCAAATGTTTCCAAGTAAGCTTGATGAGCTGCCTTATAACCAATTGTTTCAATAGGTGTTACATATGCATAACCACCGTGATGTGTAATAACTTCTACCTCCACCCCTGCAGGTGCAATGGATTTAAAATAGTCTGTAAATTGTTCACTTATCTGGTGCCAATCTTGATCGGGCACTAGACGCATAGATATTTTAGCGTGTGCTTTACTAGGGATAACTGTTTTAGCTCCTTCTCCTGTGTAGCCTCCCCATATCCCATTGACGTCTAAAGTTGGACGGATCGATCTTCTTTCCTCAGTGTTAAATCCTTTCTCTCCTTCAATAGCATCTATACCTATAGAGTTTTTAAACTCTTCCAAATCCAAGGGTGCTTTATCCATTTCAGCTCTTTCCTCAGTTGATAGTTCGATTACATCTTCATAAAAGCCTGGAATTGTGATTTTTTTATTTTCATCTCGAAGCTGGGAGATCATCTTGCAAAGAACATTAATAGGATTTTGAACTGAACCTCCATATAGACCAGAGTGTAAGTCTCTATTGGGGCCAGTAATTGTTACTTCCATATAACTCAAACCTCGTAATCCTGTGGTTATAGAAGGTTGGTCTTGTGCAATCATTCCAGTATCTGATATTAGGATAATATCACAAGCTAATTTTTCTTTATTTGTTTTTACAAAATCCTCCAGATTATCACTTCCTACTTCTTCTTCTCCTTCAATCATAAACTTAATATTACAAGCTAAGGAACCCTTGGACAACATAACTTCAAAGGCCTTGATATGCATAAACATTTGTCCTTTATCATCACATGAGCCTCTAGCAAAGACTGCTCCATCTGGGTGAATTGCGGTATTTTTAATCACAGGTTCAAAAGGGGGGTTATCCCAAAGATCTATTGGGTCAGCAGGTTGAACATCATAATGACCGTAAACCAATACGGTAGGTAAAGATGGATCCAAAAGATACTCTCCGTAAACAATAGGATGTCCGGGAGTTTGGATAATTTCTGCATGGGGACATCCTGCATTTAGTAATGCAGATTTAACCCATTCTGCTCCCTGAGTAACATCTTTTTTATGAATAGGATCAGCGCTAACAGAAGGGATTTTTAAAAAATCCATCCACTGCTCTAAAAACCTTTTTTGATCTGTCGTTAATTTCATCTTTTTCTTTTTAGTCAAACACAAAGTTAACTTATGTATTTTTTTTAGAAGAGGAAATTTAATTCAAAAACTTAATTATATTTGTCCACCTTTTGCGGGTGTGGTGAAATTGGTAGACACGCTAGATTTAGGATCTAGTGCTTCACGGCGTGGGGGTTCGAGTCCCTTCACCCGCACTAAAAAAACCTTAACCTTTGTTAGGGTTTTTTATTTTCCATCGGATAATTACAATTCAAGATAAATTAAACTTGAACTTATTAGGAAGAAACCCTTGAGTCTTAGATTTTACAATAAATGTATTTCCACTAAGAGGATATTTTTCAACATCTTCTTTAGATAAATTCTCCATAGCAGAGGTTATTAGAATTTGATCTAAATCTTTTCCTCCAAAGCAACAAGATGTAACATTTGGTATTGGAAGTTGAATTCTGTCAATAATTTTACCTTTGGTTGGGTCCCAACAAAAAACCCCATATCCACCATAGTGTGCAATCCATAGATTTCCATTCTTATCAATTGCCATTCCATCTGGAGATCCTAATTCTTTTGGAACTTGAATTACTATTTTCCGAAAAGTAATTTCATTATTAATTGAATCAAAATCATAAGCCCTTACCTGTTGAGTTGGACTGTCTATAAAGTACATGGTCTTATTATCTTCTGTCCAAGCAATTCCGTTTGATACTGTAAGGTTATCAATCTGGTTTTTAAATTTCATATCTTTTCCAATACTATAAAGAGATCCAGAATTGGATTTAAAATTTTTATTTAAAGCTCCTATCCAAAGGGTTCCTTTGTCATCGCATTTTCCATCGTTAAACCTGTGAACTAATTCATTGCCATCTAATTTTGATAGCCATTCAAGTTTCTCTGTAATTAAATCAAATGAAGCAATTTTTAAATCTAGTGCTAAAATTAAATTATCATTATCACCCTCAATGACAAGGGATAACTTATGATTAAATTTCCAATGTTTAGTTTCTTTTGTTGTCATGTGGTACTTATATAAAATACCTCCTTCAATATCAACCCAAAAAAAACTATTACTCCCCTTACGCCAATATGGACTCTCTCCAAGAAAGCAGTTGCAGTCTAAAATTATTTTTGGCTCCATATTTAATGCCTTATTTAAATATAAATACAGTTATAGATTTTTCTACTTCCAATATTCTAATATTTTTTTATTTACAAAATTAACGCTCCTTTCAAGTTGATCAAATCCGTCAACACCATCTTCAATACTTATCCAACCATCAAAGCCTACTCTTTTAAGTTCTTCAAAAATTAAGTCATAATTATTCATGCCCTTTCCTACTTCTCCATGACTTAGCATTTTAGCATATCCAACTACCCCAGCCTCATTGTCTCTTAAATCATCAATAGTTCCATATTTTAAGTATCTGTCACTAGCGTGCATGGTTACAATCCTATCAGATATTTCATATAGTAGATCAAGTGGATCTTCTCCTGCTAAAAAAGCATTACTTGGATCAAAATTTACACCAAAATTTGGGTGGTTGATGCTTTCTACAAGGAGTTTAAAAATATCTTTTTTTTGGGCAAATTCAGGATACTCCCAAAAATCATCCTTATAATGATTTTCCAAAATCAATGTAATTCCGTTACTCTTAGCATATGGTAAACATTCATATATTGAATCTGAAGCAAATTTTATTCCCTCATCTAATGATAAACCTGGCCGTTTTTGACCAGACAGAACTCTGCAATATTTACCTCCCAATATAGTGATCATATCGATCCATTTCATTTGTTTTTCAACCTCGTTTTTTCTAAAATTTTTATCCGGATGGGTGAAATCTGGTGAACAGCACATCATTGGAATTTCTTTACCAGTGTCTGCGACCATTTTTTTAAACTCAGACCATTTTTTTTTGTCTTCCATTTCAATAAAACCAGCATACCATTCTAAACCTGCAACTTCAAGTTTCGAAGCCATGGCTATCCATTCAGAAATTTTCATAGTACCGTCCTTACAAAGTGCTTTCATATAAGCTTTTGGGAATACAGCTAATTTTGGCATATTAATTAAAATTAAAAGGTTAAACTGTTTTTGGCTTAGAGAGGAATATTAGAAGAATCCTTAGAAATATTTCTTCCAATTACAGGATATTGTTCAATATCGACAACTTGTCCACTAACTGGTCCACTTTCATCTGAAAGCCAATAAATTGCTGATGAAGCTATCGCATCTGGGGAAATAATTTTTCCTGAGGGAGCAAAAATATCGGGTAAATCTTCGTACCAATTATCTTTTAAGCCATGTTCTTTTTTACGATCTATTTCTTTTTCAGTTAAAACCCAGCCAGGATTGATCTGGTTAATTCTCACTCCATTGTCTCTATGAATACTATCACCTAAATTTCTTGTCATTGTCATCAATGCACCTTTCGAAATGCTGTAGGCTAATAAATTTGGTTCTCCACTCCAAGCATTAACAGAACCGATATTTAAAACTGCTCCCTTGGATTTTGTCAAATGTGGTAAGGCAGATTTTATTAGAAGAAAAGGGGCCATAGTATTTATCTTAAACACATCCTCCAAAAGTTTATCGTCTGTATTTTTAATATTTGAACTTATAACTAATGCAGCATTATTTACAATAGCATCAATTTTATTCCAGGTTTTTATAGCTAAGGAAACTAAACGATCAGCACATCCTTTAATAGAAAGATCTTCTATGTGAATGACACTATTTTTTTTTCCAAGCTTGTTTTGAAGCTCTAAAGCTAATTCTTGTTCTAAACCATGAATAACTACTTTTGCTCCTTCAGCTACAGCTCTTTTGGCAATTGCCTTACCAATTCCCATTGTACTTCCTGTTACTATTATTACTTTGTCTTTGAGTCTCACTTTAAACTGGTTTTAAAACACTCTTTATGATTTTACCAGAGTGCATTTCTTTAAATGCTTTTTCCCAATCACTTATTGGCCAAACTCCGCCAATTATAGGTTTAACATCCAAGGTGCCGTTAGAAAGAAGTTCAATCACCTTCTCCCATATAGGCCAATTATGACTGAAGCTCCCTTGCAAACGAATATTTTTTTGGACAATTTTATCCAAGGAAAACCCTAGGGGTTTAGGTCCCCAACCAACTTTAGTAATTTGACCATTAGGGCGAACTAAATCCATTGCAATCAAAAGAGTGTCACTAACACCCGCAGCGTCTACTACAAGATCAACTCCTAGGCCATCTTTCTCTTTTGCCCATTTTGAACCGTCATTTATAATTGTTTTTATATTATAATTTTCAGCTTTTAAAAGTCTATTCTTATCATTTTCAAGTCCTAAAATGGCAACTTCAGCTCCACAAATTTTAGAAATTACAGCACACAGAATTCCAATTGTGCCTGGCCCTATAACTAAAACTCTATCACCAGGTTTAACATTAGAATTTCCGACAATTGCATTATAGGCAACACAACATGGCTCAGTTAAACAAGCCTCTTCAAATGAAAGACTATTAGGAATATGATGAAGACACCTTGCAGGTGTACTTACATATTTTGTCATTGCACCATTTACTCCATAACCAAACCCCTTCCTAGTTGGATCAAGATTATATAAACCTATTTTACTCATTGGGTTTTGACTGTCAATTACTGCAGCAGTCTCACTAACTACACGATCTCCAATTTTCCAGCCATTTACATTTTCTCCTAGCTCAACAATAATTCCTCCAAATTCATGACCCAGAACAACAGGATAATTAACTTCCCAGCTATGATCTGAAGTCCATTGATGAAGATCTGAACCACATACACCTACATTTTCTACTTGAAGTAATACATCATTGCCACCAATTTTTGGAAGCTTTATTTCTCTTAATTCGACTGAGCCTTTTACTTCAGAATAGTTCACAACTCCAGGAATTTTATTTGGTAAAGACATTAATTCTTATCTGTTAATACGGTTTGAGAATGTATTGCATCGCATATTTTTTTTAGGGATGATTCTAAATTTCCATCTGCAGTTTTAAATGAATCAGCATCGATTACAAGGGGAGCACCAAGGACAACTAGGGGTGCACCATACTGTGGACATTTTACCGCTTGTTCCAAAGAAAGTCCGCCTACAGCCTGAACGGGAACATTTACTGCTTTTACAATTTCAGACAATTCATCTAATGGACTAGGCATTTCTCTACCAGAGGCTTTTATACCTCTTCTTTCATCGTAGCCTATATGATGAATTATAAAATCACATCCAAGGTCTTCAAGAAATTTTGCTCCATCAACCATGTTTTCACTTATCATATTGTCTCCCATAACTTTGATTCCAAAATCTTTTCCAGCCTGAACGACACATTTTATTGTTTCTTTATGAGCTCTAGCCATAACCACAACATGAGTTGCACCTGCTTTTGCCATCATCTCAGCTTCTAGATAACCACCATCCATTGTTTTTAAATCTGCTACTATTGGAGTTTTAGGGAATGATTCTCTAAGTTTTCTAACTCCATGAAGCCCTTCGGCAAGAATTAATGGTGTTCCAGCTTCAAGCCAATCGACGCCTGCACGCATTGCCATAGCTGCTGTTTCCAGCGCTTCATCAATATTTGTAAGATCTAGAGATATTTGAACTAAAGGCTTCATGTTAATGTTTTAAATGTTTTAATGATCCAGTCTTTTTTATATTCATTGTTAACTGAATCACTTGCCATATAATTATTGGTTTACGATTAAAACTACAAAAAATGAAAATAAAATAAAATAAAAGACAATCTTATTCAGATTCAAACTGAAGACTAACTTCTGATGAGTTTTTTTATGCAGTAGTTTTGCAGTATTTATTTGATTTGATACTTTATTTATAAATAATATTTTTATTCAAAATTTTAATTATGAATTACGACTATCTCTTTGAAAGTGATTTACCATCTGGGGTAAAATCAGTTTATCTGGATGGTAAAAAATTTTCTAGGACGGAATTTTTAGAACGCAAAAAAAGGATTTCTAAAAAGAAAGTATTCAAAAGTGGATTTTAAAGAATTTTTACAGATTTTAGCTGTCTTAGTTCTTACAATTATCTTATTCTTATATTTAAAGAAATAGTTTTAACCTTGAGGAGTGCTTTATTATTTATATGCCTAGGTTTCTTGGCTTTCGGACAAAACACCGAACGGCTCAGGGATTCAATTGTCAAATATAAAATCTCCAATCCAAGTTTAGCCATTGAATATGGAATTCAATACACTGATGATGATTTATCACAAATTTCCAATTCTAAAACGGTAGGCACCCATGCTCTTATCGGAGAAATACTTCTTGATATGGGGCTTTATGCTTCAGCACTAAACTATTTCAATCGCTCTATTGAACTCTTTAATTCATTGCCTGACAGTGAAATTAAAAATCCAGTGGCTCAGCCTCCATGGGTGATTTTGAATATTGGTAATATTTACTTTCAAAATGGTGATTTTGAAAAAGCCAAAGTTAAATTTAATGAGGCTAAAAGATTATTTCAACAATATTTGAATATCGAGGATAAACAAAATGGGTTAAATACTTCGGACTCAAACCTAGCGCTTATAATGGAATCTGAAGGTGACTATGATTCTGCTGAGAAAATATACCAAGAGATTTACTTAAGAAGGCTTAAGAGCAATAAATTGGAAGATATTTTATATTCAATAGCACAACTTATAGTTATTAAACTTCATAAAAAAGAATTTGTTGCAGCAGAAAATAAATTACAAGAATTGATACAATTGTATAAAAATCAAAAAACACCTGTATCTAAAACCTCTATTATTACTAGAAATTATGGGTATGCTTTTCTTGTTTATGCTGCTTATTATCAGTCTATTAAAGATTATGAAAAGGCTATTAAATATTTAAATAAATCTAAGACGATATTAAAACATTTTCCAAATGAAGTTAATGCTCTTGGTTCCAGATTTGCAGAGTGCTATTTAGGGTTAAATGATTTTAATACAGCTCAAGAAATTGCAAAAGAAAATCTGAAAATCAAAAACTTAAATGAATCTGAAAAAAGATATAATTACAGGGTTTTAGAAAAAATTTATAAAAAGAAAGGATTTAACTCTGAGCTATTAAAAATAAAAGATTCTTTAATTTTAATTTCCTCAGGGTCTCCCTCGGCCAGAATTTTTAAATCTCTAAATAATCTTGAAATACAAATACAACTTGCAAATTCAGCAAGACAGCTTAATGAAGATAGGATTCGTTATAATACTTATTTATACATACTTATTATTTGCTCTGTAATTTTATTTTTCTCACTAGTAACAATTCGTGTTAATTACAACTATCAGAAAATAAAGGGCAAGAGCTTAGAGTTGGAAAAAGAAGTTATTACTTCAAAGTTGAACGAAAAGAATCGAGAATTGGTCAGTAAGGCAAACTTTATTTATCAAACAAATGAATATTTAAAAAATATTAAAAAGAAAATCGAGTCCAAAAATCAAGTAGAACAAATTTCTATCAACAAATTGTCTAGAGAACTTAGCAGGGTAATCAATTCTGAAAAAACATATGATGATTTTGATAAGATGTTTGTTGAAGTTTATCCAGATTTTTATTCTAAACTAAATTCAATAGCTGAAATTAAACTATCACAAACAGATTTAAGATTGGCGTCGCTAATTAAAATGAATCACAATAATAGTGAGATTTCAACAATCTCTGGAATCTCTATAAGAACAGTTGAGAGTCAGCGTTATCGTCTATTAAAAAAATTATCCCTAGATAAAGATCAAAATTTAAATTCCTTTATTCTGGAGATTTAAATTACATAAACACTAATAAAATACCGGGAAAAAACCGATATAATCATCTAAGTAATTTGTCCTTGTAAATTACTGCATATATACTGCAACACACCTAAAAGTCTTATAAACGCGCTAGTTATAAATATACTTGAACTATTTTTGATAAAATATTATAGTGCTTAATGAAGGGTTTAGATAATTTCGAAATTCTGTAAATCCTTGTTATAACTATTAAGGTTGTGAAAAATAGAAGATATGCAGGGTAGATTTCCATTTAAATAAACTCAGTATTATGTTAATTTATTGCTGATGATTATAATTAGCAATGTCACTATGATTCGAGAAATATAGAAATTTGTAAGTATTAAATAATCTATTGATAATGAAAGGTTTAGATAATTTCGAATTAAAATTCGCTAAAATTTATCCTGATTTCACTCGTGACTTAATTAAGTCATGTGATCAACTTACATCTACAGAGGTTAAAGTATGCATGATGTTAAAAGTCAATTATTCCAATAAAGAGATTTTAAAGCAGCTTAATATTTCAAATAGCACCTTGACAAATTTACGTTGTAGTGTGAGAAAAAAAATGGGTTTAAAACGAAATCAAAATTTACCTAATGTTTTAGTAAGCCTATGAGTTATTTAAAGTTTTTTGCGGGATTATTTTTTATTGGGTTTATAGTCCCTTCTGGACTATACTCTCAAGATTTTCAGCTTGCATCAAACAATAAAACAATTATATGTGATAATGCTAGTAATGGTCAAACGGGTGTCGTTAACGGAAAAACTTACACCAAAGTAAATAGAAGCACTTTACAGTCAATGATTAGCGGTGGTAATGATGTTACTTGTGTATGTACTTCGGGAATCACTAATATGTCTGGGTTATTTCAGAATAACAATTCATTTAATCAGGATATAAGTAGTTGGGACACATCTGATGTCTCTAACATGCAGGGACTATTTCAAAATGCACAATCTTTTAATCAAGATATTGGTTATTGGGATGTTTCAAGTATGAACGATCAAAATGGTGTAAATCAGTTATTTGATAATGCTGGAAGTTTAAATCAAGATTTATCTTATTGGTGTTTTCCTAATAACCAAAACATTTATAACAACAGACAAAATATTTGGGGCAACAACAATCCCATAAAAAACAATTCTTCTTTAAGGCCAAGATTTACAAGTGGTGGGACTGCTTGTCGAAGTCCAAAAGTTGCTGCTTCTCCAGATACTGTAAGTCCAACAGTTGTAATTACCCAAAGTACAAATTCCACAAATGTTTTAAAGAGTGGAACAGTAACAATAACAGCAACATTTACCGAAAGCATGACTGCGAGTCCTCAAATTTCCATTGGTAGTTTAATTTCCAATGCTTCTATGACTCAAAGCACTACTGCAGCGGTATGGACATATAACTGGGATGTTTCAACTGGAAATCCAAGTGCTGGATCTGTTTCAGTTACAATTACAGGGACCGATTTAGCTGGAAATGCATTGGGTTCGACAACTTCATTTAATAAAGCTTATAACCCTAATGGATCTTCTTATAATGGAATTCAGAGTAGTTGTAGTTCAGGATGTAGCGATTCATTTCCACTTAGAAGAAATCCTGGAGGAACGACAAACGGGAATCAACCTTGGATGGTAAGTGTCATTTTTAAAAGATCAAACAGTTCTAATCAAACAATATGGACTCAAAGAGAAAATAGTGGTGACGTCAATAATGATGATAAAGCAAAACTTAAAGTAAATGGTACAACTTTAATGCTCAGATATGGTAGGAAGAATAACTATAGAATTTGGTCAAAATCTAATGCAATAGAACAAGACACATGGTATTCAATCTCTGTGAAATATAATGGAGGAAATATTAATTTATCTTCATCATTTGAATTTTATCAAACTGACCTATCAACTGGAATAACTTCAGAAATTACTGATGATGGATCTTTTAGTGGTGCAGCCACTAATTCAAGAGCGTTAGCTGGAAAATTTTATGTTGGAAATGATTTAAGTGCTGAATGGTTCAATGGATATATATCATCAGTAGTTGTAACCACGCTAAAACAAAACGAATCACCGTCATTAGAAGAAATATCAATGCTTGGCCAAGATCCTTTAGCATGGCTATCTACTTATAAAGAAGGAAAAACTTTTAGATCTCCGGCTAATAATGGAAGTGAAAGTGTAAATTTCCAAAGTTATAACAACAGTAGGACTGGAACACAAAGGAGTGACTTTGCAACCTTTGTTTGGTTAATGGGAGATGGAAATGCAGGAAGTGGTAATAATGGTTTGGGGGCAAATAGTTATCATGTTAAAAATGAAGTTACAAATTCAAGTGAATCAAGTTATACAAAATTAAATTTATTTAATGGAGGTTCAGCTGTTTCAAATTATAATCAAATAGCTAATGCTAGCATTGTAGTTCCAGCAAGAAAACAGTTTTTTATAATAAACGATACTACCCTAGCAATCACATCTGATGATTCGGATAATATTATTACTACAGGTCAGGTAACACTTACTGCAACTTTCTCACAAAATATGACCGCCTCTCCAACAATTTCTATAACTGGGGTGGTTACTAATGTAGCTATGACACAAAGCACCACTGCAGCAGTATGGACCTACTACTGGCAAGTGCCTTCTAGTATTTCTTCAGGCACTACAGTTAATGTTACTGCTACTGCAACTGATACCAATAATTTACCCTACTCCGGAAATGCTTCCCTTACCCTTACCATAAGTCCTACGTTTTATTTGGCCTCTAATGGAGTGACTGTAAAATGTTCTGGATGTAGCGCAGGAGATACGGGTATGGTTAGTGGTACTCTATATACTGCTGTTGAAGATGGTACTGGAACAAATGGTATAAAAACCCTTGTTAATGCAGGGAACTACAACTTAGCAACTACTCTTGTTACAAATATGAGTGGCCTTTTTGGTGATAATACTTCATTTAATACGGATATCGGTTTTTGGGACACTTCTAACGTCACTAATATGTATCAAATGTTTAAAAGTGCCCGATCATTTAATCAAAATATTGGTAGTTGGGACACCTCTAGTGTTACTAATATGGGTGATATGTTTGCAACCAACCTTTTTAATGATGATTCAGCATTTAATAATGGAGGTAGTAATACCATCAACAATTGGGATACTTCAAGTGTAACCAATATGAATAACATGTTTAGGGGAGCTCGTTATTTTAATCAAAACATAGGTAGCTGGAATACTTCAAGTGTAACAAATATGGCAATGATGTTTGCAGGGGCAAACTTAAGAGCAAATGCATTCAATCAAAATATAAGCTCATGGAATACCTCGAATGTAACTAACATGAATAACATGTTTAATAATGCGCGTTCATTCAATCAAAACATAAGCTCATGGAATACATCAAAAGTAACAAATATGGATAAGATGTTTACTAATGCTCGTGCATTTAATCAAAACATAGGATCTTGGAACACCTCGAATGTAACTAACATGACTGAAATGTTCAAGGATGCCGTTTTATTTAATCAAAATATTGGGGGCTGGGATGTTTCTAAAGTTACAAGTATGGGAGGGATGTTCGAGGATGCAACAGCATTCAACAATGGGGGTAGTACTACCATAAATAACTGGAATACTTCAAGTGTAGAACAAATGCAAGGGATGTTCCTTAATGCTAATTCGTTTAACCAACCTGTTGGGAATTGGAATATGTCAAATATAAATGCGAGCCTCAGTAATCCCCTACAAAACATG
>CABXKB010000006.1 GCA_902512755.1 uncultured Bacteroidota bacterium | reverse complement strand
AAGCCCTAATTGTGTTGCATACGATATTCTATTTGGATGTCCAGGATGGGTAGAAGGTGTAATTCAGGCAACCGCATTCATTAAAGCTGGAATGGCAAAGAAATGTTTAGTCCTTGGAGCAGATACACTTTCTCGTGTATTGGACCATAGTGATCGTGACTCAATGATATATGCTGATGGGGCGGGAGCATCAATGATTGAAGCCTCCCCTGAAAAAGGTGGGATTGTGTCACATAAAACTGCTACTTATACGGCTGAGGGTGAAGCTGAATTTATCTTTTATGGTCCAGCTAATGACAAAGGAAAAGGAACTAAATATATAAAAATGCATGGTCGTAAAGTTTATGAATTTGCATTGAATAAAGTTCCTTTAGCTTTACAAAGTTGCCTTGAAGCTTCTGGTGAAACAATCGGAAATGTGAAAAAAATATTTATACATCAGGCTAATTTAAAGATGGATGAAGCTATTGTAAAACGCTTTTATAAGCTTTATAAAAAATCCATGCCTGAGACAGTTTTGCCTATGAATATTCAAGAATTTGGAAATAGTTCTGTAGCTACAGTTCCAACTTTATTTGATTTAGTTCTCAAAAAAAAATATGGTGGTCACAAACTCAAAAAAGGAGATTTAATCCTATTCGCTTCGGTTGGTGCAGGAATGAATGTTAATGCTATCACATATGTGATTTAATTATAGAATCTAAATTCTATATTCAAAAAAAATCTTTTTTACCTAAAATAGCTACCTTTGAAAGTGTATGAAAATCCTTTCAAACATCGGAAAATATTTCTTAATGATTCAAAGTGTTTTTGGAAAATTCACTAAGTGGAAAATCCTCAAACAACTAATTTTAATAGACATTGATGTCCTAATAATAGGGTCTTTAGGAATTGTTTCCTTCATTTCTTTTTTTGTAGGAGGTGTAGTTTCTATTCAGACAGCATTAAATCTTGAAAATCCTTTACTGCCTAAAAATCTTATTGCTTTTGCAACACGCCAATCAGTAATTTTAGAATTTGCTCCAACCTTCATTTCAATAATAATGGCTGGAAAAGTTGGGTCATACATCACTTCTAGCCTAGGAACAATGAGAGTTACTGAACAAATTGATGCTTTAGAGGTTATGGGAATTAATACATACAATTATCTGATTTTTCCAAAAATTATTGCACTTTCATTATATCCTTTAGTAATCTGTGCTTCAATGTTCCTAGGTATTTTTGGAGGTTACATAGCATGTGTTTATGGTGGATGGACATCTAGTGGTGAATTTATAGAGGGAATTCAATTAGATTTTATTCCTTTTCACGTAACCTATGCCTTTATAAAAACTGGTTTTTTCTCTTTTGTATTAGCTACAATTCCTTCATTTCATGGGTATTATATGACTGGTGGAGCGTTAGAAGTTGGAAAAGCTAGTACCATTTCCTTTGTCTGGACCAGTGTTGTTATCATCTTATTAAATTATCTTTTGACTCAACTATTGCTAACCTAGATGATAAAAGTAAAAAACATAAGTAAAGCTTTTAATGGCACTCAGGTTCTTAATCAAATATCTACTGTATTTGATAAAGGAAAAACCAATTTAATTATTGGCCAAAGTGGATCTGGAAAAACAGTTTTTATAAAATGTCTTCTTGGGTTGATTCAGACTGACTCGGGATATATTGAATTTGATAATAAAGCTTTTAATTCAATGAGCGTAAAAGAACGTTCTGTTCTTAGACAAGAAGTTGGGATGGTCTTCCAAGGTAGCGCACTTTTTGATTCTATGACGGTGGAAGAAAACATAATGTTTCCTATGCAGATGTTAACTAATAAAGAGGAAAATGAAGTTCGTGATCGTGCAAATATGGTAATTAAAAGAGTAAATCTTATTAATGCAAATGAAAAATATCCTGATGAGATTTCGGGAGGAATGAAAAAAAGAGTTGCAATTGCCCGAGCTATTGCAATGAATCCCAAGTATTTATTTTGTGACGAACCTAACTCGGGCTTAGACCCTAAAACGGCTATATTAATTGATAATTTAATCCAAGAAATTACAGAAGAATATAATATAACTACAGTAATTAATACTCACGATATGAACTCTGTTATGGAAATTGGCGAGAAAATTGTATTTCTCCAAAATGGGGTAAAAGCCTGGGAAGGAACTAAAAAAGATATTTTCAATACTAATAATGAAGCGGTTTCTAACTTTGTTTATTCATCGGATCTCTTCAAGAAAGTGAGAAAGATGTACCTTAAAAATTAGGGATAAATTGGTCTTACTTCTGAGTGAGGACTAAAAAGATATATTTTACCTGTAGATTTTTCCCTACATTCAAAAAGTGTCTTGAGTTTTCTTAACTTAATAAAAATACGCCCATTATCTAAGGTAAACTGATGTCCATCTTTCAATTGATATATTAATGTTTTAGAGTTAAAAGGATCATGTTTCCGTAAAGCAATTACTAATTTAAAATCACGATCTGTACTTGCTTTTGGATTCTTCATATGCATAGCTAATAAACTACAGATTGGTTCAGGAAAAATATCTGGATTTATAAAAGGAGCTAAAATTTCTCGATAAACTGACTTCCATTCTATGCCATGAGGTTTTACTCTATAAGGATATAGTTGTGAAACTTTAAAGTGAGCTAATTCATGGAGTAGAGTGATTAAAAAACGGTAAGGATTAGGTGTAGCATTAATTGTAATTAATGAAGTTCCATTAAAATATCTCCTGAAGTCTCCATGTTTTGTAATTCTTTTTTTAGTAATCTTAATAGCTACATTTGAATCCTGTAAAATTTTTTCTAGTTGAGATTTTGAATTTTTTGGAATAAAAGACAGTAATTGCTCCATTTTTCTTAGGGAGTAGAAGAAGAAACCGGTAAAATTTTTCCGTTGTAATACTTTTGGCCAGTAATGGAAAAGTTTAGAATATAAGTGGCTATTTCTTCTGCGGAAAGTGGAGCCTTCAAACCAGGAAAAGCCTCTTCTAACATTTCCGTTTGCACAGCTCCTAATGCTAATGCATTAAAGACAGGTCCACTTTCTTTATATTCTTCTGCTAATAATTCTGTCAAAATATTTACAGCACCTTTACTACTGCTGTAAGCTGATAAACCTGGAAATTTTGCACTACCTTCTAGACCACCCATACTACTAATATTAACAACGTGACCTTTAGTTGAGATTTGAGGAAGAAGCATCCTAGTAATTGATGCTAAACCAAAAAGATTGACTTGATATATTGCTTCAAATTCAGCTTTAGTTGTATTTGAAAAGGGTTTATTTAAAAAAGCTCCTGCATTATTTATTAAGGCATCAATAATAACTCCCTCTTTTTTAAGCTCCGAAATGAAATTAGAAAGCATTTTTTCATCAGAAATATCAATCGATATTGGATTAACAAAATCTGATGAACCAAGATTTTTTATATCGCGCGACAATGCATAAACTTTATGACCTTTTTTTTCTGCTAGTTGAACTAATGCATAACCTATCCCTCGACTTGCTCCAGTAATTACAATTGTTTTTGCCATGAATTAAATCTAAGTGAAATCTATATTGTCTCCTAAAGCACCATAGTCAATGGATTATCTATATATTCTCGTAGCGTTTGAAGAAACTGAGCTCCTGTTGCACCATCGACCACACGGTGATCACAAGCTAAGGTTAACTTCATAGTATTCCCTATAACAATACTTCCATTTTTTACCACAGGTTTTTGAACAATAGCTCCAACAGAAAGAATAGCCCCATTGGGTTGGTTTATAATGGATGTAAATTCTTGAATTCCGAACATTCCTAAATTAGAAATGGTAAAAGTACTTCCTTCCATTTCATCAGGATTTAATTTTTTATCACGTGCGCGCAAGGCAAAGTCTTTTACGGAAGTTCCAATTTGTGGGAGTGTTTGTTCATTTGCAAACTTTATTACAGGGACAACTAAACCGTCCTCAACTGCAACAGCTACCCCGACATGTGCGTGGTGATGGTGAGTAATTTGATGATCTTCCCATTTAGAATTAACTTTTGGGTGTAGTTTTAATGATAAGGCTACAGCTTTTACAATGATATCGTTAAAAGAAATTTTGGTGTCAGGTATAGAATTGTGTTGATTTCTAAAAGCAATAGCATTATCCATGTCAAACTCTACACCAAGATAGTAATGTGGTGCAGAAAATTTTGAAGCAGATAAACGCTTAGCAATAGTCTTACGCATTTGAGAATTTGCAATTTCATTAATGGACTCTATCCCATTAGGAGTAAAAGGTTTGGAGCTTTCACCTGATAGTTGTTGATAATTATCAATATCTCTTTTAATGATTCTTCCAAAATCACCAGTTCCTTTTACACTTCTTAAATTAATTTCTTTTTCAGCAGCTAATTTCTTTGCTAAGGGAGAGGCTATGACACGTTCATTTGATGAAAAAACTGGCGCAATATTAACAGATTGTTCATTTTTATCTTCTGGGGTCAAATCAGTTTTTTTGATAACTGAGGTTTTCTCCAGAGACTTTAAATTTTGTTTTGGAACACTTAAGGCGTCAGAACTATTTAAAGCTAAAAGCAGTTGATCAACATCAGTGTCAGCTTTTCCTATAATTGCCAAAAGACTGTCTACAGCTGCCGAAGCTCCTTCATCTAATCCAATATGTAATAAAACTCCTTTATAAAAGGACTCGAATTCCATAGTTGCTTTATCAGTCTCAATTTCAGCTAAAATATCACCTTCATTTACTTTATCTCCAACTTTTTTATTCCATTTAGCTACCGTTCCTTCCTCCATAGTATCACTTAATCTTGGCATAGTGATGATTTCTACTCCTTCAGGAATAATTTGAAGTTCATTTATTTCTTTAATCTCACTGGTAGGTTCAAGCTTTTCTTCCTCAACTGAAGTTTCTATTTTAGATCCGGAAATTAAACCAGATATGTCCTCTCCTTTTTTCCCAATAATAGCAAGAAGTGTATCTACTGGCGCAGTACCTCCTTCTTGAACACCAACATGGAGGAGCTCTCCTTCATTGAAAGATTCAAACTCCATAGTGGCCTTATCGGTTTCTATCTCGGCTATAATATCACCCTCATTGATTTTATCTCCAACCTTTTTGAACCATTTTGCAACGGTTCCTTCTTCCATGGTATCACTCAACCGCGGCATGTTAATTATTTCTGCCATTTACTGCAATTTGTGTTTTAAAAATGGATAGTCTTCTTGCTCATAGACTGCATCATACATTAAACTTTTATCTGGGTAAGGTGAAGATTCAGCAAATTTTTCACATTCGATTACACGTTCTTTAATAGACAAATCAACTTGGTCGAGTTCTTTCTGCGTTGCGTATTTTTTTGATAAAATCAAATCTTTTACTTGAGTGATTGGATCTATTTTTCGATATTCTGCAACTTCGTCTTTAGTTCTATATTGTTGTGCATCTGACATAGAATGGCCACGGTATCTGTAAGTATTCATTTCAATGAATGAAGGCCCTCCCCCTTTTCTAGCTTGGCTGATAGCCTTATCCATTGTTTTTGCAACTGCCAACGGATTCATCCCATCACAGGGTTCACAAGGCATATCATACCCAAGTCCCAATTTCCAAATTTCTTGTTGAGAAGCAGTCCTTGCAACAGAAGTACCCATGGCATAACCATTATTTTCAACTATAAAAACAACGGGTAATTGCCAAAGTGTCGCCAAATTTAGTGTCTCATGCAAGGAACCTTGACGTACAGCCCCATCTCCCATAAAACATAGTGTAACATTGTCACGTTCAAAATACTTATCCCCAAATGCCATACCTGCGCCAAGAGCAATTTGTCCTCCAACAATTCCATGTCCTCCATGAAATTTATGTTCTTTTGAAAAAATATGCATTGAGCCACCAAGTCCTTGAGATGTACCAGTAGCTTTACCGTATAATTCAGCCATCACTTTTTTAGGATCTACTCCCATTCCAATTGGTTGAACATGATTTCTGTATGAAGTAATCATCCGATCTTTGCCAATTTCCATAGCATGAAGTGAACCCGCCAGCACAGCCTCTTGACCATTATATAAGTGCAAAAAACCTCGTACTTTCTGTTGGATATAGACTGCAGCTAGCTTATCTTCAAACTTCCTCCAAAAAAGCATGTTAGTATACCAATTAAGATAAGTTTCTTTTGTTATTTTTTTCATAAAATCCTAATATACTATTCCAATATATAGAGTACAAAATTACTCATTTCTATGCTAAATTTAGGCAAGTTTTAGTCTAATTCTTAGATACTTCACAAACTATTATCACTGCCATAGTTGGCGGTTGGTTTAGAAGAGGACTGATCCAGATTTAATGATAAAGAAAATCGAATGGTATTTTCTAATGGATTTCTCACACCAGATGTTGAAAACAAATAAGATATATCAATATTAATAAAATTCAAATTAAATCCAGCTCCCATGGTTAAGTAACGTCTTGAACCTTTTTCTTTACTTTCATTAAAATAGCCTGTTCGTATTGAAAAAGCCTCTTGAAAACTATACTCTAAACCGAATGCAATTGTAATCTCACTTAACTCTTCAGATAATCCATTAGGCGAATCAGTAAATGAAGTGAAGATACCGTTAATAAAGTCAATATCTGGTTGACTATATCCTATCAAGTTTTGGCTATCATCATATACAGCAACAGGAGTAGGAACTAACAACTTACTAAATTCAGCATAAAAACCAAGGCTGTTGTTTTCATCAATTAATAAATCTAAGCCTACTCCTGTCCTCAAATTAGTTGGAATGAAACTTTTTTGTTCTCCTGAATCATATTTAAGTTTTGGCCCTACATTTGAAATATTTAAGCCCGATCTAAAAATTGCTTTATTAGATTTTAAATCAAAAATTTTGCTTTGGTAAAAAGCAGCAATATCAACTCCTATTGAACTAGCTGAAGATGTGTCTGAATTTCTGGCTATCTTTAGGTCAGAGTATATAAATCTGCCCGCTACAGCCATAGAAAATTTTTGACTCAACATAAGTGTGTAAGATAAATCAAGTGTTAACTCTGAAGGACGCTCCATTCCTTGATCTACTATTGAACCGCCTATAAACTCATTAAATTGAATATCACCTAAACTAAAATAACGTAAACTAGTTGCCCAAGAACTTCGATCATCAATCTTGCTGTAATAAGTAATATTTCCTAAAAAAATATCATCTACTAATTTACTTAGGTAAGGAGTATAACTTAATCCAAATCCTTTTTTATTTAATGCAAAAACATATTTAGCTGGATTCCAGTATTGAGAATAATTATCTGCTGAAGTGGCAACGCCTAAGTCGCCCATTCCTGCAGCTCTTGCATCAGAGGTAATCAATAAAAAAGGCACACCAGTTGTAATCACACGATTTGAATTTTGAGCTAAAGCCATCAGTGTGCCTAAGGCAAAGATAATTGCAAAAAAAGTTAGCGTTCGCATGATTTATTTGTATTCCATTTTAACGCTCTTTTTTACAAAATCTTATCTAATCAAAAAATATTTAATTGTTTTAAGTTTTAAAAGCAATATTTCAGAAATAAAAACGTTTTGTTAATACAAAATAAATTAAAACCATAGTTGCAATAACAGCTAAAACCGATTATTTGTATATTGCATTATGTTTATTAAATTAATAACGAGCTATATGAACGTGAGTAATTTAAAACAATTCTCAATCACACTCCTTGGAATGCTTGTCTTGATTGGTTGTGGTGGTGGTGGTAATGCCTCTCGTGGAACAGGATGGGATATAAATTCCAAAAAAGGTGGTTTTCAATATAATACAGACTTTGACGATCAAGAAACAGGACCAGGTTTAGTTTTTGTTGAAGGGGGCACATTTACTAAAGGTCAAGTTCAAGATGACGTTATGCGTGACTGGAATAATACTCCAAATAAACAGCACGTTATGTCCTTTTATATTGATGAAACTGAGGTTACAAACATGATGTATATGGAGTATCTTGATTGGTTAGAATTTGTTTTCCCAATACAGGAACCTCGCTATAGACAAATTTATGAAGGAGCTTTGCCAGATACACTAGTTTGGAGAAATCAATTAGGCTATGTAGAAGAATTAACATCAAATTATTTAAGACATCCTGCATATGCAGAATACCCAGTAGTTGGGGTAAATTGGTTGCAAGCTGTTCAATACGCAGAATGGAGAACAGATCGGGTCAACGAATTTATCATCGAACGCGAAGCTTATGTTCAAAAAGATGTTCGCTATACTGAGGTTGGTACTAATAGTACTTTTAATACACAAGCATATTTAAAGAGACCTGAAACAGCTTATGGTAATAAAATGGATACATTAGCTGGTAAAAACTCAGAAGAAAAGAAAGGTGATTCTATTGTAAAAGTTTATGCCGGTGTTGAAAAAGGAATTCTTCTACCTTCATACAGACTTCCTACTGAAGCTGAATGGGAATATGCTGCTTTATCACTTGTTGGTGATCGAGAATACAATAATTATCGTGGGAAGAAAAAATACCCTTGGTCTGGTGAGTATACTAGATCCAGTGATAGACGTACTGAAGGAGATCAGCTTGCTAACTTTAAATTAGGCAAAGGAGATTATGGTGGTATTGCAGGATGGTCAGACGATGGTGCTGATATTACGATACAGGTAAAACAATACCCTCCAAATGACTTTGGTATATATGATATGGCTGGAAATGTATCAGAATGGGTTGCTGACGTATATAGACCAATAGTTGACGATGAAGCAAATGACTTCAACTACTTCAGGGGAAATATATATACAAAAACTTTAATAGGAGAAGATGGCAAAGCTGAAATAGTAGCTGCAGATGAGCTTGTGTTTGATACTCTTCCCAATGGTAAAGTATTACTCAAGCGCCTCCCTGGTGAACTTGAACAAATTGCAATCGATGAAAATGAAACCTTTTTGCGACAAAACTTTTCAGAGAGCGATAATCGTAATTTTAGAGATGGAGATACTGAATCTTCACGTAATTTTGCAGCAGGAAAAAGAGATCTAGACGAAAACTCAAAACCTGAAACAACTCAAATGTACGATGCTCCTGTCCCTCCTAAAGTTGTAGACGGTGTTCGTGAATACGACAAGAATTCTAAAAGAACAACGCTGATAACAGATGAAGTAAGAGTTTATAAAGGTGGATCATGGAAAGATAGGGCCTACTGGTTAGATCCGGCTCAAAGGAGATATTTGCCACAATATATAGCTACAGACTATATTGGATTTAGATGTGCTATGTCACGTCTAGGGTCTAAAAGTCAAACCAAAAAGACTGCTCGTCATAAAAGACGCGGATAATATAAAAAAAATAAGCATCTTACTTAAGATGCTTTTTTTTTATCATGGAGATACAAAAACTATATAGCATCTTTCTAAATTCTTCGGGAATTTCGACAGATACCAGAACTCTTAAAAAAGGAAACCTGTTTTTTGCATTAAATGGACCTAATTTCAATGGAAATCATTTTACTAAAAATGCATTTGAAAATGGAGCTTCTTTTGTGGTTGTGGATAACCTTGATTCAATTGAATTGAGTTCTAAAATTATTGTTGTAGAAAACACTCTTAATTCTCTTCAGGAATTAGCAAGTCATCACAGAAAAGAATTAAACATCCCAATCGTTGCAATCACAGGAAGTAATGGTAAAACTACCACTAAAGAATTAATTCGCGAAGTTCTTTCCAAAAATTACAACGTTCTTGCTACTGAAGGAAATTTTAATAATCATATTGGTGTTCCTTTGACACTACTTAAACTAACCAAAAAACATGAAATAGGTATAATAGAGATGGGAGCTAATCATTTGAAGGAGATAGAATTACTCAGTTCTATTTCACTTCCCAATTGGGGATATATTACTAATTTTGGAAAAGCGCATTTGGAAGGTTTTGGCGGTAAAGAAGGAGTAATTCAAGGAAAATCTGAATTGTATAAACATCTCACTCTTAATAAAGGTCGAATTTTAATTAATGGAGATGATTTGGAGCAATTAAAACAGACTAAAAATCAAAAAGTACTTCAATTTGGAAGTAAAGAAATCCATGATTTTAAAATAAGTTACATTTCAAAAAAAAGAAAGACTCAACTCCAATTTGAAGGGCTAAATTTTAAAAATCCTCTACACGGAGATTACAACTTGACAAATATTGCTGCATCAATTGCTTTTGGTGTAATTTTTAAGGTCAAATTAATTGATATTAAAAATGCTGTAGAGGGGTATGAATCGAAAAACAATCGTTCACAGAAATTGACTATAAATAAAGTCAATTACATATTAGATGCTTATAACGCAAATCCAAGTAGCATGGAAGCTGCTTTAAGCGCTTTTGCAGAAAATCAATCCAAATACAAAGCAGTTATTTTAGGAGATATGTTAGAATTGGGAGGCCATACTAAAGAAGAACATGAAAACATCCTCAAACTTTGCCTTAAATACAAATTCAGAGCTATTTTCACTATAGGAGATAATTTTAAAGCAACATCAGTTGAATCTGATAAGATCTTTAAATTTGATAAAATTGAGATGTTTAAAAAACATTTAAAAAATAAAAATAATTTTTTTGAATCAATCTTAATCAAAGGGTCACGATTTTTTCAATTAGAAAGTTTAATCCCCTTTTTCAAATCTAAATAATACCCATGTGTAGGCTTATTATTCTTGGAATATTAATACTCTTTACAAATTGTCAAAAATCTGACGAAAGATGTGGAATTATTATTCAAAAAGTAGAGATAAACACAAAATTGTATTTTGTCTTACAAACAGATGAATATATTAATTATTACAACAATCCTAACCAGCCAAATCTCCCTGATGATGGTGTTAGACAAGGTATTGTTACAAAAGAAACTTATGACAAATTTGAAGTCGGAGAAGAATACTGTTCTGAAATTTAAACTCTTATTTTATATTAGCTCCTTTTATTATTTCATCTATAACCTCTGGATTAAGAAGTGTGGAAGTATCCCCTAAATTAGAAACATCCTTACTAGCCACCTTTCTTAAAATTCGACGCATGATTTTTCCAGATCTAGTTTTAGGGAGACCAGAAACAATTTGAACTTGGTCAGGTTTTGCAATAGGCCCAATAATCTTTCGGACTGTGTCTTTTATTTCTTCAATAAGACTCTCTTCAGATCGCCCTTCCATATCACAAATTACGTAAGCATAAATTCCCTGTCCCTTAATATCATGTGGATAACCTACCACTGCTGATTCGATTACTTTAGGATGCTCGTTAATTGCATTTTCAACTTCAGCCGTTCCCATGCGATGACCTGATACATTCATCACATCATCAACACGACCTAAAATACGTAAATAACCATCATGATCACGTTTTGCACCATCTCCTGTGAAATACATTCCAGGATAAGTAGAAAAATAAGTGTCTTTACATCGTTTATGGTCTCCATAAGTAGTTCGAATCATTGAAGGCCAAGGATATTTAACACAAAGATTACCCTCTACATTATTACCTATCAATTCATTTCCTTCAGAATCTACAATTATTGGTTGTATCCCAGGTAGTGGTAAAGATGCGTGTGCAGGTTTATTTGGAGTGATTCCAGCCAAAGCAGAAATCATTATTCCTCCAGTTTCTGTTTGCCACCAAGTGTCAACCAAAGGACAATTTCCTTTTCCAATATGGTCATGATACCAATGCCAGGCTTCTTCATTAATTGGTTCACCCACAGAGCCAATAACTTTTAAAGATTCTAAACTATGTGGTTCTAAGGGTTCCAAACCGTGAGCTTGAAGTGCACGAATTGCTGTAGGAGCTGTATAAAATTGATTTACTTTATACTTATCTATAATCTCCCAAAAACGTCCAGGATGAGGATATGTGGGAACCCCCTCAAACATAAGCGTTGTTGCACCACTTAATAACGGTCCATAGATAATATAAGAATGCCCTGTGATCCAACCTATATCAGCTGTACACCAGTAGATATCATTTTGTTCATATTGGAATACATTTAAAAAAGAATATTGTGAATAAACCATATATCCACCCGTCGTGTGAACAACACCTTTAGGTTTTCCAGTAGAGCCTGAAGTATATAAAATAAACAAAAGATCCTCAGAATCCATAGATGCAGCATTATGCTTTATATTTTGTCCTTCAATAATTTCATGCCACCACAAATCTCTTCCTGATTTCATTTGAACTTTTGCATCTGTTCGCTTATACACAATCACTTTTTCAACTGAAGTTGTTTTTTCAAGAGCTTCATCTACGACTGCCTTAACTGGAATATTTTTTGCCCCTCTATAATTTCCATCTGAAGTCAAAACCATTTTAGCTTTACAATCGTTTATTCTATCTGCTAGTGCAGAAGAGGAAAATCCAGCGAAAACAACTGAATGCACAGCGCCAACTCTAGCACAAGCTAGCATAGCAATTGCAGCCTCAGGAATCATTGGCATGTATATAATTACTCTATCTCCTTTTTCTATTCCTTGAGCTTCTAGAGCATTTGAAAACTGACAAGTTCGTTCAAAAAGCTCCTTATATGAAATATGTATCGCTTTTTCATTTATATCATTAGGTTCCCAAATAATAGCAGTTTTATCCCCATGAGTAAAAAGATGTCTTTCAAAAATATTTTCAGTAATATTTAATTTTGCATTTTTGAACCAGTGAATTTCAGGATCTTTAAAATTCCATGACAAAACTTTATCCCACGGCTTTTGCCAATAAAAAGATTCTGCAATCCTACTCCAAAACTTTTCAGGTTGATGAATACTTTTTTGATATTCGTGAAAATAACCTGAGAGTGATCGTATTTTATTATTCATTTTAAATGTTTTTTTAATGAACAGATGCATTAGATGCAGCTGAACCTCTTGGAGTTCTTATGCGCTCTGTTAGCTCTTGAACTTCTTTTGATGGTGGAGCAGTAAATCTTGAAACTAAAATAGCAATTATAAAATTAAAAAACATCCCAAGAGTTCCAATACCCTCTGGAGAAATTCCAAACCAATAATCTTCAGGCAAACCAGACCCTCCTAGTTGGGGCTTGAAATAAATAATATATGTTGCAGTAAATAATATTCCAACAATCATCCCAGACATTGCGCCCTCTCGATTCATCCGCTTATCAAAAATACCTAATATGATTGCAGGAAAAAATGATGATGCTGCTAAACCGAAAGCTAAAGCAACTACTTGAGCTACAAATCCAGGGGGATTCAATCCAGCTAAACCTGCAGCTAGAACTGCAACTGCAATTGCAACACGTGCTGCAAAAAGTTCACCTTTCTCGCTAATATTAGGCCGCAAATAATTTTTTAATAAATCGTGTGATATAGATGTAGATATAACTAATAATAAGCCTGCGGCAGTTGAAAGTGCAGCTGCGAGACCTCCAGCAACTACAAGACCTATTACCCATGGCGGAAGATTAGCAATTTCAGGATTTGCAAGAACAATTATGTCTTGATCTACCTTTAGTTCGTTTATATTTACGTCTGACACATATTGAATTTTACCATCTCCATTCTTATCCTCAAAAGTTAGCAAGCCTGTTTTTTCCCAATTAGAGAACCAATTTGGAACTTCTGAATAAGACGAATTTGATAATGTATTAATAAGGTTTGTCCTTGCAAAAACTGCAACTGCTGGGGCTGTTGTGTAAAGAATTGCAATAAATAATAAGGCCCAACCAGCAGAAATTCTTGCATCTTTTACTCTTGGAACAGTAAAAAAGCGAACAATCACATGAGGTAAACCTGCCGTACCAAACATTAAAGCTCCAGTTATAAAAAACATATTAATCAAATTATCTTTATTAACCTCAGTGTAGGCATCAAATCCTAGATCTACTGAAAGCTGATTTAATTTTTCTAAAAGGTAAACACCATCAGCACCTTTAGATCCAAAACCTAATTGAGGTATTGGGTTTCCAGTCATCTGAAGAGAAATGAATATAGCTGGAACTGTGAAAGCAAATATTAGAACACAAAATTGGGCAACTTGCGTGTAGGTAATCCCTTTCATACCGCCTAATACTGCATAAAAAAATACAATTCCAATTCCTATAAGTACCCCAGTATCAAAAGGAACATTTAAAAAACGTGCAAATGCAACACCAACACCTTTCATTTGACCAACAACATAAGTGAAAGAAACAAAGAGTGCACAAATTAATGCTACCAAACGAGCGTTTTTAGAATAATAGCGCTCTCCAATAAAATCAGGTACAGTAAATTTGCCAAATTTCCTTAAATAAGGAGCAAGTAAAAGAGCTAAAAGAACATATCCTCCAGTCCAGCCCATCAAATACTGTCCTCCCGAAAAACCCATAAAAGCAATCAAACCTGACATTGACAAGAAGGAAGCAGCAGACATCCAATCTGCAGCAGTAGCCATACCATTAGCTATTGGGTTTATACCCCCTCCGGCTACATAAAACTCTTTTGTTGATCCTGCCCTAGAAACTATTGCAATTAAAACATATATTAGAAACGTAACTCCTACCAAAAGATAGGTCCATATTTGTGCATCCATAATTAATCCTAAATATTAAACTTCGTCAACTTCAAATTTTTTATCAAGCCTATTCATCAAATAAACATAAATGAAAATTAAAACAACAAACGTGTAAATTGACCCTTGATGAGCAAACCAGAAACCCAATGGAAATCCAGCTATGTAAAATTGATTTAGAGCATCGGCTAAAATAATTCCAAAAAGAAAAGAGACGGTAAACCAAATTAAAAGAAGTATGCTAAGATATTTAAGGTTTGTTCTCCAATAAGATGTTGATTTTTTCATAACATAATATTTATAAATTTTTTGACAGTCAAAGGTTTTGTTGATGTGATAAAATTAAGCGAACATATTTACATAAATAATAATAGCTTATTACATCTATACTTCATAATACTGCTAATTTGTGTTTAACCCTTATATAAAAACTCAAAATATTAAACACAAGTGCATTTTTTAATCCTTGTAGGGAATGTTTGACCTAAATGTCCTGTTAATCCAATCATAAGAATGTTTCATAAAAAAGCTTCTCGAAAGCTCATCTGAAAAAGAATTAGATTTAACCAGATAATATACGGGTTTAACAGCTCCGTAATCATTTTTAAAAAGTAAAATAAATTCTACATCTTGATTTTTGGTCTGCTTTTTTTTTAGAGTATCATCAATATCTGACAAGACTTGTCGAATAAGCATGGTAGCCTCAAGGTGATAATATTTGTTGTCATTTGGTGTTTGAAAAGCCAATTCGGTATTGTAATTTAAATAAAGTGTCTGCTTTTGAGAAATGGCTTTCGGTTGGTTTATCAATCCAAATAACATGAACAACAAAAATTGATTTAAGGTTATGGATTTCATATTTAAAAAATATTATTTATTTAAAAATAGGAAAACATTATTAATTGATTATAATAATTTCGTTGTGATTTATTTGATAAACACATATGGCTATATTAATTTTTTTCATTAATAAACTACTCAAAAATTATATGCCTGTAAGTTTACTATCTTTAATAAAATTTGTAACAAGTAGCTAATGAAAAATTTTACCAAATTGATTCAATTCAAATCTAGTATCAGAAATGAATTTAATAAAGCTCATAAATTTTTCTGCCCCGATTTTTTTATAATTAAGAAGAAAATATTACTATTTATGATATTTCTTTTTCATATTATTTCCTGTTCAAATGAAGATGTCTTTTTTGAGGGAGCTCTAGTAATTGAAAATATTGGTGTGATTGATCCGATTTACGGTTTAGAGGAAAATATGTCTGTTGTAATTAAAGAGGGTCGTATTCTAGACATATTTAAAACAAGTGAAATTTCGATTTCTAAAAAAAATAAAGTTTACAATGGAAGTGATAAATTTTTAATTCCAGGATTATGGGATGCACATATACATTTTGCATTTGAAAAAGATTTTGCAACTTTTATGCCTAATTTATTCATATATCATGGAATAACAAGCCTAAGAGATACAGGAGGTGAATTTGATTTTGTAAATAAGTTCAAGCAAGAAGCTATAAATAATCCCAGAGCTAAAAGTAGAGTAAAAATAGCAGGACCACTAATAGATGGTAAATTCAATGTTTATGATGGAAAAAATATTTATTATCCTAAACTATCTGTTCAAAACATAGATAACAAAGAGTTGATTCAAAATGTTGAATTTTTAATAGAAAAAAATGTTGATTTCTTGAAGGCATATGAAATGTTAAGCCCAGGTCAATTTAAAATATTATCTAATCTTGCAAAAGAAAATAACCTAAAACTCACCGGTCATGTTCCTCTTAGTATGGATGTTATTGAGGCTTCCAATTTAGGTTTAAATAGTCTAGAGCATTTGAGAAATTTAGAACTATCAATGACAAAGCAATCAGAGGGTTTATCTGAAGAAAGAAAAGACCTTTTAAAAAATAAATCTGGTCTTGAGGGCTCTGAATTAAGATCACTAATTCACAGTATGCAAAGAATGAGGTCAATTAATGATTTAGATTCAGTGAAAATAAAAAATGTTATTGATGTGTTAATTAAAAATAATGTTTGGCAAATACCAACACTGACTTTATACCAGAATATTTCCAAAAAATTATATAAAAATTCAGATTACTTAGAATTTTTGAATTTACTTCCAAAACAGAAAAAAATGGAATGGATCAAAAGAATTAATTCTATAAATAGTGATATAAACCAAAAAGCTGTGGACTATGGTTTATGGCAAAAAAAAATGGTTGGTTATATGCATAAAAAAGGAATATCATTTATGGCAGGCACTGATACTCCAATTGGATTTTTAATACCCGGGTTAAGCTTACATCATGAAATTGAAGAATTACATGAATCAGGCTTACCTGTTCTAGAAGCAATTCAATCTGCTACAACAAATCCAGCAAAATATTTTAACCTTGAAAATTCTTTAGGTAGGATTAAATCAGGTTTTGTTGCAGACCTAATCATCCTAGCTAAAAACCCAATTGAAGATATTTCAAATACAAAATCAATTCTGGCGGTTATTAAAGAAGGAAATTTAATGGATCGAACTTATCTTGATTCGCTAATAAGTAAATAAAACTTATTAATAATAACAGTTTACACTTTATATAAATAATGCTGTTTAGAGAATTATTTAAAAATATAACTATTTATTCTTTAGGCTTATTCTATGCAATTGTTGGTGTAAAACATTTCACCGATGTAGATTTTTTCCTTGTAATAGTTCCACCTTATATTCCTTTTCCTGAATTTATGGTTTATTTCTCAGGTATTTTTGAAATTTTATTTGGTTTTTTACTAATGCTTAAGAAAACTAGAAGGTATGGAGCAATTGGAATATTTATTTTGTTAATCGCTGTTTTCCCAGCCAACATTTATCTTTTCAATTCAGAAATAGCTCAAAATACTTACAATATAACTCGCCAAGACGCCCTAATTAGATTACCATTTCAAATACCATTAATTATAATTTCATATTGGCACTCCAAAAAAAAGGTGAATAGAGGATTTGATTTATTATGTATTTTTCTATTTATCCCAACAATATTTTATTTTTTATCACTAGGATTATAGATGTTTTTGGATAGTTTATTTTAAATTTAAATAATTGAGAATCAAATAAATTATCCATGAAAAAATTATTCGTTTCAACGTTTATTTTCCTTCTAGCTTTTGTTTCCTGTAATAATCAAAAGAAATCAGAAAATCAAACTAAGTCTTTTCCTGATTGGGAAGCCATGGCAAATAAACTAATAGAAAGAAGTGATTTACTTGAGGGTGAAAAAGTAGTTCTTATGGCTCAACCTGGAAAATTTGATCCACTTATTAAACTATTAGTAGAAAAAATTAAAAAAAAAGGTGCAATTTATTTAGGTTCTTTCTCAGTTGATTCATTGATAAAACCTGTTGATTGGGAAACTGATTTTATAAAAAAAGCAAGAGGAAAATCAATACAAGATTTAACAGATCATTTAATGCAAGTAGATCTTGGTATAATGCTTCCAGGGTCTAATCCAACTCATGTCGAATATAAGTGTATGCAAAACGTACTAAAAAGAGAAAAAGGAAGAACTATTCATTTTCACTGGTCTGGAGCATATAATTTAAATGGAGAAGCTATTGCAATTGACGATTTAAAAGATAAATATTATCAAAAAGTTTTTCTTGAAACAGATTACTCAAAACTTGGGAAAATTCAACGACATTTTGAAAATGCTTTGAGAAATAATTGGGTAACTGTTACTACTCCTGAAGGAACTAATATTAGATTCAAAATTGCTGATAGACCTGTTACAAAACAAGATGGCAATGCATCATCCAAAAGAGAGCAACAAATGAATTTGATTGATAGAGAGATTGAACTCCCTTCAGGGGCAATTAGAGTTGCACCAATTGAACATACTGTTGAGGGTATAATAGCTTTTCCAGATTCTTTTTGGGGTAATGAGAAAGTTGAAGATTTATCATTGATTTTTAGTAATGGAAGGGTAATAGAAATTAAATCAAATTTAGGAGAAGAAGCAGTTAAGAAAGAATTAGATGCAGCAGGTGAGGCTGGCTATTCGTTTAGAGAATTTGCTTTAGGATTTAATCCACTACTTGCTATACCAGAACAAAAACCCTGGATTCCCTATTACGGCTATGGAGCTGGAGTTGTGAGGCTTTCTTTAGGAGACAATTCTGAACTTGGTGGAAATGTAAAAGGTGGATATGTAAGATGGAATTTCTTCACTAATGCAACAGTAAAGGTTGGAGATGATATCTGGGTTAAAGAAGGTGAATTTTTAAAAAGTGATAATTTTTAAATTAAATAGATGAAAAATTTATTTTTTTACTCGATTACCATATTATTTCTTACATCACTAAAATCTCAAAAACTTCTGTGTCCATGTGAAACTATTGCGAGTGAGAAAAGGGAAAATTTAGGCTTAAAAAAATGGCCAAAATTTAAAGCGGATCAAACATTAAAAATTAATAGTCTTATTGATTATCAATACAAAACTAAGGATAGTGAAGCAAATTTATACTGGTTCAAATATAGAAAGCCATGGTGGACTGATATTAAAAATGATCCCTGGAGTGAGTATCCGTTTTTTGGAAAAAAGTTTATCGAGCCTGATTTAAAATTTAATAGTAATGTTGATGATAAATTAAGATGGAAATGTGGATATTCTTATTTAGTGGATATTCCAGTAAAATTCAAAAAAAATAAGAAATACCCTTTAGTAATCTTTTTACACGGCGGGATTGATTCTGACCAAAAAAAATTTTTATCGCGTGAGGGGCAAAGAAAATCTTTTTACATGTCTGAAGAAGACCCTTACATCATAGCAGCACCTATAAAAATTGGAATAGATTGGGACCCTAAAAAAGTTATAGACATAATTAATGACATTAAGAAAAATATAAGAATTGATGAAAACAGGATCTACTTAACTGGGCTAAGCATGGGTGGACGAGGTTCATTCATAGTTGCATCTCAATATCCAGAAATCTTCGCATCAATTATCGCGTTATCTCCCCATCATACTCCATATAGTTATGTTTCATTGATTAATAAGGTTAAAAATTTACCTATTCTTATTAGTCATGGAAATGAAGATACCACCTCATCATACGATATTGCTGAAGAAATGTATGAAGGTCTTAAAAGACTTGGATCTTCAGTGGTATTTAAACCAAGACTTGGCATAGGACATTGGGGATGGGAGTCATTTTACAGTAACAAGGAAAATATTGATTGGCTCTTATCTTGGAAAAAAAAGTCCTGATAATTATAACTTAATTTAATGACTTCCCTCCTTTTTCTCCGGTTCGAATTCTGTAAGCTTCTTCTACAGGTAAAACAAATATTTTACCATCACCAACATTATCTGTTGCAGCTGATTTGAGAATTGCATCTATAGTTTTTTGAACAAAATTATCATTGACTATTATAGAGAGAAATCTCCTTTGAATTTCAGAAGTACTGTAAGATATTCCTCTGTAAACGTGACCCTCTTTTTCATTCCCTACTCCGGTAACATCCCAATAGCTAAAAAAATTCACTTCCACATTATGTAAAGCCTCCTTTACCTCAGCGAATTTCGATTTACGTATTATTGCTTCAATTTTTTTCATGTCTAATTTATGTTATTCATTATTATAGGATTGAACTCCAAAAGAGGAAGCATCAATTCCAGCCTCTTCATCTTCATTTGAAATTCTTATTCCTATCGATATTTTTAAAAGTTTCATTATTATAAAGGTAAGGGTAAATGAAAATAGAGCTATTGCACTTACCCCTAAAATTTGAGTTAATAACAAGGAAGGACCTCCCCCGTAAAATAAACCACCTTCAATTGCAAATAATCCGACTGCCAAGGTTCCAAAAAGACCATTTACTCCGTGAACTGCAATAGCTCCAACCGGATCGTCTACTTTTATTTTATCAAAAAAGACTACTGCTACATCGACTAGAATACCAGCAATAGCTCCTATAATGATTGCTGATACAGGACCAACTACATTACATCCTGCAGTTATAGAAACCAGCCCAGCTAAGACTCCGTTAATCACCATTGTAATATCAATCTTGGTGTAAGTAAAATAAGTATAAATCATTGTGGCAATACCTCCTGAAGCAGAAGCCAAAAATGTATTTACAACAACAGATCCTATTAACTCCCAATTTCCAACAGCTCCAAGAGATGACCCTGGATTAAATCCAAACCAGCCAAACCATAAAATGAATGCTCCTACGGATGCTAAAGGAAGATTATGACCTGGTATAGTATTAGATTTACCATCTTTAGAATATTTCCCTATTCTTGGGCCAAGAACTATTGCTGCAGCTAAAGCTGCGAAACCTCCCATAGCATGGACAGCGGCTGAACCAGCAAAATCATTAAATCCCCTCATTGCCAACCACCCATTTGGGTTCCAGACCCAATTAGCAACTAAAGGATATAGTATTGCGCAGAAAAAAACCACAAGAATAGCATAAGGAAATAATTTCATCCTTTCTGCTAAAGCACCTGAAACAATTGAAATGGCAGCGATAGCAAAACCAAGCTGAATAAACCAAAATAAGTTATTGGACACTTTTAAACCAAGTCCTAAATCTTCACTCATAATTCCAAAATCTAGGGCAAACCATCCATTAGATGAACCATATGCTATTCCGAAACCAACAATAAAAAATGCAATACCTCCAAATGTAATATCAATAATAACTTTAGCAATTATACTCATTGCATTTTTAGAGCGAACAAATCCTGCTTCTAATAATGCAAAGCCTGCTTCCATAAAAAAAATGAGTGCTGCACATAATGCAACCCATACTGTATTAATAGCAAAATTTTGTTCATTAATAAGCTCTGTATAACCTTCCATTTAAATGATTTTTTGAGATTTATATTTTGTTTTTAAAACTCCCAAAACTACAAAAATGATTTTAATCAACTCAATTAATTTTTTGGTCATGTGTCTTACCTCTTCTGTCTTAATTAAATCTTGAAATTATAATTAAAAAAAGCCCTAGAATAAAAAATAAAAACATTAATAAAAGTAGAATATTTATTTTCTTGGATGCATTTTCAAATTCTTTCCAAATAAAAACTCCCCAAGCTGCAGCAATCATTGTAGCGCCTTGACCTAAGCCATATGAAATTGGATATCCAGCTTTTTCACTTGATAGTAAACTAAGAGACATCCCAATACACCAAACTACACCACCAAATATGCCTATAAAATGTGTTTTTAAATCTGAATTATTAAAATAATCTTCAAATTTAACTTTGATTCCGTTTATGGGTTTATACATAAAATATGTGTTCCATAAAAAATTTGAAATAAAAATTCCTATTGAAAATATCAAAATTGCACTATAGGGGGTAAAGAGTCCATCTGCAGGATTAGTAAAATTCGAAGACATCGATGAAGCAACAAATCTATAAAATAACCCCATAAGAATTCCTCCAATAACTGAAATTATAATTCCCATTGTTGATGACTTTTTGTTTTTCCCAGCTTGAAATTTATAAGCGAGTGCATCTAAAATTATTGCCAGTCCAATTAAAAAAACACCTAAAAACAACAATATAGGATTACCAACTGGAGTTGCAATATAATTTACCAAAACACCTAAAATTAGTGCTATACCGATTCCAACTGGAAAAGCAACTGACATACCTGCTATACTGATTGCTGCAACAATTAAAAGATTAGCCAAATTAAATATAACACCACCAAAAAATGCTGAAACAAAAGATACTTTATTGGCTTGAAATAAGTCATCTATTAATGGTCTTCCATCTTCACCAAAACTTCCAAACGTAAGACCGATAAATAAAGAAAATAAGAGTACTCCAATTGAATAGTCCCAATAAAATAATGTAAAGGACCACGATTTAGGAGAGAGTTTTTGAGTGTTAGCCCAAGAGCCCCAACAAATCATTGTAAAAAAACATAAAACAACTGCTAAATAATAACTTTCAACTATAAACATAAATCCTTATATTTTTTTTCAAGTTCATTAATCGAAGGTATTGAATCCTGAGCTCCCATTTTAGTAACAGAAATTGAAGCGGCAGAATTCGCAAACTCTACACTATCAAAAATTTTCATCCCAAAAGATAGGGCTGCAGCCAAGGCGCCATTAAACGTATCACCTGCAGCAGTTGAATCAATAGCCTTTACTTTTTTTGGAAGTATATGACCCTCTTTCTCATCAGTCATATAAAAAACTCCTTTACTGCCCATTGTTATGAATACATTTTTAATTCCTTTAGCTTTCAGCTTGCGAGCTGCCATTCTTGAAGAATTAATATCAAAAACTTTTATTCCGGTTAAAGACTCAGCTTCTATCATATTAGGTGTTATAGTATGAATGCAATTTAAATAATCATCATCAATTTTATGAAACGGAGCTGGATTTAAAATCAACTTTACATTTAACCTGTAGCATAAAGAAATTATAAATTTTACAACTTCTAATGGAATTTCAAGCTGAATCAATACTATATCTTTTGGCTTTAACTTTTTTTCAATAAAAATGATGTCGTTTAAATTTAATTTTGAATTTGCCCCAGAGGCTACAGAAATTAAGTTTTCACCTTTTTTATCAACCATAATTAATGCAACTCCTGTATTCTCACCTTTTTCTACACAAATATTTTCGGTGTTTATGCCATAACGTTCATATTCTTTTATTGATTTCTTTCCTAAAGAATCATCTCCAACTTTACAAATGAATATTGCTTTACCGCCCAATTTTACTGCTGCAACTGCTTGATTAGCACCCTTCCCACCTTGAAAAGAATAAAAATCACCCCCAATTATAGTTTCTCCTGGTTTAGGTATTGAATTTGATTTGATAACCATATCCGTATTGGAGCTTCCAATAATGTAAATATTGCTTTTCATTTTTTTGGTTTAATAATTCAATTAATCCTTATATTATAATTAGTAAAAAAATTATTTTTTATAATATAATTCAAAACTTTAATTAACTAAAGTTTTTAAAAAAATATAAATATGAAAAAACTGATTTTAATATCCTTTATGTTCGTTTTTAATTTTTGTTCTGATGAGAAAAAACAAAATGATACAATTATAAAAGATCTGAATTTAGAATATAAAAACTATACTCCTAGTGGAAATGAAATAGTTATATCAAGAACTAATTATTTTAATAAACTTAAAGGATTTTGGCTTGCACAATGTATTGCAAATTGGACTGGACTTATCACTGAAATGGATAAAACTGGAAATGTTGGTAAATTAAAGACAGGGCCATTCTACACAAGAAATGACTGGGGCAAACCAGATCAACCTGCATTTTGGGAAAAAAAAGCTAAGAAAAGAAATATTGATTTTGTATTTGAGGGTGATGATGGAAAGTGGGGTGCTGACGATGATACAGATATAGAGTATATATATCAACATTTGTTATACGCAAATAAAACTTCAAAATTAACAGGTGAACAAATTCGAGAAGGTTGGTTAAAGCATATAAAAAATGAAGAAGAAAATTTTTTATGGGTATCTAATCAAAGAGCTTTAGATTTAATGATTAGTGGGGTAATTCCGCCAAATACAAGTGATCCTAAAAATAATCCTGACTTTGATATGATTGATGCTCAATTAACTACTGAAATATTTGGCTTTTATTCTCCATCAAATCCAGATTTTGCTGTAAAAATGGCTGAGCTACCCATACAAACTACTGCAAGATTCAATGCTGAATGGATATCAAAATTTTATGTTTCGATGTACTCTTTGGCGGCAAATCCAGATCCAAAACTTAGTATCAAGGATAACTTATTAATTATTGCTGAAAAATCAAGAAAACAACTTCCAAATGATTCATATGCTTCTAAAATGTATGATTTTACAAAAAAACAATATAAAGATGGTCTTCCATGGGAAACAATAAGAGATAATGTATATCAAAGATATCAAGTTGAAAATAAGGATGGATATGATTATTCATCTGGAATATCTAAAGAAGAAATAGAAAAATGTAATGGTTGTGCTGCAGCTGGAATTAATTTTGCTGCAAGTTTAATTAGTCTTTTTGCAGGTGAGGGTGATTTAAAAGAGACAATAAAAATAGCATCACTTATGGGATGGGATTCTGATAATCCTACTGCTACATGGGGAGGTCTTATAGGATTTATGATAGGTCATGATGGTGTAGAAAAAGCATTTAATAGAAGTTTTTCTGAAGAATACAATATTCACAGAACAAGACAAAATTTTCCAAGTGGAATAGACAATTTTACAGATATGGCCAATATTGGAGTATATATAACAGACAGAGTAATTCAAGAAGAACTTGGTGGAGGAATTGATCTAGACAAAAACCTTTGGTATATTCCAAAACCCAATTAAACTAAAAAAACAAATAATATCATAAAATGAACTCAATCTTTTAAAACAATATATTAATTCTTGATTGCCTTTGATTTAAAAAAAACACTAAAGCTGAAGAAGAGACTGAATAACAGATACAAGCTATATTGGTCAAATTTCTGGAGATTTATGGTAAATTATAAGAATTCTTTTTACCTCTTGAAATTAAATTTTCTTCCTTAATTTAATTTAAATAATGAAAACAAATAAAAATATTAAGTTTCTCATTTATGTAACAATTGGGATGCTTATTATAAAATTTAGTTCTTCAAAGGATAAAACTTTTGAAGAAATAGCACCTCTTTACGTGAATTCTAATTCTCAATTTATTGAATTAGATTCGAGAAAAATTCATTTTCGAGATGAGGGAAATGGATATCCAATTATATTAATCCATGGCACTGGCGCATCACTTCATACTTGGGACTCTTGGACTGAAGAATTAGTAAAAACCCATCGAGTAATTCGTCTTGATTTACCCGGATTTGGATTAACTGGAAAAGATCCTTTAAAACGATATTCGTCTATGGATTATGTTATTTTATTAAATGAATTCATAACTGAATTGGGTATAAATGAATTTCATTTAGCTGGCAATTCATTGGGAGGGTTAGTAGCTTGGTTGTATGCTTCAAAATATGATAAAAGCATAAATAAACTAATTCTGCTAGATCCTAGTGGTTTTTCGTTTGATAAAACCCCGTTTGTCATTCAATTAGCAAAAACCCCATATATTAATACACTTCTTCGCTATTTTACCCCAAAAAGTTTTATTGAAAAAAATCTAAAGGAAGTGTATTTTAATGATTCTCTAATTACTCAAGAAGTAATTAGTCGCTACCATAATCTTACCTTATTTGAAGGAAACAGAACTGCATTTATTGATCGAGCAAATATTAAACGTGAAGATTATTCTTTTAGAATGCAATACATTCAAACACCCACACTAATTCTATGGGGAGAAAACGACTCTTGGATTCCTGTGGGTGATGCTATAAAATTTAAAAATGCTATAGAAAATTCAAAAATTATCATAATGCCTGAAACAGGCCATATCCCAATGGAAGAAAGGCCTATAGAAAGTCTAGAAATCGTATTAGGTTTTATTGAGCCTATATAACCAACAAATGTTTTATTTATAAAAATGGATAGATTATTTTCATATGGAACACTTCAATTAAAAAAAGTTCAAAAAAAAACTTTTGGAAGAATATTAAATGGTAAAAGAGACATACTAAATGGATACAGAATTAAGGATTTAAAAATAAATGATAAAGACGTTATAAAATCAAGTGGTATTGATACCCATCCAATAATTTATTTCACGGGTAAAAAAAATGATTTTATTGAAGGAACTTTATATGAAGTCACAAAATCTGAAATTACCAAAGCAGATAATTACGAGGTTAATCAGTATGAAAGAATAAGATTAAAATTTGAGTCAGGTCATTATGGTTGGGTATATGTTGAAAAATTGATCAAATAGAAAAACTGCTTTTGATACTTGATTATATAATTTCAGGAGCTGATTAGAAATCATAAAATTGAATTCATATTAAAAACATGCAATATTTATTTTAAATTTAGGAAATGAACAAAAAATGGAGCACGCCAGGTCAAATTATTTTTCAATTAATTCTTATAATTATTATATTGGTTGCATACAATCTCTTTACGGGTAGACTTAAATTTTCATTATGATGTTTGTTGTCAAATTTGTAATATGAATTTTAATAAATTTAAGCTCTTAAAAAAAATTAAACTCCTTTGTTCTATTACTTCTTTAATACCTTCGAATGAATTTTTAGTACAAAAGCTCAATACTGATAAAAAAGATACAAGATGACTGAAGAACAAACTGTGAAAGAAACATTTTTAAAAAGAGGTTTTGCAAAATCTTCCGTATTTATCAATTCAAAAGAAGTATATCAAATTAAGTTGATTTACGATCAAATTTTAGACGATCTGGAAGGCTCAACTTATTTGAGAAGTGATTTAGGCGGTGAAGGAGATTTAGGAGAAGAAAAAATTACTCAAATAATGTGTCCCAGTATTCTTTCAAAAAGCCTAAAAAAAAGTAAAACTTACAAAAAAGCATTGTCTCATGCACAGTATATTATGGGAGAAGACATGTCCTTGGATTTTGATATGTTAATCAATAAAAGACCTTACACAGACACCCCTACACCCCTTCATCAAGATGCAGCTTATTGGATCAAAATGCCAGACAAACGTGCAATAAGTATTTGGATTGCAATTGACGATGCTATCAAGGAAAATGGGTGTATGTGGTTTATTCCGAGAGAAAAATTTAAAATTGAACGGCATCGAGCATCAATTCTTGGTGGAGCATTGAGTTGCGAGATAGAAAAAGATAATGCGGTTTGCATTCCACTGAAAGCAGGAGGTGCAACTTTCCACGATGGATTTACACCTCATTTCAGTGAAGGAAATAGAACAGAATCAAATAGAAGAGCACTAATTCTTAATTATCGCCCCAAAGCCATGATTGATTTTGAGCGCTCCAAAGGGATTGATCATCAAGGAGAAAGAAAAGTTAGAAACAAATAAAAATTAGAAGTCAAGATATATCCTAGCTATATAATTTATAACCCCCCTAGCTTAGAAGTTTTAAAAAACAAACTGTGTATTTTGTTCAGATTATAAAATTCTTAATTTAAAATTTCGTTTTTCAAACAGTATTATTAAAAGGTGGACTAAATATTAGTTTTTTTAAAAAATTCACAACAAATTTTTCCCTCTAAATCTTCAGCCCACCATGAAATTAAATAGCAGTAAAATTACTTCATAAAAAAAACATTTTAATACTTAAACAAAATCGTATTAAAGCATACCCCAATAATGAAAATCTATCAAAAATCCTTAGTTTTAATGGGAATAAAAACAGAGACACAACCATGAAATATTTTTTTAGCTTTATGGTATGAAAAAGATAATACTACTCCTTTTTCCGCTTCTAGTGTCCTATTCAATTCAATCACAGAAGATTAAATCAGTTGAAGAACTTAATTTTCTATCTGTAACAAAAGAAGATTATGAATCATATGATAATTTTTTTAAAGTAAATAAATTAATTACGGATTTTGGAACCTTTCAAAACGGAGATGAACTTTTAATTAACAGACCTAGTGATGGTAATCTATTGAGATTTTCATTTATAGCAATAGGCAAATATTCTTTATTAAATGCAATGGCTATGATAATGTTTCCAAGTTCAATTGCAAATACACAAATAGTCGTCGAAAATTTAAGAGTTTACAAGCCTATTATGGGTCAACCTGCAATAGTAATTGTTGATTTCAAAAACAAGGATGGTTCAATCTCAGGTGGATTGTATAATTTTGAAAATACCCATGTAAATCCTATAAGAATTGTTGGAAACATATTTAATTTAGAAAGTGCAATCGCTACTGGAGAAATTGTAAATCCAAATGCTCCGTTAAACTGACAGCAAGACATTGCGAGTTATCCACTATTTCATTATATAAAAAATTATAATTGCTTAAGATTAATACAGACAGGTTAGAGAAAGTAAGTGTTCATAAAAAAACAGAGTGTTAAGATATTTTAGATTTTTGGTATATTGAACCTATCTACTAACCAACATTATGAAAAAGACACTTCTTGTTTTACTATTAGCTCATCTGGTCTCTTTTAGTCAGAATGAAATTGATTATGATATACTCTACCCTGACAGAAGTGTTTTAATTAAATATCACAATGATTTTACTAAAAATCATTATCCTAATAGAATAGCAGAGTTCAAAAAAAATCCATTAAGCAGTATGGGTATTGTTTTTTTAGGGAACAGTATTACTGAAGAGGGAGGAGACTGGGGAACAAAAATTAACATGGATGGGGTCAGTAATAGAGGAATTAGTGGCGATACAACTGATGGAATACTTGAAAGACTAAATGAAGTTTTCTTTTTTAAACCCAAGGCAATTTTCATCCTTATTGGACTTAATGATTTATGGAGTTTTCATAATGATTTAGGTGTCCCATCTATTAATTATATTGAAAATAATATAATAAAAATTATAAAGGCTATTAATAATGGTTCCCCTGAAACTATGGTATTTGTACAAAGTATTTTACCTACAAGAAATGCTTTTTTTGTGTCACATATCAATAAAATAAACAACTTCTTAAAGAGAAATAAGAATAAATACGATTTTGAATTTATTGATTTATATTCATCATTTGTAGATTCTAAAGGCTTAATTAAATTTGATTTAACCTATGATGATGCTCATCTTAATGACAAAGGATATGCAGTTTGGGTAGAAAATTTAAGAGAAATTATTAGCTTATTAAATTGATTAAATCAATGTTTAAGTCTTCAGTATACCCTCTTGATTAAGTTCAGTAACTAGTTTAGATCCAATTTATCCTAGTGGAGAGAAGCCACAATAAAAATCCCTCTAGGATTAACTAGAGAGAATAATATTCAATTTTTTAAAGACAGTGTCTATAGATGTCAATTAGTCCTCAAAATTCTTTTATAAATCGGTCTATAAGCAAAGCCATTTGATAATGACCCCTGCATTGTCTTTTTCCCATGAACTTTCTTAATAATAGAATTCCAACTAGAATAATAATCTTTACCATATTCAGTGTCAAAAGACTTTATAGCATCAGCCATAGATGCATATCCATCAACCGAAAACATTGTAAATTTCTCTTCACTTCCAGCAGGATAAATTTTATGTTGAACATTCCATCCAGTTCGACCGTTATGTTTATTGGCTATCATTTCTTTCATAACTGGTGTTATATATTCAACTTCGTATTTTAATTGCTTGTTTAAATTTTTTGGTTTTGAATAATTTACAACAACAAAATCATAAGTGCCAGGTACAGATGAATCAACTCTATATGTATCACTTCTAAAAACATTCCATTCAAAGTCAATATGTTTCGAAGGAACTCCTGTTGCTTTAAGTGCATCAAAACCCCAATCATTAGTATATTGTTCCATATCTTTAAAATTGAAGAGAACTAAATATTTATAATTGTTAGTTTTTCTTTGTTTTTTCCAAACACTCCATCCTTCGATTCCTCCATCATCAACTGCTTTTTGAGCTACTTTCAGCCAGTAATCTTCGAAAACCTCTTCAAATTTTTCTTCATCTTCAACATCAACGTAGAAATAGTGATGAATTTGTGCTTGGGCAGATATAGCAGCAGCGAACATTACAGTAAAAAATATTTTTTTCATTTTAATTGATTTATGATTAATAATTATCTAATCTACAAAAAACAATACTATGGGTGTTATAAATCTTTAGAAATGGAAACAAGGGCCTGTGTTTTCAAGTAATTTTTAATTTTAGCTAGCAGCATTAATTCTGCTGTAAACTGCCAATCAAAATTTACTGACTGATTAGCAGGGTGTCGGTGGTGATCTTGATCTAAAATGTAATCACCTGGTTTGTTAAGTTTTCTTGATTTACTATACACTTCTTCAAATTGTTTTCTAACTCTTTTAAATTCAACAACTAAACTTTGCAAATCCTCAATCACTTTAATTTCTTCTGAAGTTGATTGAGCATTGTCAAATGCGTTCAATGATTTCATTAATTTAAAGTTATAGTCAACCAAGTTTATAACCTCATTATAAATCTCCAAGTTGTATTTTGCTGAAGCGTCTTCAGTTTGAAGTGAGGCTATAGTTTTTCGGATTTCTTTTAATACTCCTGATTGGATTTGTAGCTCAGCCAAACGTTTAGAATACTTTTTAGTCCAAGAACCTTTTTTATCAATTTCAGGCAGGTCAATGATCCACTTTTCGATTGGATTTTTTAACTGATTTAATTGATTTCTATGTGTCCCTTCTTCAACTAAAAGATTGGTCCATAATGCTACAGGTTTATCCAGTCCGTCAATAAATGCATATTCCTCAGACTTAAAATGAGAGCCAAACATACGGTGCCGATAAACTTTTTTAAATTGTGCTTTGGATCGTTTTAACCCTCCCCAAGTAAATTCTGCAAAAGCTGAAATTCCTCTTTTATACAACTCAAAATGAGGAGAATCATCATCCCAAAGAGTTAACAGTAAACCATTGTAATTTCTAGTAATGGATTGCTCAGCAAAAATACGAATCTGATCGATATTACTCTCTCTTTGCGGCATTAAGGTCCAACGTGTTTGGCCAGCTGTAGCACCCATGACACTAAATCCATTAGACGAAAACCATTCCATGGCTTTCCCGTTCCCATAGGATTCTGCCAAATGGTAATTCCATCTCATATAAACGCAGTTCTTAGGGAATTGTTCAATAAAACGATTCAAATTAGGTTCATTGGCTGCCCAAATAGAATCTACGGTTTTAGATGACATATTTACATTGTAAATAGGTTCCATCAAACCTGCTTGTTTAAGGGGCATATCGTCCCAAAAAATTGGAATACGATCTTGCTCTCCAGCAAAATCAGTGACATTATTTAACCACATCAAGTTTAGCTCTAAAGCACTTTTACCACTTTTTCTGCCTGTAGTATGAACCTCATCACCGCCAACATGAAGATATTTCCCATGAGGAAAAGCTTCCAATGCATCTAAATATAAATCGTATTGTAGGTTATATGTTTCAGGATCAAGAGGATTAAAAGCCCAATCGCTTTCAGGGTCATCCCTTAGATGTATATTTTTATCGTGTTTAAGCACAAAGGAAGCATGTCCCAAGCCCTGAACCAATGGGCTAATTTTTATGTTTCGATTCACTGAATACTTGCTAATTGCTTTCCATTCTTCTATGGAAAGTGCGTCTGAAGAGGCAACTTCAGGTCTTCTTTTGTATTTTAGTTTGTCTTCAATTTCAATGATAATGCCATTGATTTTAAGTTGAGCGAGCTCATCAATCAGGTCATAATAGTAACTTTTCTTTTCTAAATGATGCTTTACATCTATATGAATTGGGCGAAATGCAATCTTGGGCGAATCCTTTATTTCAATTAAGGGTAGATTTAATCGTTGATCACGAGCATCTTCTAACAATTGGTTAAGTGTAATAAAAGCATAAAATAAACCTGCTTTATCTTGGGCTTCAATTCTAATTTTCTTAGCCTCAATTTCGAGTGAATAGGATTCCGAAACTTTATTTTCATGGGGTAGTATGCTAAACTCAAGTTGAGAGTTCTCAACTAGATCAGCTATTTTTATTTTTTTAGATAAACCATAACGAATAGGAAGTGAATCTCCGGTTGGACTATATGCAAACTTTAGCATATTGTTATCGATCATCGAATTTTGATTCGTGAAATTGCCTTCAGTTACAGAAGGGAGTAAATGAAAAGGGTTTTCTGTTTTAGAACTTGGCGATGAACATCCAATAATGCCTATAATAACAGTTAATACGAGTGTTTTTAAAAATCTGAAATGTTGCATGATTAATGAAGAATATTTTTTTAAACATCCTTTAAATGTACAAAAAAAATACCTCTATAATTAACTAATAGGTCAACGTATAAGCTGCAATTAAAAGTATTATACCAATAATAGCTAGTGAAAAATAGGATAACCTTCTAGAGATACTACTTAAGTTTTCAATCAGCTTAGCATCGTTTTCGATTGATTTTTGAAGTTTTTTTTACCATTATATAAAGCTACAAAAAAAATCCTCGATTAAAAGGGGGCATCCAGATAGCCTAATTTAAAATTAGAAATAAATGAAAATAACTACTCTAACCAGTTCCTACATTGTTATATTTAGAAAATAAACTGAACACCTTATTACGCAAAATATTTAAGTTGGATTGGACTTGTAATTCTTTTTATATGGTTTATTTTTTATTGGATTGATATTCCAAACTTTAACAAGATTGACAAGCCAATGGCAATTATTGGGATTGTTTATACCCTAATAGAAAATCTTTTAGAGCGAGTAAATAAAAAGTAATTAACCAATTTTTTCATTATTATCGACAAAATGTAAAACTACTGCACCAAAGACAAAGAAGAATATTTGAAATGGTATTCTAAGAACATTGCCAAAAATTAGGAATAAGCAGAAAATATTTTTTAGCTTTAGGTTATGAGTATTAATATTAGTAGTTACGTTAGAGAAATATCAGTTATTGTAATTGGTATTGCAATCGCTTTATTTGGTGATGATTTAATGCAACAATATGAAAGGGAAAAAATATCTACAGAGTTAAAAGTAAACTTATTAGAAGAAGTTAATGAGATAGAAAAATATATTACGAATCGTGAAAATGTGTTTGTTAATGATAAACAAATCTTGATGGCTTTAATAAATGAGAGTATAGATATTGATAGTCTAGTAAAAATCAAATTAGATAAATCTATCTATGATATGAGTATTTTTGGATATAGAGGTTTTCAACCACCAAATGCTTTCTATAAATCACTAGTTAATGATGGTAAAATCAGATATCTAGAGTCTATAAACTTGAAAAAAGAGCTTGATTTAATGCATAATGTAAACTCATATTATATATTAGAAAATGTTAAACTTGAGATAGTTGCAGGACAAAAACTAAAGGACTTTTTTGAAACAAATCACCCTAAGATTATTTTTAATAGTTTAGATAATAGTATAGGTGTGAATAAATATGTCTATGATTTGTGTCTTTTGATACAAGGAAATGATAGGATTAAAGCAATCTTAGTAGGGAAAATATCCCAAATGGAAGATAAAATAATTTTCCTAAAAAAATATAAAGAGTCATTAAATAAAATAAAAGGATCTCTTATTACATCACTTGATAAAGAAGAGGTATGAAACACTTAATCCAGATGGCAGTTTTGATGCCTTAGAATTAGGTGAAAAGTATCTATAACCTTTAAGAAGACATACTGTTACATATTGAGTAAATATTTTTTTAGCTTTAGGGCTCGAGGTGGCGTAATATTATATAGTCTAAATCATCGTCATACCCTCTTCATTTAGTTTAGGAAGAGGGTATGACGATTATTAAAACTTAAGCTAAAACTTTGAATTATTCATTAATTGGATGATCGTAATTAAATATATCCCAAACTATTTTCCAAGAACCATCTTTTTGTTTTCTGCTTAGAATAATCCATTTATAATTTTTTGTTAGAGAATCCCCATTAATGATTTTTTTAGAATTACCAGTTCCTCTAACCATTGCCCAGTCATCCATTGGGAGAACTTCAACTACTGGTTCTTGCATAGATGCAATATAGTCTCTTGGTATACTAAACTGTTGTTTATAACTATCTAAAATAGAAGAATATCCTTCAAGAACAGGAATCCCAGGTATCATATAAATTGCATCATTATCATATAGAGAAGCACATCCCTCAGCATCTTCATTTAGCCATGCCTTTACAAAATTATTTAGTAAATCCTTCTGTGCTTCATAAACGGCTCCTTTATTTATAAAATTTTGTCCAAAAGAAACTAATGGAAAAAAAAGTAAAAGAAGAAGTAGTTTTTTCATAGTGCTGGTTTTAATATAAAGAGTCCATAACTATCATAGTATAGACCGTATCTTTCTTTTTATTCATAGGACTTTACTTGTGAAACTTTGTGGGTGTTGAGGGATTCGAACCCCCGACTTCTACCCTGTCAAGGTAGCGCTCTAAACCAACTGAGCTAAACACCCGTTAGCGTTTATCTCTTATTAACATCTGTATAGTGCCCTTTTAAGTGTCCAAATAATTAATAAGTTTTCCAAATATATTACTTCTTACTCAATTCATACCTCAACTGGTAATACTTTGAAGTATTGATTCTATTATTGTTATAGAACTTTGTAATGTATCTACTTAGTGTTATTCTTCCTGAACTTAATGAAGAGGATATACCGATGATTTGATTAAAATTGACTATTCCATTATTGATTTATAAACAGTCCTTCTGAATTCCTTTTGAGTATCGGTATTTGAAACACCTTGTCTTGACCTGGAAAGAAATATTGCAAATAATTTTTTTTCGGGATCAATCCAAAAATGAGTATTATGGTAACCAGACCATCCAAATATTCCTTTCGAAGAATTAGTATCATCTATTTCTGGATTTTCTAAAACAAAAAGAGAGAATCCATAATAAAAACCTAATTTACTTGTATCTGCGAATTCTTCATTTGGATATGATTGTGAATACTTTTTTGTCATTAAATTAATACTATTCTGACTTATAATTCTTTTACCATTATAAGATCCGCCATTTAAAAGCATTTTACAAAAATTTGAATAATCACCTAATGTTGAAACTAATCCCTCTCCACCAAAATAAGCTTCATTGTTTTTCTTGTAAGACAATTCATTTAATTCATAAGTGAATCCTTTCAATGCTCCTGTATTTATAAAAAGAGGCTGAAACCTGCTCCTTTCATCTTCAGTTAGATGAAATTTTGTTTCGTTCATTTCAAGTGGATCAAACAACTCTTTTTTTAAAAACTCAAAAAAAGTTTGATTTGAAACAACTTCAATAACTCGCCCAAGAACAGCTTGGTTTATCCCATAAAAATATTTTAATCCAGGTTCGAATTTTAAAACAACTTCCGATAGGTCATTGGTAAATTCTTCTAGGTTATCATATTTAATAGAATTTGTATAACCATATCCGTAACCTGGACTTCCATAATAACCTAATCCTGATCTGTGAGTTAGGAGGTCTATAATTTTGATTTGATTTTCACAGGTTTGAATTCCACTTTCAGTCTCACAATTCATATTCTTCATAGCTGGAATATATTTAGAAACATTATCTTTTAATTTAATTAAACCCCTTTCTAAAAGAATCATCGTGGCTACTGTTGTTATTGGTTTTGACATTGACCAAATTGGAAAAAGTGTCTCCTTATACGGTTTATAGCTTTTACCAGCTATATTTTTATCTCCTACTTTACCGGAGTTTTGAATATTGAAATAAATCACACTACCTTCTTTATATACTAATGCAACATTACTTCCAGTGATTTCATCGCTAATTAATTTTTTTTGTAAAAGTTTTATCTCATTGAATTGAGAAAAACTTAACGAGTTAACAAAGAAGAAGAATATAAGAAGGTGTTTCATTTTAATTGATTTAAGATTAATAAGCTGCTAATATAGAAAACTCTAATTCTACTCCTTGTTTTTTTACTGAACTTAATTAAGAGGATATGTCGATGAAAAACCTATTGTTTATTTATTTCTTTAGTTATTTCGTCAATTAAAGTGCTATCACTGTAAAAGTAATTCATATACTATTACAGTTATTAAAATACCGCCTAAAACAAAAAGTATTCTAAAGCCCTCTAAGCCAAGTTTTTTTAAAAACCAATAATTTATTCTGAACCTAACAGGTATAGTCCTATCAAGCCACTTTTTTTTCAAAGGTTACAGTATTATTTTCCATTTTAATTGAATTATTGTTTATATGTAATAAGATACAAAGAAGTCACTAAACTTAATTAATGTAATATTTATAGAAATAAAAAGGGTTTATTTCATTTACCTAAATTTTATATTGATTATGGGAGTTGAGCTTATAACTAAAAACTATTAAACACTTAAAAATCGCCCTTGTTTGTCTCTTCTTTTTTCTCTAGCTTTTGCTCTTTCAAATTGAGCACGGGTATATCTTTTTCCATCTATAAAAAGAGAATTGACTCCATCAGGAAAATAACAATAAATTATACGCCTTGACATTTTTAATGTATAAAATTATTTTTTAGTAAATGACTGTCTAAATTTATTATAAATAATTGATTTTTAAAAGATTTTTTTTTAAGTAAATAAAAAATGTTATTGATCCTTTCGCTTCCAAATTTGAGTTCTACCCAAAAAAGAAAAACCTAAAAACCCTCTTACTTTTAATGTATTTGGATCTTCTATATTTAGATAACAATCGTATACTTTTCCTGACTTAGGGTCCATTATGGTTCCGTCTTCCCATACATCATCATCTAAAATCAGATCTTTTACAATCATCATACCAGCGATAGGTTTATTCTTATCAACTCCCTTACACTCTTTACAAAGCTTTCCCTGGTCTTCTGGTAAAAGTAAACGAATAATTTTTCCGTATAGTTTTCCATTCTTCTGGTATAACAAAACTTCAGATTTTTCTTTGTTTGTTTCATCATCTTGAGTAACCCATAATCCTTCTACTGAAGTGGGTTGAGGGATAACAGAAAAAAGAATAATTAAAAGAACGTGAAATTGTATCATAAGTCTATAAATTTTATTTTTATTAAAATTATAAAATCTCTTCTTATTTTTGATTAATTAATAATTTTAAATAATGTCATACTTAAAACGGTTTAAATTTTTTTTAATATTAGTCCCATTAGCATTGTTTATCTCATTTTTAGACAAAAAAATCCTAATGGGTTTCTTATCCTCAAATGAGATACCAGACCATTACATTTATATTAGTTCTTTAGTAGTTGTTATTTGCATTTTAATTTTTGCAGTACTTCGTTTTGATAAGAATGTAAATTCCTGAATTACTACTTCCTGATTTTATAAAAAAAGCTATGAAGCACTTTAAGCTTATTGAACTCAAAGAAATGCCAAAAATGTTAAGCAATATTACTTTTAGATTGTCTTCACTATTTAAGGCCCAAAACTTAATATGAATTCAAATACTTTTCTTGATGCCTGGTCATCTTATGCTTTAGATCATAGTGAATCTATCCCTAAGTTATTATTGGAATTAGAAAAAGAAACTCATCAAAAAATTTTACAACCAAGGATGCTAAGTAGTCCTCTGCAGGGTCGGCTTTTAAGTCTTTTGTCTCAACTCATTCATCCAAAAAAAATTTTAGAAATAGGTACTTTCACGGGTTATGCAAGTCTTTGTTTAGCTGAAGGTCTTCAAAAAGAAGGTGAACTTCATACTATTGACTCTAATCCAGAACTAGTAAACATTCAAGAAAAATATTTTTCTAAAAGTAAGTATGCTAAAAATATACATACACACTTAGGATTAGCACTAGAAATACTTCCTAATATTAAAGGTCCTTTTGACTTAGTATTTATTGATGCGGATAAACTTAATTATAATGAATACTTTGAACAAGTACTCCCAAAAACTAGAAAAAGAGGTTTAATTATATCTGACAATGTAATGTGGAGTGGAAAAGTACTTCAAAAAGCTCACCCTAAAGATATCAGCACTATTGCTTTACAATCATATAATGCAAAACTTAAGGCTGATTCACGAATAAAAACAGTGTTATTACCATTCAGAGATGGTCTGAACCTAAGTTGGGTTCTTTAGAGATCACGTTTTATCGAATCTCCTATATCTTTAAAATCGTTTTTTACTTTATCTACCTCCTTTTTAAAATCATGAGTTAAGTTTTTTGTAGGATTTTCAATATCTACATCTGCACTTTTTTGGATTTCACTTTTAATATCATTTGTGGCTTGACGCACTTGTGTCATTCCCTTAGCCAAAGTACGTGCTATGGATGGAATTTTATCTGCTCCAAACACAAGTAAAACTATAAAAAAAACAAAGACGATCTCCGCCCCACTTATAAATAAAAGCATATTTATATTTTTAACAAATATAAAAGGTTTAAGAAATAAAAACTGTATTCATTGATGGATTCATTATTCCAATATCACTATCCCTTTATTTTCTCTTTAAACTTTTCAAAATCAGAAGGAGTCTCTTGTTTTGGCCAATTATTATTATCCAAATTTATGTCAGCAGTTTCAAGATCAGGATCTATTGTTACACCTATCAGCTTTTTACTTGAGGCGATAGTTTTTGTAACACTTAAATCATTTTTTCTCCATAATTGTGCAGGATAGGTTATTCGTTCTGTACTTCCATCGGCATAACTATATTCAACTATCAGAGGCATAACTAGACCTCCAGGTTTTTCAAATTCAACTTCGTACAAATATTTAGGTGTTTGCGATTTAAGGTTAATTCCTTCTTTTAATAAAAAGTCCCTCAATATTTGAGAATTTTCCACAGGATTTTGATCAACTAAGTCAGGATTAAATGACTCACTTTCTTCGTCAATTTTAAATACCATATCAGGTAAATTTTGCAAACTATATCCATAAGAATCTAATTTCTTTTTTGCTTTCTGATCCGGTGAATCAGAAAAGTAATATTGCTTAACGTTTTTAACACCTATATCAACTACATCTGTAGAATAAAACCAACCTCTCCAAAACCAATCTAAATCAATTGCAGATGCATCTTCCATAGTTCTAAAAAAATCTTCTGGGGTTGGATGTTTAAACATCCATCGTTGTGAATAGGTTTTAAAAGCATGGTCAAATGCTTCTTTACCCATAATAGTTTCCCTTAAAATATTTAAAGCTGTTGCTGGTTTTGCATAAGCGTTGGGGCCCAATTGATAAACATTTTCAGGATTTGACATTATGGGAGAAATAAATTCTTGGTTTCCAGCCATATATGGTACAATATTTTTTGGTGCTCCCCTGCGAGACGGATATTTATCAAGCCCACCTATTGACTCAGGATATGAAATTCCAAAGTCTTGTTCAGTTAGGTATTGTACAAAAGTATCTAACCCTTCATCCATCCATCCCCATTGTCGCTCATCTGAATTAACTATCATCGGAAAATAGTTGTGTCCAACTTCATGGATTATTACACTGATCATACCAAACTTTGTGCGATCAGAATAAGATCCATCTTCTTCAGGTCGACCAAAATTAAAACAGATCATAGGATATTCCATGCCTATATTTTTTGCATGTACTGAAACTGCTTTTGGATAAGGGTAATCAAATGTAAATTTAGAATATGTTTTAAGAGTTTGAATTACAGCTTTAGTCGAATAATCTTCCCACAAGGGATTACCCTCTTTTGGATAAATTGAAACTGCCATTACCTCATTTTTACCAACATTAACAGCTTGACGCTCCCAGATAAATTTTCTTGATGAAGCAAACGCAAAATCCCTTACGTTTTTTGCCCTATATCTCCAAGTGCTCTTCGCTTTTGAAAATGATGACTCTTTAGAAAAAGCTTCTTCTTGATTTACAATAAAAACAGGCTTATCGTAACTAGTTTTGGAATCTTGAAAACGCTTATACTCCTCTCGTGTAAGCACCTCCCTAGGGTTTTGTAAACTTCCTGTAGCCTCCAATATATGATCAGAAGGAACCGTTATATTTACATCATAATCCCCAAATTCTAATGCAAATTCGCCATTACCCCAAAATTGATAATTCTGCCATCCTTCCACATCATTATAAACACATAGTCTTGGGAAAAATTGAGCTATAGTATATACTTTATTTACATCGTTTTCGAAAGTCTCGTATCCTGAACGTCCACCATAATTAAGTCTATTATTTATATTATACCACCATTTGATCTTTAATTCAAAAACTTGTCCTGGTGCAATTGCTTCAGGTAAATCAATCCTCATCATTGTTTGATTGACATTAAAAGAAAGTGGTTTATCTTCAAGATCACGAACCCAATCGATATTAAACCCACCATCAAAATCCTCTTCTATAAAATTTCTAATAAATGCTGATGGGCTTTGTGTAATTGAATTTCCAGAACTATTTTTTTCTAAATTCGGCGCATTTTTTTTCCGTATATTCTGATCTAACTGAAGCCACAAATATGGGAGGTTGTCTGGTGAATTATTAGTGTATTTAATTGTTTCTTCACCATATAGACGACTGTTTTCATCGTCTAATTCAATATTCATTTCATAATCAACTTGCTGCTGATAATATTCAACACCTGGTGCTCCAGAGGCATTGTGGTATTTGTTTGGATCAGCAAACTGATCATACAATTGTCTAAATTTATTTTTATTCATGTGCCCTTTTTGAACCTGAGCACAAAGTGATAATGGTGTTAACAAATAAAATAAAACTAAGCTCTTAACACAAACTTTTATCATGATTGAATATTTTTGAATTTAGTATTTTGATAGTAAATATAAATATAATGTAATTTTCATTTTAATCTAATGTAAATCTTACCATATCATTTTCTTGGTGCAATAAAAAACTTTTTCTTCTATTGCCATTTTTAAAATGAATGATATTTTGTTGGTCTTCAAAAAGATTGAAAAAAATAGTATTCTGAATACTTATAGCTTCAGGTGGACTTAAAACTTCTATTTCCATATAACATTGAAGAATATCATGCTTATATTCCCTACCTATAAACTTAAAGTTTATAAATTCTTGATCTATTTGAATTCGAAATACTCTATTTAAAACTGCTTCAAGAATAGTATTTATATGTTTTGAATCAGAATCAGGATCAAGCCTTACTTCTGGGCTATCTTGCTGTAATAAAAGTTCAATATCATCGATAAATAATTGGGTGGTTATTTGAATTGATTTTTTTTCTGATTTATAAACAATATTAGTTGTACTTACATAAAATTTATGAAAATTAAGATTGGTAGGTAGAGAAAGAAATAAAGAGAATAAAATAGAGATTATAAGCTGCATATTATTCCTATTAATATTTATTAATTATCTAAATCACTCTTAAACTCTATACTTTTATTGATTAAATAATCAATCAAATGAAACTGTTTATCTTGCTTTAGCAAAGCACCTGTCTTCATATTCTTATCTAGAAACATTAAAAATCCTATAACTTGTTCTTGAGGTAAATCTAAATCATCTTCAAAAAAAGTGTCTTCAAAAACTAATGGCAAAATTTCACTAGGCTTCATGCTAAGTTGCTCTTCAACTGTTTTATTGGAAAATGCTTTAGCTATAAGTTTTGCTATATTAACAAAGTCAATTCCATTTGAGATTAATCGATCTCTAACGGCCTTATTTTCTAATTTAGAAGATTTATCAATATCATAATCAAAGCCCTTAAACTCTTCTTCTTTCAGATCTAAAAATTTTTCAACATCCTCAGTTGTAACAATAACCTCTTTGAGTTCATTTATGTCTTCATTAACTGAAACGACTAAACGATTTTTTTTTATAATTTCTGATGTTATTTTCACTGCTCGAATCTGATATTGAACGGAAGAAAAAATAATATCATCCCCTTCGGCAACATCAATTTCAAATTCTCCATCACCATCTGTAATAGTATTTGTTTGGGCAGTATTGTTTACAACATTAGCAGCAACAACTTTTGTATTTTTGTATAGTAGCTGACCCTTAATTAGTTTTCGTTCCTGTCCTAAAACAAGAGTTGAAAACAGTAAATAAAACCACAGAAAAACTGTATTTTTCATCTTATAAAGATAATTTTGTAAATGTTAAAAATTACTTTTTGATTATAATTTTTTTAAAAAAAATTAAATTTAAGTTTTTGAAAATTTAAGTTAATATGAGATATCCAATAAGGCGTGATCTATTAAGAAAAGGGAAATCTTTAAAAAGTTGTTGCATAGAAAAGGATCATGCTAAAGAAGCTATTCATATAGAACCTTTTAAAGCTAAAAAAAATATTGAAATTCTTAGTGCATTTCAAATTCGTTACCCTGAATTTGAGAATCTTCGAAGTTTTCGGTTAAGAACTATTAAAGTAGCTCCAAAATATCAGCGTAAAGGTATTGCATCTGTCATGATTCAGAATATTTTACAACAGATTAACAAAAATAATAATATAGAGTGTATTTGCTTAAATACGCGTATAGCTGCTAATAAACTTAATGAATCAAATGGTTTTCATCCTATTGGAAAACAATTTGAAAATAAATCTATTGGCACCCCATCAAAGTTTTATTAAAATTCTTTCCAATGAAAATTAAATTATTTTCTTTAGTTGCTTTAATTGTAAATCTTCAATTACTAAGTGCTCAAAATAAAGTAAATTTCTCTCAAACTTCACTAATGGGTCAAGATAATCCAAAATTATTTAGTGGTTCGATTGGTTTGCTTTCTGAAGCTGGTGCAGCTTTTGAAAAAATGAAAATAGCCGCTCAAAAAGAAGGCTTTAAGCTTGAAATTGTTTCTGCCTATCGATCATATAATCATCAAAAAGATATTTGGAATAGAAAATATAAGACTAATAAAATTAAAGGATTTAGTCCTGAAGAAAATATTAAAAAAATCATAGAATACTCTACTCTTCCTGGAACTTCTAGGCACCACTGGGGAACAGACATTGATGTCATAGATGGTTCTGTCCCTAGAAAAGGAGATGTATTACTTACAGAAAAATTTCATGATGATGGGCCCTATGCTGATTTGAGAGTTTGGATGGAGAAAAATGCAGCTCAATTTGGTTTTTTAAGACCTTATTCTAAGGATTTTGAAAGAAAAGGTTTTAATTATGAACCTTGGCATTATAGTTATGCTCCAATCGCTATTCCCATGTTAAGGGCTTATTTAGAATTGGATTTAAAACTACTTTTAGTTCCTGAAGATCTTGAAGGCAAGAAATACATTACTCCTAAATTTATAAATAACTATATAGAAGAAAACATATTAGGTATTTCATCAAGTTTAAAGTGATTTAATTTAAATAAACAAACCCTAAAATTAGCGAACAAAGACTGGGCGCAACTCACTTTTTGACTCTTCATAACTATACTTATAGCCTTCTGATGAAAATGAAAGTATGTCTTCAAGAGTAGAAGTGCTTTGATTTATTAGATGACGAGCCATCTTACCGCGTGCCTTTTTAGCAAAAAAGGAAATAATTTTAAGTTTGCCATTTTTAAAGTCTTTAAACTCTGGGCTTATTATAGTACTTGTAATTAAATCTTCATCTATAACGTTAAAATATTCTTTGCTAGCCAAATTGACAACTAACTCACCTTTTTCAAGCTCAGTGTTAAGTTGTTTAGATACCTTTTTTTTCCAAAAAGAATAAAGATTCTTATTTGATCCAATTGAAATATTAGTTCCCATCTCTAAACGATAAGGCTGTATTTTGTCTAAAGGTTTTAACATTCCATATAAACCTGATAAAATTCTAATTTGGGTTTGCATTAGATCGATTTTTTCTTTAGGCAAAGTGTGAGCATCAAATCCTGTGTAAACATCTCCATTAAATGCATAAATAGCAGCTCTGGTATTTTGTTTTTCGATTTCTATAACAGAAAATTTTTGATTTCGCTCCCAATTAAGTTCAGCTAATTTTTCTGAGATACTCATTAGTTTTTGTAAAGCTTTAGGAGATTTCTTTTTAAGGATAGAATTAATATTACTAGCTTCATTAATAAAAATTGGCTCAGTAAAAAGATCTGTGGGTAAGGAATTTTGAAAGTCCAAAGATTTGGCGGGAGAAATCAATATTTTCATAATAAAAATTTTTAAAATAAAATTACAAGCTTTTATAACCATTCACAAGTCCATATAATTTAAGTTTTATATTTATCTATTACAAATTTAAATGCTGGGCATATTGGCGCCATTTTCTTAAAGCATGATTAAAGTCATCTGGTACCGGAGAATTGAATTCCAGTATTTTACCAGTTATAGGATGAACAAATCCCAATGTTTTTGCATGTAATGCCTGTCGCGGTAATAATGAAAAACAATTATCTACAAATTGACGATATTTATTGAAACTGGTGCCTTTTAAAATGGCATTCCCTCCATATCGTTCATCATTAAATAGGGTATGTCCAAAATATTTCATGTGTGCTCTTATCTGGTGTGTCCTGCCAGTTTCAAGTTGACACTCCAATAAGGTAACATAACCAAAACGTTCCAAAACTTTATAATGGGTTACAGCTTCTTTTCCTTGCGAATTATTCTCAAAAACGGTCATCTGTAATCTATTTTTTGGATTTCGACCAATTGCTCCTCGGTAGGTTCCAGAATCTTCTTCAAAATCTCCCCAAACCAATGCGTGGTATTTCCTACTTGAAGTTTTATCAAAAAACTGTTTTGCTAAATTAGTCATTGCGGACTCAGTTTTTGCAACTACTAACAATCCACTAGTATCTTTATCAATTCTATGAACCAAACCTGGTCGATCGTTAGAGTTTTTAGGCAATTGTCTAAAGTGGAATAATAATGCGTTGAGCAAAGTGCCTGAATAGTTTCCATGACCTGGATGAACTACCATTCCTGCAGGTTTATTAACAACTACTAAAGTGTCATCTTCAAAAATAATATCTAATGCGAGGTTTTCGGGTAAGAGTAAATTTTGATATGGAGGATGTGAAAATAAAACTCTAACTTGATCACCCCCTTTAACTTTATAATTTGACTTTACCGCGTTTTCTCCAACAAAAATACTTCCTGATTTTGCTGCATGTTGAATTTTATTGCGTGTAGCATTTTCAATGCGAGTCATTAAAAATTTATCAACTCTGAGGGGTGACTGACCTATAGCAGCGGTAAACGAATAATGCTCATGAAGAGATTCTGTAGATTGAATTTCTTCTTCAAATATAGATTTATCCCTTTCCATTACCTAACACTAAATCAATTTTACTAGTCCTAGGTAATAATATTCCTGGTTTAATAATCTTTCCATCAAAACGAATTTCAAGAACCATATCTTTACCTATATTATCTCTGTATGTATAATCTCCTATTTGAAAGCCAGAGGATTTTATGATCGACTCAGCGTTTCGCTTAGTAATTTGAATTAAATTAGGAACTGTTACTTTTCTATAACCAGTGGGATTAATTATGAAATATATTTTTCGATTTTCTTTAACCTCACTTCCTGCAGAAGGCAAATGAGAAATAATTGATGAAGGGGCTCTTTCTGGATCAAAGCGGGAAGAATCAATTATTTCATATCGCAAATTTTCATCATCAATTAAAGCGGGTAATTCACCTATTTGAACACCTTCAAAATTGGGAACAATTTGATAATTATTATGTTTTGTGTAGATGTTAAGACTGTGAGAGATTAAAAAAAATATCACCCCCGAAGACAACCCTATAAGGATAAGTTGTTTAATAAAAGATAGGCTAAACAAAAAACGTAAAAAATCCATAGTGTATATTGATTGACTAAGATAATAAAACCTATGCTTTTTGATTGCTTTTAAATGCTATACCTTTGTGGAAGAACTTTAAATAATGTACAGAAAAAAAGTAGGTGTTGTTTGTGGGGGATATTCTTCTGAATATGAGATCTCTCTTAAAAGCGGTGAAAATGTTTTCTCTTCGCTTGACAGAAAAAAATGGGAGGTTTTTTATATTATTTTAACAAAAGAATCTTGGACCGCAAAAGACGATGCAAATAATATCTACAATGTTTCTAAAGGAGACTTCTCTCTTAAAGCATTAGATATTTCAATTAAAATAGATATAATTTTCAACCTTGTTCATGGATCTTTAGGAGAAAACGGACAACTTGCTTCGCTTTGGGAACTTCTAGAAATTCCTTTTTCGAGCTGTGATAGTTATAATGCTGCTCTAACACTTAATAAAAGAGACTGCCTTACGGTTCTAAGACAATGGAATATCCCTACTGCTAAACATTATACTCTTGATCAAGGAGATGATATAGACCCTAAAATAATTATAGATTGTGTAGGACTTCCTTGTTTTGTTAAAGCTAATCGAGCTGGAAGTAGTTTTGGAGTATATAAAGTTTATAAAAAGGATGGTTTAGTCGATGCTATAGAAAAGGCTTTCAAGGAAGATTCTCAACTAATAATTGAAAGTTTTTTAGAGGGACGTGAAGTTTCTGTTGGTGTAGCAGAAATTGATGATGAAGTTTGTGTTCTTCCCATCACTGAAATTATTTCAGAAAATGATTTTTTTGACTTTTCTGCAAAATACGAAGGGAAATCAGAAGAAATCACTCCAGCCAAAATCTCCAATCGTTGGAAAAATGATTTAAATCAATTATCAAAAAAAATTTATTCTAAATTGAAATTGAAGGGTATTGTTCGGAGTGAATTTATTTTGGTTAATGAAGTGCCTCATATTCTTGAGATTAACTCAGTTCCTGGAATGACAGAAAAAAGTATAATTCCTCAACAGATAGATGCTCTAGGAATGGAATTTTCAGAATTTTTGACTAAAATTTTAATTCAAACAGAACGCTCTAAAAAAGTAAGCTAAATATGAAACGATATGTATTTCCGGGTTCTTTCGATCCAATCACCTTAGGGCATCAAGATATTATTCTTAGGGCTTTACCTATGTGTGACGAATTAATAATTGCTGTCGGAGAAAATTTAAATAAAAAATATATGTATCCCTTAAAAGAAAGATTAGCCTTTATTAATAAAACCCATGGTCATCAAGCTAAAATTAAAGTTGAATCATTTAAAGGCTTAACTATTGATTTTTGTATGTCAGTAAAAGCTTCAGCCATTATAAGAGGACTTAGAAACCCAGCAGACTTTGAATTTGAAAAAAGCATAGCTCAAATTAATCGAAGATTATCAGGTATTGAAACACTCTTTTTACTTACAGAAGCAGATTATTCATATATCAGTAGCAGTATTGTAAGAGAAATTATCAATAACAATGGTGATTATTCTTCTCTAGTACCAGATGCTGTTAAAAACAGCAAATAAGTTAATCGATGGCTTTTAAAATGATCTTGATGTTTTCATAAGCATTTTCCATTAACTTAGGTATTTCAGTATTTCTTTTCCAAACAGCCATTTGAATATTTTCTTCGATTTGGGGAACTAATGGCCCCGTATAATTTGACTTCATTAAAAACCAATTAGTTTTTTTAACCTTAAACTTTCCGTTAGCATTATAGATATGATAAGTTATTGGTAGAGATCTTTTTACAACCAAATCACTTACCCCAGTTTCTTCACTTACCTCTCTTATTGCAGCATTTATTAAAGTTTCGTTTTTTTCTATTTTTCCTTTTGGAAGATCCCATTTGTTATTTCTATAAATGAATAAAAAACGTCCATCTTGGTGCTGAACTAACCCCCCCGAAGCTTCAACAAAAGGGAAAGTTCTGAAAAAATGTTTTTCGAATTTATCAGGATTTGAATGATACAAATACACTTCTGTTACAGTTTTATCTTTAAGTGCTTTTGTTATTGAATTTGCATTAGCGTATTTAATGAAAAATAAAGGGGTTTTTTTGGAGTTCTCCCCTAGAACAGTTGTAAAATTGATTGGCTTTTGATTGTAAAAAACTTTATACATTTGTGTATGATTTTCAATAAAAATATTGCTCAGCAAACAGCATTACATCTATTACAAATTAATGCAATTAAATTGAATCCTGAAAATCCATTTACTTGGGCAAGTGGATGGAAATCTCCAATTTATTGTGATAATAGAATTGCTCTTTCTTATCCAAAAGTGAGGGATTTTTTAAGTAACGTTCTTTCAGAAAAAATAAAAGAAGATTTTGATGGTTCACATTTAATTGCAGGTGTAGCTACTGGTGCTATTGGTATAGGTATGCTTGTCGCTCAAAAACTCAATTTACCATTTATTTATATTCGTCCAGAGCCCAAAAAACATGGTAAACAAAATCAAATTGAGGGTAAATTTACTAGTGGAGACAGGGTTGTAGTTATTGAAGATTTAATTAGTACAGGAAAAAGTAGTTTGAATGCTGCCAATGCTTTAAAAGATTCAGGAGCTGAAATTTTGGGTATGATGGGGCTATTCACCTATGGATTTTTTAGTGCTGAAGAAGAGTTTAGAAAGGCTAAAATTAAATTACAAACTTTATGTGATTACCAACATTTACTTTCAGAAGCTCTCAAAATAGGAACAATATCTGAAATGCAATTAGAAAGCTTACAAACATGGAGGGATAACCCTTCTGCTTGGAGTCCTAAAAACCATTAGTGTTATATAACATTCGAATTTGTTTAGTATCTCTTTCTATTACTCCCATTTCATCAGTCTCAATAATTAAATTCCCTTGGAATGAAATACCCTTTGGAATAGCTACAAAATTTTTTGATTTTGATTCAAAATGTGATCTTTGATTTCTTCTCCAAAGCTTCTCATTATATCGGTTTATTAATCCATTTAAGTCATGAAAATCTTTTTTGTACAAATATTTATATAAATGTTGCGTTAGAATATTTAAAAGTTCTTTTTGATGCCAAAAATTTCCTGAAACTAATCTCAATGAAGTTGCATTTGGTAAATTATTGAATGACAGCTGATTTAAATTTAATCCTACACCAATTACAGAAGAAATTAACTCTCCTTTATTAAAAAAATTTTCAATTAAAATTCCTCCAACTTTTTTATTACATGACAAAATGTCGTTTGGCCATTTAATATTAAGGTTGGATATCTGAAGTCCTTTAAGTGCATCATGAATTCCCAAAGAAACTAAAATACTTATAATAAAGGGGTTCAATATTTTTATATCTTTAAATTGTTTAAAAACACTAAAAGTTAAACTATCTCTAGAGCTTGACAACCATTGATTTTCACGTTGGCCTCGACCTGAAGTTTGATTTATTGCCCAAACCAAATCTCCGTCAGAAACATCACGGGTTTTGTGTTTATTTTTTAAATAATCATTAGTAGAGGGGATGGCATCAAGTTTGATTATTTTAAAATAGCTCATATAAGTTCGTGTAAGCGATTTAAAATGTAATAAATTTGTGGAAAATATTGGTGCCTAATGGCAAATAAAAAAGAAAATTCTAAAATCCTTTTGGATGAAATCATTAATGGGATTGAAAACGTTAAGGGTGAGAATATTCAAAAGATGGATTTCAGGGAAATTGAAAACACACCATGTGAGTTCTTTGTGATTTGTAGTGGTAACTCAAACACACAGGTATCAGCGATTGTGAATTCAATACAAAAGAAAGTAAGTAAAACATTGCATGAAAAACCTCTACATACTGAGGGGCTTGAAGTGGCGGAATGGGTTTTAATTGATTATGTCAACATAGTTGTTCATGTATTCCAACGAAAAACTCGAGAATTTTATAACATTGAAGAACTTTGGGGTGATGCTGTAAGTACCCAAATTGTCTCAAACTATTAGATAATATGAAAGAAGAAAAAAAACCAACGCCTCAGAAATTTAATATCTATTGGATTTATGGTGCAATTATATTTGTCTTATTAGGTCTTAGCCTTTTTGGAGGAAATGATTGGCAAACAATGAACAAGACCAATATTTCAAGTTTCGAAAAATTCTTAAACAATGGAGATGTAAGTAAGGTTGTTGTTATTCGTAACAAAAGCAGTGTTCTAGTAACCCTTACACCAGAAGCTTTAAATAAAAGTGATCATCAAGGGATTATTACAAAAAATATTATAGGCCAAGAAAATATTGAAGGCCCTCATTACCAGTTTGAAGTTGGAAGCTTAGAATTATTTGAAGAAAAACTTGAAAAAGCAAGGGTTAAGGGAATGCCATTCCGTCTTGAATTCATTACAATTGAAAATCGATGGATGGATACTATAATTGGTTTTTTACCTATAATAATTATAATTGGAGTTTGGATTTTTTTAATGAGGAGAATGTCAGGTGGTGGTGCAGGTGGCCCTGGTGGTCAAATCTTTAGTATAGGAAAATCCAAGGCAAAACTTTTCGATAAAAACACAGATGTCAAAGTTACTTTCAAGGATGTTGCCGGTTTAGAAGGAGCTAAAGAAGAAATCCAAGAAATTGTAGATTTTCTTAAAAACCCTCAAAAATATACTATTCTTGGCGGAAAAATACCAAAAGGAGCTTTACTAGTCGGCTTACCTGGAACTGGAAAAACATTACTTGCTAAAGCTGTAGCAGGGGAGGCTAAAGTACCATTCTTTTCACTTTCTGGCTCAGATTTTGTTGAAATGTTTGTAGGAGTTGGAGCGTCAAGAGTAAGAGACTTATTTAAACAGGCAAAAGACAAGTCTCCTTCAATAATTTTTATAGATGAAATCGATGCAATTGGAAGAGCTAGAGGAAAAAGTAATATTACAGGATCTAATGATGAACGTGAAAATACCTTAAACCAGCTTTTAACTGAGATGGATGGTTTCGGAACAAACACGAATGTCATCGTTATAGCAGCAACTAACAGAGCAGATGTTTTGGATAAGGCTTTAATGCGCGCAGGAAGATTTGATCGTCAAATCTATGTCGATCTTCCTGATTTAAACGAAAGAAAAGAAATTTTTAAAGTCCACTTAAAACCAATTAAAACAATTAAAACTCTAGATATTGATTTTTTATCAAAACAGACGCCTGGTTTTTCTGGAGCTGATATAGCTAATGTTTGTAATGAATCTGCTTTAATTGCAGCTCGGAAAAATAAAAAGTCGGTTGGAAAACAAGATTTTCTAGATGCTGTTGATAGAATTGTAGGTGGTTTGGAAAAGAAAAATAAAATTATAACTCCAGAGGAAAAAGAAACTATTGCTTACCATGAAGCTGGCCACGCTATAATCAGTTGGTTGCTTGAACATGCTGCCCCGTTGGTAAAAGTTACTATTGTTCCAAGAGGCCAATCCTTAGGAGCGGCTTGGTATCTCCCTGAAGAACGACAAATCGTGAGAACAGATCAGATGCTAGATGAAATGTGTGCTGCTTTAGGTGGTCGTGCTGCTGAAAAGGTTATTTTCAATAAAATATCTACAGGAGCCCTTAGTGATTTAGAAAAAGTTACTCGTCAAGCTAAAGCAATGGTATCAGTATATGGATTAAATGATACCCTAGGGAATATTACTTATTATGATTCTTCAGGACAATCCGATTATAGCTTTTCAAAACCATATTCTGAAGAAACAGCTCAGGTGATTGATAAAGAAATTTCAAAAATTATTGAAAAACAGTATACTCGTGCTATCGAGCTTCTTAAGGGTTCAAAAAACAAATTGAAACAACTTGCAGAGCGACTATTAGAAAAAGAAGTGATTTTTAAAGATGATTTAGAAAATATTTTAGGAAAAAGACCCTTTAAAACAAATAACGAAAAAATAGAAGAAGCAAAAGCTCTCAATAAAAAATGATCTAGGCCATGGGATTATGGAACAATCTTTTTGGGAAAAAAAAATCAACAAAGCCAGAAAAAAGTCCCTATTTTCCTGATCGTGAAGATCCTTTAGATTTAGCTTTTGCAAAAAAATTCACAACCCATGGAGGCTTTTTTCTCTATAACGACTCATCAGACCTTGTTTTAAAAAATTTCAAGAAAATTTGTCAAGAAAATACTTGGAATCAAAGTGAAGTGATTTCTCTTAACCAAAACCTTGCAGAGAGATTTAGTACAAATTCTATTGATCAAACATCAGGAGAATTAAATCATTTCAAAGCAATATTGATTCAATGTGAATTTTTGCTAAGTAATACTGGAAAAGTATTACTTAGCAATCACCAAATTAAACACTTTAAAATAAAAGCACTTCCTAAAACTATAATTGTTTCGGCAAAAATAAGTCAGATTACAAGAGACGTAAGTCAAGGAATGACGAAATTAAAAAATAAATATATTGATGCCATTCCAACTAATATAACTACCCTAAATATTAAAAGAGAAAACACTGAAGATAAAAAATATCAAAATGAGAAGACTAGCTCAAAAAACATATATTTGTTGTTAGAAGATTTTTAAAACTTATGAAAGATTTGATTATAAGGAGTATCTCTGGACTTCTCTATGTTACTCTAATCATTTCTGCAGCTTTAATTTCAGATATTTTTTTTATAGTAGTTATCTTCATCTTTTCTTCTCTAGCGCTTTATGAATTCCAAAAATTAATACAATACAGAAGCCCAGTTCCCTTTATTCTATTTGGAGTTATTGCATACCAATTTTACTGTCAAAACCTAAATCTTTATTTGCACTTAAGCCTAATGATATTATGCATTGGAATAAATTTATTACTAACTTATTTCTTGTTTTCTAATAAAAAAATAAACCCTCAACCTTTGCAGAAAAGTGGATTAACAATTTTCTATTTAGTAGTATCTGGATATTTGATTATTGCAACAACCTCTCTTGGCTCATCATTTAAAAATGGGGCTTCAATTAGTATGTATCTTCTTATATGGGTCAATAATAGTTTTGCATATCTTTTTGGTAAAAGTTGGGGGAAAAGACTTTTATTTCCAAATATCTCACCTAAAAAAACTTGGGAAGGGTTTTGGGGAGGGGCATTGATGTGTTTTTTGGTTAGCTTCATTTTAATTCCCTACCATCCATTATATCCTTCTTGGACCTTTCCTTTTTTAGCATTAAGTATTGCAATAACTGCAACTATAGGTGATCTTATCCAATCAAAATTCAAACGCCAAGCAAAAGTTAAAGATAGTGGCTCACTAATTCCAGGACATGGCGGCTTTTATGACCGTATGGACAGTGTTTTATTTACAGCTCCATTTGTTTATTTATTTTTAATGCTAGTCACTTATGTTTCATAAAGAAGGATCTCAAATCATTATGACCTCATTTGTCCTCGTTGCAGCAATTGCAATTTTGGCTGAATATAAAATATCCCTAGAATGGTTAAAAATAATGGTTCAAGTCACAGTCTTGATTTTGTTGGTTTTGGTGCTACAGTTTTTTAGAAATCCTAAACGCATTACTCCAATAGATGAGAAGCACCTCATTGCTCCCGTAGATGGAAAAGTAGTGATTGTAGAGGAGGTTTTCGAAAAAGAATATTTTAAAGACAAACGCCTTCAGGTATCGATCTTTATGTCACCCTTTAATGTTCATGTTACTCGTTACACAATGAGTGGTATTGTTAAATTCAGCCAATACCACCCCGGAAAATATTTGGTAGCTTGGCATCCAAAGTCTTCCGAACTTAACGAACGAACAACCATTGTTCTTGAAAACAGCACTTTTGGAGAAGTACTATACCGTCAAATTGCAGGAGCAGTTGCTCGCAGAATAGTAAATTATGCCGAGGAAGAAACACGTGTCATTCAGGGGGAAGATGCTGGATTCATTAAATTCGGATCTCGAGTAGACCTTTTTTTACCACTAAATACCATTATCGATGTAAAAGTCGATGATGTAGTAAAAGGAGGTGTTCATAAGATTGCCCATGTCCCTTAAATCGATTCTAAATTCTTTTCTAGAAGTAAAATTTTTTCTTTTGCATCCCTAACCTTTTTTCTCTCCAATTCAATTACTTTTTCAGGGGCATTAGCAACGAAGCGATCATTGGAAAGTTTCTTCTCAACTGAAGCTAAGAATCCTTTGGTATAATTAAGCTCTGTTATCAATTTTTCTTTCTCAGCTTTTGGATCTTCTGCTGCATTGGTTGGAATAAAAAATTCTAGGTTTTTAATTCTAAAGCTACCCCCAACTATATCTTCAGCAGGATTAGAAAAATGCATCTCTGAAACTCCTCCCAATTTTAAAATAACTGATTCAAAGCTAAAGTTACTCTTATCGGCATTGATATAAAGACTTATTTTTTCTTTATGTGCAATATTTTTTTCCTTTCTAAAATTCCGAATACCTCCAATAATTTGTTGAGCCAATTCAAAATCACTTATTCTTTTTTCATCAAAAACTTGGGGTGTTGGCCATGCAGAAATTGTTAGTGCCTCCTCTTCTTTTCGATTTTTAATAAAATGCCAAAGCTCCTCAGTAATAAAGGGCATAAAAGGGTGTAGAATTCTTAAGTTTTTCTCAAATAAAATAATCACGTTTGAATAGGTTTGTAAATCTATTGGTTGACCGTGTTCTGGTTTAATAAGTTCTAATAACCAAGAACAAAAGTCTTCCCATACAAGTTTGTAAATAGACATTAACGCATCCGAGATTCTATATTTTTCAAAGTTCTCATTAACCCAAGTCAATGTTTTTTGAAAATGATTTTTGTACCACTCAATAGCTTCACTCGCAACTTTAGGTGTCTGTAAATCTTCTTTTATTTCCCAGCCTTCAATCAAACGATAAGCATTCCATATTTTGTTTGCAAAATTCTTTCCTTGCTTACATAAGTTCTCATCAAAAAGCAAATCATTACCTGCAGCAGAACTAAGCATGAGTCCTACTCGAACTGAATCAGCACCGTAATCCTCAATAAGTTTTAGTGCATCAGGAGAATTCCCTAATTGTTTTGACATTTTACGCCCCTTTTTATCTCTCACCAATCCTGTAAGATAAATTTTAGAAAAAGGTTTTTCATCTCTGAAGGCATACCCCGACATAATCATTCGAGCTACCCAGAAGAACAAAATATCGGGGCCTGTTACTAAATCTTGAGTTGGATAATAGTATTTGATTTCTTTATTTTCTGGATTTAGTATACCATCAAAAACCGAGATTGGCCATAGCCATGAAGAAAACCAGGTGTCTAAAACATCTTCGTCTTGACGAAGGTCATCCATAGTTAAACTACCTTTACCACTTTTTAATTTAGCTTTTTCAAGTGCTTTAACTTCATCTAATGCAACCACATAATCTTCCTTGCCCTTGCCAAAATAATAGACTGGGATTCGTTGGCCCCACCAAAGTTGTCTTGAAATATTCCAATCTCGAATATTCTCCATCCAGTGACGAAAGGTATTTTTAAATTTTTCAGGTAAAAGTTCAATGTCATTTGAATTAAGAACCCCATTTATTGCAGGTTGGGCTAATTCTTTCATTTTAAGAAACCACTGATCAGATAAACGCGGTTCAATAATAGCCTTAGTTCGTTCAGACACGCCAACCTTGTGTTTGTGTGGCTCGATTTTGAGCAATAATTCCTGAGTCTCTAAATCATTAATAATAACCTTTCTCGCTTTAAATCGATTCAAGTCTTGGTATTTACCACCATTTTCATTTATGGTTCCGTCAGGATTAAAAATATCAATAACTTCAAGTTGGTGTTTTTCCCCTAAGAGCTTATCATTTTGGTCATGCGCAGGAGTAACTTTCAAACAACCTGTCCCAAAATCCATAGTGACGTAATCGTCCTCTATTATTGGAATAACTCTAGCTGTCAGTGGAACACAAACTTTCTTCCCTTTTAGGTGAGAATAGCGTTCATCTTCAGGATGAATACAGACTGCTGTATCTCCCAATAGCGTTTCTGGACGCGTGGTAGCAATGATTACTTTTTCATCACTATCCAATACTTGATATGCGATGTAATATAGATTGCCGTTTTTTTCTTCATAAATCACTTCTTCATCAGAAAGAGTGGTTTGGGCTTCTGGATCCCAATTTACCATGCGGAATCCTCTGTAGATTAGCCCCTCATAATGCAGCTTCTCAAAAACCTGAAGTACCGATTCTGTCATTTCGGGATCTAAAGTGAACTTGGTTCGATCCCAATCGCAACTACATCCTAGTTTTTTTAATTGTTCTAAAATTACGCCTCCATATTTTTCTGTCCAATCTGATGCATGAGTCAGGAATTCTTTTCGAGTCAAATCACTTTTTTCGATTCCTTCAGCCTTTAATTTAGCTACTACCTTTGCTTCTGTTGCAATAGATGCGTGATCAGTTCCCGGAACCCAACATGCATTATAACCTCTCATTCTAGCACGACGAATAATGATGTCTTGAAGTGAATTATTTAACATATGTCCCATATGCAAGATCCCAGTAACATTGGGTGGTGGAATTACTATAGTGTATGGTTCACGCTCATCAGGAGTAGATTTGAAAAAATTATTTTTCTGCCAAAAGGCGTACCATTTACTCTCTATCCCCTTGGCATCAAATTTGGAAGGAATTTCCATGTGAATTTTTTGGTCTAGTTTTTATCCTACAAAAGTAGCAACACTAATCTTATAAACATAATGACTCTTTAATAAAGAAAAATTTTAATTTTATTAAATAATAATCATTTTTATGAAAGTAACAAAATACATCAATTTAATTTTACTCCTTTTAAGCCTCTCGTTATATGCACAAGAAGCTTCACCACAAATAGAATTTGAGAGCACCACCATTGACTATGGTACAATTGAAAATGGAAGTGATGGAGAACGTGTTTTTAGCTTTAAAAATAGAGGAACTGCAAACTTAATTATAACAAATGTTAAATCCACTTGTGGATGCACTATTCCAAAAAAACCTGACGGACCGATTGCTCCTGGAGAAACCAATGAAATTATTGTGCATTATGATACAAAAAGAATTGGTCCATTTAGAAAAACAATTACTGTATTTACCAACCAAGATAACAGTCCAATCATTGAATTAAAACTTAAAGGAACTGTACTGCCAATTAAATAAATTTTAAAATTCTTTTTGATTTTAAAATTGTAGTTGATGACATTAAAAAACGTCTTATTTTTGCATCTTTATTTAATCTATGCCACAATTATCCAAAAAGGGGTCTGAACTTCCAACTTCACCAATTCGAAAGCTTGTTGCCTTTTCTGAAAAAGCAAAATTAAAAGGAATCGAAGTTCTTCATCTAAACATCGGACAACCTGATATTGCGGCACCTAAAGAAGCAATTGAAGCTGTTACAAACTCAAATTTAAATTTGTTGCCCTATGGGCCTTCTCAAGGAACCTTATCCTACAGAGAAAAATTAGTTGACTACTACAGTAAACACCAAATAGTAATCACAACAAATGATATTATTGTGACTACAGGAGCTAGTGAAGCCCTAACGTTCGCACTTAATGTGATTTGTGATGCAGGAGACGAGATTGTTATTCCCGAACCATTTTATGCAAACTACAACGGTTTTGCAAGTGCTGCAAGTGTTAATGTTGTACCCGTCATCTCTGAGTTTCGTTCTCAATTCCAGCTTCCAGCCATGGAAAACATTAATGAAAAAATTACTCCAAAAACTAAGGCTATTCTCTTGTGTAATCCCAGCAATCCAACAGGCTACGTATACAGTAAAAAAGAGATTGATATACTATGCGAACTGGCTATCAAAAATGATATTTTCTTAATCGTTGATGAAGTATATAGAGAGTTTATTCATGGTGGTGATCCCCACTATTCGGTTTTGACTAATGAAAAGTCTAGTCAGCACACGGTGATGATTGACTCGGTATCTAAACGATACAGCATGTGTGGGGCTCGCGTGGGTTCGCTGGTTTCAAAAAACAACACCCTTATTCAAAATGTACTGAAGTTTGCTCACCTTAGACTTTCACCACCAACCTATGCATTAATGGCAAGCGAAGCGGCACTATCTGCTCCAGAAAGCTATCTAGAAGGAGTGATTAAAGAATATACAGCCAGAAGAAACACACTAATCAAACAATTGGAGCAAATTCCCAATCTAGAAGTGTCCCATCCTATGGGGGCTTTTTATTGCATAGTGAAATTACCTGTTAAAAATGCTGAACATTTTTCAAAATTTCTACTAACTGACTTTAGTTTAAATAATCAAACTGTAATGTTAGCTCCTGCAAAAGGTTTTTATTCTTCCCCCAATGTTGGACTTAATGAAGTTAGAATCGCATTTATTTTAGATCAAGAAAAACTGATTCTAGCGGCAACTATTTTGGAAAAAGCATTGGAAGCCTATAAGAAATTTGTACATTGAAACATGCTTAAATTTAAAGAGAATGTTTCTTTAAAGCCTTATAACACATTTGGTATTGAAGCCCAAACAAAATACTTTTACAAAGCAACCAACACACTCGAGCTTAAAGAAATTCTTGCAAAAAATCAAAACCTTACTTTTCAAGTTTTAGGGGGTGGTAGCAATGTGCTTTTTACCAAAAATTATGAAGGGATCACCATACTAATAGCTAACAAAGGAATAAAAGTTTTACAAGAGACTCCCGAAATCGTTGTTGTTGAAGTTCAATCAGGAGAAAATTGGCATGAATTTGTTTTGTGGTGCTTGAACCACAACTATGGCGGTGTAGAAAATTTAGCTTTGATTCCCGGAAGTGTAGGGGCAGCACCCATTCAGAATATCGGTGCTTATGGAGTGGAACTGACTTCTGTTTTCAAATCCTGTAAAGCACTAAATATAAAGACACTTGAAGAAGAGATAATTGTAAAAAAAGATTGTGAATTCAAATACAGATCATCCATTTTTAAAACCCATCAAAAAAGAAAATACATCATTACATCAGTATGTTTTCAACTTCAAAAATATCCACATCAACTTAAAATAGAATATGGCGCTTTAAAAGCAGAATTTAAAAATAACCACCTCCCAAAGATTCAAGAGGTTGCAGCTGCAGTAATTAAAATTAGAGAATCCAAACTTCCAAACCATAAAATACTCGGAAACAGTGGTAGTTTTTTTAAAAACCCTCTGGTTTCAATGTCACATTATGAATTACTTAAACTAAACTACCCAGAGCTCCCTTGCTACCGCGCTTCTAATGAACAGGTTAAAATTCCAGCTGCTTGGCTTATCGATCAGCTAGGATTAAAAGGTACTCGACATGGTGATGTTGGTGTCCATAAAAATCAAGCATTAGTTCTTGTAAACTATGGAAAAGCCAAAGGAAAGGAAGTTTTAGATCTCGCAAAAAAAATTCAATCAGCAGTAAAAGAAACTTTTAATATCTCTCTAGAAACAGAAGTAAATATTCTTTAAAACAACTATTCCTTATTCTTAGAGTCTATTAAAATAGTTACAGGACCATCATTTTCTATAGTCACTTTCATCATGGCTCCAAAAGATCCAGTGGCAACCTTAGGCCCTAAAATAGAGTTTGCCTTTATGATAAAGGACTCATAAAGCGGAATGGCATGATCGTGATTTGCAGCTCTTATATAAGAAGGACGGTTTCCTTTTTTAGTAGCAGCCATGAGAGTAAACTGACTCACTACCATTAACTCGCCATGGACATCTATTAAAGACCTATTCATAACTCCATTTTTGTCTTCAAAAATACGCAAGTTCAGTACTTTATTGACCAACCAATCAACATCCTTTATTTCGTCAGCCATTTCAATACCCAGAAATGCTAAAATTCCGTGACCAATTTCTTCACTTTCTTTTTCTCCAAGGTCAACCTTAGCCTTTCGGACTCTTTGTAAAACAATTCTCATATACTTTTATTTAACGATAAGTTGTGTCATTTTCCAACATTTGCAAATAGCTTTTGTATCTCGTTTCTGCGACTTCCCCCACTTCGAAAGCCTTAATAACAGCACATCGAGGTTCACTTTGATGTAGACAATTGTGAAATTTACATTCAGGTTTTAATAGTTTAAATTCAGGAAAATAATTTCCAATTTCTTCAGCTCGCATATTCACAACGCCAAAACCTTTTATGCCTGGTGTATCTATTAACCGCATTCCTTTAGGTAAAGCAAACATTTCAGCAAAAGTTGTGGTGTGTTTTCCCTGTTGGTGCTGCTTTGAAATGGCAGCTGTTTTTAAATTTAAATCTGGGGCTAAAACATTAATCAAGGTAGACTTCCCTACGCCGCTGTGCCCTGAAAACATGCTCACCTTATTTTTCATCATACTCTCAATCTCAGGAACATTTAGCCCTTCAATTGCTGAAATTTTTAAAGTCTGATATCCAATCTTGTTGTAAATAGCTGCCAAATCATCAATCTCTTGCTCTTTTTCTGAAGTACAAGTATCAAGTTTATTAAAAACTAAAATAGAAGGGATTTGATAGGCTTCTGCTGTAACCAAAAAACGGTCGATAAAAGCTGGAGATGTGGGAGGGTTGTGTAATGTGATTAGTAAAAAAACCTGATCAATATTTGAAGCAATAATATGAGTTTGTTTGGAAAGGTTTACAGACTTGCGAACAATGTAATTTTGACGTTTTTCAATTTCTATTATCGTACCTTTCAGTTCTGCTGTTTGGGTATCAACTTCGAAAATAACACGGTCACCTACCGAAATTGGATTGGTGCTTTTTATTCCTTTTAAGCGAAGTTTACCTTTAATTCTACAGGCATAAAAAATCCCTTCAGACTCAACTGTGTAAAAACTTCCCGTAGATCTAAAAACAAGGCCTTTTTTCAACTTTTTTTTACAAAGTAACAGTTTTTTTTTCAGGTCGGTGGATTTATTGAAGAGCTTGCAAATTTGTATCTTTACAAAAAAATTAATGGCACAAAAAACTCTCTTGATGATCTTAGATGGTTGGGGAAATGCCCCTGATCCAAAAGTATCTGCACTTGACCGAGCGCAAACGCCATACATAGATTCACTATACAAGGACTACGCGTATAATACACTCAGAACCGACGGAGTACACGTAGGCTTACCGGAAGGTCAAATGGGAAATAGCGAAGTAGGACACATGAATTTGGGTGCAGGAAGAATTGTTTATCAGGATTTAGCAAAAATAAATCTGGCAGTTGAAAACCATGAACTTCAAAATGAAAAAATTCTAACTGAGAGTTTTGAATATGCTAAGAAGGACGGAAAAAAAGTACACATTTTAGGTCTTTTATCAGATGGTGGGGTACATTCCCATATCAACCACCTTGAGGGGTTACTTGATTTAATTGAAGATTATGGACTTCCAAAAGTTTACCTTCATGCTTTTACAGATGGACGGGACGTTGACCCTCAGTCTGGCAAAAATTTTGTCAATAAAATTGAAAAAAAATTACAAGGTAAGCGTACCGAATTTGCTTCATTAATAGGTCGCTATTACGCCATGGATCGAGACCAGAGGTGGGAGAGAGTCAAAATTGCTTACGAACTTTTGGTTTACAGAAAAGGGACTCCTTCTAACAATTTTGAAAAAAGTCTTCAAGAAAGCTATAATCAAGGAATCACAGATGAATTTATCAAGCCTCTTTACAAAGAAGATACCTCAGCAAAAATAGAACAAGGTGATGTAGTTCTCTTCTTCAATTTTAGGACAGACCGAGGTAGGGAGCTCACACAGGCGCTTTCACAACAAGCATATCCAAATTATGATATGAAACCACTTGATTTGTATTATGTCACATTCACAAACTATGATAAATCTTTCGAAGGTGTAAAAGTTGTTTTTGACAAAGATAATCTTCAAGATACATTAGGTGAGGTCTTGGCTAAAGCTGGAAAAACTCAAGTCCGTATTGCAGAAACAGAAAAATACCCTCATGTTACCTTTTTTTTTAACGGAGGTAGAGAAGTTCCTTTTGATGGGGAAGAACGAATTTTATGCCCTTCTCCCAAAGTAGCTACGTACGATTTAAAACCTGAAATGAGTGCATTTGAAATACGAGATGCAATAATTGAAAAAATTGAAAATGATTCTCCTGACTTTATTTGTCTGAATTTTGCCAATCCTGATATGGTTGGACATACAGGAGACCTAAATGCTGCTATAAAAGCCTGTGAAGCGGTCGATCAATGTGCAGCTGCTGTATTGAATACAGCGCTCAAACAAGGCTATGCTAGTTTGGTTATTGCCGATCACGGTAATTGTGAAACCATGATCAATCCAGACGGTAGCCCCAATACAGCCCATACGACTAATCCGGTACCTATCATTTTAGTAGATTCTGAAAGAAAGAAAATCAATTCGGGAATTTTAGGTGATATAGCTCCAACTGTCCTAGATTTATTGAATGTGGAAGTTCCAAAAACAATGACACGAAATTCTTTATTGATAAAATAATGAAAATTCTCCTTCCATTCTTTATTGTCTTGTTTATCTCTTTTGGATGTAAAAATCAAATTAAAGATAAAACGCAGAAGCCTCTAGAAGTTAAAACATTTATTGGGGAAGAAGGTGAAACGGTAATTTTAGGCTTTGTGAACCGAGCAAATCTTCATACTCAGGAATTTATGGCTTGGTTTCAACCAACATATAATAGTCAAAGTATTCCCGATGGTTGGTCCGAAGATCATATCAGTCATTCAAAAGACTTGACTTTTAAGCTTTTTCTGGGAACTTGGTGTGGTGATACTCAACGTGAATTAGGCCCTATGTTTAAAATTCTAGATGCCTTGGAGGTTAGAAATGATCAAATAGAAATGTATAGTCTTTCTGAATACAAAGATAGTCCTGAAGGTTATGAAAAAGAATATGACATTCTAAATATCCCTACTCTAATTTTTATTGAAAATGGAGAAGAAATAAATCGTATTGTAGAATTTCCTGTAATAAATCTTTTAGATGACTTTTCTAAAATTCTTAAAAAACAGCCATACAAAAACGCATATTCTGACTTTTAATATGGGTGCAATAGTTTTAAAATCTCTTGAAGAAATTGAATTAATTCGTGAAAGCGCACTTATAGTTTCCAGAACTCTAGGAGTACTTGCTTCAGAAATCAAACCGGGAATCACTTCTCTAAAATTGGATAAAATCGCAGAGACCTATATTCGAGATCAAGGGGCTGAACCAGGATTTTTAGGGTTATATGATTTTCCAAACACCCTATGCGTAAGTCCAAACGCTCATGTTGTTCATGGTATTCCAAACGATACTCCTCTGAAAGAAGGAGACATCATCTCAATTGATTGCGGTGTATTAAAAAATGGCTTTTATGGTGACCACGCCTATACTTTTGCAGTTGGCAATATTGACCCTAAAATTGAAAAATTACTTATAGTTTCCAAGGCATCGCTATACGAAGGAATTAGAAGTTTTAAAGAAGGAAATCGTATTGGAGATTTAGGATATAAAATTCAGAGTTTTTGCGAAGATAAAGGCTACGGCGTAGTACGTGAGCTGGTTGGTCATGGTTTAGGCATGGTAATGCATGAGGGACCAGAAGTTCCTAACTATGGAAAAAGAGGAACTGGGAAAAAGTTTGTAGACGGAATGGTATTGGCAATAGAACCAATGATAAATCAAGGAACTCATCGAATCAAACAACTAAAAGACGGTTGGACTATTTTAACTGCTGATGGAAAAGCGAGTGCTCACTTTGAGCATAATGTAGCACTTATTGATGGAAAACCTGAACTCCTCTCGAGCTTCCAATATATTTATTCTGGCCTTGGAATTATAAGTGATGAAGAAGATGGGTTGAGAAAAAATCCTTTAGTATTATGAGGTTGTTACTAAATCTATTTCCAAGACCTTGGTTAATTAAATTTAGCATCTGGTTTAGGCCACTTATCAAATTATATTTTAAAGGAAGTCGATTTACAGATCCAATTGACGGAAGTTCATATAGAAAATTTCTTCCCTATGGATATCAAAACATAAGACAAAATGCACTTTGTCCAGGCACACTTTCACTTGAAAGACACAGATTACTTTGGCTTTACTTAGAAAGGGAAACAAACTTTTTGAAACAACCTTTAAATGTTTTACATATAGCTCCCGAACAAGTTTTTTATAAAAAATTCAAATTTTTAAAACATTGGAAATACATAACTGCAGACCTTTACTCCCCTTTAGCTGATGTTAAAGTAGACATTTGCAAACTCCCATTTGAAGAAAGTTACTATGACCTTATACTCTGTAATCATGTACTGGAACATATACCAGATCACATCCAAGCTATGAGCGAGTTATACCGTGTATTAAAAAAGGGTGGCACTTTAATAGCTCAGGTTCCCATAGATAAAAAACTTGAAACAACCTTTGAAGATAATTCCATTATCGATCCTAATGAGCGCAGCCGTATTTTTGGTCAATACGATCATGTAAGAATTTATGGCAACGATTTCTTCTCCTTCTTAGATCAGGTAGGTTTTAAATCTGAGGGAATTTTATTTGCTGATAAGTTGACAGAAGTTGAAATTAAAAAGTACAGCATACATAAAGAAATAATACCGGTAGCAATTAAAAAATAAAAATTTTTATTCCGATGAAAAACCTGAAGAAAGCACTTCTTCAATCGCCCCTCCTTCATTTTCTATAATCCAATATGCTTCAAGGTTAGCTTCACTCTCAATTAGAGCCTTACTCTCTTCAAATGGCATAACCATTAATGCTGTAGCATATGCATCAGCTATCATACAAGTTTTAGCTAATACAGATGCACTAAGAACTTCTGTTGGGAAGGAATTTCCAGTTTTAGGATTTATAGAATGAACCTGAAGTCTTCCAGTCTCGCTATTTATTTTATATTTCCGATAATTCCCTGAGGTCGCTAAAGCTATATTATTTAAGCTTATCAATTTGATAAATTTTCTCTCTCTAGCCTGCTTTGGATCGTCAATTGCAACCTTCCATGCTTTTTTAGTCTTTGGACTCGAACCTTGAGCTACAATCTCACCGCCAATCTCAACTAAAAAAGAAGTAACCTTTTTTGATTTTAAATGATCTGCTATTACATCTACTGCATATCCCTTTGCCAAGGCATTAAAATCAAAAAATAATTTTATATGAGTTTTTTGAATTGTTTTTTTAGAAGTTAAATGAGTTTTATCCCAACCTGTGTAGGCTAAAATTTCATTGCGAAGCTCTTCTGAAACAGGATTTGAATTTGATTCTGGACCAAAACCATATGCATTAACCAAAGATCCAACTGTAGGGTCAAAATAGCCATCAGTTTTTTTCCAAACTAATGAAGCT
>CABXKB010000005.1 GCA_902512755.1 uncultured Bacteroidota bacterium | reverse complement strand
AAACGAGAGTATAGTGGTTGACCAAATTTATCTTTTGTAACTAAAACAACAAATTCCGGTAAGTTTTTATTATCACTTCCTAATCCATAACTTATCCATGAACCAATTGAAGGTCTTCCAGGAAGTTCAGATCCAGTTTGAAGAAAAGTAACAGCAGGATCATGATTTATTGCATCAGTGTACATTGATTTTATAAAGCACAGATCATCAACAATTTGAGATGTATAAGGCATCAGTTCACTCATCCAAGCACCACTTTTTCCAAACTGTTTAAACTTAAATACTGATCCAGCTAAAGGGAAACTTGCTTGGCCTGAACTCATTCCAGTAAGCCTCTGACCACCTCTAACACTATCAGGAAGTTCCGTACCATTTAGTTTATTTAGTAATGGCTTATAGTCAAATAAATCTAGTTGAGACGGAGCTCCACTTTGTAAAAGATAAATAACTCTTTTTGCTTTAGGTGGGAAATGAGGTAATCTATTATTGATGTAATTATTTTGAGAAAATAGATTTGAAGGATTAATTAAAGAACCAACAGTTAATGCACCCAATCCTAAGGAGGTTTTAGTTAGAAAATCTCTTCTAGAAAATTTATAATTATGTTTGTGATCATTACAATTCATATTATCTTTTTAAGTAGGTTTCGTCATGATTTAAAATTGTGTTTGAGACCATAGTTAAGGCAGCAGTTTTATACTTATTAAGGGATCTATCAAATTTTTTATCTCCAACTTTTAGGATTTGATTTGTCATTTTAGGATTTGATTTGTAGAATTTTAATTGTGATTCATAAAGTTCATTTAAAAGTTTTAATTCTTCATCTCTAGGATTCCTAGAAATTGCAAGTCTAAAACCATATCTAATTTGGTCTGTGTAATTTCTTCCTCCTTCTTTTTGAATTCTTTCTGCCAAAATTCTTGATGCCTCAAAAAATTGAGGATCATTCATTAGCACTAAAGCCTGAAGTGGAGTATTAGTTTTTTCTCGTTTAATAGTACACTCCTCTCTTGATGTACCGTCAAGTGCAATCATAGAAGGTGGCGGAGAAGTTCTTTTTATAAATGTATACATCCCTCTTCTGTAAAGACTATCCCCAGAATTTTTTTTGTAGTTATATAAATCAGCTGAAAAACTATTTTTTTCTAACCATAGTCCTTCCGGTTGATATGGTTTCACACTAGGCCCACCAACTTTTGTGACTAGTAAGCCACTGGAAGCCAAGGCATTATCCCTAATAATTTCTGCAGGTAGTTTATATGTATTACTCCTAGCTAGGAAAAAATTATTTGGATCAATTTCATTTAGCTGATCATTACTAGTAGATTTTTGTTGATACGTATGAGACATTACCATCAGTTTAATTAATTTTTTTATATCCCAATTATTGTCAATTAGATAAATTGACAACCAATCTAAAAGCTCAGGGTGACTTGGAAGCATTCCTTGGACACCAAAATCCTCAGGGGTTCGCACAAGTCCATAACCAAAAATCATTTGCCAATATCTATTTACAGTGACTCTTGATGTTAAAGGGTTTTCATTTGAAAACAACCATTTTGCTAATCCAAGTCTGTTTTTAGGAAGAGAGGGATCCATTTTAGGTAAATTTTCAGGAACATCTATTCCAACTTTGTATGAAGGTTCTAGATAACTTCCTCTATTTAAAAGATAATTATCCCTGGGGGTCTTCATCTCTTCCATTACCATCACTTCAATTACCGGCTCCATTATTTTAAGCCAGTCCTCCCTTAAAGAAGAAAGTTTCGCTTTATTTCTCAATATTTTATAATCAGACTCTATCCAATGATTTTTTATAATATTTTCATCCACTTCTTTTATAGAAATATCGTATGAGTTAAAAAGGCTTAATGACTCAAAGGTTGTCAAGTCTTTGGAGAAAATATAAATATCATCTATTTTTCCCGAAAAAGAACCCGTATCACCGGAGTGGTACATCCCCGATCTTCCAACTCTTAAAGGGGTAATATTCTTTTTTCTTACATTAAATGGAAACCCAAATTCAGATTTTTTTCCAACTGGGACAGGGTGTATAGATTTATATAAATTATCCATTTTAACCTCAAGATCAGCTTCTTTCCCATTAATAAAAATCCTTAGACCACTGGATTTAGCAGAGCCATTATATGAAAATGTTATATGATTCCAGGTATCTTTTTCAATAACAAGGTCAGATTTAACATGAATTAAATTAGTTGGTAGCACATTAATTAGTCTCATATTAATGTAGTTTTCGTTATCTAAGTATATATCCCAACCTCTCCAAAAATCATTTTTTTGCCCACTTGTTCCAAGAACGTGTTGTGTTTTTTCAGGATCCATGTCATTAGAGTTTATCCAAAATGAACCTGAAAAAGAATCATTTGTTTCAAAATTTGGAACTTTTTCTAGTTTTAAATAATCTATGTCAGTTGAGAATTTTAGAGCCTTACCTTTTATCCCAGATACAATTTCAGCTTTAGATTCTGATTTAGCAAAATAGTTATTATCAACTATAAATATCTTTTTGTTATTTGAGTTATAAGATTTTTTAATCCTATCAAGTGGATAGTGTCCAATTAAATAATTTGATTTTAAATTACTTATAATATCTTTTTCATTAGAATTTTTGTTTTTAAGATTTTCTACATAATTGTAGAACTCTCTTAAATCATCTTTTCGAATATTAATCTCTTTTTCTTTATCATTAATCTTTGCTTTAATTTGATTAATTTCATCTTCTTTCGCTTTATTTGGCATAGGTAAAAGGGGCCCAAAATCTCCGTCATCTCCTGTCATTCCTAATTCTTTTATATTATTAAAAAAGGAAGCTAGTTGATAATAATCTCTTTGTGATATTGGGTCAAATTTGTGATCGTGACATTTAGCGCAAGCAACTGTTAGACCAAGAAAAGCAGTACTAAGGGTTTCTGTTCTGTCAAAAACATAGTGAAGTCTCCATTCTTCATCTATGGCACCTCCCTCAGCAGTCATAGGAGAGTTTCTATTAAAGGCGGTTGCTAATTTTTGTTCACGTGTAGGATTTTCAAATAGGTCACCAGCAATTTGCCAAGTCACAAATTGATCATATGGCATATTTTTTTCAAATGAGTTTATAACCCAATCTCTCCATGGCCACATTGTTCTAGCCCCGTCAGCATGTAATCCATGAGAATCTGCATATCTTGAAAGGTCTAACCAGTCAAGAGTTAACATTTCTGCATGAGCAACTGAATTTAAAAATTTATCAACTACTTTTTCATAGGCATTAGGGCTATTATCATTTACAAAGTCATCAATTTCCTCTATTGATGGAGGAAGACCTCTAAGATCAAAAGATACTCTCCTTAATAATCTTTCCTTGGATGCCTTTTCAGAAAATTCTAAATTTAATTTATTCAATTTTCGGTTAATGAAGTAATCAATTTCATTACTAATTTTCGAATTAACATTTATGTTTTTGGGAATTTTAGGCATTTTTGGCGTAATAAACGACCAATGGTTTTTCCATTCGGCTCCCTGATCTATCCATTTTATTATGATTGCCTTTTCTCGATTGGTTAGAGAAAGATTTGATTCTGGAGGGGGCATGTGCATTTCAGGATCATTACTTAAGATTCTATGCACTCCTTCACTTCTTGAAATACTTCCCCTAACAAATGCACGGTTATTACTTTCTAACTTTGAAAAAGCAATTGATTCAATATCTAAACGCAATCCTGCTTTTCGACTTTTTTCATCAGGACCATGACAAGAATAGCAACGATCCGATAAAACAGGTTTGACATGATAATTAAAGTCTATTTTTTCCGGAAGGCTTCCCATTTCATTTTCAACTTCCTGAGGAACGTCAAGATTACATTGAACAGAAATTAAAGAATATAAGCCAATCAAAAGCCCAACATTCCGTTCTTTAATTTGACTGAACATATTAAAATACATTTTCACTTAATAGTTGTCTTTAATGAAAGTTAAAAAAATAAAATTAAAAGCTCATGATCTTAATATCTAAAATACTAACCAAAAAAATAAACCCCTATTTTTAAAGTTCAAACTGATAACCTATTTGGGCAATATGAAAACCCTCTTTAAGAATAAAATATGATGCTTCACTATTTTTGTCAAGTAAAGGGTTGGTGTGGTTCATGTGGATAAAATAAATTTTATTTTTCAAACTAATATTTTCATTTTTCAAATAAGTTATAGTTTCTGTAACCAAGGGATGTGGGATTTCAGATAAGGACCTATAGTTGATCTCTTTACGGCTAAAAAAAGTTGCATCAATAAAAGCGAAATCTACTTCTTTTAAAAGAGTAATAAGGTCTTCTTCCCAAAGCGACCATTTATCAATATCGGGGACGAATAAGACCGTTTTATTTGGGCCTTTAATCTTATATCCTACTGTTTCTGAAAATTCATCGCGATGAGGCACAGAAATCGGAGTTACTATTAAATTTTTTAATGGTTCTATAGGTTTCTTATTTTTTAGTGTATGGAGCTGAATATTTTTTAAGTTGACCAGTTGGCTCCAAGGCGCATTATTCTCTATAAAGGAACGCATTTTTGGCATTGTAAACACAGGAATATTTTTTGAACCAAGAGCCTCACGGCCTAAATGAAGCAAACCTGAATAATGACCCATGTGTGCATGTGTGATAAATATTCCTTTTATTGGAAAACTTAGAGCTGCCCATTGGGAAACAATATCTGGTGTTGCTTCAAAAAGTATACTTTGTTTACTTTCAGGCTGAAAAATTTCAAAAGAAGTAATCTTTCTTCTAGTTTTTTCTTGAGGGCTTAAATCTCTACAGCAATTTTTTTTACATGCTATATGAGGCGATCCACCATCTTGAACTGTTCCCAAAACCTTCAAATAACTTTTGTAAGAGGTTTCTTGACTATTCAGGACATTTGAAAAAACTATAAAAGCAATGAATAAAAAGTAATATTCAAAACAGGGTTCTAATTTATTTAATTTCAATTCGATAAGTTCAATGTTATAATTTCAATTACTCCAGCTCTTCCTTGCTGTCCCCATTTATTTGTTTCAGCAAGAGACTCATAAACTTTTACCTCACGAATGTTTTGAAGCGAAAGACTATTAGGGGGAAAATTAAATTGTTGCCCATCTATAATCCATAAAGGGTAGTTTTGAGTATTAGAAAAAGATTCTGACTGCCTTATGATCACAAGTCCTCTTTGAGGATCAATTCTTGCTGACCCCAAATGCTCTCGGATTGCCATTACAAGATTAGGTGCATTTTCATTTACACCCCAAGCATTTAATCCGCGTTTCTCATAGCGAACTTTTTGTTTTTCAAATGCTTTTTTTCGTTTAAGAGATCTTATCTCTTTTTTGGTTAGTTCTTTTGCTATAATTTTATCTTGACTGAAAGCAGAAGTGATTATTAATATAAAAAACATTAAAAAAAGAGCAATCCTCATACTTTGTAAATATAAACACCTTTTTTAATTGAATAATAATTTTTAAAAAAAGAGCAAATCCTTTGAGGATTTAATCACTTTATCTTTACTTTAAAGAATTATTTAAATTTAAGATGAAATTAATAACCTACACTAAATTATTATTTGTTTTTATTATAATCACTTTCTTGGGTTGTGCAACCGAAGAGATACCACCAGACAAGCTGATTGGTGAATGGACAGTATATTCTATCACAGATGATGAGCAAACTGTTATAATTTGGAATGATTTGAAAACCTCACTAGTAGAACTAATTCCAGAATATTCTTGTCTTGACTTCACAGCTACAGCAACTGCACAATTAGTAACAACACGCTATACATTTGTTGATGTAAACTCAAGAGGTTGTCTAAGCCCTGCAATAGCAGCTTATACATGGGTGATAGATTCAGAGACTGGATTTTATCAATTTACTCAAGGGAACAATGTGATAAATTACTCGATTTCATTTTCCAATAACGACAACACAATGACCTGGAGAGATCAGACTAGCGCTACTACTACTGTTTGGGATCGTTTGGTTCCTGCTGAAGTTTCTTCTGAATAACTAAAATTTTTTAACAATGAAAAAACTATTATTATTATCAATTTCCCTAGTTATTTTTTCCTGTGGTGTACAGAAAAAAGTAACTAAAGACCCGTATACTGGAGTTTATGAAATTACTATTTTTGATGTTGACCAAATAGGTGATGTTCCTCTAACATTATCAATTAACAAGAATGAAACAGGATACACTTCAAAGCTTGACATGAGAGGAGAAGCTGCAGAAAACGGGGATTATATGTGGGAAGTGGAAGGAACCAAAGTAGAGGACGAAGTAATTACTATAGAAGCGATTATTGCAAGTTATGATGTTGATTTTGAATTAACAATCGAAGGAGATGAGATATCTGGATCAATGATGGGAATGTTTGATGTTGAGGGAAGTAGAGTTGAACCAAAATAGTTTTTTTATAAAAGACATTTGTTAAGAATAATAGGTCTTTATTTCCTGAATTTACAATAAAGATTAAACTTATCTGGAAGTATTAATATCCACATAATAAAATAAAAAAATCTTTTTGGTCAATTTGTTCAAGAATCAGATTTATTCTTGTTAATGAATCCACGAATTGAGGAGTAAAGCATCCACAACACAATCACTACTGCTCCATAAACTATAATGTTCCTTAAAAAATAACTCATAATTCAATTTATATGACGTTCCTTAAGTTCAATGAGCAATCCTATGATCAGACAAAGAGCTATAGTTCCAAGAACAGTTCCACCTACACCCATGATTTTTTTTAATTAAATATAGGGATTTGTTCTTTAGAAATGTAAACTTTAAAGAAATAGCCGATAATAAAAGTGTATATTATAGATTTTAAAAAACAATAAATGATAGAAAGAAAAGGCTCAATTTGCCATCAAGTTTTTTAGATTTGTGGAATGAAAACCTTTTTTTTAAACTATTTATTAAATAAAAAGTCATGAAAAACTTTCTGCTAATTTCTATGTTTAGTTTTTTTATAAGCCACGCTCAAAATCAAAATAAAGATTTTTATAAAGAAGCTAAAAGAATTTCACTTTATCCAGAAGGAATTCCATGTAAAAGTGACTTTGAAACAGTTGTTGACTATAATTCGACTGGAAGAACATTTAAAAAAATTTCAGACCCCGAAATATGGTATTTCCCCTTAAAAATAAAAAAGGATAACAGTCCAGCTGTTCTTGTTATGCCTGGAGGAGGATATTATGATCTTTGGTTTGATAAAGAAGGTGTAGATGTTGCTAAGTGGTTGAATAAAATTGGAATTAACGCATTTGTATTAAAATATAGACTTCCACACTGGGAATCAGAGCAGTGTAAAAGTGAAGTCGCACTAATGGATGCTCAAAGAGCAATGCGAATAATTAGAATTAATTCCACTAAATGGGGAATTAATTCAGAAAAAATAGGAGTATTAGGCTTTTCTGCTGGGGGTCATTTAGCATCAACAATTTCAACACATCATGATCAAGGCCTGTCTCAATCTAAAATTGAAATTGAAAGGACAACAAGTAGTAGGCCAAATTTTACGATTTTAATCTATCCAGTGGTTTCATTACAAAACTCTCCAGACACCCACTACGGATCTAGAAAAAACTTATTGGGGAAAACTCCAACGAATGAACTTGTTGATTATTTTTCAAATGAACTGCAAGTAAAATCTGATACACCTCCTGCAATTTTGATTCATACAAATGAAGATTCAGCAGTCCCTCCTGAAAATAGCATTCTCTATTATTTAGCACTTAGAAAATATAATATTCCTGCGTCAATACACATCTGGGAAAAAGGGGGACATGGTCTTGGCTTTGCTAAAGATGGTGGTCACGCATTTAAGAGTTGGCCCAAAATATGTGAGGAGTGGATGATCGAAAGGAATATTATAAATTAAGGAGTAAAATGAAAAATTTTAACAGACGAAATTTTCTTAAAAAAGCAGGTCTTTCAACTACCTCCTTATATATGGCTTCTAATTTAGCTTGTTCAGATGAAAATGAAAAAACACTCTCTGGAGGAAGTTATATGGGAGACTTTGCTGCACCAAAACTTCAAACTGTCCGCATAGCCATTATTGGTGTAGGGGCTCGCGGTTCAGGACATGCTAAACAACTTGCAACCATTCAAGGGACAGAAATTGTTGCTATAGCAGATCTCTATAAAGACTTAGTAGATAAGTCGGTTTCATCTTGTGTTGAAAGTGACGGGCGGAGACATCAAAATATTGCACGATATTATGGCGATAAAAATCAATGGAAAAAAATGTTGGCAGAGGTAAAACCTGATGTTGTGATTATTGCGACCAATTGGAATAATCACGCTCCTATGGCTATTGAAGCTATGAATCAAGGAGCACATGCATTTGTTGAAGTCCCAATTGCTGTTACACTTAAAGAAATGTGGGAAATTGTAAACATTTCAGAGCGGACTCAAAAGCATTGTATGATGATGGAGAATGTTAATTATGGAAGAGAAGAGCTTTTATATCTTAATTTATGTCGAAAAGGAATCATTGGGGACCTACTTCATGCTGAAGCAGCCTATATTCACGAACTCCGTATTCAAATGGAAGAGCAAGATCGCGGAACCGGATCATGGAGGACCCATCACTACGCTAAACGAAATGGAAACCTTTATCCAACTCACGGCCTAGGACCCGTGGCTCAATATATGAACCTAGGAAGAGGTGAAGATCAATTTAACTCAATAGTTTCTTTCTCTTCGCCTGCCAAAGGAAGAAAAAGGTATGCTGAAAAAAATTATTCAAAAGACCACAAATGGAATGCTTTGGATTACCAAGGTGGAGATTTAAATACGTCAATAATCAAAACATATTTGGGGAGAACTATAATGATTCAGTGGGACGAGACTAGTCCACGACCTTATTCTCGGTTAAATCTTATCCAAGGAACAAAAGGCACATTAGCGGGATATCCAACTAGAGTAGCATTGGAAGGAGGTGTTTCAGGCGCAACCAAAGATCATCACAGTTGGGCACAAGGAGAACAATTAGAATCTCTGTATGACCAATATGAACATCCTATGTACAAACGCTTGGGAGCATTGTCTAAAAAAATGGGAGGACATGGTGGGATGGATTTTATGATGCTATATAGAATGGTTGAATGCTTAAGAGAAGGAATTCCTTTAGATCAAAATGTATATGAGGGCTGTTTTTGGAGCGCTGTAGCACCTTTAAGTGAAGCCTCTGTTGCCCAAGGAGGGATGCCTCAAAAATTTCCTGATTTTTCAAGAGGATTTTGGAATAAAACAAAGCCCTTAGCTATTGTTTCATGATTTTACAAAAAAAGTGATAAAAGTTCAAGCACCTGCACGCATTTGTTTTTTTGGAGACCATCAGGACTATTTAAATTTACCTGTAATTTCAGGAACTATAAATAGATTTATCCAAATAGAAGCAGAACCTACAAATCAAAATTCATATTTTATACAATTAATTGATATTGATCAAGTTAAAAACATAGATCTCAACAAAAAGTACATAAAAATTAAAAGTGAAGATTACTTTATTTCATCATTAGAAGTTCTAAAAAAAGCTGGTTTTTCATTTAATCAAGGTTATAAAATCCAAATATCAGGAAATATTCCAATTAACGCAGGCTTATCAAGTTCCTCTGCTTTAGTTGTTGCGTGGATTCGATTTCTTTTGGCAACTCAAAGCGCTAAAGTTTCCGACGAGCAAATTGGAAAATGGGCTTATGAGGCAGAAGTCAATTTTTTTAATCAACCAGGGGGCTTAATGGACCAATATACGATTGCTCAAAAAGGACTTTTATACATTAACACTCTAACAACTCAAACAGTTCGTTTAAAAGCTGAATTAGGAACTTTAGTCATTGCTGAGTCGGGTTTAAAAAAGCAAACTCTAAGTGTTTTACAAAACGCAAAAATTTTTGGGAAATCTGCAATAGCAGCAGTGTATGAAAAAGTCCCAGAGTTTGATATTCACTCAGCTAATGAATCTGATTACAAAAAGTATTTGCCTCTTGTCCCTGAAGTATATCAGGATTATTGGTATGCTACTATTTTCAATCATCTTTTAACACAAAAAGCAAGAGACATGCTAACAAAGGGTCCAATAGACCAAGAAAAATTAGGATCCTGGATGAATGCCCATCAAAAAATATTACAAGAAAAAATTCAAAATACTCCTGAAATCATGCAAAAGCAATTAAAAGAAGCTCGGAAAGCTGGTGCATCAGGAGCTAAAATTATTGGCTCTGGAGGAGGGGGTTGTATGGTTGCGATGGTAGCTCCCGAAAAATGTAACTCGGTTATTAGATCTTTTTTAAAAGCAGGAGCAAAATCAGCTTATGAAATAAAACTAACTTCACATTTATGAATAGTTTACTCATTATGGCAGGTGGAGCTTCTTCCCGTATGAAAAGATCATTGGGTAAAAGTAAGCTGTCTGAATCTGAAAAAAAAATAGCTCAAAGTGTTCATAAAACCTTGATACCTCTAGGCAGAGAACAAAAGCCACTAATTTTCCATCTTATTTCAAATGCTGTAGCAGTAGGTTATTCCGACATATACTTAATAACTAGTTCAGAAAATGAAGCTTTTCAAAAACACATAGGAAAAGAAAAATCTCATAATACTTATGCTGGCGCTCAAGTTCATTTTGTAATTCAATATATTCCTAAAGGCAGGGAAAAACCCCTAGGAACTGCAGATGCAATAGAGCAGGCTTTAAAGCAATATCCTGAATTGCAAAATCAAACTTTTACGATTTGCAATGGAGATAATTTGTATTCTCGTGATGTCTTTGAACAACTTCTTAAAGAGCGTAAAGCCCCTAACGCCTTAATTAGCTATGCACGTTCCGCACTTAATTTTTCTGATGAACGTTTAGTTAGTTTCGCTATTTTGGATATTGATTCTCAGGGATATTTAAAAGCAATTATTGAAAAGCCAAACTCAAAAACTATTGAAAAATATAGGGATCATCTGGGTGAGATTCGTGTAAGTATGAATATTTTTAGCTTTTTTGGCAAGCAGCTTTATCCATACTTAAAAGATTGTCCTATTCATCCTGAGCGAAACGAAAAAGAGCTCCCAGAAGCAATAAAATTACTAAATGAAAATGAACCCAATCAAATTAAGTGTTTTGGAATAAAAGAACATATCTTGGATTTGACCTCAGCAGAAGATATAGCTAGTTTTGATGCATTATAAGAAAAGTCCATTGGTTTTCTCTTTTCCCCGATCTATACAATACAACTAAAATGATATCTAAAAGGCGTAATTTTAAAAAAACCCTTATGTTAAGATTTCATTTTTCACTTCTTTTTCTTGTTCTTTTCCTCCAATGTGATGCTCTCCCATCAGTTTTAGATAAAGCTCTAAAAAACCCTGATCCACTAATTCAAAAAACAATAAAAAATAAAGATAAACACGAGATTCAAATTCTTTTGAGTGAAATAAAAAGAAACCAATCCGGAAAAGTGTTTTTTAAAGAATACACTTACCAACTAGATGAGGATCGATATTTTTACCCAGCTAGCACCGTAAAACTTCCAATTGCAATTCTTGCATTACAAAAAATAAACACCCTGAAATCTCAAGGCATTCAGATCAACGCTGATACTCCTTTTTACATTAACACTAATGAGGGAGAAATGATTTTAAAAAAAGATTCAACTAATATTAAAGGAGAAGTAACGGTAAACCATTTGATTAAAAAAATATTTTTAGTGAGTGATAATGATGCATATAACTACCTTTTTGACTTTTTAGGAAGAGATTATATCAATACAGAACTGTCTAAAAGAGGACTTTCGCAAATCCAAATTTATCATAAATTTCTTTTGGGGGCAGACAATATTAATACTTGGGAATATACTTTTCTTGATGAAAATCAAAACATTCTTTATAGTCAGCCTTCCATTCAGGCTCAATTAGATTTAAGGCCCCACCAATTGAAAGGTGTTTTAAAGGGACAAGGGCATAAAATTTCTGATATATTGGTTAGCGAACCAATGGATTTTAGTGAAAAAAATCGAATTTCAATACATAATCTCCAAGGCATTCTTAAACGAATTATGTTTCCTGAAATTTTTGCTAAAGAAAAGCAATTCGATTTGACAGATGAAGATTATAAATTTTTACAATATTGGATGAGTAGAAATACATTGGAGAGTAATAATCCAAACTACAACGATGGAGAACATTGGGACAGTTATGGAAAATTTTTTATTTATGGAGATCAAAAAGGAGCTATGACACCTGAAATTAGAATTTATAACAAAGTTGGGTATGCCTACGGAACCCTTACAGATGTAGCTTACATAAAAGACAAAAAAAATGACCTTGAATTCTTTTTAACAGCAACTGTTCTAGTTAATCAAAACATGATATTCAATGATGATATTTATGAGGGAGATCAGATAGGAATCCCCTTTTTAGCAGCTTTAGGAAGAGCAGTATTAGAAGAGCTTCAAATAAGATAAATTATTATTCTATCAATCCAAGAGCAACCAAACGCTCATGTAAAAAATCTCCAGCAAGAATATCCTCATATTTTTTTGGATGATTTTTATCCACGGCTTGCGGAATGCAGTTTAGAGACATCTGAGGAATAGGATGCATAAAAAACGGCAAAGAATATCGTGATCTGCCCCAAGTTTCTTTTGGAGGGTTAACTACTCGATGAATAGTAGAAGGAAGTAGGTTGTTAGTCAAGCGAGAAAGCATATCACCGATATTAATCATCAATTCATCAGGTTGCGCAACCGCATCAATCCATTTATTTTTCCGATTTAAAACCTGTAAACCTCCTCCTTGAGCTCCTATCAATAGTGTGATTAGATTAATGTCCCCATGCGCTGCAGCACGCTCTGCTTCCTTTGGAGCTTCTGTAATGGGAGGATAGTGAATAGCTCTAAGGATAGAATTCCCCCCATCGATAAATTTATCAAAATAGTTTTTGTCTAATTTTAGATAAAGTGCCAAAGCTTGAAGTATATATTTAGCTGTTTTTTCAAGTTTGAGAAAAACTAAGTTTCCAACATTATTAAAATTTTCTAGTTCTTTAACTGATATGTTTTCAAGATACTTTCCTTTGAGATAGGGCTTAGATTTTAAATCTTGTCCAAAATGCCAGAATTCTTTTAAATCTCCGACTGACCTTCCAGCAGCATGTTCTTTTCCAAAACCAGTATAACCTCTTTGTCCTCCTCCTCCTTTGATTTCGTAGGAAGATTTAATGTCGTTTGAAAGCTTAAAAAAAGAATGAATTTCTTTGTAGAGTTGATCTTTGAGTGTGTCGTCTAAAAAATGTCCTCTTAAAGCAAGAAATCCAATTTCCTGGAATGCAGTTCCTATCTTTTTAACAAAGACAGCCCTATGTTTATGATTTCCAGAAAGAAATTCATTTAAATCGGCCCTTGGAATTTGTTGCATATTGAAAAAAGCGGATCCATCGATCCGCTTTATAAATAGATAAGGAAAGCTACAGCATACCACTTGTGGGTATCTGCTGTCTCGAATCTCTTAAATGATTATAATAAAACATAGACACCTCCTTTCATATTTAGTTAAACTTTGCTGTTGTCACAGCACGAACTAGTTCTCAAATATAACCACCTGTTTAATGGTTATCAAATTATTTCACAATTTTTTTCAGGGTCAATCCTTGAACTAAAATGGTAAATAAAACTACTCCGTAAGTAAGGATTAAAATCAAGTCTTTTCCATCACCTATTGAGTCAGGAAGGTTTAGGGCAAGGGCAATACTTAGCCCTCCTCGTAAGCCCCCCCATGTTATTATAAGTGCTGTGTTTTTTTCAAAACTCTTTTTTATAGATAAAATTTTTATTGGTAAAAAGACTCCAATACCTCGCGAAACCACAACCATAAGAATTACAATTATTACAATTAAAAGGTAGGAAACATCAAAGTTCTGCAGAATGGGAATAATCTCAAGGCCAATCAGGATAAAAAGAATTGCATTTAAAGTTTCGTCAAGCAAGTGCCAAAACTTATATACATAATCACCCATAACTTTTTGCACCCCTTCTTGTTTATCATCGCCATCAATATTTTGATTCAAAAACAGTCCCATTACCACAACTCCTAAAACAGCTGAGAAATGAAAAACATGAGAGATAACTGGAACCAGAAGTACAAGAGAAAGAGTGATTAAAACTTCTAACTCTACATGTTCATTTTCAATGTATTTAACCAATTTCATACCCAGAAAGCCCATAACTGCTCCAAGAACAATCCCACCTATAACTTCAGTAGCGAAGAGTGATCCAACACTTTGAACGGTTACATTGTCAATGCCTTCTGCTTTTATGCTCAAAAGGGTAAGGAAAACAACCACTCCAATCCCATCATTAAATAAGGATTCTCCAGCAATTCTAGTTTCGGTAACCGAAGAAAGATTCATTTTTTTTACCATAGCTAAAACGGCAATCGGATCCGTTGGAGCAATAAGAGAACCAAAAAGCAAGCAGTCTACGTAATTTAAACCTAATTCGGAAAGACCAAAAACAGGTTGTTCTATTAACCAAAAAAGACCAGTTCCAACAGCAAAGGTGGAAAAGAGAACTCCAAAACTGGCTAATAGGAGAATTGTTAATTTATCTTTTAAAAGTTCATGAACATTTACACTTATAGCTCCTGCGAAAAGCAAGAAAGGCAACATTACATCAATCAATAAAACACTAAAGTCAAATTGTTCTGTCAACGATGTGGCAAAAGTTAAAAAACCAGGTGAAATTTGACCTGCAAGTATAACACCAGCAGATAGGAATATGGCCAAAACCATTAATCCAATTGTTTGAGGAAGTTTTAATAAACGAAGGTTTATTATAGAGAATAATGAGGCAAGAAGTAATAAAAGCGTTGCGAGTTCAAGAAAATTCATTTTATATAGTTTTTCCTAAGTTAAAAAAATTAACGCTTTAAATATAGTTTTGAAATATATTTTCCAATTAGATCAAATTCTAAATTGACTATTTTACCGACCTCAAGCTCTTTAAAAATTGTGTTTTCATAAGTAAATGGAATTATAGCTACAGAAAATTTATTCTTATAAGAATTAACTACTGTAAGGCTTACTCCATTTACTGTGATGGATCCTTTTTCTATGGTTATATTATTAGGGATACTATCATATTCGAAAGTATATCTCCAGCTTCCATCTAAAGTATCAGACGCAATACATTTAGCTGTTTGATCTACATGCCCTTGAACAATGTGCCCGTCAAGTCGATCTCCAAGTTTCATTGCACGTTCGAGATTAAGGAAATCTCCTACTTTGAGGAGGCCTAAATTAGTTTTATCTAAAGTTTCTTTTATGGCTGTAACAGTATAAAATTTATCATTACAAGATACTACTGTTAAGCAAACCCCGTTATGTGCAACACTTTGATCAACTTTTAATTCAGGCGTCAATTCACTTTCTAATTCGATATGCAAATTATCTCCTTCTTTTGTCAAAGCATTAACTCTTGCAAATGCCTCTATAATTCCCGTAAACATGCGTTTATAATTAATTACATTTGTTCCAAAAGTAAGACAAAAAGTTACTTAGGTGTTAGAATCGACTAAAATAAGATTAGGAATTTCGGTGGGAGACCCAAATGGAGTTGGTTTTGAAATTATATTAAAAACTTTTCAAGATCAGCAAATCTATGACTTTTTCACACCAATCGTTTTTGCTCATCCACAGAATTTTATAGAGGAACAAAAAAAGCTAGGAATATCAGCTAATATATGTTCTCTCAGCGATTTGCAAAAACCAAATGGAGAAAAGCTCAATATACTATCCGCTTGGGAACAAGCTTTTTCAATTAACTATGGTAATGAAAGTTCACAAGCAGGTTCATTTGCAATCAGTTCTCTAAAGTCAGCAACTCAAGCCCTAAAAGGCGGGCTTATAGACGTCCTTGTAACTGCACCAATTCATAAAAAAAACATCCAATCAGATGCCTTTAAATTCAAAGGACATACGGATTATCTTAATCAAGAATTGGAAGGTGAAAGTCTAATGTTTATGATCACAGATAAACTTAAAGTTGCCTTAGCCAGTGAACATATTCCTCTTCGTGAAATAACATCTTATCTTACTCCTGAGATAATAGAAAAGAAAATATTGATTTTAGAACAAAGTTTAATACAAGATTTTGGGATAAAAAAGCCAAAAATCGCAGTTTTAGGAATAAATCCTCATGCTGGTGATCATGGAGTGATTGGAAAAGAGGATGATATGTTTCTTCGTCCAATTATACAAAAACAATTCAATAAAGGGAAAATGATTTTTGGTCCTTTCGCGGCTGATGGATTTTTTGGAAATAAAACCTATCATGAATTTGATGCTGTTTTGGCGATGTATCACGACCAAGGTTTGATTCCTTTTAAAACAATTACTTTTGGAGAGGGAGTTAATTTTACAGCTGGTTTAAATCATATTAGAACCTCTCCTGACCATGGAACAGCAATGGATATTGCAGGGAAAGGAGAAGCCAATCCCAACTCTTTTTATAATGCTATGAATCAAGCACGCTTAATTTTTTTAAAACGTAGAGAGTTTAAACAGCTAGAGTATAAATCAAAACCCTAAGATTTTAAAAACTCATTAAGTAAATCAGTTTTTATTCTTAAAAAGAATAACAAAAAAACTTCCTAAGAGGGAGTGAATTAAACTTGATAAGGCTGCTGGAATTGCAACTAATGGACTACTAAAGTTTTCTCTTGCGAGAACAACTCCCAATCCTGAATTCTGCATTCCAACTTCTATTGAAATAGTCTTGGCTATTTTCCAATTTTTGAACAAAGCTAAACTGATTAAAAAGCCTATTAAAAATCCCAAGCAATGTAAAGTAATCAGTGAAAGAAATAAACGAAAACCAGAATCTAAAATGACCTCCTTCCCTTGACCGACAATACTTCCTACAATCATAGAAATCAAGAGGACCGCAAGGGGAGGCGCAAAGCGAATAACTTGAGAAATGATTTTGGGGAAGAATCTATTTAAAAGTATACCCAACAGTACAGGCATAAACACCACTTTTAAAGTACTAAAAAATAAACCTTCAGTGGGTATATCTAGGTAACTTCCTGAAAGTTGTAAAGTTAAAAAAGGAGTCATTAATACAGCAGCTAGGGTAGAAAAAGCAGTCATACTTACCGATAAAGCCACTTCTGCTTTAGCCAAATAGGCAATAACATTTGAGGCTGTTCCTCCGGGACAACAAGAAACTAAAATCATTCCTATTGAAAATAGCGGCGGTAATTGAAATAATTGAGCAAGACTCCAACCCAATAGAGGCATTACTAAAAACTGTAAGCTAAGACCAATCAGCATCCATTTTGGGTGATGCAAAACTTGAATAAAGTCAGAAACTTTTAAGGTAAGTCCCATTCCAAGCATTATACCTCCTAAACCCATTGTAATTAGGGGACCATTAAACCATGTGATTAACGGAGGGTGAATTAAGCCTCCAAGTGCAAAAATAGAAACAATTAATGGGAAGGCTTCTGTAAAACGCTGAGCCATATTTATCTTTTTGATTTGAAAGGTAATAAATCTTGCAAAACAGATTTGTAATTATAGCTTATCAAATATGCGAACATCAATTTCCATATTAAAATAAGGAACGTTATTTTTATATTAAAAATCATATTTAATATTATGAAAGCACATACAAAAGAAACTCAATCAAAAATGAATCCTAATTCTTCCTTACTAGAATTAAAAAATGGAAACCAACGTTTTGTTGAAAAGAAGCAACTCGATCGAGATCTAGTCCAACAAGTCAAAGAAACGAGTAAGGGTCAATTTCCTTTTGCTACAATTTTAAGTTGTATTGATTCCCGTGTTTCTTCAGAATTGATCTTTGATCAAGGAATTGGAGATATTTTTAGCGTTCGTATCGCAGGAAATTTTGTAAATGAAGACATTTTAGGAAGCATGGAGTTTGCTTGTAAACTTGCAGGCACAAAACTTGTTGTTGTTCTTGGACATACTGCTTGTGGAGCTGTAAAAGGAGCCTGTGATCACGCACGATTAGGTAATCTTACAGCACTAATCAATAAAATTGAACCTGCAGTAGAGGCTATTAGAGAGCCTTTAGATGATAGTCTTAGAAACTCTACAAACATTGACTTTGTTAATACTGTTGCAGAAAAAAATGTAGAAATGTCGATTAGTAAAATTCGTACTGATAGCCCAGTTTTAGAAGAAATGGAAAAGCAGGGTGAAATTAAAATCGTCGGTGGAATGTATGATATAAGTACAGGTTTAGTAAATTTCCTATAAAAGAAAACCATTATTTTAAATTATAAAGAACTTTTAATGTATTTACGCTATTTTTCATTACTCTTTCTTTTCTTTATTTCATGTCAAAAGAATTTCGATCGAATCAATTACCCTTTAACAGAAAAAATCCCAACTGTGGATACTTATTTTGATTCAGAAGTTATTGATAATTATCGTTGGCTCGAAGATGATAATGGGGAGGAAACAAAAAACTGGGTGGTTAAACAAAACGAAACCACTTTTTCTTACTTGGATAAAATTCCCTTTAGAAATCAAATCAAAAATAGATTGGAACAACTATGGAATTACGATAAACTTTCTGCTCCTTTTATAAAGGGGCCTTATACGTATTATTATAAAAACAATGGTCTTCAAAATCAATATGTCGTTTTTAGAAAAGGGGAGAACAATGAGGAAGAAGTTTTCCTTGACCCAAATACTTTTTCTAAAGACGGTACAATCTCATTACAAACATTGAGTTTTTCTGAAAGCGGTAAACTTGCTGCCTATTCAATTAGTGAGGGGGGTAGTGATTGGCGTAAAATAATTATAATAGATGCTCTAAAAAATGAAGTGATAGAAGACACTTTAGCCGATGTCAAGTTTAGTGGGATTCAATGGAAAAAAGAAGAAGGATTCTTTTATTCAAGTTACGACAAGCCAAAAGGAAGCGAATTGAGTGAGATGACGGATCAACATAAGCTTTATTATCATAAAGTTGGAACTCCTCAATCCAAGGATCAATTAGTTTATGGTGGAACTTCAAAAGAGAAGCATCGTTATGTTGGTGCAAGAGTAACAAAGGATGGGAACTATCTCTTTATTTCTGCTTCTAAGACAACTTCGGGCAATATTAGCTTTGTAAAAGACTTAAGTCAGCCCAATAGTTCCTTACTGCGCGTAGATGAGGATTACAGTTCTGACAGCTACTTTCTCGAAAGTGAAGGGACAACTTTTTTTATAGTTACAAATAAAGACGCACCCAATCAAAAATTGATAAAAGCTACAGCAACTCAACCCAATCAGAAATATTGGGAAGACGTAATTTCTGAAACAGAGAATCCGTTGTCAGTTAGCAGTGGTGGTGGTTATTTGTTTGCACGGTATATGGTTGATGCAATTTCACAAGTATTTCAGTACAATTTAGCGGGTGAAAATATGGGAAAAATTGAACTACCTGGAGTGGGAACAGCAAGTGGCTGGAGTGGGAGGAAAGAAGACAATAAACTTTACTATACTTTTACAAATTATCATTCACCAGGGATTATTTATGAATATAATCCTAGGGGCAAAATATCCAAAAAACACTGGTCTCCTAAAATTGATTTTGAATCTAAAAATTATGTTTCTGAGCAGATTTTTTACACCTCTTCTGATGGGACCAAAGTACCAATGATCATTACTCATAAAAAAGGGATTAAATACAACGGTAAAAATCCGACAATCCTTTATGGGTATGGCGGGTTTAATATCAGCTTACAGCCTTCCTTTAGTATCGCTAATGCAATATGGATGGAGCAGGGAGGAGTATATGCTGTTCCAAATTTAAGAGGTGGGGGTGAGTATGGAAAGGAATGGCATAAGGCGGGAACTAAGCAAAAAAAACAGAATGTTTTTGACGACTTCATTGCGGCAGGAGAATACTTAATTTCTGAACAAATTACCAATCCCGAATTTTTAGCAATTCGTGGTGGATCTAATGGAGGTTTACTTGTAGGTGCAACCATGACTCAAAGGCCAGATCTAATGAAAGTTGCACTTCCGGCTGTAGGGGTTTTAGACATGCTTAGATATCACAAGTTTACTGCAGGAGCAGGGTGGGCCTATGATTATGGCACATCAGAGGATTCCAAAGAAATGTTTGACTACTTAAAGTCATACTCACCGGTTCATAATGTAACAAATGGGACGAATTATCCTGCTACATTAGTCACTACAGGCGATCATGATGATCGTGTGGTTCCAGCTCATTCTTTTAAGTTTGCAGCTGAGCTCCAAGACAAACACAATGGAGAAAATCCAGTATTAATACGAATAGAAACTAATACAGGCCATGGTGCTGGCACTCCAGTTTCAAAAAGAATTGAACAATATGTTGATATTTTTGGATTTACGCTTTATAATATGGGATTTAGAGTTTTACCAGAAAGAATTAAAAGTAAACCGAAAGGATGATTCATTTAGTTAAATGACAAGATCAAGTAATTATAATAATTTAAAAAGGGATTAAGGATTTCTAATCTTCCATAGAAAAGTTTTCCATAAATTTAGTTGTGTATTTTCCCTTCAGATAAGCTGAATCACTCATTAATTTTAGGTGAAAAGGGATTGTTGTTTTAACCCCCTCAACAATAAACTCTTCTAATGCACGTTTCATCTTACCGATTGCTCCTTCTCTAGTTTGAGCTGTAGTAATAAGTTTTGCAATCATGGAATCATAATGTGGAGGAATAACATAACCGCTATATACATGGGTATCGATTCGTACCCCATGCCCCCCTGGAAGGTGAAGGTTTGAAATCAATCCTGGACTGGGGCGAAAATCATTTTCGGGATCTTCAGCATTAATTCTACATTCAATAGAATGTAGTTTGGGTAAATAGTTTTTCCCTGAAATTTTTTCTCCTGCAGCTACTTTAATTTGCTCACAAATCAAATCAAAATCAATGACCTGTTCTGTAATCGGATGTTCAACCTGAATTCGAGTATTCATTTCCATGAAATAGAATTTACGATTCTTGTCAACCAAAAACTCAATAGTTCCCGCACCTTCATATTTTATATATTCGGCCGCTTTTACTGCGGCATTTCCCATTTTTTCTCTAAGTGCATCTGTCATAAATGGGGAGGGAGTTTCCTCGGTAAGCTTTTGATGTCTTCTTTGAATGGAGCAATCACGTTCAGACAAATGGCAGGCTTTTCCTCTAGAATCTCCTACAATTTGAATTTCAATATGCCGAGGTTCTTCAATTAATTTTTCCATGTACATACCATTATTTCCAAAAGCTGCTTTGGATTCTTGCCTGGCACTTTCCCATGCTTTTTCAAGATCTTCTTCTTTCCAAACAGCACGCATTCCCTTTCCGCCTCCTCCGGCTGTTGCTTTTAACATAACAGGGTAAGCAAATTTTTTAGCAATAGTCTTAGCTTCAGTTAATGATTCTAATAATCCCTCTGATCCCGGTATTGTTGGTACACCTGCTGCTTTCATAGTTGCTTTTGCAGAAGCCTTATCTCCCATTTGATCGATCATTGAAGATGATGCCCCAATAAATTTAATATCATGTTCATCACAGATCTTAGAAAACTTTGAATTTTCAGATAAAAACCCATATCCAGGATGAATGGCATCTGCATTAGTTATTTCAGCTGCAGCAATGATATTAGATGGTTTTAAATAGGATTCGTTACTAGGTGCGGGACCAATACAGACTGCCTCATCAGCAAATCGAACATGTAGACTATCTGCATCAACCTTTGAATAAACAGCAACTGTTTTAATGCCCATTTCTTTACAAGTACGAATAATTCGCATGGCAATTTCACCGCGATTTGCAATTAATATTTTATTGAACATAGTAAAATGTTATGAAGGGTTAATCAAAAATAGAGGTTGATCAAACTCAACTGGAGAAGCATCATCAACTAAAATTTTAACGATTGTTCCACTAACTTCAGATTCAATTTCATTAAAAAGCTTCATAGCTTCAATAACACATAACACACCACCTTCTTTAATTACATCACCAACCTCTATAAATGGGGGTTTATCTGGAGACGCTTTGCGATAAAAGGTTCCGATAATTGGAGATTTGATTGTAATCAATTTGTCGTCCTCAGCGTTTTTTTCTTCAGTTTTAGCAGCCTTCTCTTGAGCTACAGGAATTGGAGAAACTGGAATTTGACCCACAATAGTTGCAGGCACAGCTTGGACTTGTTGAACTAGATCCCCTGATTCAATCTTAATAGGAGCAGAACCTGTTTTGATTGTAATTTTTACATCTTCCATTTCAAGTTTAACTTCTTGAGCACCAGATTTAGCAACAAATTTTATTAGATTTTGAATTTCTTTAATATCCATAAATAGTTAATTTTTGATTTAGTAGGCCCATGTAAGGTGTGCTGCACCCCAAGTAAATCCACCACCAAAAGCAGTAAATACGAGCTTATCTCCTATATTAAATTTAGTTTCGTAATCATTTAGTAACAGCGGTAATGTAGCTGCTGTAGTATTTCCATAATGTTCTATATTTACTAATACCTTTTCTTTGTTAAGGGCTAAGTGTTTTGTTGTAGCATCAATAATTCTTTTATTTGCTTGGTGAGGGACGAGGTAATCTAAACTTTTTTCATCTAAACCATTTCTTTTCATTATCTCTTCTGCTACATTTGACATTTCTGAAACAGCATATTTAAAAACCGTTTTTCCATCCTGATAAATGTTATGCCAGCCTTTATCTAGAGTTTCTTGAGTAGTTGGGAATAAGGAACCTCCAGCTTTTATTCTAAGAGACATTCGGTCAGTCCCATTACTTCTATAATATTCATCTTCCCAACCGTATCCACTTAAACTAGGCTCAAATAGAACAGCTCCTCCACCATCACCAAATATAATACAGGTATTGCGATCAGTATAATCTACAATTGAAGACATTTTATCTGCTCCAATTAATAGCACTTTTTTGTATCGTCCAGAACTTATGTATGCTGCTGCAGTGCTCATTCCATACAAAAAACCTGAGCAAGCTGCATTTAAGTCATAGGCAAAAGCATTTATTGCTCCAATAGAAGAAGTTACATAAGCAGCTGTTGCAGCTACATGGACATCAGGTGTAATCGTTGCAACAATGACAAGATCAATTGTCTTTGGATCAAGGTTTTTCTTTGAAATAAGATCTTGCGCAGCTTTAATTGCTAGATAAGAAGTTCCCTTGTCACTGTCTGCTAGGATTCTTCGCTCTTTGATACCAGTCCGGCTTTGTATCCATTCATCACTAGTGTCCACCATTTGTTCTAATTTATGGTTAGATAAAATCGTATCCGGTGTATATCCTCCCAAAGCTGTGATTGCCGCTTTAAGAAAGTTCTCTCTCTCTAGGTTCATTTAAATCGCAGCTTTAAAAGCTTAATTATAAGTGAAGATAGTAGTTTTTTGATGCAAATAAAATAATTATAATAAAAAAGCCCTTCCATAAAGGGAGGGCATATTCTCAATTAATTAAATAATTAAGTTTCTGAAGTTTCGATAGCATCAACAAGGACTTTGCCTCTGTAATAAAGTTTCCCCTCATGCCAATGGGCACGGTGATATAAGTGAGATTCTCCTGTTTTAGAACAAGTAGCAATTTGTTGATCAGTGGCTTTGTAGTGCGTTCGTCTTTTATCTCTTCTTGTTTTGGAGATTTTTCTTTTAGGATGTGCCATAATATTTTATTTATCTTTATAAAAGATCTTTCAATTTATTCCAACGGGGATCTTTCTCCCCATTTAACTTTTCTTCTTTTGGTTCTAATTCTTTGAGTTTTGTGAGGATTTCACTTTTTAGTGTACCATCCTCTATTCCAGGATGAACACGCTTTAAAGGAAGTGAAAGCACCACTATTTCATAGAAATTTTGAGCTACATTAATTTGATAACTTCCTTCTGGGATTACTAGTATTTCATCTGAATTATTTTCCGATGATGATCCGAATTTGACGATTAAATTAAATTCAGTTTTAACCTCATGATTAAACAACTCGGTGGAAACATCACAGAGAAGAACAACATTTCCTAAAACGTTAAAATGTAGCTCTAAAAAATTCGGTTTTTTATTTAAAACTATTTTACCTTCGAGTGAAGCCTCATTAAAATCAGTAAACTCAAAATGTTCAAAGAACGCATTATCAATTGTAAATAGAAACTCGTGTTTTCCGTCTTTAAGCCCCACAAAAGGGATTGTAAATTCTTTCAACACTTCCAACGCTTTAGAATTGAGCGGCAAATTTATAAAAATTTTTGAAGTAATGCGTCAAAAATATTAGCTATAATTTATTTGCCTTATTGGTTTTTCTAAAACAACTTATTCTTTATCAGGTACTCTGCAATTTGAATAGTGTTTGTAGCAGCCCCTTTTCTCAGGTTATCAGACACAATCCATAAATTTAAACCATTTTGGATGGAGGAATCTCTACGAATACGACCAACAAAAACAGAGTCTTTTCCTTGGGCCCCTATTGGCATAGGATAAAAACTATTTTTAGGGTCATCTTGAACTTCTATTCCTTCAGTTTGGTCTAAAATTGAACGAATTTCATTTACTTCATATGAATTTTCAAACTCTAAATTTACAGATTCGCTATGCCCACCTATTACTGGAATTCGAATTGCAGTAGCAGTAATTCCAATAGCAGAATCATTAAAAATTTTATGAGTCTCGTTCACAAGCTTCATTTCTTCTTTCGTGTAGTCATTTTCCAAGAAAACGTCACATTGAGGCAGTGCATTTTTATGGATTGGGTGGGGATAAGCCATATCTCCTGTCTTACCCTCTATCTCGTTATTTAATTGTTCAACAGCTTTTATTCCAGTTCCAGTAATTGACTGGTAGGTAGAGATTACAATACGCTTGATATTGTAATTCTTGTGAAGTGGAGCTAAAGCCATAACCATTTGAATAGTCGAACAGTTTGGGTTTGCAATGATTTTGTCCTCTTGAGTTAATAGATTTGCATTGATTTCGGGAACAATAAGTTTTTTACTAGGATCCATACGCCAAGCAGATGAATTATCGATGACTGTAGTTCCTATCGCTGCAAATTTTGGAGCCCATTGTAAAGAAGTAGCTCTGCCTGCCGAGAAAAGAGCAATATTTGGCCGAGCATTAACAGCATCTTCTAACCCAATTACAGTATGAGTTTTGCCTTCAAAATCAATTTCTTTTCCAACAGAACGTGATGAAGCGACTAAAAGAATTTGATTAATGGGGAGTTTTCGCTCTGTTAAAACTTCTAGCATAACATTGCCTACAATACCTGTTGCTCCTACTAAAGCTACTTTCATTATATGAATTTTTGTCAAAAGTATTACATAAAAAATTACAAGCAAATTCTATATGAATATAATTCAAAAAACAACTGTTTGTTATGAATATAACTAACAGATTCATCATGAATGAAAAACACGATTTATTCGAGGGCCTATTCCAGATAAAATTTCATAGCTTATAGTTCCTCCAGATATGGCAAATTCAGAGGCGGTATGTTCTGGTCCAAAAATAACAACTGTATCTCCTTCTTTACAAGAAATATTGCTGATGTTAATCATAATCATATCCATACAAACATTACCAACAATAGGCGCAGACCTTCCATTAACAAGGACCTGAGTTTTTTCATGACCAAAATGCCGAGCAATACCATCTGCGTGACCTATAGGTAAAGTTGCTATAACACTATCTTTAGAAGCTTTCCAACCAAGGTCGTAGCCAACATAGTCTCCTGTTTTTACTTTATGAATTTGACTAATTGTTGAATGTAGACTAGCTAAAGGCTTAAGTTTTTGGTCCAACTCAGGGTGGTTAGTAAATCCGTGAAGGGCAATTCCACAACGAACAGCATCAAATTCATATTGGGAATTTTTAAAAATACCAGAACTATTAAGTATATGAAATTTTGGATGTGTATTAGGATTATCTTCGTGTTGTTTTTTTATGGTTAAAAATGCTTGTATTTGTTGACTATTGTTTGAATTATTTTCAGTTGATTCTGAAGTTGCAAGATGAGAATAGACACTTTTTAAGTCAAATTCATTTCTTTTAAATTGTTCCAAAACCCAAGCAGCTTGACTAGGGTTAAACCCAACCCGATTTAAGCCAGTGTTATATTTAATATGAACAGGATAATGCTTTCTGTTTTTTTGTTTAAGCAGTTGATGGAATTTTTTGAAAAGTGAAATATTGTATAGACTCGGTTCTAAATTAGCATCAATAATTGTTTTTAAACCTTCTGATTGGGGGTAAAAAACAAGAATAGGCAAATCTATTCCTCCTTTACGAAGTATTTCACCTTCTTCCGCATATGCTACAGCTAGATAATCTACACCCAATTGTTCCAAGCGTTTAGCAATTCTGATCATATCACTCCCATATGCCCAAGCTTTGACAACACCGAAAATAGCTGTATTCGAACTCAATTGGTTTCGGATTACATTAAAATTATGATCTAGATTAGCTAGGTAAATGTGAAGTTTATTCAAGGATTAGGAATCTTTATTTTTTTTCTTTTGGCCATGGAAAGCTTTAAAGAAAGATGCCCTTGACAAAGGCTCATAACTTTCTTTTTCACCTAAATGAACAATAGATTTATTAGAAGAGGATCGATAACTGTAATTAGCCAAGTTCCCTGTCCGGGCACATATTGCATGGACTTTAGTAACGTATTCTGCCGTAGCCATTAATCCTGGCATTGGTCCAAATGGATTTCCTTGGTAGTCCATATCTAAGCCAGCTACAATGACGCGAACACCGTTATTAGCTAAATTATTACAAACTTGAATAATTTCGTCGTCAAAAAATTGAGCTTCGTCTATTCCAACCACATCACAGCCATCTGCTAAAATTGGAATATTGGCGGCGGCTGGAATAGATGTTGATTGAATTTGATTTTGATCGTGTGAAGTAATCATTTCGTTTTCATATCGTAAATCTAATGCAGGCTTAAAAATTTCAATTTTTTGATTTGCAAATTGAGAACGTCGAAGTCTTCGAATTAACTCCTCTGTTTTTCCAGAAAACATAGAGCCACATATGATCTCAATCCAACCAAATTGTTCCTTAGCATTTACAGAATTTTCTAAAAACATTTTGTAATTTTCAACTGTAATATATGAGAATGTCTCAATCCCTAAAAAACAAAGGTATTAAAAACGATGACAGAAAAAATAAAAATCGCATTACTTAAATGGGCTAAAAAAATTATAAATAATCAAGAACAGTGGGATGATGAAAAAACTCATCGAGCGATTCAAAAGTTATACGAACTCTCTATTGTTCAAAAAATGCTTTTAGAGCAGGAAGTGTCTAATAAAACCCTTTGGGAAAAACAACAATCTGAACTTTCAGAAGTTTTGGATTCTATTACTGGGCAGGCTGAAAAGGATAATGTAAAAGATGAGGATCTGGAAGTAAAACCTATGATGGAAACCATTAAAAATATGGTTACTGAAATGCCTGAACCTGAAACTTATGAAAAGCTTTTTGAAACCTTTGAAAAAACACCCTCTTTTGAGCCAAAAAAGGAAGAAACTTTAGGAGAAGAATCTAAACTGGGTATAGAAACAATCTCAGATGTCAAAAACATCAATGATCACTTTTCCAAAACCTTGAGCATTGACCTTAACGATAGGATTGCTTTTATAAAAAATCTTTTTGAGGGTGATGCATCTGCATATGACAAAGTGATTTCTCAGATAGTTACTTTTGAAACTTGGACGGAAGTTTTTAATTTTATCGAAGACCAAGTTAAAACCGAATATGAGAATTGGAACGAAAAAGAAGAAATTGCGGAACGCTTTTTAGCTATTTTGCAAAAAAACTTTGACTGTTAATAAATGTTTTAGCAAAAATTTAAAACGGCAACTTTGATATATTTGATCCCAACACCTATTGGTAATCTAGAAGATATTACATTTAGAGCATTACGTGTTTTAAAAGAGGTAGATTTAATCTTGGCTGAAGATACTCGAGTGAGTATAAAACTATTAAAGCATTACGGAATCAATACTCCTTTTGAGAGTTTTCATATGCACAATGAACATCAAAAAGCTCCTAAAATTATTAAACAACTAACAGGAGGAATGACTATTGCAGTTATCTCTGATGCAGGAACACCTGGAATCTCAGACCCTGGATTTTTATTGGTGCGAAACGCCTTAGAAGCAAAAGTTGAGGTGCAGTGTTTGCCAGGACCAACAGCCCTTATCCCTGCATTAGTTCAAAGTGGAATCCCCTGTGATCGTTTTAATTTTGAAGGCTTTTTACCTCCTAAGAAAGGCAGAAAGAGTCGTTTAGAATACATGGCTTTAGAAACTAAAACGCTAGTCTTTTACGAGTCGCCCCACAAACTAATTAAGTTATTCGATCAAATGATTCCGCTCTTTGGTGGAGACAGGAAGCTTGCTGTTGTTAGGGAAATCTCAAAACTTTATGAAAGTACTTTTAGAGGAAGTCTTGAGGGGGCAAAATCTTTTTTTCAAGAGAATACTCCAAAAGGAGAATTTGTTGTTGTGGTTGAAGGAGTAAAAACTAGCTAAATGCAGTGGAAAAAAACCCCAAAACCATTGAAAGAAAATGTTGAAAGACTTTCAGAAATGCTTAATGTACCCAAAACTATTGCCACATTACTAGCCCAAAGAGGAATTGAAGATTTTGATAGTGCAAAGGACTTTTTTAGACCTAAGTGGTCACATTTACACGATCCATTTTTGATGCAGGATATGGAAGATGCTGTTATACGTATTCAAAGTTCGATTTCAAATGGAGAAGGAATTATGGTCTTTGGAGATTATGATGTAGACGGAACTACTTCTGTATCCCTGATGACATCTTATCTTAAAGATAAAATAGCAACAGTACATCCCTATATCCCAGATAGATATTCTGAAGGCTATGGTATTTCTAGAAAAGGAATTGAAAAGGCTCGATCTGAAGGAATTAGCTTAATTATTGCTCTTGATTGCGGGATTAATGCAATTGAACAGGTTAATTATGCAAAAGAAATGGGAATTGACTTTATTATTTGTGATCATCATTTACCTAAAGCTAAAATTCCCAAAGCAGTTGCAGTTTTAAATCCTAAAAGGAGTGATTGTTCTTATCCATATAAAGAATTGTGTGGTTGTGGCATTGGATTCAAATTAATACAGGCTTTACAAATAAAATTAGGGCTTCCTGAGTTAGAATTAAGTCCTTATATAGATCTTGTTGCGATAGCTATTGCTGCGGATATTGTCCCCATGGTTGGAGAAAATAGAACTCTAACTTTTTTGGGGATAAAGCAATTTCAAGAACATCCTCGTCCAGGGCTCAATTTTTTTCTAAAAAACTTAAACCGTCCTTTAAATGTGACAGATTTAGTTTTTGTAATTGCTCCAAGGATTAATGCAGCAGGACGAATGGATCATGGGTTAAATGCGGTAGAATTATTAATGAGCACTGATAAAGAGTCAGCATTACCTATAGCCAGAGCCATTGAATTTTTCAATACGGAACGTAAAACAACAGATGAGCGCATTACCAAGGAAGCCTTACAGCAAATTAAATTAAACCAGGAATCGAATAACAATAGTACGGTTGTCTTTCATCCCTCTTGGCACAAAGGAGTTATTGGTATTGTTGCTTCACGACTTATAGAACATTATTATCGGCCAACGGTAGTATTGACTAAATCAGGAGATATAATAGCAGGATCGGTTCGCTCTGTTTCTGGTTTCAATGTATATAATGCTTTGGAAGCTTGTAAGGATTCGATTATTCAGTTTGGGGGACATAAATACGCTGCTGGATTAACAATAAATCCTGAGCAGTTAGATGAATTTAGACTAGCCTTTGAAAATTATACAAAAGAACATATTCTTCCAGAGCAAAGAGAACTATCGGTAACCTATGATTTGGATGTAGGTTTTAGAGATTTGAACTTAAAAATTCTACGTATCTTAAATCAAATGTCCCCTTTTGGACCCAAAAACATGCTTCCCATTTTTGTCACGCATCAATGTATGGATGCAGGAGGAAGCCGTATAGTAGGTAAAGATAAAACTCATTTACGTCTAGATTTAATTGACTCATCGGGGGGTCGTTTTTCGGGCATTGGTTTTGGTTTGGGGCACAATCTTTCTGAAGTCAAAAAACAAAAACCTTTTTCAGTTCTTTATACTCTAGAAGAAAACCAATATAATGGAAATACTAATCTCCAATTAAAAATCAAGAATCTTAAATTTTAGAAAGTAATTTTGAAGTAGATGGGTCATGTGAGAAAGACTTTTTCCCTTCGATTTCATCTAAGATTTTAGCAGCTAATTGTTTTCCAAGCTCAACCCCCCATTGATCATAACTATATATATTCCATATCAATCCTTGAACATATATTTTATGTTCATATAGTGCAATCAAAGACCCTAAAGAAGCTGGTGTAAGTTTATCTATAAGAATTGTATTTGTTGGTTTGTTTCCTTCAAACACTTTAAAAGGAGTAAGTTTTTCTTGAAGTTCAGTATCAATATCATTAGCTTCAAGTTCTTCTTTAACTTGATCTGCGGTTTTTCCATTCATCAGCGCCTCGGTTTGAGCAATAAAATTCGATAATAATTTATTTTGATGATCGGAATTTCCTTTTAAAGATTTTTTAAATCCAATAAAATCAGAAGGTATTAGTTTTGTTCCTTGATGAATCAGTTGAAAAAATGCATGTTGCCCATTGGTCCCAGACGCACCCCATATAATGCTACCGGTTTGATAATTCACTGGCCTCCCATCACGCCCTACACTTTTACCATTACTCTCCATGACACTTTGTTGTAAGTAGGCAGGAAGATTTCTCAAATATTGAGTATAGGGGATTAAAGCTTCACTTTCAGCATTCCAAAAGTTATTGTACCAAATGCTTAATAAAGCCAAAACTACCGGAATATTTTTTTCAAAAGGAGTCTCTTGAAAATGTAAATCCATTTTTCCAGCTCCTTTCAAAAGAGCTCGGAAGTGCTCAGGACCCACTGCCAAACAAATGCTAAGACCAACGGCACTCCATAATGAAAATCGTCCTCCTACCCAGTCTTTCATGGGAAAAGTATTGTCTAGTGAGATTCCAAAAGCAGCTGTTTTTTCGGTGTTGCTTGAAACTGCAACAAAATGTTGAACTATAGCTGTTTCTGGAGCTTGATTTAGAAACCAAGCCCTGATACTATTGGCATTACTTAGTGTTTCTTGTGTAGTAAAAGTTTTAGAAACAATCACAAAAATAGTAGTTTCAGGATTTAACCCCTTTAGGACTTCTTCATGATGATCTCCTTCCACATTGGAAACAAAACGAATATCTAAGTGGTTTTTATAGTGCTCCAATGCTTCTACTACCATTGATGGACCTAGGTCAGATCCTCCAATGCCAATATTAACGATATGTGTAATAGTTTTTCCTGAATATCCTTTCCATTCCCCTGAGATAACTTTATTACAAAAGGCGGACATTTTTTTTTGAATAGCTTTAATTTCTGGAATAATATCTAACTCGTCTACAATTACAGGGGAATTGTCAAGCCTTCTTAAAGCAGTGTGTAAAACAGCTCGATTTTCTGTATCATTTATTTTAGCTCCTGAAAATTGAGATTCAATAGCCCCCTTAAGTCCTGCTTCTTTAGCTAGTTCGATTAAAAGATCAAACCCTTTTCGATCAATCCTGTTTTTAGAAAAATCCACTATAAAATCTTCCCATTCAAGCCAACTATAATTAAGGCGGTTGCTTTCGTTTTTAAAATGTTCTATAATACTTGTAGAAGCTATTTTTTTTTGATGATTTTTAAGGGCTTTCCAAGTTTGAAATTTTGGTGATGGAGTATCAGGAAGAGTCTTTCGCATAAGAAGTGGGATTATTATCGGCAATTTCAGCCTCTGGGTCATCATCAAAAACGATGCAATCTAATTTAGTTTTGTAAGGAATAATATGTTGAGCAAATTTAGCTTTTAAATTATTAGAAATTGGCTTTGCCTCGGGGAGTTTTTGTTTAAAAGGATCTACTTGTCTTCCATTTTTCCAAAAGCGATAACAAACATGAGGACCTGAAGTATTTCCAGTCATACCCACCCAGCCAATAATATCTCCCTGATTCACAAACTGACCAACTCTTACGTTGCGTTTTTTCATATGAAGGTATTGAGTTGAGTAGACTCCGTTATGTTTTATAGTAACATAGTTTCCGTTCCCTCTTGAATAACTCGATTTCACTATGTTTCCATTGGCTGTTGCAAGTATGGGCGTACCTACGGAAGCAGCAAAATCGGTTCCTTTATGGGGGCGTATACGATTTCCGTAATATGCGATCCTTCTTCTAAGATTATATCGTGACGAAACCCTATTAAATTTTAGAGGTCCTTGTAAAAATGCTCGTCTTAGACTTTTTGCTTGATCATCAAAATAATCTACGATCCCTTTTTTTTGATCACTTATGTATTCAAAGGCATAAAGAGGTTTTCCTTTATGTTCAAAATAGGCAGCTTTAATGCGCTCTACTCCAATTGAGATCGAATCATCTACAAATTTTTCAGTATAGATAATTTTAAATCGATCTCCTTTTTGAAGGCGAAAAAAGTCAACAGTCCAAGCATATACATCAGAAAGATAATAAGTGAGGGACTCATTTACGCCACTATTTTGCATTGTTTCGTATAATGAACTTTTTATGATTCCTGATGCTTCAAGCTCAACTAAACGCACAGGTTTATGGACTTGGTTACCATAAAGACTATCTCTTAAGTGAATGAGGCTAAAAGACTGTGGTCCAGGATGGTATACAAAGAATTCTGGAGCTGGAATACTGTCTTTGGAATAAAACAGACTATACGGTTTTCCAATTGTTAGTTTCCTTACATTAACCTTTCCTTTTATCGCTTGAAGGATATTGTAAACATCTGGGTAATCAATGCCATTGTCTTCTATGATTTTACCAAAAGTATCTCCTCGCTTAATTTTTTTAGTTTCTACATCAAACTCATTAAGATCGATACCATAAAACAGGTCAGGAATTAATTCTTCAACGATCTTTTCAGTTTCTTCAATAGATTGATTGGAGGTGTTACTACATCCCAAAAAAAGTAAAATCAAAAAAGACATAAACATTCGGTACATAAATGAATTTTTAACAAATTTCGAAACTTATTTAAGTTAAATAAAAATCATTGAAAAAAGTTATAATCTATTTTTCAAACTATTCTAATAAGATTTTAAAAGGATGTTTAAGGTTTTTAAAATTTTCTAGGTCTGCTTTTATTGAACCAACCAGAATATCTGCTTGCAATCGAATTGGCAAACGATTTTTGTCTTCTGAAACCCAAAGAGTGACACTTTCTTGTTCTTCAAAGACTCTCCCTGATTGAACTAAAGGCCGAAACTTCATACAATTAATTTTCCCAAACTTTGAATTTATAGCTTCTTTACCCAAATACTTGAGTTTAAAAACATAGTTTTCATTATCAAAAAACATATTTATATCAAAACTCTCATTGACTTCAACCCCATCTTTGGGATAAAAATTCCTTAAATAATAAAAACAAGAAATTAAATCTTGTACGTTATTCTCAATTGAGAAGTTATTTATTTCCCCCTTTTTTTTATCATTTACTCGGGCAATACCTTCCTCATGATTAAAATCAATTTCTATATTTTTTGTATACCCTCCTTCATTAATATCGCGGATGAATTTATATGGTTTTCCAGTATTCTCATCAAAGTAGCTTTCATAATAATCTTCTACTTTAAAAAACCACTTAGCAATGCCTGTAGTCTCTCCAAATCCTTTGGCATGAAAAACAGCCTTGTTATTAAGAGCTTCTCGCTCTAAAGAAAATGTAGCATAACTTGCATTAAAAGGGCCATAGTGAAGGCGCAATTGAAACCACTCTCCATCTTGGAAAGATTGCATAGCTGGCAAGGTTGATTTTGAATTAGTTTGAGAAAAAATCAACTGAGTTGATAAGAAAAGAATTAGTACAATTCGTATTATCATAAATCAAAGATAATAAATCTCTTTGTTGAGTTTTATTAGAAAAATACTTGATAAGTATTAAAATCCTCAATTTTTTTGAAGAGCATCAAAAATTCTTTCCCCCTTCTGCTTTCCTAAAATATCGATTACCTCTTTTTTTGAAGCAGCTTTAATACGTTTAAATGATTTTAGGGAGATTAACAATTTATCTCGTGAGGCAGGACCAATTCCTGGAATACCATCCAGTTTTGAAGTTAAACTCCTTTTACTTCTTTTTTGACGGTGGAAAGTAATACCGAACCGATGAGCCTCGTCTCTTGCACGTTGAAGAATTTTTAGGCTTTCTGATTTCTTATCTAAGTATAAGGGAATACCGTCATTAGGGAAATAGATTTCTTCAAGTCTTTTGGCAATTCCTATGATTGATATTTCACCTCTCAATCCAAGAATATCCAAGCTTTTTAAAGCTGAAGAAAGTTGTCCTTTTCCTCCATCAATAACAATTAACTGTGGAAGGGAAGTATTTTCTTCTAAAAGTCTTTTATAGCGCCTTAAAACAACTTCCTCCATAGAAGCAAAATCGTTAGGTCCAGTTACAGTTTTGATATTGTAATGACGGTATTCTTTTTTACTGGGCTTCCCATTTTTAAAAACTACACAAGCTGCAACCGGATTAGATCCTTGAGTATTGGAATTATCGAAGCATTCAATATGAATCGGTTCTTTTGGTAATCTCAAATCAACTTTCATTTGATTCATAAGACGCTTAGTATGACGTTCAGGATCAGTAATTTTTATCTGTTTATAGCGATCGATTCTAAAATATTTTGCATTGCGAAGGGATAAATCTACAAGCTTTTTTTTGTCTCCTTGTTGAGGTAAAAAAACCTTGAGTTCTTTTCCTAATGACACTTTATGAGATAGAAATAAAGTCTTTGAAATACTCGAAAAAAGCTGTCTTATCTCAATTATACCTAACTGAAGAAGATCTTCGGTTTTTTCATCTAATTTTTTTTTGATTTCTATAGTATGTGATCTGACTATTGCACCAAAAGATACCTGTAGATAATTTATGTAACCATGACTTTCGTCAGAAATAATTGAAAAAACATCAACATTATTAATTTTTGGATTAACAATTGTTGATTTGGCTTGGTAACCTTTAAGTGCAGCAATTTTTTCTTTCAAAACTTGAGCTTCTTCGAATTTTAATTCCTTTGAAAGAAGTTTCATTTCTTTTTTAAAATGATTAATACAAAAATTTAAATTCCCATTAATTAATTGTTTAATTGATAGTTCGTGTTTTTTAAATAAAAAAACAGATGATTCTATATTGTTAATCTTTAAAAGATGATTTAACTCCTGGTTTAAAAACGGATATGTTTCTTTAATTAATTGAATCATAATTTTCAGATGCTTAATATTTGTATAAGGACCAAAATATTCTTTCGATGTATCATTTATATTTCTAGTAGAAAATATTTTAGGTTTAGGATATTTTTCTAAACAAATCCAAGGATATGTTTTGTCATCTTTTAGAAGAATGTTGTATCTGGGCTTGTATTTTTTTATAAGATTGTTTTCTAGAAGTAACGCATCTATTTCGGAGTCTACAACCACGTGTTCAATTCGGAAAATGTTTTTTACTAGTACTCGTGTTTTCTGGTTATCTTGAGTTTTGTTAAAGTATGAGTTGACTCGTTTTTTAATATTTTTTGCTTTTCCTATATAGATTATTTTATCCTGTTTATCATAATATTGATAAACCCCAGGAACCTGGGGTAAGCTTTTTATCTGAATTTCAATCGCATCTAATTTCACAAAACGAAAATATTGATTTTCTTTGGGTCTATTATCAATTAGAATATCATTTCATGAATCCTAAAGCTTCAAAAGCAAAATTAAGAACCAATTTTTTAAAAAAGCGTCTTGAACTCAGCGAAGCGGAACATGAAAAATTAAGTTTTGACATTGCTAATCAATGTTTAAAACTTCCTATTTGGGATTTTGAGTACTTTCATCTATTTCTTCCCATAAAATCTAAAGCAGAAATAGACACTTCCCTAATACTGACGATGCTCCAAGGAAGAGACAAACAGGTAATAGTTCCTAAGGTGAGTGGAAAAAATTTAGAACACATTTTATTAACTGATAGCACCAAGATTAGAGTCAATTCTTGGGGAATACCCGAACCAGATAAAGGAATTTTAATAGACCCAAAACATATAGATGTAATATTTGTCCCATTACTTGGATATGATAAAATTGGAAATCGTATAGGTTATGGCAAAGGGTTTTATGATAATTTCTTAGTGAACTGTAAACCCGAAGTTTTAAAAATCGGGCTTTCTTTTTTTAACCCTGTAGATAAAATAGACGGGATTCGCACTGAAGATATTCCCTTAGATTATTGTGTCAATCCTAAAGGTATAATAAATTTTCTCATAAAATAAACATATAAATTTGATATTTCTATGTAACCTTTGCTACTCATATTGAAAAAAATGTTAAGTTTGCGTTACATTAATAGAATATAAATTATGAATGATCAAAATATTATTATACCAGTTTTTGGAATGCTAACAGGAATTATAATTCCAGTTACTGTATTTATTTGGTTGTATTATGATGCCAAGGGAAAGAGAGAAACAGTGCTTGAAATATCTAAGAATCTTGACGACCCGTCCAAAGTTGAAGAGTTATTAAAAATTTTTGAAGAAAGAAAGAAGGAACCCATTGACTATCGTAGAAGCGGAGTTATATCAATTTTTGTGGGTGTTGGTCTTTATTTACTTGGTTTTTTAGCAATGGGACGTATTTTAGAAGGTGTTGGGGCATTAGTTAGTTTTATAGGCATTGGAACTATGATAGCTGGATATCTTTATCCAAACACAGGGAAAGAATTAACTGATGCTGTTGAAGAATTTGAAAAAAAATAATTTTGGGGAAGAACCACAAAAAACTTCAAAATAATCTTGAGGAATTTCGAAAATCTGCTGGTTTAACTCAACAAGAACTATCAGTTTCTGCAGAAGTCTCAAGAAAGAGTATTAATGCTATTGAAAATGGGATATACATTCCTTCTACAGTTTTAGCATTAAAAATTGCGAATACTCTTAATTGTAAAGTTGAAGATTTATTTAAACTACCTCAAACTTAATTTATGAGCTTGGCAAAGAGTCAGGCTTTGAAAAAATCTTTTTGTTAAAAACAATTAGAATTCCCACACCTGTACTTATAGCAGTATCGGCAATATTGAAGATATATTGAAAAAATAAATAGTTTTCACCACCTATCCAAGGCATCCATGGTGGCCAAGTCCATTCGAATAAAGGAAATTGAAGCATGTCCACTACATGTCCATAAAAAAGAGATGCATACCCTTTTTCTGGGAATATTTCAGCAACCTTCCCATAACTGTCGGTGAATATTACTCCATAAAATACAGAATCTATGATATTACCTAATGCCCCCGCAAAGATGAGTGCTAGAGCCCAATTTAAGAGTACCCCACTCTGCTTTTTAATTGAATCTAAAAGCCAATAACCCAGACCAAAAATGGCAACAATACGAAATAAGGTGAGAATTAGTTTTGAGGTATCTTCAGTAATAAAGGGGATAAAGTCGTTTAGTTTTGCACCCATTGCCATTCCTTTATTTTCGACAAAAAGTAATTTAAAAAACCCCCAATCTAATATGGGTGGAACTCCATAACCCGAAAGAGGATAGTTTAGTTTTATATAAAATTTAGTGCCTTGATCCAATAACAAGATGATCAAGATAATTCCCAGCGCCCAGCCCAGGTTAAAATATGTTTTTTTAGTGTTCAGAACTTCTTATAAGCTTACTTCTGCATATTCTTAGCCTCTATACTTAAAGTAGCATGTGGCACTAAAAACAATCTCTTCTTATTGATAAGATTTCCTGTGACTCGGCAAACCCCGTAAGTTTTATTTTCAATACGAATTAATGCATTTTTTAAATCACGAATGAACTTCTCCTGACGAATAGCCAATTGTGTGTTTGCTTCTTTGGACATGGTTTCAGAACCTTCTTCAAAAGCTTTAAAGGTAGGTGCTGTATCTTCTGTACCGTTGTTTCCATTATTCATATAAGTACTTTTTAAAAGTTCAAGATCGGTATTTGCTTTTTCAATCTTTTCTTCTATTAACTTCCTGAACTCCTGGAGCTCTTTGTCGCTGTATCTTGTTTTTTTACTCATGAGAAAATTTTTTAATACAAATTTCAGTTTTTATGTCTGCAAATTCGAGGATATTTCCCTCCTCAATCTCGGGTTTAAAATATAAGTTTTCAGCTAATGTTTCAGAAATAATATAAGTCTTGTTTTCTGAAACAGCTGCTTCTAATTTAGGTTCGTTTTTTAAGAAAATATCAATTTTATCAGTGACTTCAAGGCCACTGTCTTTTCTATGGTTTTGAACTCTATTAACCAGTTCTCTTGCAATCCCCTCTTTTTTTAATTCTGGAGTTAGCTTCATGTCTAAGGCAACAGTCATTCCTCCACCTTGAGCAACTTGCCATCCTTCAATATCTTTAAAAAAGATTTCAACATCTGAGCTTTCTAAAATAATGTTTTTTTCATTGATTTGAACTTCGAGTTGTCTTTTTTCTTCTATTTCATTGATTTGCTCTGTGGTTAATTGAGATATAAGCTTTATTACATCTTTCAGTTCACTTCCAAAACGTGGGCCCAATGTCTTAAAATTGGGGCGGATATCTTTAACCAAAAGAGCATTTGCATCATCTAACAGCTCAACTTCCTTGATGTTTATTTCCACTTTCAATTGGCTTACTATTTGTTCAATTCTAGATCTCTCGATTTGATTTTTAATAGGGATGATCATTTTTTGTAGAGGTTGGCGGACTTTTATTTGTTCTTTCTTTCTAAGTGAAAGCGCAAGAGATGTCAAACTTCTAGCAGTATTGATTTGGGTTTCTAATTCTATGTTTACAAAGGAAGTTTTTGCTTTTGGAAAATCAGTTAGATGGATCGATCTTTGGGTTTCTTGAACTAAGTCTTGATATAATCGATCCATATAAAAAGGAGCTATTGGAGCGGAAAGTTTTGATATGGTTACTAAGCATTCATAAAGAGTTTGATAAGCAGCAATTTTATCAGGGCCATATTCACCTTTCCAAAAACGTCTTCTGCATAATCGTACATACCAGTTACTTAATTTTTCTTGAACAAAATCAGAAATAGAACGACAGGCTTTGGTGGGCTCGTAATCTTCGTAAGCATCATCTACGGCTTGAATCAAACTATGTAGTTCAGATAAAATCCATTGATCTAATTCTGTCCTTTCTTCAAGAGGAATAGAGACTTCTTTATGAGGGTTAAACATGTCTATATTGGCATAGAGACTAAAAAAGGAAAATGTATTGTATAGCGTCCCAAAAAACTTACGTTGCACCTCAGCGATACCTTGTTCATCAAACTTTAGATTATCCCAAGGGTTAGTATTAGAAATCATATACCAGCGTGTGGCGTCGGGGCCATATTTATCTAAAATTTTAAAAGGATCTATGGCATTACCTAAACGCTTGGACATTTTTTGACCAGTTTTATCTAAAACTAATCCGTTTGAAACAACATTTTTATATGCCTTTTTACCAAAAACTATAGTCGCAATAGCATGGAGAGTATAAAACCATCCTCTAGTTTGATCTACCCCTTCAGCAATATAGTCTGCGGGGAATGTACTTCCATCATCGATTAATTCTTTATTTTCAAAAGGATAGTGCCATTGGGCGTAAGGCATTGATCCGGAATCAAACCACACGTCTATTAAATCTGCTTCGCGATACATGGGTTCACCATTACTACTACTTAAAATAATTTTATCTACAACATTTTTATGAAGATCTACAACTTTGTAATTATAATTTGAAAAAACCCCCTCTTTAAAATCCTTTAGGGGATTATCTTTCATTAATCCAATTGATTTTGAAATTTCAATAGCTTTTTTCAACTCACCAATGGATCCTATAACAATACTTTCTTTCCCGTCTTCTGTTCGCCAAATGGGTAGTGGAATTCCCCAAAAGCGCGAACGCGAAAGATTCCAATCGTTAGCATTTGCAAGCCAGTTTCCAAAGCGTTTTTCTCCAGTTGATTTTGGCTTCCAATTAATTTCTTTATTAAGTCCAGTCATAAGATCACGCACTTCGGTTACTTTAATAAACCATGAGTCTAAAGGGTAGTATAAAATGGGCTTATCTGTTCTCCAACAGTTTGGATAAGAGTGGACATATTTTTCAACCTTAAAAGCTTTATTTTCATTTTTGAGTTGGATGGCAATTTCTATATCTGTAGAACGTTCAGGAGCTGTTCCCTCAGGATAATAATCATTCTTAACAAAACGCTCTCCTAGTTTTCCAACTTCTTTACGAAAACGCCCTTGGAGATCTACAAGAGGTACTTTGTTATTGTTTTCGTCTAATACAAGTAAAGGTGGAACTTCTGGACTTGCTTCTTTTGCTACTTTGGCGTCGTCTGCTCCAAAAGTAGGAGCCGTGTGAACAATGCCAGTACCGTCTTCGGTAGTAACAAAATCTCCTGATATAACACGAAATGCATTTTCTGGATTTTCGATTGGAAGAGGTGATTCTAGCCATAATTGTTCATATCGAATTTCTAATAATTCAGAACCCTTAATTTCAACTTCTATTTTATATGGAATTTTTTTATCTCCTGATTTATAATTCTCTAGCTTTTTAGAAGAGTCATAAGTTTTTCCAAAGAGCTTTATTAAGAGATTTTTAGCAAGAATGAGACGAACTGGCTTGAAGGTGTATTGATTAAAAGTATTCACTACGATATAATCAATATTTCTACCAATTGTTAAAGCTGTATTGGAAGGTAATGTCCAAGGTGTTGTAGTCCAAGCTAAGATATATAATGGAATATCTCCTTGAAGACGCTTAGGTAGACTCTTGGGAATTGTTTTAAATTGAGCTGTAACAGTTGTATCTGTCACATCTTGATAAGTTCCTGGTTGATTCAGCTCGTGAGAGCTTAAACCAGTCCCCGCCATAGGGGAATAAGGCTGAATGGTATAGCCTTTGTAAAGCAAGCCCTTTTCATGAATTTGTTTAATTAACCACCAAACACTTTCCATATACTTAGACGTATATGTCACATAAGGGTCATTCATGTCTACCCAGTAGCCAATTCGTTCGGTAAGTTCATGCCAAATATTGGTGTATCGCATTACTGCTTTTTTACATGCCGCATTGTATTCTTCTACAGTAATACTTTTTCCAATTTCGTCTTTTGTAATACCTAATTCTTTTTCAACACCTAATTCTACCGGAAGCCCGTGTGTGTCCCAACCAGCTTTTCGATGAACTTGAAACCCTTTTTGAGTTTTATATCGACAAAATATATCTTTAATAGCTCTTGCCATGACGTGATGAATTCCCGGCTTACCATTTGCCGAAGGAGGACCCTCATAGAAGACAAAAGGAGGTTTGCCTTCTCTGCATGTTATACTAGAAGAAAAAGTGTCATTTATCTTCCATTGTGCAAGAATTTCTTCAGATATTTTGGGTAAATTGAGCCCTTTGTATTCTTTAAATTTCACCTTTTCAAGTTCTGTTTGATGGTACTTTATTTAAGCTTTTTTGAAGCTTTATATTTACTAACATTGACAATTAAGTGCGAAAGTAATTAATTTAAGCCAAAAAAAAGAAGGTCCCTATATAGTATGCTGTTTTGAAAAAACTCATTTTAGAAACTAATATTAACTCCAAGTTTAAAGTTTCTTCCAGGAGCAGATATTCCAGAAGCAAAACTTCTGTAGTGGACGTCAAAAATATTATCCAATCCCAGTCTTAAATGAATCTTCTGACTCAATTGATATTGAGTAAGTAATGACAATTCTGACCATGAAGGAGTACCCGCATATAGTCCTTGAGATTCTGAAATAAGTGGAGTTTCTTCCAAACCATCTTCACCACCATCACTGTAATCATCGGGATCTTTACTTCCACTAAACTGATAGCGCAAACTCGTAAACCAATTATTTTTTTGATAAGTTAATAAAAGACTTCCAAAAATGGGAGATATTGAAGGTAGTGGCCCATATTGTTTATTTTTTAGGGCTTCAATAATACTCAAATCTCCTTTTAGTAAAAAATTACTTGTAAGTGAAATATTTCCATCTAATGAGACTCCAAATAAATAGCGATTACCCAAATTTTCATTAGCTAAAGTATTGACCTCCTCGCCATTGTATAAAATGGTATTTAGACTTGGAGTAGTTTTATCGGTAAAGATAATATAATCAGCCCTTCCAATATGCCTTGAAATTAGGGTAGAAAAACCTCTGACCGAGAAATAGTTTTTTGCTTTGGGAAGGTAATGAGCTATACCTAACTCAAAATTGTAAGCATATTCTGGGTAGAGAAATGGATTTGGCACAACAAGGTCACCTTTACTTTCTCGAATTTTACCAACATCGTCAATATTTGGATTTCTAAATCCGTTTGAAATAATTGCATTCCATTGAGTCATTTTATTTGGGCGGTAGGTTAAAGCAATTGTTCCAGTTAATGCTTCGGAATCAAGATTTACTTCTGAAAGAAGTGCATTTATGTTATAAAATTCCTTCCAACTTACATCTAAATTTGTACTTGTTAGTCGCGCCCCAGCATTTAATGTAAGCTGCGAAGTTACGCTCCATACCCAATTTAAATAAGCGGCATAGCTCGCGTAGGAGCTTCCTCTACTTGGATATCGAGTAGGTATTGGTAGACGCGGCGTATAATCTGTTATTCGATTTTGTTTTAAAATAAGATCCTGTTTAAATGCAAAGGAACTTACAACATTATAGACACCTTCGAAACCGTAAGAAAAAGAGCTTTTTTGCTTATGCTTAAATTCAAAATCACCATTAAGACTTATTATATTAACTTTTTCGGTTTGGTAGTTTCGGGTCAAACTGTTAAAGAAACGATTTACTCTAGACTCTTCCAGATTTTGAAGAGCAAAAGTGATTTTACCAGAGTTTAAATATTTTTTTTCTGGAAATATTTTAATTTGAGGTGAAAATAAAAAACGTTTCTGAGGTCCGTAATACCACTCTGCATATCGAAGGGAATTATTTTTTTCTTCTACAAGTTTATCATATCTAGAAATGTCAGAGGAGTTGGAATATTGAAGATTTAAGACTAATTGGTTTCGATCACCAACTTGATATAAAAACTTTTGGAGTAAATCAACTTGGTTATAGCCAGTGTTTCTTTGAATTAAAGGGTTTTCATTTTCAAGCGGTAAAGCACTATAAATATTTCGATTATTAATTGAATAATAGGGTGTCAATCCCCAGCTATCATAACCATGACGCCTGTTTTTACCTATTCGAATGTCACCAAAGCCTGAATAGCTTAGGTTAGTAAGGCTAGCCCACTTTTTAAAACTCACTTCTGTAGAAATTGAATTTATGGATGATGTATTGGCAGATGAAAAATCACTTGAAAACTGAGTTTTAATCTTTTCCTTACTATTAATAAGGGGGTTTCGGGTGTAATAATGTATTACACCTCCCAGAGCATCTGAACCATATCCCACTGATGAAGAGCCAAATATTATTTCAACCCTTTCGATGATATTTGGATGAATAGTTATGGCATTTTGTAAGTGCCCACTTCGATATATAGCATTGTTCATTCTAATTCCATCTACAACTAAAAGCAAACGATTTGCTTCAAAACCACGAAGAACAGGACTTCCTCCTCCTCCTTGCGATTTCTGAATTCTAACCCCAGGGCTCATGCCAATTAGATCAGCTCCAGTAGATGGACGTTGAGCTAAAATTTCTACATTACTTATTACCGAAACTTTTTCTGCAATTTGCTTTCTTTTGGAAGCATTCCTTGCTACAGATAGAATTACTTCATCTAAGTTTTGATTTTCAGCTTGCAAAGCAAATTGGAAAGGGGAACTAATATCTCTATTTGGCATCTCAAAACTACTACTTTTATATCCATAATATTGAACAAATATAATTTCTCCAAGAGAAAAAATCGATAAGTTAGCTAAACCATTTTCATTGGTTATTGTGGCAATTGTTTTAGATTTATTGTAGAGTGCAACCCCCTCTAATGGAAATTCTGAAATCTCGTCGACAATGAAAATTTCTTGTCCTGATAACCATAGGCATATGAACAAGATGAAAAACGAGTTAAGACGTTTTAAAAATTTCATTTAGTATTTTCGTTGATTTTGGAGGTTTAAATTGTTGTAAATGTAGTTCGAAATAGGAGATGACTTTGTTTAATAGTTCAGCTTTTTGTTCTTTTGAGAGTTTAATTTCTCCAACTTTATCAAAAGCCATGCCTAAAAGTCTAGTCCAAAAACTTTTTATTGGCTCCTCAATAAAATTAGTTGGAGGTTTAACAAAACTCATACATCCAGCCTCTAGGTCAAAATAAGGAGCTTCTGAGATCTTTATATTTGGATAAAACCCAATAAATTTAGTAAGATCCAACATCATTTTAATATGAAATAAACCTAACTGATTTTGAGTATCTAGCCAGATTAGATTTTTTTTGATAAAAAGGTAAAGAGACGGATTAGGTTCTTGTTCTTCACGAATAACTTGATGCAATACTTCTGATAAGAAAAACACTAAAGCTTTTTTACCAAGATCAAAAGGAATTGAAGAATATGCAAAGTGAAGTTTAGCCTCTTTAACATAACCTAAACGGTCTTTTGGGTTTTTGAGGGCTTGTAATTCCAATAGATTAAGTGGCTCAAATAAGGATTTAGAATTTTTTTTATTGCCTTTAGCCAATATGCCTTTAAGCATATAAGATTGCATACCATATTCCAAAGTGTAACAAGTTGAAATCAAACTAGTATCTCCATACTTAACAAGGCCTAGACTGACAGCATGAACTGTATCGATTTTCTTATTAGTCACTACCTAAACTACTCCTTGGGCCAGCATAGCATCAGCAACTTTTACAAAGCCAGCTATATTTGCCCCCTTGACATAGTCAACATAACCATTTTCATCCTTCCCATATTGTAAACATGATTCATGAATATCAATCATAATGGTTTGAAGACGCTTATTAACCTCTTCTCTAGTCCAACTATAACGTAGTGAATTTTGAGCCATTTCAAGTCCAGAAACTGCTACCCCACCAGCATTTGAAGCTTTTCCTGGGGCGAATAATAATTGATTTTTTTTGAATAATTCAATAGCTTCAGGCGTGCAAGGCATATTGGCTCCTTCTCCAATACAAATACAACCATTATTTATTAATATTTTAGCATCCTTCCCGTTTAATTCATTTTGAGTTGCGCAAGGAAGTGCAATATCACAGACAACTTTCCAAGGAGTTTCTCCAGCATGAAAAGAAGCTTTAGGATATCTTTGTTCATATGATCCGATTCGACCTCTTTTTATGTTTTTAAGATCCATTATAAAAGCTAATTTTTCTTCATCAATTCCATCTGGGTCTATTATATAACCTGATGAATCTGAAAGAGAAAGCACTTTTGCTCCCAATTGAATACATTTTTCAGTTGCATATTGTGCAACATTTCCGGAGCCTGAAATAGTAATTTTTTTACCTTTTAAACTATTGTTTTTATACTTTAACATTTGCTCTGTAAAATAGACCACCCCATAGCCTGTAGCTTCAGGACGAATTAATGATCCACCGAATGAAGCCCCTTTTCCAGTCAAGACTCCTGTGAACTCATTTTTAAGACGTTTATATTGTCCAAAGAGATATCCAATTTCACGACCACCAACACCAATATCTCCTGCAGGGACATCACGATTAGGACCAATATGGCTATAGAGCTCTGTCATGAAACTTTGACAAAATCTCATTACTTCTGTATCTGACCTCCCTTTTGGATTAAAGTCTGAACCTCCTTTTCCACCACCCATTGGTAGAGTCGTAAGGCTATTTTTGAAGGTTTGCTCAAATGCTAAAAACTTTAAAACGCTAAGGTTTACACTTGGGTGAAATCTTAAGCCTCCTTTATATGGGCCTATTGCTGAATTCATTTGGACTCTGTAACCTCGATTGACTTGTATTTCTTCATTATCATCAATCCAAGCAACACGAAAGGACAAAACGCGTTCGGGTTCCGCCATTCGAAGTAAAATATTTTGACCATAATAAATATCGTGTTTCACGATATAAGGGATAACGGTTTCAGCAACTTCAGTTACTGCCTGCATGAACTCTGGTTCGTTTTGATTTTTTGCATCAACTTCTGCAATGAACTTAGAGATAATTTTTTTCATAAAAAAAGTATTTTACCCTCTCTAATATAGGCTCTTTTTTCTAAAAACTAATGTTAGAAAAGAAAATTAACAAGGCTATCTACTTTAGAGAATTGTTGTACTTGAATCAACTTTTGATCCACACTTAGTTTAGAATATTGAGATATAACAATGTTTTCAAAGCCTAACTTTTCAGCTTCTTGTATCCGTTGATCTACTTTAGAAATTGGTCTTATTTCGCCAGAAAGTCCTATTTCCGCTGAAAAACAAATTTTTTGGGAAATGGGAATATCGTGATAGCTAGAAAGTATAGCTGAAATAACAGCCAAATCTAAAGCTGGATCCTCAATACTAATTCCTCCAGTTATATTGATAAAAACATCTTTACTGCCAAGAGCAAACCCAGCTCTTTTTTCTAAAACAGCCAAAAGCATATTTAATCGTTTTGAATTAAATCCGGTACTGCTTCTTTGTGGAGTTCCATAAACAGCGCTACTGACTAGGGCCTGAACTTCAATCATCAGAGGGCGTAAGCCTTCTATTGTTGCAGCGATAGCGTGACCACTTAGAGAACTTTCTTTTTCCGAAATTAATATTTCACTAGGATTGTTTACTTGTCTGAGGCCCTGCGAAATCATTTCATAGATTCCAATTTCTGAAGTAGCGCCAAAGCGATTTTTTTGAGCCCTTAATATACGATAGATGTGATTTCGATCTCCTTCAAACTGAAGAACAGTATCTACCATGTGTTCGAGAATCTTTGGACCTGCAATGGCACCATCCTTAGTAATATGTCCTACTAATATTACTGGGATATCTGTGGTTTTTGCATATTGTATTAATTCTGCTGCAGAGGTTCGAATTTGAGAAACAGTACCGGCTCCACTTTCAATGTGGTTGCTGTGTAAAGTCTGAATAGAATCAATTATTAGTAGCTGCGGTTGAATGTTTTGCAATTGATGAAAAATACTTTGAGTTTGGGTTTCGCTTAAAACAAAGCAATTATCTTCTGCTAACCCCATTCTTGATGCGCGAAGTTTGATCTGCTGTTGACTTTCTTCTCCAGAGACATAAAGAACTTTCTTTTTTAGTTGAAGCGCCACTTGTAATAGTAGAGTTGACTTTCCAATTCCAGGCTCCCCACCTAAAAGAATTACAACTCCAGGCACTAATCCACCTCCCAAGACACGATCTAATTCAACATCACCAGTTTTTATTTTTGGGACAGAATCTACGTCAATGGCATCCATTCGTAATGGTTTTGAAACCTTAGTTTTTTCTTCTGGGGACCAATCTTTTAATGCCTCTTTAGTTAAGAGTTCTTCTGCTAAAGTATTCCATTCTTTACAGCCGTTACATTTCCCTTGCCATTTTGTATGTTGAGTTCCACAGTTTTGACAAAAAAAAGCTTTTTTTAATTTGGCCATGTATTTGTCTAAAGATTAGTTTTGCGATTAACTAAAGGTAATACAAAAAAAGAAAGACTTCCAAAGACGACAATCATTAGAGTTTGTGAGGTCCAGATTATCCAGCCAAAGGCAAGACCAGATTCGTTAGAAACTCCAAAAGCAGAGAGCATCAAAGCTACCGAAAACGGATAAATCCCAATACCTCCATTTGTTGCAGAAATAGTTAGCCCTCCAATAACAAACGCTGGTAATAAAGCGCTTAATCCAAGATTTTCTGTCTCTGGCACGGTCCATTTAATTACATAAAACATTGCAACATACATGATCCAGATAAAAACTGTGTGTAAGATGAACGCACCTTTATTATTCATGGATTTAAAACTTAAAACCCCTTCGGCAAGCCCTTTAAAAAAAACTTTTATCTTATTGATTGGCCTGGAATGATTATTTTTTAAAAAGTATCGAAGACCAAAAAAAAGAAGAAGAGTTGATACAGAAGCAAGTATAATAGTTGATGACGAGATTTGTTTTTTTTTAAGAACCTGCAAGATTAAATCATATTGCAAGCTTAAAGCTAAAAGGATGAATCCAAAAAGAAAGATTAAGTCAACCAAACGCTCGGCAATTATTGTTCCAAATAATTTTTCAAAAGGAATTTTTTCATAAGAACTTAATGTTGTAGCTCTAAGTATTTCACCAGATCTAGGAATTCCTAGGTTAGCAATATAAGCAATTAGAACAGCCAAAGTAGAGTTAATAAAACGAGGCTTATAGCCCATAGGTGCCAACAAAAATTTCCATCGATAAGCCCTTGAAAGATGACTCAATATTCCAAATAAAACAGAAAGCATTATATAGCGAAAATCAGCATTTTTAATGTAACTGAAGATTAGCCTCCTATCTTCAAGAGTCGTAGCAATTAACATTAAATAAATAAAGAAAACTCCAATCGTTATAGGAATTAGAACTTTAATCGAAGATTTTAATTGTTTCAAAGTCTTAATCAAGTTGGTTTGTCAATTCGTTAGGAAAAACCAATGTGGGTTTAAATGCTTTGGCGTTTTCTGTCTCCATCTGAGCATAGCTAATTATGATGATGATGTCTCCTTTTTGAACTTTACGGGCAGCAGGGCCATTAATAGCGACTTCTCCACTTCCTTCTGAACCCTCTATAACATATGTTTCAAGTCTCTCTCCATTATTGACATTGACAATTTGAACTTTTTCACCTACAATTAGATTTGCAGCATCAATTAATTTTTTATCCAGTGTAATGCTACCAATATAATTTAGGTCAGCATCGGTTACGGAAATACGATGAATTTTAGATTTAAGAATTTCAATTAACATTATTCAAAGGTATTATATTCTGTCTAATTCGATGGTATCAATTAACCTGGTTTTTCCAGCAAAAACAGCAACAAAAAACCGATACTTTTTATTTAATTCTAATTTAGAAACAGGAATTAAATCATTAATAGAAGCCACAAAAAAGTACTCTACTTTTAAGCAATGTTGTTCAACTTGTTTTTTAAAAAAACGATTCATAAGAGAAACATCGGATTTTAGATTTTTTTTATTCAAAGTTTGGAGCGTAGCGTAAATTACAGGTGCAGCTTTTCGTTGCTCAGGGCTCAGTAGTAAATTTCTTGAACTCATTGCAAGGCCATCATTTTCTCGAACAATTGGGCAGCTTACAATTGTAACATTCATTTTTTTTTGGGCGTTTAGATTCTTAATCATTTGTAACTGCTGAAAATCTTTTTCTCCAAAATACGCTTTTTTAGGTTGAATATTTTTAAAAAGAGCCTCTACAACAGTAGCTACTCCATCAAAATGGCCTGGACGAAATAGACCCTCCATATGAGCTGTTATTGAACCGAAATTATATGATTTACTTTGAATTTTTCCTGGATATAAGTCTTTATGATCAGGGGTGTAAAAAATAATTTGATCAGAATAAGGATCTAGCAATACCTTGTCACTATTAATATTTGAAGGATAGCTTTCTAAATCTATTTTATGGTTAAATTGCGTTGGATTTACATAAACACTTATTACCACATAATCATTTTCAGCACATGCCTTTTTCGCTAAAGAAAGATGTCCGGAGTGTAAAGCACCCATTGTTGGAACAAGACCAATACTTTTAGATCTTGATTTAAAGTATGCTCGAATTTCTTTGGAGGTTTTAAACGTCAACATTTAGGATGTCATTAACGTAGCTAAAGTAGTTAGTTTTTAACTATATGTCTATTAATTTTGTATTTTTGCAAGACTTTTTCCCATGGAAAATTAGTTTATGAAAGACAAAAAAATATTAATCATTTCCTCGGAGGTTATTCCATATCTTCCTCAAACGGAACAAGCAAGAAATTCATTTCAAATTCCAAAGGCAATAAATGAACATGGTGGTCAAACACGCATTTTTATGCCTCGTTATGGTTTAATTAATGAAAGGAGGCATCAATTACATGAAGTAATTCGCCTTTCCGGGATGAACTTAGTCATTAATGATATGGATATGCCATTAATTATTAAAGTGGCTTCCATTCCCAAAGAACGCATGCAAGTTTATTTCATTGACAATGAAGAGTATTTTAAACGAAGAGCAATACTTCATGATGATAAGGGGAAGATTTTTAAGGACAATGACGAAAGGATGATTTTTTTTACTAAAGGAGTTATCGAAACTGTTAAAAAATTAAATTGGTCTCCTGATGTAATCCATCTTCATGGATGGTTTACAAATTTATTTCCAGTTTATTTAAAATCATATTTTGCAGATGAACCACTATTTACAGAAAGTAAAATTGTAAGTTCTATTTATGAGTCTAATTTTGACGGAACTATATCAGATAAGTTTTTTGAAAAGGTTGCTTTTGATAAAATTGATAATCAATATATTGAAAATTTAAAAAAAGCTAATTTTGACGGACTTTCCAAGCTAGCTGTTACTCATTCTGATGGTATTATTATTTCCTCTGAAAATCTTCCTGACACAGTAATTAAAGAAATAAAAGACAGTAAAAAACCATATTTAGACTTTTCCCAATCCAAAGATGAGGAAACATATATTGAATTTTATAACAATAAACTTTAATAGCTAAACTTTTGAAACGGCTTTCATATCATTTTTTTATAAGAACTATTGCTTTATTACTATTTATATCTTGTAATCAAGATTATTATCCTATCGGTGAAACTTTATTGTCAGATCTTACTTTAGAAACAAATTCTAGAACAGTTCCCGCTTTTACCTTTCAAGAAGGTACAGGAGAAGTTCAATCTAACAGGCAACCTCTTGGCCAATTAGGGTTAATAAACCACCCTGTTTTTGGCAAAGCAGAGGCAAGCATTATTACTCAGCTTAATATAGTATCCGATCCTATTTTTGGCAACATAAGGCAGCGTTTTGAAGATCAAGAAGATCAAACAGACATAAACCTTATTCAAGAAAACGAAACAGTTAAGCAAGTTTATCTAGAAATACCTTTTTTTTCCAATACAAATGATTCAGACAATGATGGGGTAATTGACTCTCTCGATGCTGACCCTAATGATCCAGATAGTAATTCCGATGGAGACGAACTAACAGATATCGTAGAGTTTCAATCAGGCCTAGACCCTTTAAGTTCAGACAGTGATGGAGATGGAATTCTAGATCATAATGACGATGATAATGAAACCTATCAGCCTCAAAATCGTGAGTATCAAATTGACTCTTTATACGGTAACGGCAATGCTGATTTTGATCTTCAAGTTTATGAATTAACTTATTACCTAGGAAACCTTGACCCTACTACTAATTTTGAGTCAGCTCAAATCTATTATTCAAATCGAGATTATTTTGATGAAGGATATATAGGATCAACTCTTTTTAACCAAAAAATTTCCCTAGATTTTGATGAAATTCGCATTAATTTCAAAGAAGATGATCCTGATACGCCTGAAGTCGACGAGACAACCCAGGTAGAAACAAGATTGTCTCCTCGTCTTAACATTCCTTTAGACCCAAATTTTTTTCAAAAAAGGCTTATTGATTTAGAAGGAACTGATGCACTATCAGGAAACGAAGCTTTCAATCAATCAATGCGAGGCCTAGTAATTAGGGCTGATAATTTTTCAGATGATTTATATATGCTTCTTGACCTTCAAGGTGCAGAGATTAAAATTTTATATGAATTTGACGATTACGACACTCAGGGAACTTTAGACGACTTGACAGATGATGTGGTAAATAAGGTGGAAAGAGAACTATCTCTAAGCCTAGGTGGAACTCAAATAAATACTTTGAAAAATTCTGCTTTTGAAGCAGCTATTGAACAACGTATCGCATCATCAAAAAATAATGTGCCTACTGATAAGTTGTTCGTACAAAGTAGTCGTCTACATGGAAAAATTCGATTGTTCGCTGATAAAAATCCTGACTCAAATCAATTTTTAGAAGATATAAGAACTGAAAGTTTTTTGATTAACGAGGCAAATCTTATATTCTATATTGACCCAGAAACGGCTTCTCTGGAATCGCTTATTGCGAAAAGACTGTATTTATTTAATTATGAGTCGGGGTCCCCTTTATCAGACTATAGTATTGATGCTTCTGTATCTAATTTCGGAACAAATTCCAACAAACAAAATTTTGGAGGAATTTTAGAATTAGATGAAAATAATAATCCCTATCGCTATAAGTTTAATTTGACAAATCATATTTCAAATATTATTAGAAACGACTCTTTGAATTATGATTTAGGATTAGTGGTCACTGCCGATATAGAAAATTCAATATCAATTAAAGCTAGAAAAGCTATGGATATAGAAACCCTTAATTATCCATTAGCAGCTACATTAAACCCTCTAGGTGCCGTCCTGATTGGCTCACATCCATCCTCTGCCCTAAATGACAAAAAGGTAAAGCTTGAATTAATATACTCTTCATACTAAAGGCTTAAAAAAAGCCTCCATAAAGAATATCCTGCAAATACTACAAAAAATCCAACAAATCCTTGGAGTAATGTGCCCATTGTATGTGTTCTGTAGGCTGTTTTTACATCCATTCCACTCATTTGAGAAACAATCCAGAAGTAGGAGTCATTTGCATGTGAAACAGTCATTGACCCTACGCCAAGTGACATGATGACCCAAACTTTACCAAGTTCACTATCTAGATTTAGTAAAGGTAATAAAGGGAAAACAATAGATGATGTTGTTATGATGGCTACTGTTGATGACCCTTGGGCTGTTTTTAGTAAGGCAGCAATTCCAAAGGGAATTAATATGCCAAGAGCCTCAAAAGAAGAAATATCTTTTGCAAAGTCTTGAAGAGGAATTGTTTGAATTATGCTTCCTAAAGAGCCCCCCATTCCTGTTATGATTAGAATTGGCGATGCTTGAATAACACCTTTTTTTATTGATTTATTAATAAAATTCTTACTGTTATTTGTTGTCAAGGAAAAAGCAAAAAGCATTCCAATCCCTAAAGCAAAAGTGGGTTGGGTTATTAGACTTAAGAATTCTTTTATTGCAAAATCAGAAGGTAAGATTTTAATTAAAGCACCAAGCCCCATTAAAATTATTGGAACTAAAATGGGTAAGATTGCTGAAGTAAAGTTTGGAGTGAATGTATTTATTTCTCTTTCACTTTGGCCTTGTTCTTCTTCAAAAGTGTATTTATTTTTTTTTACAAGATAGTTCCCATAAGCACCACCTACAATGATAAGAATAAACGCAATAATACCTCCTAGACAGATCAACAATAAAATATTTTCTAGTTGAAGATTTGACGCAGCCGCTAAAGGACCTGGAGTTGGAGGGACCAAAACGTGAGGTGCAAATAGACCAGTAGACAAGGCAACCGTAAGCCCTATCAGTGGGGTCTTTGTTTTTTTGGATAAGGTTTTATTTAAATGTGAGAGGATAACAAAAGCTGCGTCACAAAAGACAGGAATAGAAACCAGATATCCGATACAGCTTATGGCATAAGGCAACGGCAATCGATCAAGGTGTTTCAAAATTCCTTGAGCAATGGCTAAAGTGCCATTTGATTCCTCTAGAGCAACCCCAATTATTGTACCAAATAGGATAAGCAAACCAATATTTTGGACAATGTTTCCAAAGCCATTTTTGATAAGCGTCAAGCTTTCGGTCGGGGGAATACTAAGAAGAAATGCTAATAAAAAAGCAGCACTAAATAATACTAAAAAAGGATGAAGTTTTGCTTTTGAAGTCCCAATTACAATCCAAAGGATAGCAATGAAAATACTAAAAAGAGAAAATAACATTACTTCTAATATAAATAAATTGATTTTGTAATAATATAAAAATCAATTTACTTTGAATATTTTTTCGTTTCAATTGCTTTCATTACAGTTAAAGCATGTTCTCTTGAATTCTCGATGAACCATTTATTTGTTTTATAACCCCCGCAGACAACACCCGCAAGAAATACTCCTTCTGCATTTGATTCCATAGTTTCATCATTGAACACCGGTGTTCTAAAAGCATCATTATGAAATTCTACCCCTAATTCTTCTAACATATCGAAGTTAGGCTCATACCCTGTCATGGCTAACACGAAGTCATTAGATATTTTATGTTCACCCATTTTGTCTTTAAAAAAGACAACATCTTCTTTAATTTCGGTAATTGAAGCTTCATAATGAGCTTTTACACTTCCTTCTTCAATACGATTAACGATATCTGGGCGCGCCCAATATTTAACATTAGAACCTATTTCTTTTTCACGAATAATCATAGTTACACTTTTTGCTCCCTTCCGATACGTTTCTAAAGCGACATCTACAGCAGAATTTGCTGCACCTACGACAACAATGTCCATTCCAAAATAAGGGTGTGGTTCCGTGTAATAATGTTTAACCTTAGGCAGGTTTTCACCTTTGACTTTAAGCATGAATGGTTTATCATAGAATCCGGTCGCGATTACAATTGTCTTAGATCTAAATTTTCCTCTTGATGTATTAATATTAAAGTGACTTTCTGTTTTTTCAATCTTATTTACAGATTCATACATATTTAGATTCAGATTCCAGTGAGATGCAACTCTACGATAATATTCAAGAGCTTCAGCCCTTGTCGGTTTTGAATTATGAGAGATAAAAGGCACCCCACCAATTTCTAGCTTATCTGATGTTGAAAAGAATGTCATGTTTAAAGGGTAGTTGTAAAGAGAGTTTACTAGACATCCCTTATCAAAAATAAGATATTTTAACCCTTTTTTTTGAGCTTCAATTCCACAGGCAAGACCAATTGGACCTGCACCAATAATAATAACATCTTGCATTTTGTAAATTTAGCAATCTTTAAACATTCCACAACAAATAATAAAAAACTATCAAAAACTAATAATCAATAATAATAAACTATTGTAAATATAAATATTCATAAAATGTGATATTTATTTGTACTTTTTATTGATTAAAATAGATAAAAACTATTAAAATCATATTTATAATAGTAAAATCTTTTGTCTAATAAAAATAGTCGAGATACAAATCAGTAGATAATAGGTCATAGCAGAGTTACCAAGCGAATAAGCAATGGGAATTGAACTTAAAAACCACCAAACGGGAAAGAAAAACACACCCATAGCATATTTCATTGAACTAATAAAAACAACGTCATCAAATTTTCCAATTACCTTTCTTGTAATCCAAATGGGTATGAAATTTGGAATAGTAAGTAATAATGCAAAAAAACCGCGAGTGGAGGAGAGTTTTCTTCTTTTCGGAAGTTGGTCATAATTTGATGCAAGTACTTTTTTTAACATTTTAAACTCAAGTATAGTCGTCAATCGATTTATGTGTTCTTTTTGAATCTGGTAGTTTTCTGTCTTGTCTGGAAGCCATAGACAATCTCGCATTCGATTCTGAAGTTCTTCTCTTATCTTATTTATATTTTCTGCCTCACTTAGTTTTGAATTAATTTCTTTAGCTATTTCAATTGGTTTTCCATAAACGATATGAAGATCACAACGAACTTGACGATGGTGTCCATAATTCAAACCCATGGGTTGCAAATATATTTTCTTTCCTAGATTTTCAAGTTGGGCGTTATAAGCTAATCGACTACTTCCCTTGGAGAGACGCTGAAGAAAATACTCATCATGATGTCCACCTTCAGAAAACATCAATAAAAATTTTCCTTTTCCCAATATTTTATAACACTTTTCAAAAATCTCATCGTTTTTTTTAAGATTGCTATATCCATTACGAATACGATATATAGGTAACATTTGAAAAGCATCTAAAAACCACTGCAAAGGTCCTCCAAAAACATCACTTCTAGTTAAAGAGGTTATTTTTTTTGGCGTCATTGATCCTACTAATAGGGGGTCTAAAAAGGCTCCCTGATGATTGGGAGAAAATAATACTCCACCATCAGCTGGAATATTTTCATATCCATATACTTTAATTTCTCTAAAAAAAATTTGATTATAATATCTCAGTAGATATTTGATTGTGAAATAAAAGATATTTTTCAAAAGATCAATTTAGACAGATTTCTGATTATTTTTTTATGCCAGTAAACCTAGCAATTTTTTTTAAAAGAGACTTAACTTTTTATAAGGATGAGATCAGTAATTATAACATATTAAAGATTTTTGACTTCAACTCTTTAGGGTAAATTTATTTTTAAGAAAAAAATTATATTAACTTAGTTCAAAATAAATAAAAAAAATCGAACAATCCCCCCTATAATATCTTAATATTAAAGATTCCTTTTGGGCTCAAAACAAATGAAATAAAAATATGAAAACAAAGAATGTATTACAAAAAGGACTTCTTACGCTGCTTTTATTTTTAGCAAACGTAGTCCTAGCGCAGACGTCTATTTCAGGAACTGTTGTTGACGCTGAAAATCAAGAAGCTATTCCTGGAGCGAATATTATTGTTGTAGGCTCAAATACAGGAGCTGTTGCAGATTTTGATGGAAATTTTACTCTAAACACATCTGCTGAATTACCTCTTACTATTGAAGTAAGTTATATCGGATTTGGATCACAAACAGTTGAAGTTACGTCTACAGATCAAAATATCTCAGTTGAATTATCGTTTGGACAAAACTTAAATGAGGTAGTAATATCTGCATCAAGAAGATCAGAAAAGATTTTGGATGCACCCGCATCGGTTTCGATCATTACATCTCAAGACTTAGAAAATACAGCTAACGTAAATGATCCACTTAGGAACTTAGTAAATATCCCTGGAATTCAATTTCAACAACAATCGGCTAATTCAATAAATTTTGAAATGAGAGCAGGATCTGGGGTTTTCGGAACTAGCGTCTTCCCTCTTTTAGATTATCGTTTTTTACAATCTCCTGCTTCGGGTTCATTATTTGCTTTTCAATCAGGATTATCGAATCTTGATATAGATAGAGTTGAAGTTGTTAGAGGAGCTGCATCAGCTTTATATGGTCCTGGGGTAGAATCTGGAGTTGTTCACTTTTTCTCTAAAAAAGCGATTGACAAACCAGGGACTTCAATTGAACTTATTGGAGGAAACTTGAGTACCCTTTCAGCAGCCTTAAGACATGCATATTCAAATGAGAAAAAGACTTTTGGTTTTAAGGTAAATGCACAATATAAAAAAGGAGACGAGTTTAGCCTGGACCCAGTTGAAGATGCTGCTTTTTTAGCTCAAATTAATGGAGCTACAGCAAATGGAATTTTTCAACCGATAATTAAAGGCAATAGAATTGATCCTTCACAAGTTCCATCAACCCCTGTTCTTACACGTTCTGAAATTGATGCAGATGGTGATGGTAACTCATATATGAATGAATATGAGACTTTTTTGGCGAATGCTCACTTAGAATTTAGACCTAACGACAATACAGATTTTGTAGTATCAGGAGGATTAAATTCAGGGAACGGACTAATAAATCAAGCACAAGGACCGGGTTATGCAGCTGGTAATGACTATTGGGGGCAGGCAAGAATTAGATCTGGTGGTTTTTTCGGACAAGTATCCTATAATGCTAATGACGGGGGTAGTGAAAACTCGCCATTTTACCTGTATCTAACTGCACAAAGAATAATTACTAAGAGATCTGCTCTTGATTCACAGCTTCAATATAGTTTTGATACAGCAAATTTCCTTGATTCGAATTTTACTTTTGGGACTGACTACCGTATAATTGGAACAGATTCTGAAAATACACTATTTGGAGAAAACGATGGTAATAACGAGTATAACGTATTTGGAGTTTATGGACAAGGAACTTCTCGTTTCAGTGAAAAACTTAATTTGACTTATGCTTTACGTTATGATAAATTAAATTTCATTGATAAAGGAAAAATTGCTCCTAGAATAGCTTTAGTATTTAAACCAAACAGTAAAAACAGTTTTAGGATAACTTATAACCAGGCCGTATTTGCACCAAGTACTTTAGAGACTTATGTAGATTTTCCTGTACAAATTCAAGCACCTGGAATTTTAGATGTTTGGCTATCTGGCCAAACTACTGCACAAAACTTTGACGCAAACGCACCTATAGAAATTGTTGGTGGTGGTGGAGCAACACTACCTGCAGGAACAACAAATTGGCCCCTCGCAGTTCCTTATGGAGCTGTAGCTGGATTAACATTGCCTCCATTATTTGCAGGAGTAGCAGCTAGTCCATCATATGCGCCACTATTACCATTAATTCAAAACTTCTTTAGCACATATGTTCCAGGAGGTGCTTCTGGAACAATACAAGGCTACAACGCTTTTAATGGTAGCGCAATGCCAACGGCTATTGGAACACCATCAGCGCTTTATGGAACGACTACTTCATGGGAGGTAGGTTACAAAGGGCTTTTAGGAGATAAATTTGCAGTAGGTTTGGACGTATACACTTTTGCTAGAACTGGGTCAACACAATTTACTGCTATAGGGCCTACTTTTAGATTAAATGGTGCGGAAGGAATTCCTGCTGATCTTGGAGCCCAGGTTGCGGGAGATTTTGCTTCAGACCCTGTAATTAGTGCCGCAATTACCCAAGCTGTAACGGCTGGTGTAAATGCACAAGTTCAAGCAGGAGTAGAAGCACAATATACAGCAAGTGGTATCCCAGAAGCTATTTGGGATACTGGAGCACCTGCAGGCGCATTATTCCCTGGATCACCCGCTATTGCACCGGTATCTGCAGCAGTTGCTGCTACAGCAGCCCCTCTAATTGGACCGGCAATTGCCGCAGCTAATCAAGAGGTTGCAGGGCTAGTCGGCGGCGCCTTCACACAAGCAGGAGTGGCCTATACAGGCCTTATTAATACAGCAGCTGTTGGGGTTATAGAGTCCCAGAGAGTTCCTAAGAATGACGGAATAACTCATATTTCAGCTGGATATAGAATCTTTGATGATGTGACCCGTTCCCATGTGGGAGCTGACCTTTCATTGGAATATTTTGCAACAGATAAGCTTACTTTTTGGGGGAATTCATCCTGGTTAAGTCAGAATGAGTGGAATCCAGGTGAGGATAATGATGATGATCTTCCTTTTCAAGATTTCTTAAATGCACCAAGATTTAAATTCCGTTTAGGGATGGATTACATGGTAAAAGATGGATTTCAATTTTCATTAGCATTCCAACATGACGATGAATTCAATTCTAATCAAGGATTTTATTCTGGAGTAGTTCAGGAAAAAAACCTAGTAGATGCTAGTATTGGATATAGAATATCTAATGGGGTTAAATTAGATCTTTCAGCTACAAACTTATTTAATCAACAATACCGTGCATTCCCAAGTATGCCGGTTATAGGAAGAAGATTAAACTTAAGAGCAACTTTTGATCTATAGTTAATATTTTCAAAAAGTAAAAAAAGGCAGCACAAAATGCTGTCTTTTTTTTTGTAAATTATTTTACAGTGAATGATTTTAGTTAATAGAATGAACTTTTAAATACTAATTTATCTATGAAAAAATTAGATGGACAAATTGTAATTATAACAGGTGGTGCTCAAGGTATTGGAGAAGGGATATGTAGAGTATTTTGTAATGAAGGCGCTACGGTTTTTCTTTGGGATGTTCTGGAGGATGGTCAAAAAACAGCAAATAATATTTCATCAAATGGAGGGAATATATTTTTTCAAAAGGTTGATGTTACAAGTCAATATTTTGTAGATTCTGCCGTAGAAAATATAATTAAAAATCATGGAAAGATAGATGTTTTAATAAATAACGCAGGAATAATTAGAGATCGTTCTATTTTAAAAATGACAAGGGAAGAATGGGATATGGTGCAATCAGTTAATGTGGATTCTTTATTTATAACGACAAAAGCCGTTTTACCCCATATGAAGGCAGCTAACTATGGTCGGATTATTTCAGCCTCTTCGATTAATGCTTTTCAAGGTGCATTTGGTCAAACTAATTATTCTGCGAGTAAAGCAGCAATTGTTGGCTTTACACATTCATTGTGTAGAGAAGTTGGAAAGTATAATATTACAGTGAATGCGGTAGCCCCCGGCTTTATAAAATCTGAAATGACAGATTCTATGCCAGAAGAAATTATTAAAGCGGGAATTGCTCAAATTCCAGTTGGGCGAATTGGAACGCCAGACGATATGGCTCATGCATATCTATTTCTAGCTTCAAAAGAAGCTGGGTTTGTTAGCGGACATACTTTACATGCTAATGGAGGAGCAATGCCTATTTAATGATGACAAAAAAAACTAAAAATTTATTTGATTTAACTGGTAAAGTTGCTATTGTTAGTGGTTCCAGCAAAGGCATTGGACTTGCAATAGCATCTGCCTTTGCTGAATATGGAGCTCATGTAGTATTAAGTAGCCGTTCACAAGATGCAGTTGATAAGGCCGGGAAAGAATTGAGTCAAAAAGGATATTCTATTATGGCACAAGCTTGCCATGTAGGAGATGAAATTCAGCGGGAAAATTTAGTTAACAAGACTATAGAAAAATTTGGAAGAATAGATATATTAGTAAATAACGCAGCTATAAATCCTGTCTATGAACCTTTGGAGAAAATGACCGAATCCGTTTATGAAAAAATGATGAATGTAAATGTAAAAGCTGCTTTCGCTTTGAGTAATTTATGTTTTCCTCATTTAAGCCAAAAAAAAGATGGAGCTATTATAAATATTTCTTCTATAGAAGGATTAAAACCTAGTCTTGGATTAGGTATTTATAGTGTTACCAAAGCAGCTTTGATTATGCTTACACAAGTTCAGGCAAAAGAATGGGGAAAACATGGAATTCGTTCTAATGCAATTTGTCCTGGCTTAATTCAAACTAAATTCAGTAAAGCCCTTTGGAGTAATAAAGCTTTACTAAATCAAATAGAAAAAGAATTGCCAGCTCGTAGAATGGCCCAACCATATGAAATGACTGGCTTAGCAGTTTATTTAGCGTCGCCAGCTGGAAGTTATTCAACAGGTGGAGTTTATACTGCTGATGGAGGTCACATGACAATGTAAAATGAGAACTATGGAAAAACAAAAAATACAAAAACCTCATAAAAGTATATTTAAAAAAATTTCTGAAATGGAGAGTGCTTTAGGGAAAGAACTGGGACTTACTCCTTGGAGTATAATGAATCAAAAACGAATTAATACTTTTGCGAAAACCACCGAAGATGAGCAGTGGATTCATGTTGATGAAAAAAGATGCATTAAGGAATCCCCCTATAAGAACACAATAGCTCATGGATTTTTAATGTTATCTATGTGTTCTAAAATAATGTATGATTCTTATGAAATTGAAAAGACTTCTATGGCTATAAATTACGGTTTAGATAAAGTTCGTTTTCCCAACGCCACCCCAGCAGGATCAAAATTTAGAGGAAGAGTTACTCTCGCGGAGTTTAATATTATACCAAATGGAGCTAAATATAAATTAAACGTAATTATTGAACTGAAGGGTAAAGAAAAGCCAGCTTGTGTGGCTGAGTTTTTAGCTCTTGCATATAATTAATAAAATCATGGAAAATGCTGTATTATTTAAAGTAAAAAAAGGAGTAGCTACAATTACACTTAATAGACCTGATCGTTATAATGCTGTAAATCAAGAATTGGTTGACGGAATTTCAAATTCTCTTAAAAAATGTGAAGTTGACGAATCTATTCGATCAGTCGTTATAACAGGTGCAGGTCGCGGGTTTTGTGCTGGTGCAGACATGTCTGTTTTTGGAGATAAAGTTACTCCGGATCAAAGGAGTCAATATATTATAGATCAATACCAACCACTGATGAATCAATTTTTTTCATTAAAGAAACCAATTATTGGCGCTATAAACGGTACTGCTGCTGGGGTGGGAGCTGCTTTTGCTTTAGCTTGTGATTTTCGTGTTATGAGTTATCATAGTGCAATATTATATGCTTTTGTTAATATTGGCCTAGGCCCTGACGGCGGAGCAAGTTGGCTTCTTGCAAGACAAGTTGGCTATAGTCGTGCTTTAGAAATTGCTACAAGCGGGAAAAAAGTAACTGGACAAGAATGTTTGGAATTAGGACTTACAAACCGTATTGTAGAACAAGATGATATTTTAATTAATGCTCAAGCTTGGGCAGAAGATTTTGCAATTCGGCCTACTTTAGCTATTGGTATAGCAAAGGATGATATGTTTTTTGCTATGGATCACAGTCTTAATGAATCAATTGCTTTTGAAGCAAAAAAACAAATTGATGCATTTAAAAGCCATGATTTAAAAGAAGGAGTTTCAGCATTTATTGAAAAAAGAAAGCCTGATTTTTTAGGGAAATAAGATTATAAAATGGATTTTGAAGAAATAAAAAAAAAGACAGAAGCTTTTGTAAAAGAGGAATTATTTACTCTTGAACCTTGGATACTTAATGTCAAGTGGGAGGAAAAATTACCAAAGCTTAATGAACTAAGAGAAAAAGTAAAATCAAAGGGCCTATGGCTTCCACAGATTTCAAAAGAGTATGGAGGTCTAGGATTAACAAATGCTGAGCATGGAGAAGTGAGTGAAATTTTAGGAGCAAGTCCATATGGTCACTACTGCTTTAATTGTCAAGCTCCTGATGCTGGGAACATGGAAATCCTTATCGAGTTTGGAACGGATCAGCAAAAAGAAACCTATTTATATCCACTTTTAAAAGGAGAAATAAGAAGCTGTTTTGCAATGACAGAACCTGATTATGCAGGTTCTAATCCTATAAAAATGGGAACTATTGCTACAAAGAAAAATGGCAACTATGTAATCAAAGGTCATAAGTGGTTTACATCAGGTTTTGATGGAGCTACTTTTGCAATTGTGATGTTAGTTTCAAATCCTGATGGCAGCGTTCCTCATAAAAAAGCAAGTCAAGTAATTGTACCAACATCTAGTAAAGGATTAGAATTTGTTAGAAATATTTCCATTATGGGACATTCAGGTGGTGGTTGGGAAAGTCACGCTGAAATTAAATTTAATGATGTAAAAGTTCCATTAACAAATGTTTTGGGTGGAGATGGCGAAGGTTTTACTATTGCACAAAAACGGCTGGGGCCAGGAAGGATACATCATTGTATGCGCTGGATTGGGATGTGTGAACGCGCTTTTGATTTAATGTGTGACCGTGCTGTATTGAGAGAAATTTCTGAGGGTACGATGCTAGGAGAAAAACAGACTATTCAAAACTGGATTTCAGAATGTAGAGCTGAAATAAACGCTTCAAGACTTCTTGTTCAGGATGCAGCAAAAAAAATAGATAATCAAGGGGCTTACAAAAGTAGATCTGAGATTTCAATTATTAAATTTTATTGCGCACAAGTTCTTCAAAAAGTAGTGGATTGTGCTATTCAAGTACATGGAGCAAAAGGAGTAACTGATGATACTATTCTTGCTTCTTATTATCGACACGAAAGAGCTGCTCGAATATACGATGGGGCAGATGAAGTACATAAAAGTAGATTAGCAAGGAGTATTTTAAAAAAATACAAACTAAAAGAATGATTCAGTTTTATAATAAAAAACTTCTAACCATAGTATTGACTTATATCCATTCTATAGAGATAAAAAATACATTAGTTAAATAAGAAATTATTTAAATGAATATATTTATCATCAAATAAATGATAAGTGAATTAGATAAAGCTGTTAAAATTAGAGAAGGACAATCTTTAAAGACCGATTCTCTAGAAACCTATTTGCGAAATGCGATGGAGCTTCCTAAGGCTCATTTAGAAGTCTTACAATTCCCCTCAGGCTATTCAAATCTGACCTATTTATTAAAATTTGGAGAAAAAGAGCTAGTTCTAAGAAGGCCTCCAAAAGGAGCAAAAATAAAATCGGGACATGATATGGGAAGAGAATTCCGAATTCTTTCTGGATTACACCCTATTTATAACAAAGTCCCGAAACCTTTTTTATTCTGTGATGACCAAAGCGTTATAGATGCCCCATTTTATATTATGGAACGTATGCATGGAATTATTTTTCGTGGCCATACTCCTAAAGAGCAGTTGCCAGATTCAAATCAAATGAGAAACTTATCTGAGGCGTTTGTGAGTACATTGACAGAAATACATTCATTGGATTATCATGCCGCTGGACTTGAAAATTTAGGAAGACCTAAAGGATATGTTAAACGGCAAATTGAGGGTTGGACAAAAAGATATATTAATGCAAAAACTCACGATTTTAAACCCTTAGAAAAAGTGTATGTTTGGCTTAATAATAATATTCCAAAAGAGCAAAGAATTGCTTTTATTCATAATGATTTTAAGTATGATAATTTGATTCTTTCTCTAGATCGAAGTTTTAATATTAAAGGTATTTTGGATTGGGAAATGGCTACTCTTGGAGATCCCTTAATGGACCTAGGGACTACTTTAGGATATTGGATTCAAGAATCAGACCCTGATTTTTTAAAAGAAAAAAACATGAATATTACCCTTGTAAAAGGTAATTTAACTCGTAGCGAGATTGTAGAGAACTATGCGAAAAAAAGTGGTATAGAAATGGCTAATATTTCCTTTTTTTATGTTTATGGTCTTTTTAAAATAGCCGTAATTATTCAGCAAATTTATTTTAGATATAAAAATGGATTTACAACTGATATGCGCTTTAAAAACTTGAATAAGGCAGTTGAAATGTATGGTAAAATGGGGCTACAAGCAGTTCAAAAAAACAAAATAGATAATTTATATTAAAGAATAACAGATGGAAACGAAAACTGATGTCTCTTTGAGAAATTTTAGAACAGAAACAAGAGCTTGGCTAGAAGCGAATTGTCCAGAAAGTATGAGACAACCCATAAAAGATCCTTTTGATTTATACTGGGGAGGACGTAATGCTAAATTTAAATCAGAAGATCAAAAACTTTGGTTCGAGCGCATGCTTGAAAAAAAATGGGTTGTACCCTATTGGAAAACTAAATATGGAGGAGGGGGATTAACCTTAGAAGAAAATAATATTTTAACTCAAGAAATGACCCGTTTGGGGTGTAGAAAACCTCTCTATAGTTTTGGGATTTCTATGTTGGGCCCCGCTTTACTTAATTTTGCTTCAGAAGATCAAAAACTATATTACCTTCCCCAGATCGTAGAAGGTAAAATTTGGTGGTGTCAGGGTTATAGTGAACCAAATGCCGGAAGTGATTTGGCAAGTCTACAAACCAAAGCAATTGATAAGGGAGATCATTATGAAATTACAGGATCTAAAGTTTGGACTTCTTATGCTGATAAATCTGATTGGATTTTTTGTTTAGTTCGTACTGATTTTATTGCGACAAAACACAATGGAATTAGCTTTATATTAATTGATATGGCTTCAAAAGGAGTAACTACTAGGCCTATTAAATTAATCAGTGGAAAATCACCTTTTTGTGAAACTTTTTTTGATGCTGTAAAAGTACCCAAGGGAAACTTAATAGGGAATCTAAACGAAGGCTGGACTATAGCAAAATATCTTTTGACTCATGAGCGTCAAATGATAGGTGGAATTGGAGAAACAGATGTAAAAAAGGAGGTACATTCAATAGCACTCGAAAAACTTCATTTAAATAATTATGGAGCAATCTCGGATGGAGTGTTAAGGAATCAAATTTCAGATTTTGAAATGGATGAAGAGATTTTTAATTTAACAATTCAACGAGTTACTGACGAAGCAAAAACAGGAAATAATTCAGGAGCACTTTCTTCTTTTTTTAAATTTTACGGAACAGAATTAAATATAGCTCGCCATGAATTATTAATGGCCATAGGTGGATCAGAAGCACTTTTTTGGGGTGAAAATGAAAAGTCAGATGGAGATTTAGCTCGAAAATTTTGTCGTTCTAAAGGAAATTCTATCGAAGGGGGAACTTCAGAAATCCAATTAAACATTATTTCTAAACTAATATTGGGATTGCCCACTAAATAAGATTATTATGACATTAATTATAACAGAAGAACAGCAAATGCTTAAGGATTCTGCTTCAGAACTCCTTAACTCAAAAGCCCCAGTTAGTCAGATGCGAGAATTACGTGATTCAAAATACATCCCATTTGACCCAACATTGTGGGAAGAAATGGTAGCA
>CABXKB010000004.1 GCA_902512755.1 uncultured Bacteroidota bacterium | reverse complement strand
GATTGATTTTGATTTTTATCATGAGTTATTATTTGCCAATAATATTCATTATCTGATTCTAATACTACACTAAATTGAGTTAGGTCTATTTTTTCTTCTTTTAAAATAAGTTGGTTAGGGTCATTCCCTAAATAAAGGTCATATGAAATGATGTCATTGTCTAAGTCATTTCCCTCCCATAGTAAAAGAAAACTATTACTAATACTTAAGCTCACAATTGCTTTGTCTTGTGGATCTAATAAAACAGCTGGAAATGGAAGATGACTTGTGTTTGGGTCTCCCTCGAGATAAAACTGCCAAGAAGAGCTGTTAGTTGTTGCCGGAGTAAGGCTTGATTTAGACTTTACAAACCATTGATAAGGTGCTGATCCAGGTAATTTTAATGACTCGTTTAACAATGTGGTATTCGAAATAAATCTTTCTTGAGTCACGCTGTTTTGAACAATCAACTCATAACTTTCTGCAAATAGTGCTGCCGTCCACTGAAAACGAACTTGGCGTTCAATGTCATTTACACGCGAGGCCGAGGTACAATTATTTAAATTTTCAGGTGCTATTAGTGAAACAGCCTCAGGGTCAGGAATTGGATCGGGTCCACAGCTCCAAAAAAATATCAAAAAAAAGGTTGTAAGCTTTTTCATTCCTTAAGCAATTTTAATCTTTCAGTGTAACTTCCATAGTCAATTTGCAAAACATACCACCCTATTGGTAAATGGCTCATCGGTATTAGAATCGTTTCTTGTTTTTCAATAACTCCTTTTTGAGTCCAAAAAACTTCTCCAGAACCAGAAAAAAGACTAAGATCAACGGTCACAGCTTGTGGTAATATAATATTTGCATTTTCAGATACAGGGTTTGGAAAGATTTTAGCTTGGTTATTCAGGTTTATCCATCTTTCAAAAATTCCTTGACAAATTTTATCTGTTTGTACCACAACTCTATTAATTTTTTTTGTCAATGGCAATTGAATTGAACTATTTTGCCCAGGATCAAAAGATTGATCATTTAAAGACACTTTATAGACATCGCTCCCAAACATTTCTAAATTCAAAACCTTAAGTGAAGAATTATAATATGCTTGTACACTCAAATCTTCTGGAGCAGTAATTAATGTTTGAAAACAATATTCAAAATCAATAAAGCGATTTGAAAAAATACATAAATCATAGTTTCCTGGAGGTAAATTATTTAAAATATAGCCTGTATTAGAAAAGTTGAAATCATCTTGAAATCCATTTGGACCATTAATTATAGCTTTATATAAATAATCTGCTCGTGCGTTAAATATTAAAGATCCATTTTCACTATTTGGGCAAGTTGCATCTTTTTTGACTATACTGAGATTTTGAGCAGAAAAAATATCGCATATATCTCCAATATTATTGTTGTCAATATCAGCTTGATCCTCGTTTGTGATTTCAGGACAGTTGTCTTTTTCATCGATTAAAGAATCATCATCACTATTGATTTCTAATAATCCTTCTAGGCAAAAACTAATTTCAAACTCCAGAAGTTGACCAGTATCTTGCTTTTCTTGATCTATAACAATCAGTTTCCATATACCTTTAGACGAAGTACCATAAAGAGAACTTATATTTTGAACTGGAATAAATCTTCCAGTAAATGGGGCAGTTCCATCTTCAATGTTTATGCTAGATTCTTGATCAAATATAGTCTGAGTGTAATTATCTCCTTCCCCTCCAAAAGAACTACTTAAAAGGAATTGATTACCTCCAGGGGCTTCCAAATAAAGTGAAAGATCATTTACCCAACTGTGAGTTAAATCAACCAAAACATCAACATCCAATATATTTGAGTCAAAATTTACATTTATTGATGAAAAAGTAGACCCTTCTTCGTTTTCGGTGGCATCAAGTAAGTTTTTGGGCAAATCTGACGCATTTAAATCGATACAAGAAATTATATTAGTTTGAAAAGAGTATGTTTCAGAAAAATCTGAAGTTCCACAATTATTAATTCTTTGAATTCTCCAATAATATTTCGTTGCACCAGTAAGATCATTTACTTGAATTTGAGAAGCGGATGTAAGCTCATCTATCAAAAGAGTACTAAAATTAAAGTCTTTTGAAATTTGAACACGAACACTATCTACATTAATATTAAACTCCCATTCTAATCTTGGATTTAAGCTTATATCTTGAGAATCATTAAGAGGTGATTTAAGAATGGCCTGAGAGAAAAAAGCATCTCTCTGTTTTAATTCAAAATTAAATGACTCTAGAGCACTTCCATATATAGCGTCTAAATTCAATTCATAATTGCCTGGATCAAGATTTGAAAGTCCTTCTATATCAAAAAATCCTCTGGTGTCAGAGGAGGAAAATACTTCTTTAGAAAACGTAACATTTAATGAAGAAGGCAAAGAGTTCAGTCGCAAACTAAAAGGGTCGTTAAAGTTAGCTTTTCTAATTATGTTGAAGGCATAACGAAGTGAATTAGAATCACAGTTTTCTTGAAAATAAGAATCAAAATTCAACACTAAGTCACGAGACTCAATACTAAAGTCTAATTTATTTAAAGCAAAAAAGATTCCGCTTTTTGCCTTTACTTTAATTCGTGCTGTTGATGTGTCTATGTTATTTGGAATAACAACTTTTGCTCTTCCAATGTTTGGCACTCCATCAGCAAGGGTAATTGGAAAAGTATTTCCGCCATCAGTTGACATAGATATAATAACTTGGTTTTCTCCGATTGGGCTTAGATCTGTGTTAGCCACATCCCATTGAATCAGTTCAACTGCGCCTCCCTCGACCAAATAATCCAATTCATTTTGAGAATTAATAACAAACGGTCCTGAGGCAGCTAAGGCAGAAATTTTAATTGCCCCTTGAGCTATTTGATTAAATGAGTCTTTTTGTTTTCGAACGGTTAAACCCCAATTTAAAATTCTTCCCACCAATGGAACCGTTTCCCATGCAGAATTTAAGCCTGGATTTTCCTGAGTTAAATTATTAGATAAAATACGATCTATATTAGGTATAATCCTTTTTGAAATTTTTGATGGAGGAAGTGACCGTGCCATTGCGCCTGATGAATTATAAGGTCCAAAATTATCGGAAGTAATTTCAGCACTATCCAATTGTTCCCAAGCATAGGTGTATGAACCTTCCTCAGTTATAGGGTTAAAATTTAATTCGTAGGCTGTTCCAATAGGAATAACATAGTCCGGTCCAGCATCAATATTAAAAACTTCCGTTTCAATTGATGTAGCTCTTCCGCAAGAAACAGTGTCGACATAATTTAATATGTTTTTTATACTATGATAATGAAAATACGCATCCCCATGTTGTTGAAGATCATCTTCCCCTGTTATCCCTGCATAACCCATGATAGTAGAACCACTTCCTGGCTCTGAATTGACGCCAGTCCCTTCCGAGTCGTAAGCAAAGGTATGATAGGCTCCGAATTGATGACCAATTTCGTGACCCACATAGTCTAAATCAAAATAGTCATTGCGATATGTTCCACCAAAAATATCTATAAAAGGATGGGTGGAAAAGCCTTGTCCTTTTTTACTAGAAACACAAACACATCCAACACATCCAGCATCTCCATTAGGTTCACCAAAATCAAAAAGATGTCCCAAATCATATCCTTCATCTCCTATTTCTGTATCTAAAGTGTTTTGAAGTTCAGAGGCAAAATTTCCATTAAAAGGATCAGTATTTGAATCTTCGAAAAGCAAAGAAGCGTCTGAAACAAGTTCTAAACGAATATTGAGATCTTGTTCAAAAATTAAATTAACACGATTTAATGTGCTAACTACTGCCGCTAATGCATCCTCCTGATTTGAACCATTACTATCATCGTCATCACCCCAATAAGATGTATATTCTCCTGTCCCAGATATTGCAATTCTAAAAGTTCTTATTTGGCCATTTAAAATCAATCTTTTTGACGAGTTTGTTTCTGTTTTTAAATTATTAACATCAACTTTAGTTTTACAAAAAAATCTATTAGTTAAATCATTTTTAGATTTGATATAGGAGAAATGTAGTTTTTTTTCGCCTTTAACCGGTTGAATAAAAAAATGATTGCCATTATTGATTCTTATCCATGCATTAATTCCATCTAGCTTTGTGCTCATTCGGAGTTGAACATCAGGACGGCTTTTACTTACACCTTTAAAGGTCTTTAGGTTAGGGTATTTAGCTGATAAATCTTTTGAAAGCAAAGGCGTTGGAGTTAAAATAAAGATCTCTTCTTCACCTTTTTCGTTAGGTAATCTAATCTCTTGCTGTGAGCTTTTTCCATAATTACCTTTAGCACCTAAAAATTCTGCTGGCATATTATAGAATGTTTCCCCAAAAATATCTAAAGAGGCAAATGATTTATTCGGACTTGAAACTTGAATCCATCGATCTTGTCCCAAAAGAACTTGCACTGAAAGAAAAAACAATGCGATTCCAAAAGTAAATGAGTGTTTGAAGCTATGATTTTTTTTTTGTTTCAATCTAACCGAATCAAGTCTATGTTAAAAATAAACAAACTAATTCTTCTATATACGATATTAACGTACTTTTGTAGAGCTAAATAAAAGTGACTTTTATTCAAATGAATGTTGTTAATGGAATTGAAAATTATAATGCTACTTCTAACTCAATTCTTACCATCGGAACCTTTGATGGTGTTCATTTGGGGCATCAAAAAATAATAAATTCACTAGTTGCCATAGCGGAGCGTCAAAAATTGCAAGCTAATATTCTTACTTTTTTCCCGCATCCTAGAATGGTTTTGCAAAAAGAAACAAATTTAAAACTAATTGATACTTTAAAGGAAAAACAAAACCTTTTATCAGAATTGGGAATAGATAATCTTATTATTCAACCTTTTTCAAAAGAATTTTCAAAGCTTACCGCAATTGAATTTACAAGGGATATTCTAGTTAATAAACTTGGAATTTCGTCTTTAATGATTGGATATGACCATCGTTTCGGAAAAAATCGAGAAGCATCAGTAGAGGACCTAATAGTATATGGTAAAACTTATAATTTTGAAGTAATCGTTATCCCAGCACAAGAGGTCTCATCCTTAACTGTTAGTTCCACAAAAGTCCGCGAAGCCATTAAAAAAAGTGATTTTAAAAAAGTAAGCCGATTTTTAGGACGCTACTACGAACTAACCGGTAAAGTAATTAAAGGAGATGGACTGGGAAGAACCATGCAATTCCCAACTGCTAATATTGAGATTGAGGAGACATATAAATTAATTCCCTCTAAGGGAGTGTATTTGGTTAAGATATACTTTGAAGGTAATGAATTTTCAGGGATGATGAATATTGGAAATAGGCCAACAATTAATGGGTTTGATCAAACCATAGAAATTCATGTTTTTGATATTAATGAAAATCTTTATGGTAAAAATCTAAAAGTGTCACTTATCAAAAAAATTAGAGACGAAAAGAAATTTGATTCTTTAACAACTTTAAAAAATCAACTAATAAAAGATGAAGAAATTTGTAAAAGAACCCTAGCAGAACAAAGGGAGAAGTAAAATTACTTTATTTTTGCAAAAAGGATATTTAATGCTTGCACTTCAATACATAAGAGAAAATAAAGAAGCTGTTCTTGAGGGACTAAAAAAAAGGAGGTTTAAGACCCCCGAAATGATTTATCAAATCATTGATCTTGATAAAGACAGGAGAACTAAGCAAGCTGAATTAGATAAGCATTTGGCCGAATCAAATCAAATTGCTAAAGAAATTGGAAGTCTTTTTAAGGCTGGTGAAGTTGAAAAAGCAAATATTCTAAAAGAAAAAAGTGTAATTTCTAAAGTGAAAACCAAGAAACTTCAAGTACAACTTCAGAAGATTACTTCACTATTATTTGACCTAAGAACTCAAGTTCCAAATATACCACACCAAAGTGTTCCTGCAGGAAATTCTGAAGAAGATAATGAAGAGGTTTTTAATGCAGGAATTATTCCTGACCTAGAAGCTGGAGCTCTTCCCCACTGGGAATTAGCAAGCAAATATGATTTGATTGATTTTGAATTAGGAAATAAAATCACTGGAGCTGGCTTCCCAGTATATAAGGGTAAAGGTGCTCGACTTCAAAGAGGATTAATTAATTATTTTTTAGATAGAAATACGGCAGCAGGCTACAAAGAAGTCCAAGTGCCACATCTAGTAAATGAAGATTCAGCTTTTGGAACAGGTAATCTACCAGATAAAGAAGGTCAAATGTATCATGTTCAAAATGATAACTTGTATTTGATTCCAACTGCAGAAGTCCCTATTACAAATATTTACCGTAATAGTTTATTAAAAGTTTCAGAACTTCCTATTGCTCTGACGGGATACACGCCTTGCTTTAGAAGAGAAGCGGGAAGTTATGGTGCTCATGTCAGAGGATTAAATCGTTTACATCAATTTGATAAAGTTGAGATTGTTAGAATTGAGGAGCCAAAAAATGCTATGCATGCTCTTGAAAAGATGGTAGAACATGTGAAATCAATTCTAAATGAATTGGAGCTCCCATATCGTATTTTGAAACTTTGTGGTGGAGATTTGGGTTTCACTTCAGCTTTGACATATGACTTTGAAATTTATTCTACTGCACAAGAGCGTTGGCTAGAAATAAGTTCAGTTTCTACTTTTAATAGTTTTCAAGCTGAGCGTTTGCAATTGAGATTTAGAGATGCGCAAGGTAATAAGCAAAATGTTCATACTTTAAACGGAAGTTCTTTAGCCCTTCCAAGAGTCATAGCAGGACTTCTTGAAAATTGCCAAACCCCTAATGGGATAAAAATTCCGCAAGCTTTGGTGTCTTATATAGGCTTCGATAAAATCAAATAAGATGTTAATTTACAATGTTACTACTCATGTAGAACCTAAAATAGAAAAAGAATGGCTGCTTTGGATGAAACAAAAACATCTGTCGGAAATGTTAGCTACCCAGAAATTTAGTCAAGCTAAAATTTATAAAGTTATAAGTGAACAAGACCAAGGAGGAGCAAGCTATGCTGTTCAGTATCATTGTGATAATAAAGATATATTAGATAAATTTTTAAAAAATGACGCTAAGCTCTTGCAAAAAAAAGGAGATGAAAAATTCGGGAAAAATATTTTATTCTTCAAAACTGAACTTCATCTAATAGAGGAACAATTATGAAACCTATTCGCGCTAAAAAAAAATTAGGTCAGCATTTTTTAACTGATTTAAACATTGCGCGTCGAATTGCTGATACTTTAGACTTTAAGAATTATAAAAAGGTTGTTGAAATTGGTCCTGGGATGGGAGTTTTATCACAATTTTTAATATCTAAAACCACTAATTTAAGCTTTATTGAGATTGATTCAGAATCTATAAACTATCTAAAAAAAAAATATAATGAATTTGAGTTAAATTTTATTGAAGGAGATTTTTTAAAACTTGATTTAAAAAAAATAATAGGTAAAGAATCATTCGCAATTATTGGAAACTTTCCTTATAATATTTCTACTCAAATTGTTTTTAAAACTTTGGAGCATCGTGAACAAATTCCATTTTTTTCAGGAATGTTTCAAAAAGAAGTGGCAGAACGCATCTGTGAACCTCCAGGATCAAAAAAATATGGAATTTTATCAGTTCTTACTCAATTATTTTATATTACTGATTTTCTTTTTAAAGTACCTCCTGATGTTTTTAACCCTGCTCCTAAAGTTGACTCGGCTGTAATTCGATTAGTTCGTAAAGATGATTTTAGTTTAGATTGTGATGAAAAACTTCTATTTAAACTAGTTAAACTAAGTTTTCAACAACGGCGAAAAACTATTCGAAATAGTTTAAAAACCTTGAATATCCCTAAAAAGTTAACTGAAGACACTATCTTTGACTTACGCCCAGAGAAACTCTCGGGTAATGACTTTATCCAACTTACAAAAAGGATTGGCCATGGCAACATTTCAAATTGATTCTCTTTTTCTAAATGAGATTAAAGAACTCATAAAACAAGAGGATAAAAAAAGTCTTAAAAAAAAACTTAAGTCAATTCATTACGCTGATTTAGGTGAAATTATCGAATCAATTCCCATTAATTATGCTACCTATTTAATAAAATTACTAGGGAGTGAAAAAACTGCAGATGCATTAGCTGAAGTTAATACAGATATTCGTGAAGGAATATTGGATCAACTTTCAGCCAAAGAGATTGCAAATGAAGTGCTAGAACTCGACACCGATGATGCTGCAGATATTATTCTTGAGCTTCCTGAAGAAAGACAAGAAAAAGTCATGTCGCAAATCAATGATTATGAACATCTCAGTGATATACGTGACCTATTGCGTTACGACGAAAACACAGCAGGAGGTTTGATGGCAAAAGAATTGGTTAAGGTTCAAGAAGATTTGAGTATTCTTAAATGTCTTAACGAAATGCGTGCTCAAGCAGAAAATGTAACTAGAGTTCACTCTATTTATGTAGTAGATAAAAAAAACCGTCTCAAAGGACGTCTTTCACTTAAAGATTTAATTACAGCTAATTCTCGCGCAAAAGTAAAAGACATTTACATCCCTAAAGTAGATTATGTAACAGCAAATCAAGAGAGTGAAGAAGTTGCTAAAATTATGTCAAAATATGACTTAGAGGCTATTCCTGTAATTAACAATCAAAAAGAGCTTTTAGGAAGAATTACTATTGATGATATCGTAGATGTAATTAAAGAGGAGGCAGAAAAAGATTATCAATTAGCTGCTGGAATCTCAGCAGATGTAGAAGCTGATGATAAAATATTTGATCTGGTTAAAGCTCGACTACCTTGGCTATTTTTAGGATTACTAGGTGGGTTAGGCAGTGTTTTTATCCTTCAAGATTTTGAGGCTATAATGGAAGAACCTAAGCTGCGAAATTTATTCTTCTATACCCCTTTAATTGCCGCTATGGCAGGAAATGTAGGAGTTCAGTCCTCTGCAATTATTGTTCAAGGAATTGCCAATGATGTCGTCAAAGGGTCTTTATTTAATCGTTTATTTAAAGAGATTGGACTTAGTTTAATTAATGGTCTTTCATTGGCATTGGTAATTCTAATATTTGGTCAATTTATAAATCAATCTTTTCTAGTAAGTGCAACTATAGCAGGGTCAATGATGTTAGTTATTGTTGTTGCAGCATTGGTGGGAACTTTTATTCCTATTGTTTTAGATAAACAAGGAATTGATCCCGCTATTGCTACAGGTCCTTTTATCACAACTGCTAATGATATTTTTGGAATCTTCCTTTTCTTTTACTTGGCTAAACTTGTTTTGGGGTTTTGATGAATAATCCAAAAGTTCTACATATTGACAAAAATCATCACCTACTTATAGATGGTTTAGAATCTTTGGGGTATCAAAATATTTTAGCTTACAACACGCCCTTATCAATACTTTTACCAAAACTTAAAGAATATGAGGGAGTTATAATTCGAAGTCGTTTTCCAATAAATAAAGAATTTATAGACAAAGCATTTAACCTAAAATTTATCGCTAGAGTTGGTGCCGGGACTGAAAACATTGATGTTAATTATGCAGTAAAAAAAGATATCAATTTGATTTCCGCTCCAGAAGGCAACAGAAATGCAGTAGGAGAACATGCTCTTGGTATGCTTCTAGGCATAATGAATAAACTTCGTTTAGGGCATGAAAGCATAAGAGCAGGTTCTTGGAATAGAGAGGAACACCGCGGATGGGAATTGGAGGGTAAAACAGTTGGAATAATTGGTTATGGAAACACAGGTAAGAGTTTTGCTAAAAAGCTTAAAGGGTTTAATAAGTTAAAGGTTGTTTGCTATGATATTAAACCTAATATGGGTGATGATTTTGCCGAGCAAGTTTCTTTAAAAATCCTTCAAGAAAAATCACATGTATTAAGCTTACATATTCCTCAATCGAAAGAAACATTAGGCATGATTAACAAAAAATTTATTAATCAAATGCATAAACCTTTTTGGTTTATAAATACAGCAAGAGGAAAAGCCGTAGTTACGGAAGACCTTGTATTGGCCCTAAAATCAGGAAAAATACTAGGCGCAGGATTGGATGTATTGGAATATGAATCAAGCTCCTTTTATTCAATTGTTAATGACGTTAATCCCACTAGTGAAATGAATTTTTTGCTAAATGCTAAACAAGTTATACTTAGTCCTCATGTTGGTGGTTGGACATTTGAGAGTCATAAGAAGCTCGCTCAAACCATATTAGATAAAATTAAAGCTTTAAACTAAACTACAAATTGAGCGGTTTCTTGTGTTCGCTGTTCTAACAAAACAGGCTTACCTATTTTTTTAATAAATTGAGAGGCGGAACTATCAAAGTGTCTAATTGTATACAAATCTACTTCTTTAATAACTTCAACATTAAAACGAGAACTTAAAACTAACACCAACTCCTCCAATCGCCTATATTTGTTGTTTACACATACCGAAAAACTAATTGCAGAATTCTGAATTAATTCCACTGGCATTTGATATTCATGTAGTAGATTAAAAATATAGCTAATATTTTCTTCGACAATAAAAGAAAAGTCAATAGACGATAGGCGTAATAAAACTTGATCTTTTTTTACAATATAACAAGGGATGTTTGGCTCTAATGCTCTACCCTTAGAAATTGATGTACCACTTGCTTCAGGATTTTCAAAAGATTTAACGTATAATGGTATTTCTTTAATTTGTAGAGGCTGTAGAGTTTTAGGATGGATAACTGATGCTCCATAAAAAGCTAATTCAATAGCTTCTCTGTAAGATATTTGATTTAGTAATTTTGTTTTTTGAAAAACACGAGGATCTCCATTAAGAACACCAGGAACATCCTTCCAAATAGTGACTGATTTAGCATCTAAAGCGTAAGCAAAGATAGCAGCAGAATAATCAGATCCTTCTCGCCCCAAAGTAGTTGTAAAATTACTTAAACTACTCCCAATAAAACCTTGAGTAATTACTAAAGATTTGTGTCTTACCTGATCAACAATATTTTTTTTAGTAAGTTCCCAATTTAAATTTGCAGAACGATAATAATCATCTGTTTTAATACAATTACGTGCATCAAGCCAAAAACTATCTAACTGTTTATACTTCATATAGTAATGAATAATCGTTGTAGACAAAAGTTCTCCAAAACAAACTACTTGGTCGTATACAAAACTATAATCAGGAGATTTGTTTGATTTTAAAAACACTTGTAACTCTTCGAAAAGTCGATGAACTTCAGTCTCACAATCATTTCCATCTCCTTTATAAAGATCTTTTATGATCTTTAAATGAAACTCCTTAAGCGATATGACTTCAGATGATACTTGATTTTTATTTTTAAAATAAAAATCAAGTATTTTTTCTAGTGCATTAGTAGTCTTTCCCATCGCAGAGACTACTATAATAGTATCTTGGGAATTTGTTTTACTTAAAACGTTAACCAAATTTACAACACCTTCTGAATCTTTAACAGATGCTCCACCAAATTTGAATACTTCCATTATTTTAAAGAATCTAAAAAATATTTCATTGCTGGACGATGCATTTGAACAGTTTTCCAATCTTGAAGCACATTTGCACCGCTATTCTTATAAAAATTTATAGCCGGTAAATTCCAATCCAGTACATTCCATTCTATTCTCTCAACACCAGTTTCGTAGGAATTATTTATAAATGCAGCGTACAATTGAGTGCCAATTCCTTTTCCTTTAAAATATTCAGATACAATCAAATCCTCTAGGTGAAAAGTAGGTCCCTTCCAAGTAGAGTAACGAGGATAATACAATGCCATTCCGACCACTTCTTTATTGACTTCTGCTACTAAACAGTTGAATAAAGGTTTTAGACCAAAACCATGTTTTTCAATATCCGACAGAGATAAAATAACACTTTTAGGTTCTTTTTCATAAAGGGCTAGCTCCTTAATTAATTTAAGAATTGCAGCACTATCATTTAATTTTGCTTTTCGAATAATAGCTTTCATAAAATGTATATTAATGTAAAAATATAACAAGTAGTTTGGTAAACCTTAAGTTTCAATAAATTTCACATTTTTTTGCAGGATGTTAAAAATTAACGGTGCTGATCTAACCATTTTGAAATTATTTTGAAAAATTGCTTAGGATTTTCGGCGTGAAGCCAATGCCCTACTTTCGGAATTAATTGGTGTTCAGCATTAGGGAAATGATGATTTATTATGTGCTTATCAGTGTCTAAAATATAATCTGAATCCCCCCCTTTAATAAATAAACATGGGTGAAAAGAATTTGAATCTGAGTCAAGCCCTTTTCCTATTGCTTCGCTTGCTTCTTTTAATACGTTTATGTTTATGCGAAGACCCAAGCGTCCAGAAGACTCCCAGTAAAGATTCTTCAATAAAAATTGCCGTACTGTTGAATCTTCTACATACTTACTTAATTCCTGATCTGCTAAGGAACGAGTAGATATTTTGTTAAAGTCTAAATGAGATAAGCCATTTAAAATTTGTTGATGATGAGATTCATAAGACTTAGGGGCAATATCTGCGACAATGAAGGCCTTTATTAATTCAGGATATTTACAAGCTAAATGCATTAATGTCTTACCTCCCATTGAATGACCTAATACAAAAACTTTTTTCAAATAGTTGGCAATAAAATAATTCACTAAATCATCAGCCAATAATGTATAACTAAATTCATCATCCCAAAAACTTTTACCATGATTACGTTGATCTATAAGATGTACCCTGTATCCAATTTGCGATAGGCCTTTAGCATGAGTTTTCCAATTATCACCCATACCCAAGAACCCATGAAGAATGATTATGTCAATTCCTGTTTCCCCAATTATATTGCTGTGGAGAAGATTCAATTAGATAAACGTTCAAGGTACATAGGAATTATATTTTCGAATCCTAAATAAAGGCTTTCACAAATTAAGGCATGCCCAATAGAAACCTCTAATAAAGCTGGAACATTTTTAGCAAAAAAAGCCAAATTATCTAAGCTTAAATCATGACCGGCATTAACACCAATTCCCAATTCTAATGCTTTTTTAGCTGCTACTACATAGGGTTCCACTGACATTTCTTTATTTTTGTAATATCCAGAAGCATAGGCCTCAGTGAATAATTCAACTCGGTCTGTACCTGTTGCATGAGCTCCTTCGATCATTTTAGTTTTTGGATCTACAAAAATTGAAGTTCGTATACCTTGGTTTTTAAATTGATTAATGATTTTTTTTAAAAAATTTTGATGTTTCAATGTATCCCATCCTGAATTTGAGGTAATATCATCTTCTGCATCTGGTACCAATGTTACTTGAGTAGGTTTTATGTCTAAAACTAAATCTATAAATTTAGAAGATGGGTTTCCCTCAATATTGAACTCCGTAGTAACAACTTGAGGTAAACTTTTTGCATCTTCATACCTTATGTGACGCTGATCAGGTCTTGGATGAATAGTAATACCTTGTGCTCCAAAACGTTGTAAATCCTTTGCCACTTGAGGCAAATTAGGAAAGTTACCGCCTCTAGAATTGCGAAGTGTAGCAACTTTATTGATGTTTACACTTAATTTTGTCATCTTTTTTTTTTACAAAAGTATTGTCTTATGTCGAATTAAAAAAAACCTTTATGAATAAAGGTTTTTTTTAATAAACTGAAAATTTACTTTCTATCTAGTTTTGTACATTTACAGTAAGATTTGCAATTATGTATATCGCTATTTATAGTGCTTTTTTTTCACCGACATCAATTGCCTACATTAGAACTGTTATTGACTATCTAAAGAGGCATAATCATAAGTTTATTCTAATTGATAGGCTAGAGAAGTATTTGGATAAAGAAGAAAAACAGTATTCTTATTTTAATGACAATCAAGTTTTAGATGAAAAAGTCGATTTTTTATTTTCGGTAGGTGGCGATGGAACACTTTTGCGTTCAATTTCCATAATTAGAAATACAAAAACACCCATTTTAGGAATAAATGCAGGAAGATTAGGCTTTTTAACTTCAATTAAAAGAGACACTCTTAAACAAGGTCTAGACTTATTTTTCGAAGGAAAGTATTCAAATATCGAGCGTTCTCTTTTAGAAGTTTCTACAAGAGAACCTATAGAGGCATTACAAGATTTTGGGTATGCATTAAATGAAGTAAGTATTAACCGAAAAAACACTACATCAATGCTAAGCATAGATGCCAAGCTTGATGATCAGTTTTTGACAACCTATTGGGCTGATGGATTAATTATAGCAACTCCCACGGGTTCTACAGGGTATTCTTTGAGTAGTGGAGGGCCGATTGTCTCGCCATCTTCCCGGTGCCTAGTAGTCAATCCTATTTCTCCACACAACATAAATATGCGTCCATTAATTGTTCCGGATCAAACTATTTTTGAAATTTCAGTTAAAGGTCGTGGTAAAACTCATTTACTTTCTTTAGACTCTAGAATTTTAACTATTGAAAATGGTAATGATATTTTTGTCAAAAAGGCTAAATTCAAAGCAATAACTATTCAATTGGAAGGGACTTTCTTTTTCAACACATTGCGTGAAAAACTTTTTTGGGGTCATGACTCTCGTAACATACAATAAAAAAGGGCTTTTTCGGTTTATATAAGACAAAAACTGCGGCTTTTCCGTGGATTAATCTGATGCATAAAAAAGTTTATTTAGTTCTATGCTTTTTATTTGCAACTATTACCTCAGCTCAATTTCATGAAATCGGTGTTTTTCTTGGAGGGAGTAATTATATTGGTGATGTTGGAACAGATCGTTATTTGGATCCTAATGAGTTTGCATATGGATTTATTTACAAATGGAACATCACTGATCGTTATTCTTTAAGAGGTGGTGTTACTTTTACCACTTTAAAGGAAAATGAATACAATAACAATGATATCAATAGGTTTAGAAGATCTTATAAGGTCGAAAATCCATTTCAAGAAGTAACTGGAGGTGTAGAAATTAACTTTAAGAAGTTTAATTTACACGATCCAGAATTAAGCTTCACTCCATATATTTATTATGGTTTAAGCTATTTTAGATATGAACAATTTTACATTACACCGAATGGCACAATAGACTCACCAAACTACAACAGTTATGGAAAAGATCGAGAAATTGGAATTCCAATAATTATAGGTTTTAAAACCAATCCAAACCCATTCTTTGTGATAGGTTTTGAAATTGGAGCAAGATATTCAATGACCGATAATCTAGACGGGAGTAATCCCCAAAATGAATTTGCAGAAAATCTAAACTATAAATTTGGAAATTTGGCGAATAATGATTGGTATATTTTTACAGGTATTACAATTTCATTTACCTTTGGCGATCTTCCATGTTATTGTAAGGAATAGATGAATAAAAAACCTAAACATGTTGCGATTATAATGGACGGCAATGGTCGATGGGCTCAAAAAAAGGGCAAAAATCGTACCATAGGTCATAAAAGGGGTGCAAAAGTCGTTAAAGAGATAGTAGAAGAAGCTACAAAAAATCAAATTGAATTTTTAACCCTTTTTGCTTTTTCAACAGACAACTGGAGTCGACCAGAGGATGAAGTCAATTTATTGATGAAACTTCTAGTTGGGTCACTCAAAAAAGAATTTAAAAGAATCATTGATAATAATATCCGTCTTTGTTCAGTTGGAAACTTTAACACACTTCCAGATTTGGTAAAAGAGGAATTGATGTTTGTTATTGAAAAAACAAAAATTAACACTGGCATGGTGCTTACACTAGCCTTAAATTATGGTGGAAAAGAAGAGATTATAGATGCTTTAAAAGCAATTACAGCCAAAGTTAAAAATAGTATAATTTCTCCAGAAAATATTGACGAATCCACCTTAATTGAGCATCTTTACACGCGAAATCTTCCTCCTGTAGATTTACTTATTAGAACCAGTGGAGAAGAACGAATTAGTAATTTCCTTTTGTGGCATATAGCTCACGCTGAATTGTATTTTACAAAAACTCTATGGCCTGATTTTAAGAAAAAGGATTTAGAAAAAGCATTGTTAAATTATAGTAAACGAGAAAGAAGATTTGGAAAAACGAGCGAACAAATTAATGTTTAAGGCTTTATTAAACTTTTGGCTTTTAGGGTTAATCCTTTTTTCTGGAAGTCTATCTTTTGCACAAAATGAAAATTTTGTCAAAGGAAAATCTTATATATTAGACTCAATTAGTGTAAGTGGAATAAAAACATTCAACGCACAAACAGTTATTTCATATAGCGGACTAAACAAAGGGCAAAAAGTAAATGTTCCAGGAGAAGAAATTAGTGCAGTAATAAAAAAACTTTGGGGCCTTGAACTATTCAGCGACATTAACTTTTATGTTACTAAAGTTGTAAACAATAAGATTTCTTTAGAAATAGATGTACAGGAACTACCCACCCTGACCGATGTGAAAATTAATGGCCTGAAAAAGGGAACTATTGAAAGCTTGATAAAAGATACTGAGCTAACAAAAGGAAAGAAGCTTTCAGAGAGCTTTCTCACAAATACTAAAAATTACATTGAGAATAAATACAAAAAAGAAGGTTTTCTAGACACCCAAGTGACTTTAATCACATCTAAAGATACTATAGGTGAGAACTCTTTTAAAATGAATGTTAATGTAGATAAAGGTTCTCGTATAAAAATTAAAGAAATTAAATTCATTGGTAATGAAATTTTCAAATCCAATAAGCTAAGGTCTAAACTTAAAAACACAAAGCATAAAACTTCGATTAGATTATGGAAGCGTTCAAAATTCATTGACAAAGATTTCAAAGAAGATATGTCAAGTTTAATTGATTTTTACAAGGAAGAAGGTTATCGTGATGCTAGGATTCTATCTGATACTTTAATAAGAAATGATAAAGAATTGAATTCGATTAGCTTGAAACTTAATATTGAAGAAGGAAGAAAGTATTATTTTGGAGACATTAAATTCATTGGAAACACTGTTTATTCGAATAACATTTTGCAAAGAGTTTTAGGACTCAAAAAAGGCGATGTTTATAATGGAGTATTGTTAAAGAAACGTATTGCTGACAATTCAAAACCTGATGGAGATGATATCACCAATCTTTATCAAAATAGTGGTTATCTCTTTTCTAATATTAATGCTGTGGAGGTTAGTGCTGTCGAGGACACTATTAATTTTGAAATTCGAATTACAGAAGGGAAATTAGCAAACTTCAACAAAATTTCTGTTGAAGGAAATACAAAAACGAATGATCATGTTATTTATCGTGAGCTTCGAACCAAACCTGGAGAATTATATAGCAAAAGTAAACTTGTAAGGACTGTTCGAGAAGTTGGTCAATTAGGCTTTTTTGATGCCGAACAAATCAATCCACAAATAGAGAATGTAGATCCTAACTCAGGAACCATTGATGTCCGATTTGACCTAGTGGAATCTGGAGCAAGTCAAATTGAACTTCAAGGAGGTTATGGACAAGGAGGATTTATTGGAACACTTGGACTTTCCTTCAACAACTTTTCAATGAGAAATATTTTAGATAAAACTAAATATAAACCACTTCCTATGGGAGATGGACAAACTTTAGCTCTAAGACTTCAAGCTAGCCAGTTTTATAGCACCTACAGCTTTAGCTTTTCAGAACCTTGGTTAGGAGGAGTTCAACCTGTTCAGTTTTCAACCTCTCTTCAACACACCATACAATATCGTTACGATTTTTTTACTGGATTAGCAGATAAAACTCAATCCTTTCAAATCAGTGGAATAACACTAGGGCTAGCAAAAAGACTTCAGGTGCCTGACGATTTTTTTCAACTATCTCAGGCAGTATCCTTTCAATACTATAATCTACAAAACTATTATACTGGCTTATTTACATTTGGTGACGGTGAATCTAACAATTTGGCCTACACAATTAACTTGACAAGAAATAATACTAGAATTAATCCAATTTTTCCAACCGGTGGTTCTACTTTTAGCATTAATGCTAAATTTACTCCTCCATATTCCCTCTTTTCAGGAAAAGACTATTCAAATCTTGGAAGTTTAGAAGAATTTCAAGATGAAAATGGCAACCCCCTTACTGATGTAATTGATCAGGAAAGATTCCGTTGGCTTGAATTTTATAAAATTAAATTTAATGGAACATGGTATACTCCAGTTTATGAAAAATTAACTCTTAAAACCCAAGTAGACTTTGGATTTATAGGTGCCTACAATCTGTCGAGGGGGAATATTCCATTTGAACGTTTTTTCCTTGGAGGAGATGGAATGGTAAGCTATGCTCTTGATGGGCGTGAAACAATTGCTCTAAGAGGATATCCAAATCAATCACTCTCTAGCAGGGATGGTTCTGTAATCTACAATAAGTTTTCTTTAGAACTTCGTTATCCGATTACCTTAAAACCAAGTGCATCTATATATGCTTTAACTTTTTTAGAGGCAGGAAAAGGATACAATAACTTTAGAGAATTTAATCCTTTCAGCTCAAAGCGTTCTGCTGGAGCGGGAGTTAGAATCTTTATGCCAGCCTTTGGTTTACTAGGAATTGACTTTGCATATGGTTTTGACAATGTAAACTCTAACCTAACCACACCCAATGGATGGGAAACTCACTTTGTTATTGGACAAAGGTTCTAATCTAGAAAATAATACTTTTAAAGGTCCGAATAATATCTTAAAAAACTTATCGTTATTAAATCAATGACAAGAAATCTATCTTTATACTTACTGCTTAATTTATTTTTATGCTTTAGTAATATTTCTAATGCACAGAAAGGAGCTCGCGTTGGTTATATTGATATGAATATTATTCTTGAAAATGTAGAAGAGTACAATAAAGCAAGTCAATTATTGGATAAGAGTATCGAGAAATGGAAAAAAGAGATTGAATTAAAAAAAATCCAATTAAAACAATTTGAGGATCAACTTAATATAGAACGTATATTACTTACCCCAGAATTAATTAAAGACCGAGAACTTGAAATTCAAGATTTTGCATTTGATATTGTAAATTTGCAAGAAAAACGCTTTGGGCCAGTTGGAGATATGATTATTCAACGATCCAAATTAATTCAACCTGTTCAGGACCAGGTCCTAACAATTGTAAAACAAATAGCAGAAGAGAAAAAATATGATTTTATTTTTGATCGATCTTCAAGCGTAACAATGCTATATTCCGCAAAAATTTACGATATTAGCGACCTAGTTATAAAAAGAATCAATAGACAACAACGTATACAAAATAGAAAGGACCAATTAGAAAAGTTAATATCTAAAACCAGTTCTTTAAATAATTAACATACTCAATAATCATGAAACATTTTACTACCCTTATCGTTAGTTTATTATTATTAGTTGCCCCGATTAGCATTGAGGCACAATCCAAAGTTGCCCATATCAATACACAACAATTAATTAGTGAAATGCCGGAGGTAATTACAGCTCAAAATGAACTCAAAAAATTAGAAGATCAATATGCTAAAGAGTTAGAAACTTCAGCTAAAGAATTTCAAACTAAGGCACAAAATTATCAAGGTGATGCCCAAAATCAGACTGAGCTTATTAATCAGCAACGTCAAGTTGAATTGCAAGAAATGCAACAACGTATCCAAGAGTTTAGAGAAACAGCTGCTCAAGAACTTCAAAAACGTTCTGCTGAGATGATGCGCCCACTATATGAAAAAGCACGTCTAGCAATTGAAAAAGTTGCTTCAGCTCAAGGATTTGACTATGTGTTAGATTCAAGCCCCGGAGGAAGTGTCATTATGGCTTCTGGAACGGATTTAATGACAGCTGTTAAAACAGACTTAGGATTTTAAAAATAAATTAATAACCATCCTTTTGGATGTTTTTTTATTCTTTAAACCAAGAGGCGTACATAATATAATTTTGTGCAATTCTTTCGATTTCGTTTTTTTGTAAATTTGGATCAATATCTTTTATTTTTTTAGCAGGCACACCAGCAAATATTGTGCCTGGAGGAACTATAGTGTTTTGGGTTACTACTGATCCAGCAGCAATTATACTATTACTTCCAATTTCACAATGGTCCATAACAATACTACCCATACCCAACAAAACATTATCGTATATTATACAGCCATGAACAATTGCATTATGACCTATTGAAACATTATTACCAATATGGGTTGATGCAGTTTTAAAAGTTGCATGAATTACGACTCCATCTTGAATATTTACTCTATTCCCAATACGAATTGAATTTACATCGCCTCTAAGAACTGCCTGATACCAAACAGAAACCTCATCCCCTATTTTAACATCACCAATAAGCGTAGAGTTTTCAGCAAAAAAACAATCCAAACCATAAGAAGGGGTGTTCCCTCTGACTGACTTTATTAACATTATCCTGTATTTCTGACAAAATACAAAAAGATTTTCGTCAAAATAGCCTCTTTGAAGAACCTCAATTCAAAAGGCAATGATTATTTTTGATCAAAATTAATTTACATCGTGAAAATTTTTCAAATAAAGACAAAAGCCGAAAAAGGAAATGTAAAAGCAGAATTTGTGTTAAATCAAAATGCAGGGCCAAGGGAGAGCATGCATTTTAAAAATATTGATGATGCAAAAGGCGCGCCACTAATTCAACAATTATTTTATTTACCTTTTGTTAAATCTGTAGACCTTCATGAAAAAAGTATAGAGGTAGAACGCTTTGATATTCTAGAATGGGAGGATGTTATAGAAGAAGTAAGGGTTCAATTAGAAAACTACCTCAATGATGGAGGTGCAATTTTAGAAGAAAGTAGAAATGATAATTTGCCTGTGAGTATTTACGCTGAAAGTACACCAAACCCTGCAGTAATGAAATTTGTCGCTAATAAGAAACTTGTATCAGAAAGTGTAGAGTTTAAGAATATAGATGAAGCTAAAAACTCCCCTTTAGCTCAAAAACTATTTCATTTTGCATTTGTTAAAGAGGTTTTTATCAGTGAAAATTATGTTTCAATAACAAAATTTGAAGTCAAAAGCTGGGAGGAAATCGTGATGGAAATAAGAGAGTTTATTCGATCATTTATTGAAAAAGGGAATATAATTATAGAGTATCATACATCAGCTAATCTTAAAGAGCAGGTGTCTTCACCAGAGAATCTCGATCCGCTAGAAGCTCAAATTGTATCTATCTTAGATGAATACATCAAACCCGCTGTAGCATCTGATGGAGGAAATATCCAATTTGACTCCTATGATCCTTCGAATAAATCAGTTCAAGTTATACTTCAAGGAGCATGTAGTGGTTGTCCATCATCCACCTTTACATTGAAAAATGGGATTGAAAACATGCTAAAAGAAATGATGCCTGGTAAAATTGAAAATGTAGTAGCAATTAACGGTTAAGGTATATTACTTTTTAGAAGATATAATTTGAAAATCTTTTAAGTAATAAGGCTCAAAAGCTGCCAAAGATTCAAAGTCTTCATTTCTAAACTTTTTCCATGTCATTAAACACATGTCTTCGGCTGAAGGGTAATGTATTTCTCTTTTAAAATGAGCTTTAATTTTAGGGTTTAATGTTTGGAATTTAGCAGCTCCATTACCAATGATCAAACAATTACCGCTTCCCACTTGTTTTACAAAGCTGCCTTCACCTAAAACTAAAGCTTTGGTTTGCATTACGATATTCTGTTTTTTATTAAAAACAGAGGTGTAAACTTCCATTCTTCGAGCATCTAACATAGGAATGAAAAAGTCAAAACCCTTTTGATCAAAAAATGGCTGAACCATAATTGATAGGGTATTTATTGATATTAAAGGTAGATCAAGAGCGAAACAAAGACCTTTTGCTGCTGCTACCCCAATCCTGAGTCCTGTGAAAGAACCAGGACCCTTGCTTATGGCGATAGCTTCTAGATCAGAGATAACTATTCCTGTTTCATTAATTACATCCTGAATAAATAAATGTAATTTTTCACTATGGCTAAAATTTTCAGTTAAAAGCTTTTTTTTTGATATACATTTTCCATCTTTCGCTAAAGCAACAGAACATTGTTGCGTAGAAGTTTCAAGGTGAAGAATATAAGGCATAATAAAATTTATAAGATTCCACCTGTACTTCCGCCGTCAACTTTAATTACTGAACCATTGGTAGCTGAAGACAAGGGACTACAAAGGTAGGCAATAGTAGTTGCTACTTCTTCTGTACTTGCAAAACGTTTCAAAAGAGAAGAGTTTCGATCATTATTAAAAAAATCTTTTTCAACAGCCTCTAGAGCAGTATTTTGTTCAGCCGCTTTATTTGCTAGAAAAGTTTTAGAACCCTCGGTTAAAGTTGAACCTGGAACCACAACATTAGAAGTAACCTCAGTGCCTTTAGTCAAATTTGCTAAACCCCTTGAAACTGCATGCATTGACGCTTTGGTTGTGCTGTATGAAATCATATCTGGAGGGACTAAATAAGCACACTCACTAGAAATGAAAAGTATTCTTCCCCAATTACGATCAAGCATTCCTTTCAAATAATGTTTAGACAATGCCACACCACTCATTAAATTTACTTGACACTGTTCTTGCCAAGTATCAATTGATGTTTCAAAAAAAGATTTTGAAGAATAAATACCTACATTATTAATTAGAATATCAATCCTGCTCAATCCCTTTAATAAGTTTTCAACTTGTTTGACTTTTAAAAAGTCAGCAATAAGGCCAAAAACTTTAGCACCGAATACTTCATCTTTTAATTGAATCACTGCTTTCTCAACAGACAACTGATTTCTACCATTAATATAAACAGTGGCTCCTTCTTTCAAAAGTATTTTAGCTGTTGTGAATCCAATCCCAGAAGTAGATCCTGATATAAAAACTATTTTACCTTTTAAATTAAGATCCACTTTTCACCAAGATTTTAATCCTAAAAGTTTTTCCCCTAATGGGGAAAGTTGAGCTGTATCGTATTTTGTTTGTTCCCAGTTTCTTGGGTCACCAGGAAAAGCATAGCCTTCAGGTGCTACTCTATTCCTCCATGAATTAATTCTCCAATTTTTAAGAGATTCGTTTTCTTCTTCAGCAGGAATCATTGAAATATATTGGGCAATTCGAACTTTATTTTCTGAAAGATTAGGTCGAATGCCATGTGCTAAAAGACTATTAAATATTAATAAATCTCCTGCTTGCATAGCCACTTTTTCTATTTTGTTTTCTAAACCTAATATATCTGGCTGAAAACGATTTCGGTCAGCAGGCTGACTTAATTTCCATGTATCATAATTTTGATATAACCATGGTACACATTGGAAGCCTCCCATATTTATGTCAGTTTGATCTGATAAAGCGATAACTCCTTGAACATTTTGAGGTTTAGTTTCAGGGTCATAATCCCAATGAATGAACCCTTTGTATTCAAAATTTTTTTGAATAGGAAAGTTCAAATTAGCTCTGTCTATTGTAACCCAAAGTTTTTCAGTTCCCCAGACATCTACAAAAGCATTATAAACTTTTTGAGTTTGCCTGTTATTCCATAAATGTTGATTATTATATACTTCAACCATTCCTGTTCCTACAAGAACTTTCATTTGCATTTCAGCTCTTGGAGCAGTATACCAAGTGGATTGATCATTAGGTTTTTTTTCTTCAAATTCCCAAAGAAATACTGCAGTTTCTTCAACTTGATTCTTAGTTAAAGCATTTTTAATTACTATATATCCTTTTTGTGTCCAAAACTGCCATTGCTCTTCTGTCAAAACCCTAAGTGGTTCTCCATTTTCTCGAATATTTAGCTTATGTAAACTGCTTTTAGAAGTAGACGGATTACCGGGAATATCCTTGTGTTTACTTTTGTAGACTTTGGCTTGATAATCACCCATTTCAATAATTTGATATCTTAAAAAGTTAAGATACGATAAAGTATATCACCCAACAAATTAGAAAATTGAATTAGATCGTGATTTGTAAACCAAAATAAAACTCTAAAACCTTTAATTTAAAGATATAATCATATTTTGCCCTAACGTTATCAGAAGCTGATATTTCATATCTCTGCTTAGCTTGAATAAAATCGTAAGAGTTCATCACTCCCAATTCAAAGCGCTGTTCAGCTATTAAGTAAGCTTCTCTTCTTGCTTTTAGTGTTTTATTAGAAGCCTCATAAAACTTATAGGCTCCCTGTGCATTATTATAGGCCTGGTTTATTGTGTTTTCAAGATCAAGCTTAGTTTGTTCAAAAACATTCTCTGTACGCTTTAAATTTAGCTTTCGCCTTTTAATATTGTTTTTTGCAGCCATTCCATTGAAAATTGGAATGTTTAATGACAAGCCATAACTTTGACCATCATTTTGAGTAAACTGATCTCCAAAAGATTGAGCGCTTGAAATTTCTCTCTCGGGAAACTGTGTCACAACAAGGGATCCATTTTCTTTAACTACTCCAATGGGGGTTTCTATTAAATTCCCAGTTTCAATAAATCGATCACTATAAGATATTCGTGTATTATAATTATAAAAAGCCGAAAGTGATGGTAATAAAGCTCCTTTTGCTAAATCAATATCTTTTTTAGCAATCTCTATATTTGTTGCACCTACTTTAATATCATTTCTAAGGGTAAGTGCCTTTTCATAAATTTTTTTTGGTTTTTCGAATAGTATTTGAGATAATGGAACATCATAATTTACTTGTGTTATATCAAAATTTTTGTAATCGGTTATTAGAAGTAATTGAGCTAAACTAATTCGAGAAAGACGAAAAGCATTTTCAGCCTGAACCAAAGCTTGCTCTTGAGAAGCTAAATTTGCTTCAATTTCATATATCTCAGCCTGAGTTTGAACCCCAGCATCAATTCTTATTTGAGTACGCTCCATTTCTTGTTGAGCCAGTTCCAATTGGTATCTTTGCACCTGTTCTAACTCTTTGTTAAACATTACTTGTAAATACGAATTTGCAACAAAAAGACTGATATCATCTTTCATGTCCTCTAACTGGTATTGTCTAGAAATAATATTCAAATTAGCACGAGCTAATTGATTAATATTTTGTTTTCCGCTAAAAATGGTTACACCAAGATTACCTCCAAAAGAAGAAAACTGAGTGGTCAGGTTTTCAATTAAACCATTTGTAATGTTTTGACTTAAACCATTATTCCAGATATGTTGAGATTGAGCGTTTATTCGTGGGAGAAAGTTTCCAAAGGCGTCTGCCTTATCAATATCTGCTCCTTGTAAATCCAATTCAGATTGTTTAATACTGATGTTTTTCTCAAGAGCAATATTTACACACTCTTCCAAGGTATATTGTTTAACTTGAGCATATGTAAGGAAAGCAGCCGATAGAAAAATTAAAAAGCTGAAGATTTTTTTCATGTTTCTTTATTATTGTATTATTTCTTTAATAAAAGAGGTTAGTCTGCTAACTCTTTCTCAACAGATATACCTTTTTTAACAGGCTCGGTTTTATTCCAAACCTTAATCTGGTCCTTCTCAGTAAGTCCAGATACTACTTCAACATTTACACCATCAGATAAACCTATTTCAATATCTCTTCGTTCAAACTTTTGATCAGCAATTTGAACTTCTACATAGGGCTTTTCTGTTTCACGATCAAATTGTAGAAGTGACTCCTCAACAGCTGTTACATTCTCTTTACGCTCTAAAATAAGTGAGGCATTAGCACTATATCCTGCTCTTACAAAAATTGAATCATTTAAAAATAAATCTGCCTCAATTTTAAATTGAACAGCTCCTTGCTCTTCATTTCCTTTTGGAGCAATGAATTTTAATTTTGCTTCTAAAGATTGATTTTCAATAGCACCGAGATTAACTTCCAAAGGCATTCCCACTAATAACTTTCCTACCTCAGCTTCATCAACCTTTCCTTCAAAAATCATTTTGTTAAGGTCAGCGATTGTAGCAATAGTTGTTCCGGCATTAAAACTATTACTTGCTATGACTTGGAAACCCTCCTCAACTGGAATTTCTAGAACTGTACCAGGAACAGTTGCTCGAATATTAGTATTAGCTGAAGCCGCTCCACCTTTTGACCCTGAACGAATAATTTGAAGATCAGAAATTGCATTGGATACATCTTGCTTTGATTGATTATATCGTAATTGAATATTATCAAAATCCTGCTTAGATATGATTCCTTTATCAAAAAGATCATTATTCCTTTTGAAATCAATCTCAGCATTCTTAAGTACAATTCTTGAATTAGCTAATCTTCCTTCTGCACTATTCAGATTTTGTTCATTAGGAACTACTTTTATTTTAGCCAATAGATCTCCTGTCTTAACTTTATCTCCCTCCTCCACAAAAAGAGCATCAATAATTCCTTGAATTTGAGGTTTAATTTCAACCTCATCCTCTGGAATTACTTTTCCCGTAATTACAGTTTTCTTTTCGATAGAAGTAGTGATAATTGTTTTAGTTTCATAAACAATAGCAGATTTATCATTGGTCTTAATAAAGTAAGCTGCTGCAAATAAAGCTCCAGAAATTAAAAGTGTTATTCCGATATATTTTAAAATTTTCATTGGTTTTTATATTTAATTTTATTCTTCTCTTAATGCGTCAATAGGTTTAATGCTTACTGCACGTTGTGCAGGGATTAGCCCAATTAGTGTTCCAAGGAACACCATAATAAAAAGGGCGCCCATTATAAATTTAATTGGAACTGTAGGGTTTGTGTAGGGGAAATCTGTTAAGTCCTGGGTAGCTATGTTTATTCCAAATAATACAAAAGCTCCTAAGATAATTCCCAATATGCCAGCAATCATTGTTAAAAATACAGACTCTAAAATAATCTGATTTCTTACCTCTGAAGGTGTAGCCCCGAGAGCTCGTCTAACTCCTAACTCCTTTGTTCTTTCTTTAACAGATATTAATAATATATTTCCTATACCTATTACACCTGCTATAATAGTTGCTATTCCAACAATTAGAGATAACAAAGTCATTCCTTTAGAAAAACCTACAATTTTATTAAAAATTTCACCTAAATTAAATCCGCCAAAAGCTCTCTCGTCTTCTGGGGAAACCCTGTGAATTCTTTTAAGCAGAGTTTTAATGTCTTTTTCAACGTTTACAGCATCTGCATCATCATAAGCTGCAATTGTAAACCATTGAACCTTATCGCCAGAATTATAAAGTTTCCTGAAGGTTTCAAAAGGAATAAAAATATCTCCATCAGATTCGAATCCTCCTCCAGGTATAAATTTATGCACTCCAATAACCTGAAAATAAATATTATCAATTCTTATATATTGACCTATTGGATTTTCGTTTTTTTCAAAGAGCTCTGTTTGTGTTCTCTCACCAATCACACATACCTTTCTGGAATATTTAATATCATCTTCATTAATAAATCGACCACCATCATAGATTTTTTTTGTTGCAATTTTTGTAAATTCAGGATAATCACCATAAACATTGTAATTACTTGATTTATTTTTTCTAACTACTAAAGGAGGGGCGCCAGCAAAAACTCCTCTTGAGTTTCTAGGAGCAACATATTGAACTTCTGGAATACTTTTTTTTATATATTCAGCATCAGAAAGCTTTAAAACAATATTTCTTCCAATCTTAAATCCATCATAAGGAATACTTGTTCTTTGAGCCCATACAAACATGGAGTTCATCGCAATATTTTCAAATTGCCTTTCAAAACCATTATCTAAACCTTTTGCAGCTCCTGAGAGGGCAATGTAAATAAAAATACCCCAAAGAACACCTATCACAGTAATGATGGTACGAGTCTTATTTTTAGAAATCGAACCAAAAATTTCCTGCCAAGTATCTCGATCAAATATTACTTTTAAACTATTCATCTCTTAAGGCAACTATAGGTTTAATACTTGAGGCACGCTTTGCAGGAATATAACCTGCAATGGCTCCAAAAACAATTAAAATGATTGTGGCTGCTAAAGAAGTTCCTAGATCGATGTATGGATTCTTAATGAAATACTCCTCTAATTTTAATCCAATGTTTTCTAAAACTAGAACTCCGAAAAAAAGACCAGCATAACCAGAAATAGTTGTAATAAATACCGACTCTTGAAGTATCATTTGAATTACTGACTTTGGCGTTGCACCCAAGGCTTTTCGAATTCCTAATTCCTTAGTTCTTTCCTTGACTACAAAAACCATAATATTTGATATACCTATTATTCCGGCTATTAGTGTTCCAAGGCCTACAAAACTTACAATATACTGTAGCACGATTGCAAATTGTTGACTTTGCTTAAGGTCATCTGCTGGGTTTGCAATATAGATTCCATTGGGATCAGTTGGATCAATAGATTTCTTTTCTTTAAAGTATTTTTTGAGAGCGCTTTCAAAGGCCATAGCCCCTGTATGACCCAACTCTTTTCTGTAGGTCATTACGATTTGATTCAATTTATTATTACCTTTTTCAATAAGCTGTCTCGTGGTAAAGGGAATATAAATGTTCCGTTCTTCCCTATCTCCTCCATCATCTTGGAAAACCCCTACTACTTTAAAAGCTGTCGATCCTAAATTTATATATTTTCCAATAGGGCTTTCAGTTTTGAATAGATCTTTAGCCACAAGTCTACCAATAACTGCAGTTTTCTTTTTTTCATTGATGTCAGACTGATTAATATATCTTCCTTTCATCAAAATAGTTTTTTCAACATATTGATGCCCAGGAGCTATAGCTCTTGTACTATAACTGTTGCTCTCATTTTTATAGCTTGTTGAGGCACTTCTATCAATGCGGGGAGATAAATATTCTAGGAAGAAGGAAAAGTTTTCCTCAATATCTTTTAAGTCTTCATTTTCAAACTCAATTCTTCTATTTGCTTTAAAACCTTTGTAAGGTTTTGAGGTTTTTCCAGGATATAAAAAAATAGCATTCCCAGCATCATCTAAAAAAAACTCTTGAAAGGTGTTTTTTAAACCATTCCCTAATCCAAAAAGTATGATGAAGATAAATATTCCAAGAGCAACAGTAAATCCTGACAAAAAGGTTCTCAATTTGTTTTTACTTATAGTCTCAAAGATTTCTCTCCAGCGGTCTCTGTTAAACATAGGATGATGCTAAAACTTGTTTTACTTTTTTATCTTCAATAATAACACCATCTTTAAGTTTAACTATTCGCTTACACATTTGGGCAATATCAGGTTCATGAGTAACTACTAAAATAGTTTTACCCTCTTCATTTATCTTTTGAATTAGATCCATAACCTCATAGGATGTTGTAGTGTCTAGCGCACCTGTTGGTTCGTCTGCAAGTAAAACTTTGGGCCTAGATGCCATTGCTCTAGCAATAGCAACACGCTGTTTTTGTCCACCAGAAAGTTCGCTGGGTAAATGAGTTGCCCAATCTTTTAAACCAACCCGCTCTAAATAATCTAAAGCAGACTCTTGGCGTTCTTTTCTTTTGACACCTTGATAATATAGAGGTAAAGAAACATTCTCTAAAGCAGATTTATAGTTTATTAAATTAAAAGACTGAAATACAAACCCTAAAAATTTATTTCTGTATTTAGCAGCTTTTGTCTCATTTAGATTTTTTATAGGGACATTATCCAAAATATAATCTCCTTCATCTGCGACATCTAACATTCCAAGAATGTTTAAAAGGGTTGATTTCCCAGAGCCTGAAGAGCCCATTATAGCAACAAGTTCACCCTCTTTAATATTGAAATTAATTCCCTTTAGGACATGCAATGAAGAGGACCCCATTTTGTACGATTTATGAAGATTTTTTATTTGAATCATTGATTTTTTGTTATCGAACGCAAACTTAACATTTTTTCATAAAGCGAAGCATACGTTACACTTTTATTTGTTTTCATATTTGACTATATAATCAGTAAAATGTAGAATCTCACTTAATAAAATTTAGAATTATGAATTTTTCATTTTTATTAAATTTTTAAAAAATTCTTCGAATTTAATTTTTCCATTTTCTGTGATTGAACATGATGTTTTAGGGTAATTATTACTAAATGTTTTTTCAATTTCAATATATTTTTCTTCTTTTAATTTTTTCAACTGAATGCTTAAATTACCCTGAGTGGATTCAGTTATTTTTTTTAAATAATTAAAATCACATTGACTTTTATTAATTAAAGATGACATAATTTTTAATCTGATATGATTAAATAAGAATTTATCCACCTGTATTATTAATTGGATTTAGAATAGAAAAGTGACAATCCTGGGACTAACATCCCTAAAGAATTTCCAACTATATTAACTAATAAAAGATTAATTCCAGGATTAAAACTTAGATAGAATGTAAATATCGTCAGAAATATCCCTCCTAGGGTAACAGGTTTAAATTTTATGATAAGTCCAGTCATAATTAAAATTAAACTTAATAAAAACAGTATAGGAGGCACTGGGTGATAATTTTTTAGATAAAATGAAAGTACGACTATGTAAATCCATGAAATACCAAATACGCCCCAAATAATTTTAAGCACCCTACTCAAATGTGTTTCATATCCTATAGTTTTTCTGATTTTTATGTTATAATAAACCATAAAGAACATTCCAATTATGGATGGAATCGTCCAATATAGAGCTGCTGAATATTTAGTTGACTGAACTAAAGAAGGAAAGGCATAGTGAAAACAACTCAATGCGTTTACGAAAATTCCCCAAAAAATTAAATTAATGCTTAAAGGCTTGAGATTCTCTTTTGTGCTATTAATAACATTATTTATTGTTTCTATTTGTTTTTCCGTTGAATTCATAATGAAATTTTCACAAATATAAACAAGTTTATTTTATAAACCAAATCAACTTTAGTTACATCTATCTTAGATTTTTACTCAAAAAAATTATTTTTTTAGTATTTGAAATACTTTCCACCCAACAAAAGCTACTAAAAGATATGGAATAGCCATTAAATATAAAATACCGTTATTTATTCCTTTTGCAGTTGCCTGACCTTCTTCAGAAATAAGTACAGCACGACACATAGAACATTGACTATAGATTTGTTCAAGCCCGACAATCAAAAAAAGAAATAAACAAAAAATTAAACCTCTATTTTTAAGCATAGTATGGTGAAATCATTAAATAAATTATTACACCTGTTACAGCTATATACATCCAAATCGGGAATGTATAACGAGCAATTTTTTTATGCTCTACAAATAACTTTGAGATAGCTTTAACATAAGTTAAAAGTACTAGTGGAATTATACCAATTGATAACAAAATGTGAGACATTAGTATAAAGTAATATGTGGGTCTTAAAATACCAGTGCCTCCATATGGCGTTGGATCTGAGGTCATGTGATAAGCAACATACATAAACAAAAAAATCACAGATAAACCTATTGCTATGTTCATCAGTCGCTTATGAAGAATTATGTTTTTCCTTTTAATAGCTATATATGCAAAAGTGAGTATAATTGATGTTGTGGCATTTATGGCTGCATATATAGGAGGCAAGAAGTTTAATGAGTCAACATTTGGAATCCTTAATAAAAAAAGAATTGCTACAACTATAGGAATGGAAATTGAAAGTATCCATACCCATATCTTATACTTATCAAATCCTTTATTTAGTGATTTTTCCATTGATTATTCTTTCAATAGTTTGTCTATATCTTCAATAAGCATGTCTACTTCTTGAATTTCAACATTTTCTTCATCTAGACCCATGTAGTAAACAATAGGATTACCAAAATGATCAGAACGAGATCGTATGAATCCGTTTTTATCAATGAGAGCAAAATATCCCTGGTGTTCGAAACCACCAGCAACTCTTGGATTGACAGATGCAAATATATTAAACCCATTGTTTGCTAAATTATAAATCATATCCTTTTCACCTGTTAGAAAATGCCAGTTTTGAGAAAAGACATTATATGACTCAGCATAAGCTTTTAAAACTGAGGGAGTATCATGATCAGGATCAATAGAAAAAGAGACTATCCCAAAATCTAAACGAGATCCAAAACGTTCTTCAATTCGTTTCATGTTCTTGTTCATAATTGGGCATATACTAGGACAAGAAGTAAAGAAAAATTCAGCTACATGAACTTTGGCGGAAAAATCTTCGTTAGAAATCAAAAGGCTGTCTTGATTAAAAAATGTAAACTCAGGAACTTTTTTAGCTTCTCCATTTAAAATTATATAGTGCAATGGTTCTGCAGATCGAGAGCGGTTACTTTCAATAATCGTTTGGTTATTAATTCTATTTAAAATCTGGGGGAAAAAAAGAATTCCAAAAATAAGAATCACAAGAAAAAGACCGACATATTTTAATTTTGACATAAGCTACTTGACTCTTTTAGTGTTATAAATTTTTAGGGCTAAACGATACTCAGCTAAAATGACTTTAACATCATCAATCATTTTTTTATTAATCTGAGCTACGGAGCGTGCATCAAATCCATAAAGATTTCCAGAATCCTGATCATCATTTCTGCCTCTTAGGTTTAAATCTTTGTCTATTATAAATACAAAAGGAGAACTGTAGTCTTTCTTTAGAGATATAGGCGTTTTTAAGGAAGAAAAATGTGTTTTGATATAATCACTATTGACAGGAATAAAATTCCATCGAGAAAGGTCAGTCCCAACTCCTTGTTTTAAAGAATTTTTTAATTCTACAACTTGTTTTATTCTACTAGAGTCAACTAAAAAAACAAACTGAAAATCTTCAAATTGATAAAACCGTTTATAAATTTTTTCATTAAGGTTTAAAGCCTCAGCTTTTTTGTTCTCCAAACTTCCACCCCAATATCCTAAAATGGTGATACGATCTTTTAATATTGTCTTTTGACCTTTAATTGAAAGCTCCTTAACTTCTTTAGTAAGAATTGGAAGTTTAGCAAAATTATTTTTGCCAGAGGCAAAAAAAAGATAAACCAAGATTGGGAATATAAATAAAAGTCCTAAAACAAACTTCTTTTGTGTGTCGTTCTTTTTCATAATAAAAAAAGAGTTAAAAGGCCTCTTTGCGTTTTGTTCTTACTCTAGAAATTCCAAGCAACAAAACCCATATCCATTATATCAAAAATATAATCTGCTTCTAAAAGCAGAATAAAAGCTAAATAAGGAATTAAAATTACTAGAGGCAAAACAATGGAATTCTTAAGACTGCTTCGTTCATCACGAATGTGCATAAAGTCCCAGGCAATATAATATGCTTTTACAATAGTTAAAATGATAAAGATCCAATTTAGGAACTTCATCCTTAAAAAGCGCCCCATTAATATTTCAGGTTTTACAATACCTAAAGCAACCTCTATAGTAGTGACAATAGACAAGAATATCAAAACACCCCATATTTTTTGTTGATTTGATTTAAATTTCAATAGCCCTCTAAAGATGGCTAATTTGTGACCTTCTGTTGCCATATTAATTCTGATTTTTTGTGTTAAACTAAATAGAAAAATGTAAAGACAAACACCCACACTAAATCGACAAAATGCCAATACAGTCCAACTTTTTCTACCATTTCATAATGCCCTCTTCGTTCATATGTTCCTAGAATTACATTGAAGAAAATAATTATATTGATAACTACTCCTGAAAATACATGGAAACCATGAAAGCCTGTGATAAAGAAAAAGAAATCAGCAAAAAGGCGATTCCCATATTCATTATGAATCAAGTTTGCACCTTCTATTACATCGATAGCTTCATCGATTTTAACTAAAGAATCTTCACGAGATAAAACTGTTTTTTGTCCACTCTCTGTAATTTGTTCTGTTCTTATTACAAGGCTTTGATCTGCCAAAAAACCCTTTTTTACCTCGGCTACAGACACATTAGGAAGAGTAGTTTCATTTTTATACCAAATACCATTATGTGATTGATGAGTTAATCGTTCAGAATCTATTCCAAGAGAAAACTCCTGAATAGCAGCTCGTTTTCCAGTTTCAGAATTTACGAATTGGAGAATTTGTCCTCCTCGAGTTTCCAAAGCACCATATTCGCCTTTGATGAAATTTTTCCATTCCCAAGCTTGAGATCCAACAAAAATTGCTCCTCCAATAATTGTAAGCAACATGTAAAAAGTCACTTTAGCTTTGTTCATATGATGTCCTGCGTCTACAGCTAAAACCATTGTAACAGATGAAAATATTAATACAAATGTCATTAACGCTACATAGTACATTGGAGCATCTATCCCGTGTAAAAAGGGAAAGTGCGTAAAGACTTCATCTGCAATAGGCCAAGAATTGATATTCTTAAATCTTGAAAAACCATAAGAAACAAGAAATCCAGTAAATGTCAATGCATCTGAAACAATAAAAAACCACATCATCATTTTACCATAGCTTGCATTTAGTGGCTTTATACCACCACCCCAAACTTGACTTTCATCTAAAGACGCATTAGGCGTTACTTCCATAATATCATATTAAATAGAACGCAAATTTATTAATTTTTAACCGTAGAATGAAACGAATAAAAATAAATATACCCAAAGAATATCAAGAAAATGCCAAAAAGTTAATGCTAGTTCAAACCCAAGGGTATTTCCTTGAACATACTTTTCTTTTAAGGTCTTAAAAAACAAGTTTATTACAATTATAATTCCTGCGGTAAGATGTGCCAAATGTAATAAAACAAGCACATATAAATATGACGTTGTAATTGAACTTTCAGGTCCTGTAAAGTAGTAGCCCTTATTAATAACTCCATTAAACCCTTGGAACTGAAAATAAACAAATGCCATTGCTAAAGCTAGAGTGGTCAACAATAAAACTTGAGATGCTATTATATTATTAGATTTCATCATCTTAAGCCCTCCATAAAAAGTAACACTACTGAGTATGAGTAATAAAGTACTGAGAGTAAATGCAAAGGGAAGTTCTATTTGCTGTATCCAGTCTGAACGAGAGCTACTAACCACATAGGCACTAGTAAGTCCAGCAAAAGTCATACTCATACTAATCATTCCAAACCATAGCATCATTTTTTTTGCTCGATTTGTTTTATTAGGTATAGGATCATTTATATTCATTGTAGTAAAAATTTATCTATTACATAAACGAGTTGAACTCCTGTTATGTAGACTATGCTTGCCCTTATCAAAACTCGTGCAGCCTTATCTGATTTAGAAACCATTAAATTAACTGCATAAAACAGAAACATTCCGCCTAAAAGCATAACTAAAAAAGCTGCTTTTTGGGTAAGATATAGGTCCCCCGTATATTTAAAGGCCGGGATTAAAGAAATTACAATCGTCCAGATTGTATAAAATACAATTTGAAAAGCTGTATTTTGATCTCTAGCTCCAGAAGGTAACATTTTAAATCCTGCGGTCTCATACTCTTCATGCATTAACCAACCGATTGCCCAAAAATGAGGAAATTGCCAGAAAAACTGAAACATAAAAAGGACTCCAGGCTCTATTCCAAATTCATTGGTAGCGGCAACCCATCCAAGCATGAATGGAATTGCTCCTGGAAAAGCACCTACAAATACAGATAGTGGTGTTCTCTGTTTAAGAGGAGTATAAAGACAAGCATATAAAAAAATAGATATACTTGCAAAAAACGCAGTTTTTAGATTAATAATGTAAAGCGCCGCTACACCAATTAAGGTCAAAGCAACACCAATAAATAAAGCAGACTTAGAATTCATTCTTCCATCAGGCAGGGGTCTATTCTGTGTTCTAAGCATAAGCTTATCCAAATCTATTTCAAAAACTTGATTGAAAGCATTAGAAGCGCCTACCATAGCATATCCCCCAAGAATAAGCAAGAATAATGTAAAATAATCCACTTGATCTATAGCCAAAAAATAACCAGCAAGTGAGGAAATAACTACAGAAACAGAGAGCCTAAATTTTGTAAGCTGAGCTAAGTCAATTAATGCTTGTTGTATGCTTGTGATTTCAATTATTTTATTTGGCTGCATCGCTCGACATCATTAAGGAAGCAAAGATAAGTGAGAAAAAAAAATTGTACAATTTATTTCTATTTTAAGATGAAAATTCTTTTTTATATTTATTATGATCTACAACACTTAAAATGATTTAAAGTCTAACGAAAATAAAAACCCAGCTATTAGCTGGGTCTAAAAATATATTAAATTATTTATTGCAGCCTAAATGTAATCGGAATACTAAATGGAACTCGAACAGGTCGCCCTCTTTGCTTGCCAGGAGTCATGTTTGGTAGTTTAGCGATAATACGCTGAGCTTCTTTTTCGAGGTTTTTATCTGGTCCACGCATACGGATATTAGTTATTTTGCCATCCTTAGCAATAATGAAATTTACATAAACACGACCTTGAATCCCCATCTCCTGTGCAATTTCAGGATAACGAAAATTTTTACGTATGTGTTTATTCATTTTTTCTTGAAAACAGTTTCTGCGTTCTGACTTTTTAACCCTTTCACAACCAGGGAAGATAGGAACATCCTCAATCACTGCGAAGGGAACGTCAATATCAAGTTCTTCTTCTTCTACCTCTACAATTTCAATAATTTCTTCTTCATTAGTTTCCGTAGACTCAATCACTGTTTCTTCAACTTCCTCTTCATCTTCTACTATTTCGATTATTTCAGGTGCTGGAGGAGGAGGTGGTGGTGGTGGTGGTGGAACTTTAATTTGTTCTGTAATTGGGATTTCTTCATCATCATCATCCTCTACATTAAGAGCCTCATAATCATAGGTCTTTTTATAGGTTTTCCATTCAATGGCCTGCCAGGAAATAAATAAAACAACCGATAACCCAATAACGAAGTATAGGCTGCTATTTTTAGTTAAATCTACTTTTTCGCTTTTCTTAGGCTGCATGATTAAACAAATTTTAGATAGCTAAACTAAAAAAAAATCTTGTTAAAACAACTTAATCCTTAACAGAATGAAAAAATAAAAACTGGATTAAGAAAATCCCTACACTGGCACCAAGAAAATTTGCGATTAAATCTTGCACATCAAAAAAGCGATGAAATATGGGTATTAGCTGTAAGGTCTCAAGTATAAAGCCTATTAATAGTGAAAGAATTAATGTCTTTTCTGTAACTTTTTCATGATTGAATAAAGCGAGATAATAAAGAATACTAAGTCCAAAATAACAAACAAAATGTAAGAATAAGTCACCTCTAATAAAGAAAATACTCCAGGATTCGCTTTCTGGTTCAGGCGGCTTAAGAGATACATAAACAACAATTAAAGTTGCAAAAATAGATATTCTCTTAAGTAGTTTATCCTGTAGTAATAATTGATTTATAAGCTTTCGCATCTAGAAGTCCTTCTAATTGTGTTAAATCTGTACACTTTACCTTTACCATCCATCCATCACCATAAGGATCCTCATTTACACTTTCCGGGGTATCTTGCAAAGCTTCATTGAATTCGATAATCTCTCCTGAGAGCGGCATAAAAAGATCTGAAACAGTCTTAACTGCTTCAACAGAGCCAAATACAGTTTCTGCATCTAGTGTTTGATTTAAAGTTTCGATTTCAACATATACAATATCACCTAATTCTCCTTGAGCAAAATCAGTAATACCAATAGTAGCTATATCATTATCAATTCTAATCCATTCGTGATCTTTAGTGTATATTAAGTCTTCAGGTACATTCATTTAAAAGTCTTTTTAAAAAACAAATGTAACGGAATTCCTTTAGCAAAAAAAAGGACTTTTTAACTTCCGAAGTTATAACGAATTGTAAATCCTGATCTAATACTTGTTTGAGGAAAAGCTGTAGAAATTGCAAACTCAGAAAAGTTATGGTCGTAAAAGAAAAGTGCAGTTAGATTCTTTGTCAAGGCATAATCTGCAGTAACTTTAATAGCCATAAGACGTTGACCCGCAGTTACCTGATTATTGTCGTATTCAAGATTTCTTAATACTGTGATATTATCTCGATAAGAAACATCTGCCTTAATATTTAAATCTCCTTTTAAAGTAACTTTTTTGCCACCTATACTAGTTCTAAACCTTACATCTTTAACCCGATAACCAAGTCCAATTATATATTCATCTCCACTAGTTTCTGTAATTAAGTTATTGTCTAAACTCAAGGAAATTGCACGTTCTTTTCTTAATTCAGCTAAAAATTTAATCGAGTTTGTAAACTCCATATCTAATTTCAAAAGCGGATTAAACTGTTCTACCAAATTTACATTGGAATATAATCTTTGTGGAATAAAATTTCCTGATTTGTCAGTTTTATTTGGCTTGGTAGGATCATAATCAAAGTTTGATTGGAAGTTCGTTAAAGTATAACTCGCTCTGTAAGCATGATTTAATGATAGTCGATTAAATATCTTAGCAATAGACTTGATTTCTGTAAGACCTGTAAACTTCAAATTCCAATTAGGTAAAGGAGTGTTTTTTATTGGATTTAGATCTATTCTGCTTGGATCTAATCCAGAATAAGCAGCTAAAAAGGAATGAAGCAATACTGATTGTTGGTTTTTACCAAAACCTAAAGGATAGCCTTCATTATCATCTCCTAAATCAGAAAAAATAGTGCTTTCCACTAGTCGACGTGCAATTATACTTCTGAATTCTCTAAACTTATTAAAGTTTGTACTTACAGAACTTTTAGATGAATTAAAAGTTGTTTTCAATAAAACTGTAGACATTCCAAAATTACCTAAAATATTATTGTTTTGAGGTAGATAATCTTGATCTTCAATCCTAAACTTTTCCAATTGATTTTCTGTAAAATCTCTATCTGCATTAAAATCAATTAATAATCCTTTTAAAGGAAAAACTTGAGCTGAAATTTTAAACTTGCTGGATCTTAATTGAGTATATAATTGATTGAAATTAGGAAATCCTGTAAGCCATCCTTGTCTAGCTGCTTCGTATCGAATGTCAGCTTGACTCCCAAGGGTATACCCAAGAGTTGGCTTTAGCCCGCCTGCAAAACCTACTGATGGAAGATATCCTGGAAGTACGCTGCCATTATTTTCATTATAGCTAGCTTGAACTCTTTTTATAGCTGTCAAAATATCGACAATTTTAGTCAAACTCTTTTTAAAAACTGTATTCTTTTTTTTCGTTGAATCTTTAACTTGTTCTGCGATAACTTTAGACTGAAATCGACTCTTATTTGATTTTAATCCTAAGGCGGAATATAGTTTCGAAAAAGAAAGGGCTCCAGTAATTGTTTTTGTATTGTTATTTTGGATTGTATTAACCAAACCAAGTGGTATCCCGTCTTCACTTTTAACCCCTGCCAATGCCTCTGAACCTCTTTGCCAATTAAAATTTCCTGTATAATTATAAGTGGCATCAATAAAACTTAAAAATGGAATGTATTGAAAGGGAAGCTTGTAGTTAAGTGCTAGAGACTGAAAATGTGAATTCGGCTCACCTGTATTAATTATGTCTTGCCACAAAATACGATGATTATTATCTGTAGTTTTAAAATTACTTGAGTTGATATCTGCATTCTGTCTTATAATACTGCTAGTAGCTGCACTAAAATTAAAACGAAGTGAACGAGTCAAGTTATGACTTAGAGCGTAGTTATAATCAAACAAAAAATTGCGCTGTTGAAGATTAGGAAGACTTCTTTGAAGAGAAGCATCTATGCCTTCAAGGTATACCTGACGAAACTTTTGATTATTTAGGATTCGATTAATATTTGCGGATCCTTCAAGAGAGCTTGGAAGTAAATTAAAATTCAATTGCTGCAACCATTTCCAATATTTTTTTCTGCTGAAGTACTTTATTTTTTTAAATGGCTCTATAGGTTTTGAATTGAAGGAATAACCATAATTTGCTCCCAATATTAAGTTCATTTCCTCTTGTTTTTCAATTTCATAGTCGCGATGCTCTAATTCATTGTATGCATATGAAAAATCAAAATTTTCTGGTTTATAAAAACGATTTTTACCTTTTCCCGTACTGTTTTTTCGAACTCCAATCAAACTAATACTTTTTCGCTTTGTATAATCAATTGCTTGGTTTCGAATGGAATCTTTCTGACTAATCCTTTCGGAAGTATTTAGACGATCTTTCAATTTCAAATCTTGATAAAAAGGATCATATTCTGGAGTAATTAAAGTTTCACCATTAGCAAAACTCAAAGGAATTTGAAGACCCCAATTAGATGGTGTTAACTGGCCAAGATTAACATTGGAAATTAGATCATATTGAAGTAGTTCTTCCCGCATTCTTTGGTTTGGGGTTTGGTCTACACTCCCAAAACCAATTGTAGAATAGCGTCCACTAGCAGAGAAGGTAGCAAAATCAGCAAGATTTGCATCTAATGCCCCGATAGCTGCCCAACCACCTTGACTATCAATACCTGATATCCGTAACTCATTAAACCATACTTCCCCACAAAGATCATCCCCCAATTGAGTTGAAGGATTTTTAAGGCCTATCATAAGAGTTTTAATAGCTCCCAAAGAAGGGTTTCCATGAATAGCCAATTTATATTTTTTACTTCCAGGCAAACTACTTATAGGTGTAAACTCTTGAATTGAATTTAATTCCTCATCGAAGTAAAGAGTTTCTCCTAATCCCAATCGCTGTAGTGCTTTTGCTTTGAGTCTAGCCAACAAAGCTATTGGAATTTCTAAAGAATTTGAATCAGGAATCCATACCTCTTCAGCTGTTAAACGATTGGAAATGTTTTCACTATATGATGAGGGTTTTAATGGGATTTCGATTTGATAGAAATTATCTTGATAATCAGTTCCTAAGCGAATAAATGCAGTCATACGTCTGTCATATTCATCTTCTGAATCTGTCCCTGGCAGAGGATTATTTCCAGGTAAAGACTCGGCATGAATAAACATCCTGAGTTTACTGTATTGCCTCATATCCAGATCTACTCCCTTAAAAATCCCTCTTGAATCCATAGGCTTTAAGTCACAAATTCGGAATGCAAGAGATTGTTCGTTTTGACGAATAATTGTATTGTTATTATTGATTTGTTCTCTCTGAATTTCAGGAGGCAAAACATAGTTTATAGGAATTCGATTTTCGTTTTCTAAAATATTGACCGTGCTAATATCTAATGTGGTATTAGAGTTTGATAATACGTCTTCATTTAATGGCTTATTATACCTTCTCCAATCACCTCGAACTAGATCCAAAGTCCCAAAACGTAAAACCACCTCTTTCTCAAAACCGCTCAAAAGCATTCTCATAAATCGAATAGATCGTAAATCATTAATTTCATTGACAGCATCAAAATAAGCATCAAAGGATGTGTTTTCGTAATAGGATTTTTGAATGGGTATTTTAAACTGAATCCAGCGTGTATTATATTCATCTCCATTGGGAGCATTTACTTGAATATTATCTCGCACATCTGTTATAAATGGGTGATTCCCCACCTGCATAGTTTTGAAAATAGGGACGCGATATTCAAAATAACTGTCAATCGTATTCATACTTTGATCTCTATTTATATCTTCTGTATCAGGCTCTGTAGTGTTCCCACGGTCATTATCGCTAAACTCAACAGGAGTATTATTTTCAAAACCATTATAGTTTTTATAGCGCTCTAATATTCCTCCTTCTGCCTGAAGATAATACTGATAATTATCTCCTGCTGGATCATTAGATGGTCCATTGGTAAATACAGCTGCTTCTTCTGAATCATTCAGACCGTCTAAACCTACATCTTGAAGTTCACGGTCTTCATCATTAGTATTAAAAGCGTAAACCAATGATTGGGTAGCAGGTACTTTGCCCCAGGGAGTTTTATAAGTAGGGTTAGCCTCACTCGCACTAGGTAATCCATTTTCGAACTGCTTTCGTCCATCTTTTAATATATCTTCAGAAATATTTCCTAAATGAAAAACTAACTCACCTAAGTCATCTTTTGAAGATGTTTTGTCTGAAAAAGTATCCAAAAGCCAAAACTCAATAAACTCTACATTAGATTGCTCAAAGTTTGTAGCATTTAACGACCTTGTGATTCCAGCCCAATTCATTTTTGGGTCAGCTTTAAACTGATTCTCTGGTGCATTATTGTAGGGTCCTCTTTCTTCAGGGTAATATGCTAAGTCTAGGGTTGGAAGCCTTCTTATCATACCTTGAACTAAATCTTGTTCTGGAAAAAGCTCTTCTATAAATATACTTCGTGTCTCATTACTAGAAATATCATTATTATTAATCCCATTTGGTTGTCTTGAATAAAACACTTGATCAATAGAATACCAAGCTAATTTTGAACGGGCAAAGCCATTTGCAAGTCCTTCAGAATTGGCTCCAGGCACACCTTTTATTGGAACACTTGATAGATTCCAAGCGGTAAATCCTTTTACATCTATATTGGTCTGAGCACCTTCAAAATCATCTATATAAACATTAGTTTCACCGTTTAACTGAGTGTTTTTAGGGTCATTAGCTGATATATTAGCTACCTCACCTCGAAAGGATATTTGTGAAGGTGTATTGGTTTTTATAGTAGGCCACTTATTGACCATACGAGTCAAAAAGGGTAATTCACTAGAAAAATTTGTATTAAAACCTGTCATAGTATTGTTTACAGGCTCAGTGCCATAATTTGCTTTTTGAGTTAGTGGATTTTCACTTAAATTAATCATAGTTCCCCCTACATAAAACTTGTCATTAATTCTGTGATTAATATTAACTCCTGAGAAGCGTTTGTTTTGCTGATTGAAAAAAGAATTATTTTCTACAGAAATATCAATCGGTATGTTCGAAGCTTTAAGCCCTTCATCCAAGATTTTAACTCTTCCGATTTCATAATTAACAGTATAATCAAGTCCTTCTTGAAGTACTCGCCCACCAGCAGTTACCCTTACTGAACCTCTAGGAACATTAAAAGCTCCAATATTAATACCATCTCCCCCCTCTGATTTATAGCGTCCTTTCAGCTGAAACTTATTTTTCTCAGTATATTCCAGCGCAGCAGCTTTTGTTAAGGCATACATTTCTTTAAAAACATATCGATCCTGATTCTTATTAAAACTGTTATCAACATCATAATCCTCCTTGGCTGATTCAGGATTGTCTAATAGATCAAATAAAAACTCTCCAAAAGGTTCGACTTTGGGAAAAATGATTCGCCCATATCTAGGATCTACTGTAATTCCAGGGATGTAGTCAAAGAAACCATCTCCTTTGGGAACAAGATCTTGATATGCATTTAATCGATCTAATTCCATGGTGTTAAGTAGTATCTCATCATCAAGATCACTAGGCCAAATAGCAGGATCAATTGGCGTTAAATAATTGATAGGTGAGGGATCAGTATATAATATGTTTAATCGAAAATCTTCTTCGGAAAGCTGAAATGCTCCTGTATTATATATATTTTTCATCATTAAATTCCAAACAGGCTGACGAACATCAGTCAAACTACTTTTAAGCATTTTAACAATTAAACTATTGGTTTGAATTTGTTGCTGTGGGGCTTGAGTTTGACCCGATATTTGATTTTGCTGAATTATTGAGGTTCCTGGAATATCTCCATTAGCAAATTCACCAACCCGATAGACTTTTCCAAGATAGGTGTATTGAAATGCAACTCCTAAAATTTCATCATTGCTTAAACGCTGATTTAATGAAATATAGCCTAGTTGAGGGTGAAAAGTAAATTCTTGAGGCTTGAGTTTTCTAGCACTTTCTAAAACAGCATAATCAAATCCTTCTCTGACTTTCAAATTATTAAATCCATTATTAACTGTTGCTATATCACGAATGTTTTCGTTTAAAATACCTTGAAAGCCTATCTCGTCCGGGTCGAGCTTATTAGCATTGTTACTGGGTGGATCTGATAGATTTTTGAAGAAAAACTCTGAAACTACATCGTCAAGTCTTGAGGTATCTGGATTTACTTCTCCTAAATCTTGAAGTGCAATTATATTTCTAACGTTTTGTGTTTGATAACCTCGATTTGTCACCCAAACTTCTATACGAGTAATTTGAATTGGAGAGTTTATATATGGATAATTTTCTAAAAAAGCGTCGTAATTGTCTCTGAAATATTGACTAAGAAAATAGTGTCTGTCTTCTTCATAGTCTAACGCATAAAGACTAAAATTTTGGAGTTTCCCTCCTCCCTGAGATGTTATATTCTGGGATTGGGAACGTTGTTCAGAAAACACTCCAGAAATAGTTGTATTTCCGAATTTTAAATCAGCACGGACACCAAATAAACTTTGAGCTCCTTGAATTAAGTTGCTGTTAATAGGCATGCTAATATTACCAATATCAATGTTTTGAAGAATCGCGTCTTCTGTTACCTTGCCCTTGAGATAATCAGCTACACGATTCCCTACTTGTTCAGTGCTGTTAGGAAGCTGTTTAATATTATCTTTTAAACTTTCAATTTTTTGACGGGCTTCATTCAAAGTGCTTTTTGCTTGATTGATTTTACTCTTTATCTCATCTACTTTTTGTCTGACCTGATTAGCTTTATTTTGAATTTGTTTAACTTCCTGTTGTAATTTACTAATATTAGAACCCAGCTTTCCAGGAATGATGTCTGAGATTTCCGATAATTTGGGAGGATTAAATTGAATTTTGACTAAATTTTGAAAATCAAAAGTAGATTCCGTATCATAATTTGCTGTAATTTGAAGTCTTTCCCCTATATTCCCTAGCAGGCTCAAGCTAATTCTTTGATCAAAATCAAAACCTGGAGATCTTCGATTAATAACTGATGCAATAGGATTATTATTCCGTTGATAACGATACCCTAAATCTATACCTATAGACCCTTGAGGAGAAATATCTATAGTATTACTTCCAAAAATATTTTTAAAAAATTTATTATTGACATAAAGTTCTGGCAATAAATTCTTTTGTGCGTCTTCCACATTAGATCCAAAACCACTTAAAGCTTGAACTTTTTCTTGAAAATAACCCTGCATTTGTTCCTTAAGAACTAGAGATTCATATTGCTTGACTGATAGAACCATGGGAACACTGATAGGATAGCCTCCAATTTCTTCTGTAAAAATATAACGATCGGTAACTGGATCGTATGTGTAAAGACGCTCAATACTTGTTGAAGTAGGTGGTTGTATAGTACCTATTTCAGCAGCATTTTGCGCTAGAATACTCCCAAATGAAAACACCACCCAAATCAGTGAAAGGATGAAGTTTTGAGATGATCTAAAAACTACATATCGAGATGTTTCAATCAAAAAGCTACAATTTATTCAGAGCCTCCTTGATAATTTTTTCAACGGAACTGTCCGGAGCACTTTGAATAATGCGATCTATTATGCGATCAGACTGCTTCCTAGAATAACCAAGAACCTCTAATGCTGATAACGCTTCATCTTTGATTGTATTGTTTCCAAAAATCTGAATTTCTTCTCCATCAAAAAGATTCATCATTTTGTCTTTTAGTTCAATTAAAACTCGTTGCGCAGTTTTTAATCCTATTCCTTTAACTGATTTTATAGTATTTAGGTCTTCTGATATAATTGCATGTTGAATTTGCTGGGGTTCCAAAGAAGATAACATAGTTCTAGCAGTACTAGCTCCAATGCCTGAAACTGATATCAAAAGTAAAAAAACAGAACGCTCAATTGGAGTGTGAAAGCCAAATAAAGTATGGGAATCCTCTCGAACCTGCATATGGGTGTATAATTTTATCTTTTCCTCATCCCCTATTTGTGAAAAAGTATTTAGCGAAATATGGACAGCATAACCTACCCCATTACAATCTATAACAACTTGTGTGGGGGTTTTTTCAACTAAACGTCCTATAATTTGGGTAATCATATATTTATTTATTTTTGGTCTGCGCATCAACTACCGCCACAGCTGACATATTTACAATTTCAGCGACTGATGCACCGAGCTGTATGATATGAATGGGTTCATTCAGGCCCATCAAAATTGGGCCTATAGAAAGAGCCTCATTCAATTCTTTCATCAATTTATAAGTAATGTTAGCAGCATCTAGATTAGGAAAAACTAATACGTTTACTTTTTTATTACTAAGACCTGAAAAGGGAAATCCATTTTGCAAAAGTTCTTTATTTAATGCAAAATCTGCCTGAATTGGTCCATCAACAATCAAATTAGGATTACTTCGGTGTAAAATAGAAACGGCTTTACTTACTTTTTGAGCTTGAGGGAAACGAGAAGACCCAAAATTTGAAAAAGAGAGCATGGCCACTATTGGCTCAAGCCCAAAGATTTTAGCCATTCTTCCTGACATTTGAGCTATTTTTGCCAATTCCTTAGCTGAAGGTTCGACATTAATGGTAGTATCAGACAAAAATAAAGGTCCTGATTTTGTTAACATTAAATTAGTTGCTGCAACACGACTTACACCTTTAGCTTTTGATGTGCTTTCTAAAATGGGTTTTACAACAGATCGATAATTTCTTGAGTAGCCTGATATCATTGCATCAGCATCACCATTTGTTATCATCATAGAAGCAAAATAATTGCGCTGTCTCATTAAACGTTGTGAATCGAACAATGTGTAACCTTTTCTGTTTTGAGTATTCCAAAAAAGTTCTGCATACTTTTTTCGTGTTTCTTCTTGATTCTGTTCTTTAGGGTCAATAATTTCAACAGGAGAGTCAAAATCAATTAGCTTTCTTAAATCATCTATTGTTTTTTTATCCCCCAATAAAATTGGAATAGCGATTCCTTCTTCATGAACTATTTGTGCAGCTTTAAGCACATTCATATGATCTGCTTCTGCAAAAACAAGTCGTTTAGGTGATGCTTTCGCTCGGTCATGAAGAAGACGAACCATTTTTTGAGTATTCCCAAGTCTTTTTTCAAGATTCTCTCTGTATCGGGACCAGTCCTCAATTGGTTCTGTCGCTACTCCAGAATCTATTGCTGCTCTAGCAACTGCAGGGGGAACTGTTGTAATCAAACGTGGATCAAAGGGTTTTGGTATGATATAGTTTTTACCAAAACTCAAGCGGGTTTGATCATAAACAACATTGACTTGTTCTGGGACAGGCTCCTTTGCCAAATTAGCTAAAGCTTTTACTGCTGCCATTTTCATTGCTTCATTAATGCTCGTTGCCCGAACATCTAGTGCGCCTCTAAAGATGAAAGGAAAACCTAAAACATTATTTACTTGATTAGGATGATCAGAACGTCCAGTAGCCATAATTATATCCTTTCGGGCTTTACAAGCTTCTTCATAGCTAATTTCTGGATCAGGATTTGCCATAGCAAAAACAATTGGTGTAGATGCCATCTTTTTTAACATAGCCCTAGTTAGAATATTAGGCTGAGATAAACCGATAAACACATCAGCGTCTATTAGGGCCTCTTCTAGATTTGTTATTTTTCGATCAGTAGCAAATTGTGCTTTTTCTTTTGTTAAATTATCACGCGTTTTTTTAATAACTCCTTTACTATCCAACATTAAAATATTGTCAATTTGAGCACCAAATGCTAAGTATAGTTTTGTACAAGAAATAGCTGCTGCTCCTGCACCTGAAACTACAATTTTTACATTCTCAATTTTTTTTTCTGCCAGTTCAATTGCATTTAGTAATGCTGCTGCTGAAATTATAGCTGTTCCGTGCTGATCATCATGCATCACAGGTATATCCAATTCTTCTTTTAATCGACGCTCAATTTCAAAGGCTTCAGGAGATTTTATGTCCTCCAGATTTATTCCTCCAAAAGTTGGTGCAATCGCTTTTACCGCTTCAATAAATTTCTCGGGGTCTTTAGAATCAACTTCTATATCAAAAACATCAATTCCTGCAAAGATTTTAAAAAGCAGAGCCTTTCCTTCCATAACCGGTTTTGAAGCATTAGGGCCTATATCTCCCAAACCTAAAACTGCTGTACCATTTGATATTACAGCAACTAAGTTTCCTTTATTAGTATACTTGTAAACATCAGAAGTTTGTTTTTCTATTTCTAAACAAGGAATCGCAACACCAGGTGAATATGCCAAAGCTAAATCTCTTTGGGTGTCATATCTTTTTGTTGGGACTACTTTAGTCTTTCCAGGGCTTGGTTTTGCATGATAAACTAGTGCTGCTCTTCTCTGTTGCTCGTTTTTCATGGAAGTAATTTTTTACTACGAATCTAAAGTTACTTAAATCTTTTGACTTTAGTTTGTTTTTGGTTGGCTTACAAATAAGGAGAAAAGCCCACCAGTAATAAGAAAAATTCCAGCAAGTCGAATAATATTGATTGGATTTTGACCTAAAAAGTCATAAACAAAATATTGAACTGAAAAAATCTGAATGATCATTGGAATAACAATGAACATATTAAAAATTCCCATATATATACCTGTTTTTCCTTGTGGAATAGAGGATGCTAGCATCTGATATGGCATTGCCATCATTGAGGCCCATGTTATTCCAAGTCCGAAAGAAAATAGATAGATTTGAGAAACATCAATTCCGCTTCCAAAAGGAAGAGTAAATAAAACATCAACATCGTTTAAAAAAGGCATGCTTAATAAGCCTATTCCACCTATAACAAGACTTATAAAGTGAAGTTTTTTGGCTCCAAGTCTTTTTGCTATTGGTATCATAGCAAAAGCAATCGTAAAGCAAATAATATTATAGGTTCCATTGAGATTTCCTGTCAAAAGTTGAGCCTGATTAAAATAAGAAGTGTTTTGATCTAAGGTTCCGTAAAGTGAAAGTGAAAGTGCTGAAGTCAAATATTGCCAATAACAAAACATCGCATACCAGGGAAAAAACATAACAGGAATTAATTGCTTCATAGCTAATGGCATTTCTTTAAATGCAACTCCAATATCCTTAACTATTTTAATAATAAGGTTATCACCTTTTTTAGATTTTTCAATGGCTCTGAGCTCCTCAGGAGTTGGGGGATATTCTGAAGTTGTGAGTACTGTAATCAAAATCGTAATTATAGAAGCTGCTGCTCCAATTGCAAAGGCCCAATAAGTGGATACTGGAATCCCATTATCCATTTTATCAGTAAGAGCTAAAATTCCAAAAGAAACTAATATAGCCGGTGTAAAATTTGCAAGAGTAGTTCCTAGTCCTGTAAAAAAGCTTTGAACCAAAAATCCAAAAGAATATTGTTTTTCAGGTAGCTTATCAGAAATAAATGCACGGTAGGGCTCTAATGCAATGTTATTTGCTGCATCTAAAATCCATAGTAGACCAGCAGCCATCCAGATAGAACTAGAATAAGGCATTGCAATTAATGCTATACTTGCAATAACTGCACCAATGAGAAAGAAGGGTTTTCTTCTTCCAAATTTTGGAGACCATGTTCCGTCACTAATTGCACCAATAATCGGCTGAACAACAAGACCTGTGACTGGTCCCGCTAACCAAAGTAAGGGTAATTCTGATTCTTCAGCACCTAAATATTTATAAATGGCGCTCATATTACTCTGCTGTAATCCAAAACTGAATTGAACTCCAAAGAAGCCGAAATTCATTGTCATTATTTGCCAAAAATTCAGATGCTTTTTCTCCATAATAATTATGATATAAGACCTTTAGAGTTTTGTTTTTGTTTGAATTTTACTCACAACATGAAATATCATTATTCTCGGTACACGAAAAATGAAGCAGAATAAAAACAAAAAAAGATAGTTTAAGAAGTTTCATTTTTTATGTAACTGGATTTAAATTGCTTTATAAAAACAAGAGAGTAAAAATACTACTTTTCGCTTAATAAAGTTCTCAAAGAGATTCGGATCTTTTGGTTTTTTAAACTACTGTTTTTCAAAAGCAAGTAATCTACTTTTGTTTTGAGTTACAAGAATCAGTGTCTTTCCATTTTGCATGCGAATACTACTAATTTCTTTGGCATCACCAAAGACGTGAAATCCTGTATCTTGTGCGCTAAAAACTTTTTTATTACCATAATTCCACTGCATTATACTTCCCTGAAAAGCATCAAAATTTCCTTCAAAAGGGGGGCCGCCAAAATCGTTGCCTATCATAAAAATTGATCGATTAGAGGCTGTTCCCAAGACTAGAAAATCATTTATTGGACCTAATTGAAGAGGGTCTGGGAGAGTGTTTAACTTAAATTTCCCTAAACCCAAATTCTCAATCCATTTAGAAGTATCGTGTTTTGCTGATAATAAACTGTCACTATTCAAAAAGCCATTTTCTTGGTAATAATCCATGTTAGCTTTTGAAAAAGCGTGGTAACTACTAAACTCTTGACGAAATAAAGGACTCTGTTGTGTTAAATTATCCCAAAATTGAACAGGAAACATATCCCAATAACCTTTCTTGTTTTGTTGTGAATTAAATATAAGTGGATCCACACTTCCATTTTTATCTATATCTCTTGTAGAAATTATTAAAGGTGTTTCAGTAGAAATAGAAAGCATATTGTTTTTTCCCAGATTCCCTAAAAGGAAGTCCAAGTCTCCGTCCTCATCAAAATCAACAACTTCAATGGAACGCCATAAACCGGTCGCTTCATCCAAGGTCTTAGAAGAAAGGCGTTTGAAACCTTCATTTAAATTAAAAAAAACAGCTACAGGACTGTATTCACCAACTAGAATTAAATCTTCTCTTCCATCTTGATTTAAATCTGCCCACTGAGCATCGGTAACCAAACCAAACTGATCTAAATTAGGTAAAACTAAATTTGTAATATCTTCAAAATAACCATTATTATTATTTAACAAGTAACTTGGATCGCCCAAAGGGTATGCCCCGGGTTTGTTATGACCTCCAATAAACAAGTCAATATCACCATCTAAGTCATAATCAATTGGTCGCACAACACACCCATTAGCATTTATATTGGGCACTCGTGTTAAATCATTCTCAAAATTTCCATAGCCATCGTTAACTAACAAGCGATCCTTATAGAGTTCTGATCCTGCTTCAAACTGATTCCCACCCGAAACAAGATAAAGATCTAAATCTCCATCTTGATCAGCATCAAAAAGTGTCATACTCTCTACCTCATAACGTTTATCATACTTAGAATCAAATAAGTCTTTAGAATCAAAAGTGCTTTTGGAATTTTGCAAGTAAACTCTCGGAGAATAAACCGAAGAACTTCCAACAATAAAGTCATCATTTCCATCTCCATTAATGTCTCCTATAGCAAGACAGGGACCATTTTGAGAAAGCTTGTGTGGAAGTAGGCGTTGTTTAAAAAAATCTTGAACGTTTTTTTCCTGGTGAATATAATTGATGTTGTATTGAGATGACACTTCCTTATATGGAAAATCTTTTTTTTGCTCTATAAATGGAAAATCAAGAACTAATCCCTTTTCAGCATTCTTTTGATTTAATAAATGTCTTTTATTTATCTCTGGCTTTTTAATTCTAGTTAATGATCCATTTGGCCACAAAACTTCAATAGAGCTTAATTCCTTTTTTAATCCTAAGCCAAAATAGATAACCGGATCCAACGATGACATATATCCTCGAGAAATTTGTTGTTCTTGAAATTGGAAATCCCCATTGGAATAACGCATAACAATTTTTGCGCCAAGGGCATTAGGATTTTTAGAATCACCTCTAAGTTCTAATTGAATATAGTTAGGAGGCAATTCAGTATTCATAAGGTTATTTTCAAAAACGAAAGCTTTATCGTTTATGTTATTTACCACATAATCTAAGTCACCATCTAGATCTAAGTCACTAAATACCGCTCCATTTGAAAAAGATGAAATTTTTAAACCCCAATCCTTCCCTTTATCTTCAAAAGTTAAATTTCCATTATTTCTGTAAGCATAATTTGGAATTTTTACAATAGGGATTGAGTCTAAAAGTTTCTCAACGGGTGTGTAAGGACCAGCATCTAAACGATAGTTTGCAAAGTCCATATCGGTAATGTCTCTTGGAAATCCATTAGTTATTAATAAATCTTTTTGTCCGTCATAATCTAAATCAGCAAATAATGGAGACCAACTCCAATCGGTTTGATAAACGCCTGCATATTGTCCTATTTCGATAAAAGGAAGCTCGGAGCCATTGTTTTTGAACAACATATTACGCATATGTTGGCTTTGATAACCCCATTTTTTATTTAATACATTTTGAAAGAATGAACTTTTAGCAATAGTTGTTTTACGTCGTTCATGACTTTCACCTAACATATCTAGTGAAACTATATCTGTATAACCGTCATTATTAAAATCTCCTGCATCTGAACCCATTGAGAATTTACTTTGATGTAAAAGATGTTCATCAATTTCATTTTTAAAAGTTCCATCTTGTTGATTGATGTACAATAAATCATTAGTTAAGTAATCGTTTGTTATGAAAAGATCTACCCACTGATCTTTATTAACATCAAGCGGGGTTATACTCAATCCAAAACCTTCAATGTTTATTCCCGCTTCTAGTGTTACATCGGTAAAACTATTATCTCCATTATTTTTATATAGCCTATCATTACTTGGAGCACTACCATCAGTCACTTTTTTTCGATAATTAGTAGGTATACTTTCATTCTGCTCATTGTTTACTACATATAAATCCAAATATCCATCACCATCAAAATCAATAAAGCTAGCTGCCATACTATTTCCAGGGTCGGCGATGCCATAGGTTTTTGCTGCTTCTTTAAAATAAGGAATACCATTTTTGTCTAAGCCCTGATGAATATAAAGTCGATTATTACGATTTTCATCTATCATGGCAACGGCTATATAAATATCCATCCAGCCATCTGCATTAACATCAGCAACAGCTACCCCTGTAGACCAATAGCTATCAGAAATTAGTTTGGCATTTTTAGTAATATTTTTGAATTTTAAGTTTCCTTGATTTAGATACAATTGATTGGAAACCATATTTCCAGTAAAAAAAAGATCGGGAAGTCCGTCTTTATTAAAATCTGAAACTGCTACTCCCCCTCCATTAAAAATATATTCATTAGTGAGGATATTTAAGTCCTTTGTTTCTGTAATAGTATTTTCAAAATCTATCCCAGTGACACTAGGATCAAGTAGCTTAAATAAAGTAGACTCTCTTGAGTTACATGAAGCAAATAATACAGCTAAAAAACCTAGTGTTATTGCAGACTTACAAAATGATTTAATAAAAAAAGCCATGAAGTAAATATACTCCATGGCTTTAAACTTTACAAGATAAAACTACTAGTAGTTAGGATCCTGTGTTAAAGTTGCAGCTCCCTCCACAAATGAGCGATCAATCGCTTGTTGTGGGATAGGATAATACTGGTTTTTAGGAGAACTAAAGGATTTACCTTGAAGATAGATTCTATATCTAGATTCTCTTGAAAGATAATCGTTTAGTGTAGCTCCCATTGTACCCCACCTTTGAAGATCAAAGAAGCGGTGTCCTTCCATAGCAAACTCAATACGAGTTTCCATTCTAACTGCTGTACGTGCAACTGATGCATTAGTCCAAGCAGCTTCGTACTGGCCGATATTATAGTTAGCAGCTGGATTAGCTGTTGTTGTATACTCACCACGTGTACCACCTTGAATTGCTTCAGGAACAAAACCTGCAGGATTCGCTGCACGAGCTCTGATGTCATTTACTTGTTTTCTAGCATCTTCTAAACGACCAGCTTCAACATATGCTTCAGCTAACCATAGTTTAACCATAGACAAGCGCATGATACGGTAGTTATTTGCAGATATATTACCCCAACCACCTACACCGAACGCTTCTGGCTCAGCAACGTGCTTTTTAGAGAAATAAGGTCCAGCATAAGTAAGATCACGAACATAGTCTACTTGCATTATGTGGTGATTCTTATAAAGAATCCCAGGACGTCCTACATTGTGATCTAAGCGTGGGTCAACTGAAGGATTTCCAATAGGCTGTCCAACATCAGCTCCATTAGGGTTAGTGATATGAACGGTTTTCCATTCTCCACCTACCCATGGTAATCCATCAGCGTTAGTATGATGTACATCAACTAAGTCTTGAGTCGCTTGCCAGAAACCACAACATCCCCATGGAGATATATATGGATGAGCAAGACCCACTCCTTTGTTACCATTTTGGTCATCACCACTTGAAATAGCATACTGAATTTCGAAAATAGACTCCTTATTGTTACGAGTAGCAACAAGGTGGTTGTCTTCATACTTTTCAACAAGTGAAAATGGACCATTGTTTACGATGTCTTCCATAACAGGAATTGCCGCAGCAATTAATCCAGCATCTCCAGTGTGCATGTGAGTCTTAGCCAAGAAAGCTTTTGCCGCCCAGCTAGTAGCTCTACCAAGATCAGCCTGAGTTGCAGGAAGTGCTCCTGCTGCTGCTGAAAAATCAGCAATTATTTGATCCCAGATTTGACCACCATTAGGTACTTTAGAGCTTTCTACGTCATTTACATCATAAGCAGCGTCATCTACATACGCAGGATTACGGAAATGTAACTGAGCTTGTAAAGCGTGGAAACCACGTAAAAAACGGGCTTCACCTATTATTTGAGCTGCACGACCTGAATCTACCGGGTCATCTCCTTCTGCAGCTTCTGCTACAGCATCGATAACTTCGTTAGCTCTTGCCATACCCCAATATACAGATCTCCACTTATCTTTAATGTGGTCATTAAAGGTAGTAAAGTCATACGCTTCAATAAATGAATGTTCTGGCTGGTCACCAGCATCTGTTCCTTTCACAGCGTTATCGGAAGCAATACTTCCAAAAATCCATCCGTGAATATCGTAGTACCAAGTACCACCACCGTTCATACCTTGCCCAGAAAGGGTTCGGTAAGCGGCAATAAGTTTCCCTTCAACACCTTCGGCGTTATTTAGTGAAGGTCCCGCAATCTGGCCTAAAGGCTCTTTTAATAGGAAGTCATCATTACAGCTTACTGTAATAGCGAAGATTCCTATTGATGCGATTAATAATGATTTAAGTTTTCTCATTTTCTATCAATTTTTAATGTTAAAATAAATTAAGATTCAATCCTAAAATTATTGTTTTAGATACTGGCATATAACCACCGTCGAAACCTAATGTCGTATCTGCACCTGTTTGAATTTCAGGATTAGTACCAGTATAATCAGTTATCGTAAGTAAGTTTTGACCTTGTAAGTAGATCGATCCTCCACCAATACCCAGTGCATCTTTAATCGCGTCTCCGAAGTTATAAGTCAATTGGATATTTTTCAAACGGAAATATGATCCATCTTCAATTAAGTATGTAGATGTTCTACTACTAACTTGATCATTCGCATCCATAATAGGTGACGTAGCATCTGGATTGGCAGCTATCCACTGGCTTCTAGGAGCTGATGGATTACTTGGTTGCCATGCATCTCTAAGTGCACGAACAGAACGGTTACCCTGGAATGTATTAAAGTCAGCAAAGTAACGTACATAATTATATAAGTCGTTTCCTTGAGATCCGTTTCCGAATAAAGTCAAGTTTAAGTTCTTATAATTTAAGTTTAAATTGATTCCGTATGTGAAATCTGGGTGTGGATTACCGATTTGTGTACGGTCATCATCATTGATTTGCCCATCTCCATTAACATCAACAATTCTAAATTTACCAGGCGCATTATATGCTCCATAAGCTGGATGTGAATCTGCTTCTGCTTGAGTTTGGAAAATTCCATCTGTTTCGAATCCATAAAACATAGAGATTGGAGATCCAACTTCAGTAATTGACATTGAAGGAACTCTTGAACGGTAACCAAAAATTGGTGTATCGAACTGATCTAATTGAATGATCTCATTTTTGTACTGAGAGATATTTGCTCCGATACTATAACCGAAATCTCCTTTTTGATCACCAAAGTTAATACCTAGATCGAAACCAGTGTTTAGCATTTCACCAATGTTTAATGCTGGAGAACCTCCGTCACCTGCACCGAATGCAATAGGAACGTTTAATAAAAGATCCGTTGTTCTTCGACTAAATAAATCAAACTCTATATCTAATTTACGATCTAACATAGAAACATCTAATCCAAAATTACTTGAAGTTGTTGTTTCCCATTTTGCATTAGGGTTACCATATTGAGCGGCGTTAAATCCTGCTGTTGCAGCTGTAACATTACCGTCAATAGGATAAGAAGAGTTAAATGAAGTAGACTGATATGAAGTATAAGCATTATAGTCTCCGATTTCTTGGTTACCAGTTTGCCCCCATCCATAACGTATCTTAAAGTCATCAATGAATGTCAAACCACTCATGAATTCTTCTTCAGAAAGTCTCCATCCAACACTAAATGCTGGGAAAACCCCACTGTTTGTTGCAGCTTTAAAACGAGATGATGCATCATTACGAACAACTACCTGAGCTAAATACTTGTCTCCAAAAGCATAATTAACTTTTGCAAATTGAGACCACAAAGCGTAATCTAAATAAGCGGAACCGTTATTTGATGATGTTCCTTGATTACCCGCACTTAAAAAACTGATAATACCTGTTGATTCAAATGGGAATCGTTGTCTTCCAGCTGCAAATGTTTGACCAAAAGCTTCAACAGCCTCAACCCCAACAAGTGCCTCAACGTTATGAACGTCACTAAATGTTTCTTTATAACTAACAGTATTTGTAAAGTTCCACTGATACTGGTCTTGGAATCCAGTAGTCTGACCATTAATAAAGTTACCCTCTACATATTCTGGTTGAGGACGACCTATATCAAGGTAACGTCTTCCTACTACATCAAAACCAAAAGTTGATTTTGCAGTAACCTTATCAGCAATTTTAGCCTCTGCGTAAACGCTTCCAAAAGCTCTGAAACGTTTGCTTCTGTCATCTTGATTTCTAGATAAAGTCGCATAAGGATTATAGTTGTTCCCTAAGTTTAAACCACGAGATCCAGCAAAATTTCCAGCAATATCATAAACAGGAAGTAGTGGATGGTGCTTATAAGATACAGATACTGCATTTTGTTCACCATTATTTCCAAACCCTCCTTTACGATTGTCCATTGAGAGTGTAAAATTCTCACCTATAGTCAAACGATCATTTAAAACTCTAGTAGAAGAGTTCAAACGAATTGAAGCTCTTTCATACCCAACAAATCTTACAGGTGAATCCTGAGAGAAATAGTTTGCAGTAAATGCATATTGAGATTTTTCAGAAGCCCCACTAGCTTGAATATTGTGGCTTGTAATAGGCGCATTTGATTGCGTCACCTCATTCCACCAGTTAGTATCTGCTGATTTTGTAATAGCATAAATATTACTGGGAGTTAATGAGTATAAAGATTCATTAGCTGAGGATGCTCCACTAGGAAATACATAATTTGGAATACTTACCCCAGGATTCTCAGGAGAACCACTAAAAGCATACTGACCGTGAGAAGGAGTTTTACCAGCATAATAATCAGCTAGGTAAAGATATTCTCCTAATCCAGCAGAATCCAATGCCACAGCTTCTTCAGCAGCATTTTGCCATCCATAATAAGAGTTATATGACACTTGTGTAGAGCCAACTTTTCCTTTCTTAGTTGTAATAATAACAACCCCGTTTGCAGCACGAGCTCCATAAATAGAAGATGCAGAAGCGTCTTTTAATATTTGAATAGATTCAATATCATTGGGGTTAAGGTTTCCTTGAGATTGAGTAGGAACACCATCAATTACATAAAGAGGATCATTATTTCCAATAGTACCAAAACCACGAACACGAACGGTAGCTTCACCACCTGGAGTTGCATCGTTAATAATGGTAATACCTGCAGCACGTCCCTGTAATTGTTGGGAGAATGTAGTGGCAGGTATTGATAATAATTCATCTGCTTCAACCGTAGTTACCGCACCTGTAATATCTCGCTTAGACTGAGTACCGTAACCAGTAGTTACAATAACTTCTTCAAGCAAGTTACCAAGGGCAAGAGTAATTGTCAGCTGATCTCCATCAACTGGAACCTCTTGAGTGGTATAACCTACGAAAGATACTACTAAAAGATCTCCTTGAGAAGCTTCAATGGTGAAATTTCCATCAAAATCTGTAGTAGCAAAACTGTTTGTCCCTTTAACAAGTACTGTTGCACCTGGAAGAGGACCATCGTCGCTCGTTACGACACCCGTAACGTTTTGAGCGTAAATTCCTGCACTAAGCATAAATGCTAGTAGAAACAAGAACTTTTTAAAGAACTGTTTTTTCATCATTTGGTTAAATTTATTAATATAGTTAATAGTCGATTTGTTTAAATCTACGACAATTATAACCATGTTTTTATGAATTTCTTAATTTATTGTTAAAAAAGTCGTTATTTAGGAGCTAAATCGTTTTAGTTAATCTTATATTTGCACCCAGTTAAACTTAGCTCTTATGAAGTCTTCCTTAAAACAAATAGCAAAAGCATTAAATCTTTCTACTGCTGGAGTTTCAAAGGCTTTAAATGACTATCCTGATATTAGTTTGGCAACTAAAAAAATTGTTAAATCATATGTAAAAAAGGTAGGTTACAAAGCAAATAATCAAGCCGCATATTTAAGAACTCGAAAAACAAGAACCATAGGTGTCATTTTTCCAGAAGTAACAAATCATTTTTTTTCAGAAATATTAGAAGGTATAATGGATCAAGCACAAAAAAATAATTATACTTTAATTATAGGGCATTCCAAAGAATCAATGGACGAAGAGAAAAGATTAGTAAATCAATTTTTACAGCAAAAAGTGGATGGAATTCTAATGTCATTAGCTCAAAACACCTCTGAATTCAGTCACTTGGAAGACGTTGTTTCAAACGAAACTATTTTAGTTTTATTTGACAAAATAGCACGAACGGTTAATTGTAGTAAGGTTTCTATAGATGACAAAAAGGCTGGGTTTAATGCAACTGAGCACTTAATAAAAAAAGGGTGCAGTAAAATTGCTCATTTCAGAGGGGATTTAAACCCTCAAAACTCAATTGATCGTTACCTAGGGTATCGTGAAGCACTTTCATTACATAATATAAATTATGATGCAAATAAAGTATTGATTTCTCGAAAAGGGAGTGTTAAAGAGGGCTACCTTCTTGCAAAGAAACTTTATGAAAGCGGAATTAAAATAGATGGCCTGTTCTGTGTTACAGATATGGTAGCACTTGGAGCGATAAGATTTTTTAAAGAACAAAAAATTGACATCCCTAATGAAATCTGTATTATTGGTTTTAGTAAAACCATGGTTGGAAGCTTTGTCAATCCGTCATTAACCTCTATAGACCAAAAAGCTATAAAAATGGGTAAAATGGCAATGAAATTATTTATTTCTGAAGAAAAAATGTTAAGAACAGAAAACAGGTTAGAAAATCAATACTTAGAATTAAAAACTAAATTGATAAAAAGGGAGTCAACGGATAAGATATTATGAAAATTAATATAATTCAATCCAGGCTAAACCAAGACATTATTAAAAGCATAGTTTAGGAGGAAATAAATTTAATGTTTCTTTTTATGCCTTCATATTTTGTTCGTTTTACTGCGCTGTTTTTAAAGAGAGTTTCAAAGACCTCTTTAGTCATCTCTTCCCAATCTTTTTTTGTCAAATAAAGCAACTCTTTACTAGGATTAAATGCAGGTTCCTGATTTTGAGTTGAAAATCGATTCCATGGACAAACAGTTTGGCAAACATCACAACCAAAAGCCCATTGATCGGTTTTACCCTTAAATTCTAATGGAATTTGATTTTTTAGTTCAATTGTTAAATAGGAAACGCACTTACTCCCATCAATTTGATAAGGAGCAATTAACGCTTCCGTTGGGCATGCATCTATACAAGCTGTACAGTTACCACAATGATCTGTGGCGGGGGCGTCATAATCCAATTCTAAATCAATAATCAATTCAGCAATAAAAAAAAAAGACCCTGTTTTTTTTGAAATTAGATTAGTGTTTTTACCCACCCAGCCTAGACCACTCTTTGCGGCCCAAGCTTTATCCATTACCGGAGCAGAGTCTACAAATACTCGGCCATCAACTTCACCTATTTCTGAATGGATATAAGTCATAAAAGTTTTTAGCTTATCTTTTATCACGGCATGATAATCTCTGCCAAATGCATATTTAGAAATCTTTGGAGCCTTTGAATCTTCTTGAATTTGATCCGTATAATAATTCAATAAAAGTGAAACTACGCTTTTGGCACCAGGCACTAAAATTCTTGGATCTAAGCGTTTATCAAAATGATTGGCCATATAACTCATCTCCCCATGATGATTTTGATTTAACCATTTTTCTAGACTAAGGGCCTCTTCTTCTAAAAAATCTGCCTTTGAAATGCCACATGACATAAAACCTAGATCCTTAGCGTAAGCTTTGATAAGTTTAGTGTACTTAGTTTTGGAAGAAGTCATTTTTCCCTTAAATAAATTAAAAGAGCCCTTCTTGATTATTCTTAACCCTACCTAAATGTTTATATGCTCTTTCAGTAACTTCACGTCCTCTTGGAGTTCGAACAATAAAACCTTGTTGAATTAAAAAGGGTTCGTAAACCTCTTCTATTGTTTCTGTATTTTCAGATACAGCAGTAGCCAAAGTATTAATACCAACTGGGCCTCCCTTAAACTTGTCGATAAGAGTGGTCAAAATCTTATTATCCATTTCATCTAAGCCATGAGCATCTACTTGAAGGGATTTTAGAGAAAATTGTGTGATTTTCATATCGATAGATCCGTTACCCTTAATTTGTGCAAAATCTCGAACACGTCGTAACAACCCATTTGATATTCTTGGGGTTCCTCTGCTTCGACCGGCAATTTCTATGGCGGCATCATGATCAGTAGCTACGTTTAGAATTTCAGCACTACGCTCAACAATAGAGGCTAAAAGCTCAGTAGAATAATACTGTAGGCGATTACTTATTCCAAAGCGAGCTCGCATAGGAGCTGTTAAGAGTCCTGAACGAGTAGTTGCTCCAACAAGGGTAAATGGCTCTAGATTTATTTGAACAGTTCGTGCATTAGGTCCAGATTCAATAAGAATATCAATCTTATAATCCTCCATAGCAGAATACAAATACTCCTCGACGATGGGACTTAAACGATGTATTTCATCAATGAATAATATATCACGAGGTTGGAGATTAGTGAGAAGTCCCGCAAGATCTCCAGGCTTATCCAAAACAGGGCCTGAAGTAAGTTTGATACCCACCTCCAATTCATTGGCTAGAATATGAGCCAGAGTTGTTTTTCCTAAACCAGGAGGACCATGAAATAAAGTATGATCTAATGCTTCTTCTCTTTGCTTTGCTGCAGACACAAATACTTTTAAATTCTCGAGAATTGCATCTTGTCCAGCAAAATCATCAAAACTTAATGGTCTCAGGGCGCGATCTATATCGCTGTCTTGATTGGAAAATTGATTATCAGTAGGGTCTAAATTCTCGTTCATTAATTCAAAGATAGGGAATTCACTTACTCTGCTGAAAAAAACATTTAAGTGAGATAAGCTTTAAATAAATAGAATAAAACCGTAAAAAATGAAAAGACTAATTTTTTAGTCTCATAAACGAGCTTAGTGTTGAAGTTCTTCTTCTCCTTTTTTGAGTGGTATATGCTGAGGAATAAAATCCTCTTTATACCCAGGCTTGGAATAATCATATGCCCATCGGTGGACATGAGGGATTTCTCCCTCCCAATTTCCATGAAAATGCTCAATTGGAGCTGTCCATTCTAATGTATTAGAACGCCATGGGTTTTGAACCGTTTCTTTTCCATAGAACATGCTGTGAATGAAATTATATAAAAACACTATTTGAGCCGCACCAGCAACTAAGGCAAAGACAGTTATAAGGACGTTTATATCAGCTAAATCATCAAAATATGGAAAAGCTGTATTGGTATAATAACGTCTTGGTAAACCAGCCATACCAATAAAGTGCATTGGGAAAAATACTCCATAGGCACAGACTGCTGTTACCCAGAAGTGAACATATCCTAGGTTCTTATTCATCATACGTCTAAACATTTTTGGGAACCAATGATAAACCCCTGCAAAGAGCCCATAAAGAGCTGAGATTCCCATAACCAAGTGGAAATGGGCTACAACGAAATAAGTATCATGAACATTAATATCTAAGGTGCTATCACCAAGAATAATTCCTGTCAAACCTCCTGAAATAAAAGTTGAGACCAAACCTATGGAAAATAACATCGCTGGATTGAGCTGCAAGTTTCCTTTCCATAGAGTTGTAATATAATTAAAAGCTTTTACAGCAGATGGAATTGCAATCAACAAGGTCGTAAACGTAAATACAGAACCCAAGAAAGGATTCATTCCTGAAATAAACATATGGTGTCCCCAGACAATAGTAGAAAGGAAGGCTATCGCTAAAATAGAAGCTATCATTGCCCGATAACCGAAGATTGGTTTGCGAGCATTAGTAGCAATGATTTCAGATGTAATACCTAAAGCAGGCAAGAGAACAATATATACCTCGGGATGACCTAAGAACCAAAATAGGTGTTCATATAAAACTGGAGATCCACCTTGGTAATGTAAAACCTCTCCTTGAATAAATATATCCGACAGGAAAAATGAAGTTCCAAAACTCCTATCCATAATCAGCAATAAAGCCGCAGAAAGTAAAACAGGGAAGGAAACAACACCGATGATTGCTGTAACAAAAAATGCCCAGATAGTCAAAGGTAAACGAGTCATACTCATTCCTTTGGTTCTCAGATTAATTACCGTTACAATATAATTTAGTGATCCTAAAAGGGAGGAGGCAATAAATATCGCCATTGAGACTAGCCATAAAGTCATGCCAGTTCCAGAACCAGGTTGAGCCTGAGGAAGTGCAGAAAGAGGAGGATAAATTGTCCATCCTGCTGCTGCAGGTCCTGCTTCTACAAAAAGAGACATGACCATTATCACACTAGATAGAAAAAACAACCAAAAGGAAATCATATTTAAAAGTCCTGAAGCCATATCGCGTGCTCCTATTTGTAGAGGTATAAGCAGATTACTAAAGGTTCCACTTAAGCCAGCAGTTAGCACAAAAAACACCATAATAGTTCCGTGTATGGTAACTAATGCCAAATAAACGTTTGGATCCATAACCCCATCAGGGGCCCATTTTCCTAGAAGAACTTCAAAAATACCAAAAGGTTGTTCTGGCCATGATAATTGTAAACGAAATAATAGAGACATTGCTATGCCTATAATTCCCATAAACAGCCCTGTAATTAAATACTGCTTTGAGATCATTTTGTGATCTTGACTAAAAATATATTTAGTTACAAAAGTTTCTTTATGATGATGTCCATGATCCTCCTCTAAGTGTACTGCTTCTATTGACATATCTTTTTTATTATTGTTATTTACTTATTGAATTACCTCGGCAAAGGTTTGTTGTTCCGAAATCCATTTATCATAATCTTCAGGTGATTCTACAATTATTTTCATTTGCATATTATAGTGCGAGGCACCACAAATTTTATTACAAAGTAAAAGAAAATCAAATTCATATGGGTCTAAAGCGACATCGCCACTTGCTAGAAGTTCTTTACTCTTTTTAGCTCTAATTTTATTTATTTTTTTGACTTTAGATACGATGTCAGGATCAAGACGCATTTGTTCTGTTGTAATATTTGGAGTGAAAGCAAATTCTGTAATCATGCCTGGAACGCAGTTCATTTGTGCCCTAAAGAAAGGCATATAAGCTGAGTGTAATACGTCTTGTGAACGCATCTTAAATATGGCCTCTCTCCCAACAGGTAAATGTAATTCTTGAACCACTATATCATCAAAACCATTAGGATCTGTGGCATCAATTCCAACAAGGTTTTTCCCTTCAAAATCTTCTAGAAAACGAACGTTAGCATCGCCAAGCACACCGTCATCCCCTGAATAACGAGCCTTCCAGTTAAACTGCTGAGCATAAAGTTCCACTACAAGTGCTTCGTCATTTTCTTCAATATTCATAATGTCAGTCCAAGTATATAGGCCATATAGAATTAATCCTGCAAGAACAAAAACTGGGATAATGGTCCAAATCATTTCTAGTTTTTCATTATCAGAATAGAAAAGAGCTTTTTTATTTTTTTCCCCACGGTACTTATAAGAAAAATAATGTAATAAGGCTTGAGTTACGGTTTGAACAAAAAAGATAATTGCAAATGTAATCCACATTAAGTTGTCATAATCATATCCATGTTCAGAAGCAGCTTTAGGAAGTAAAACATCACCATAAGACCAGAAAGAGAAAATCGTAATTCCATAAATGAAAATCAAAAAGGCAAACATAAGTTTCCCGTTCCAATCATTATCATTGTCATTTGCTACTTGAGTAGAAGCTTTCTTTACTTGCGAAAGCTCAAAAATTTTGGTCACTTGCCAGATTGCAATCGCAATTAAAATTAGAACAGAAAATATCAAAACTACATTCATTTAACTTGTATATAAAATTTGCTAATAATGAAACCGTTCACTCTCACCCATGTAAGGATCTCCTTTGGCGAGCAATGGTGCCTTTGTTAATTCTTTGAAAACAATAAATATAAAGAGTCCTAAAAAGAAGAAAAAACCTCCTATTTCTGATGCTCCTATATACCATTGGTCACCTACTGCTGAAGGCATAATCATATTATAAACATCCATATAGTGTCCAAGTAAGATAACTATCCCTGACATTACAATAAAATAATTGATACGCTTATAGTCACTATTCATTAATATCAATAATGGAAATATAAAATTCATCACTAACATTCCGAAAAAAGGCAAATTGTAGTCTTCAATTCTTGTAATAAAATAAGTTACCTCCTCTGGAATATTAGAATACCAAATCAACATAAACTGTGAGAACCATAGATATGTCCAGAAAACACTAATTCCAAACATGAACTTCCCCAGATCATGAATATGAGAGTCATTAACAAATTCTAGATAGCCTTTTGATTTTAAATAAATAGTAATTAAAGCGATGGCTGTAATACCTGAAACAAACATACTCGCAAATACATACCACCCAAACAAAGTACTAAACCAGTGAGGATCGATAGACATAATCCAATCCCATGACATCATTGATTCTGTTACAATATAAAATACTAAAAAAGCAGCGGAAATTCGGAAATTCTTCTTATGATTGGATATGTCTGAGGCGTGATCTTGGGCTAAGGAAAATTTTCTAGAAAAAAAACGATATAATGTCCAGCCGCCTAAAAAGAATACAGCTCTCGCCAAAAAGAAAGGAGTGTTTAAAAATCCTGTTTTTCCAGCAATTAATTTATCATGAGCTACTACTTCTGGATCCATCCAAATAAAGAGATGATTAAAATGCATAGAGGAAAGTAATAAAAGAGTAATCACTATAATTCCTCCTGGCAATAAATAGCCTGTGATTCCTTCCATCACTCGATATAGAACCGGAGACCACCCAGCTTGAGCAGCACGTTGAATCGCATAGAAAGCCAGGGTTCCTAAAGAGATCATAAAGAAAAAGAAAGCAGCTACATACAATGCAGCCCAGGGCTTATTACTTAATTGATGGAAAACGTGCTCATCGTGTTCTGCATCATGGCTTTTTTCATGATTTATAGATTGTCCATGTCCAGCTGCTGAATCATTGTGAGATTCTTCATTCTTGTGTGATTCGGTTAAATCATGTTCTGAATTAGGTCCGTGAGATTCAGTAATAGATTCTCCGTGGTCTACACCATGGCCATCGCCGTGACTTGCTGCTATAATAGCTTTGGATTCTTCTATAGTAGAAGGTGCGCTTAAAAATCCATAACTAAGGCCTAGTAAGCCAGCTACCATAAAAGCAATAGCTAGATTTCTAAGTTTATTGGGAAAAGTATAGTTCATTTGTTTTTCCATAATTTATTTAACAAGCTTGCTTCTTAATTCCATAACATGCTGAGCAATCTGCCATCTCTCTTCTGCATTAACTTGTCCAGCATGAGAGCCCATTGCATTTTTACCATACATTAATACATGATAAATGCTTCCTGGAGTTATCTCTCTGTCAGCGTAACTTGGTACACCTAAAAACTTTTCTCTAGTCATTAAAATTCCTTGGCCATCTCCTTTTTTACCATGACAGACTGCACAATAAATTGAATAAAGCTCTTTTCCCTTTAACCCATGATCCTTTGTTGTCTCAAGCGGAGAATTAAGATTAGCTTTAGCAGCTTCGTAACCTTCATTGGTGTTGGGATAATCATACGGTTCCCATCCCCTAGGAATAGATCCTTCTACAGGAATCTGAGCTTCAATTCCATTAGCAAAAGCATCAGAATCTCCATAGGCTTCGTAACCTATTGGTTCATACATGTTAGGAAAGTATTGATAATTAGGCCTTGAAGAATCAGCACAAGAGTGAACTCCCAAAACAATAAAAACACACGCTAAAAGAACTCTATAATTCATCTATTCTTGCTTTTCTATAATCGATATATCAATTGCTCCGGACTTTTTCAAAATACTCTTCAATACTTTTTCATTATCATGAAGTTCAATTTCTACTAAAAACTTATCATCTGTAGTTAGAGGATTAGGATTTTCTGCTTTCTTGAAAGGCCATAGTTTACTTCTCATATAAAAAGTAATAACCATTAAATGTGCAGCAAAAAAAACTGTCATTTCAAACATAATAGGGACAAAAGCAGGCATGTTTTCTAAATAAGAAAAACTAGGTTTACCGCCAATATTCTGTGGCCAGTCTTCTATCATTATAAAATTCATCATAGCAATAGAAACAATAAATCCGATACAGCCATAAATAAAAGCCATAATAGCAATACGTGTATCTTCAAGACCTAGAGCTTTATCAAGACCATGAACGGGAAAAGGGGTGTATACCTCTTCAATGTTGTATTTCTCTGAACGAATTTCCTTAACAGCACTTAAAAGCGTGTCATCGTCATCGTAAAGGGCATGTATGAATTGATTACTATTACTCATTATTTGTTATCTCTTAATTTTTTATACTTCTCTCCGGAAGATTTTAATATTGATTTCACCTCTGCCTGAGCTATTACAGGAAAGGTCCGCGCATATAATAGGAAAAGCACAAAGAAAAATCCTATGGTTCCTATAAAAATTCCAATATCCACAAATGTAGGGGAAAACATTGTCCAAGAAGAAGGAAGATAATCTCGGTGGAGTGAAGTTACTATAATTACAAAACGCTCAAACCACATTCCAATGTTTACTACAATAGAGATAATAAAGGAGAAAATTATGCTAGTTCTCAATTTCTTAAACCACATAAATTGTGGAGAAAATACATTACATGTCATCATCGACCAGTAAGCCCACCAATAAGGACCTGTAGCTCGATTAAGAAAGGCATATTGTTCATATTCCACTCCTGAATACCAAGCTATAAAGAGTTCCGTTATATATGCAACACCTACAATAGATCCTGTAATCATAATCACAATATTCATCAATTCAATATGTTGAACGGTGATATAATTTTCTAGGTTAGAAACCTTTCTCATTATTATAAGCAAAGTGTTGACCATAGCAAATCCAGAGAAAATTGCACCCGCTACAAAATACGGTGGAAAAATAGTTGTATGCCATCCAGGAACTATTGAAGTTGCAAAGTCAAAAGATACAATAGTATGAACTGAAAGAACCAAAGGTGTTGCCAAACCAGCCAGAACTAAAGAGACTTCTTCAAAGCGTTGCCAATCTTTTGCACGCCCTGTCCATCCAAAACTCAAAAGACTATAAATTTTCTTTTGGAAAGGCATTACAGCACGATCCCTAATCATTGCAAAATCAGGTAATAATCCTGTCCACCAAAATACTAATGATACAGATAAATAAGTTGAAATTGCAAATACATCCCAAAGTAGAGGTGAATTAAAATTAACCCATAGAGATCCAAATGCATTAGGAATTGGAACCATCCAGTATGCAAGCCATGGGCGTCCCATATGAATAATTGGAAATAATCCTGCCTGGATTACAGAGAAAATAGTCATTGCTTCTGCCGAACGGTTAATGGCCATACGCCACTTCTGTCTGAATAAAAGGAGAACTGCTGAGATTAGGGTTCCTGCATGTCCAATTCCTACCCACCAAACAAAGTTTGTAATGTCCCATGCCCACCCTACAGTTTTGTTAAGTCCCCATACTCCAATACCCGTAGAAATAGTATAAATAATACAACCGATACCCCATAAAAAAGCGGTTAGTGCAATTCCAAATACAATCCACCACTGTCTATTAGCAACTCCTTCAACAGGAGCAGCAATATCCACAGTTACATCATGATAGGATTTATCTCCTGTAACGAGTGGTTTTCTAATTGGTGCTTCGTAATGTGATGCCATACATTCTTTTTTTCTAAACTATTTTATACCTCATCGGTATTCCTAACTTTTACTTGATACATTACATTTGGCTTAGTGCCAACACTTTCCAACAAGTGATACATTCGATTGCCTTTGTGTAATTCAGTTACTTTACTTTTTTTATCATTTAAATCTCCAAAAACCATTGCACCTGTATCACATGCATTTGAACAAGCACAATTCCAATCACTGTCTTTTATCTCTCTTCCTTCTAATTTTGCATCAAGGATTGTTTTCTGTGTCATTTGAATACACATGGAACATTTTTCCATTACTCCTCTAGATCGAACTACTACATCTGGGTTTAACACCATACGGCCTAGGTCATTATTCATATGATAATCAAACTCATCATTTTTATTGTATAAGAACCAGTTAAATCGTCGTACTTTATATGGGCAGTTATTTGCGCAATAACGTGTGCCTACACATCGGTTATACGCCATATGATTCTGACCTTGTCTTCCATGAGAAGTAGCCGCAACAGGACACACAGTCTCGCATGGGGCATGATTACAATGTTGACACATTACAGGCTGGAAGGCAACCTGAGGATTAGTAGCTGCTTGTTCCATTTTTCCAAAGGTACTTAGCGAATCTCCTATTCCAGAAATTGAATCTTTGGTTTCATTATCACCATCAAAAGTATTAGATGAGGAATAATAACGATCAATTCTTAACCAATGTAAATCACGAGATTTACGTACTTCACGCTTACCTACAACAGGCACATTATTTTCTGCATGACAAGCAATTACACAAGCTCCACAACCTGTGCAAGAGTTTAAATCTATTGAAAGGTTGAAATGATGCCCGACGCTTCTATCAAATTCTTGCCACATGTCAACCTCAGGAGATGTAACGTCAAATTCCATATGATTTTTTGAAACTTGGGGTATTGCATTCCAATGCTTCTTATCTTTAGTGCTGAATATTTCAAGTGTGGTTTCTTTAACAATATCTCCACGTCCCATTAAAGTGTTGTGTAACTGAACACAGGCAAACTCATGCTCTCCTTCAAGTGCAGAAATTTGAACGGCTTGAACTTTGTTAAAGTTTTCATATAACTCAAATGCATTAACTCCGGTCTGCATTTCTTCTTTTAAGCCCAACCGTTTTCCATATCCAAAAGAGAGCCCTACTGTTCCTTTAGCTTGACCAGGTTGAACTACAATAGGTGCCTTGATACTACTGCTATTTACAGTTATCTTAGCGTAGCTACCATTTAATGCTCCATTAGATGTATTGGTGTTTTTAAGACCTGCTGCATTAGCATCTGCTAAAGAAATAGTAAGGTAATTGTCCCAACTTACTCGTGTAATAGGATCAGGGAATTCTTGCAACCATGGATTGTTTGCTTGTTGCCCATCGCCCATTCCTGTTTTTGAATACAACACCAAACTCATTCCGTCTGAAGAAGCTTCTCTTAATCCACTAAGATTCAGACCAGAAAAATCTGGAGTTGAAACCTCCTGAGAAGTTTTAACAGAAAAATAACCGTCATGTAAAGCCATACTCCAAGAACTAGAACCTAAGATAGATTGATTCCAGTGAGCTTTAATTTCATCGTAAAATTTTGAGTTTTTCCCTGCCAATCTGAGTAAAACATCTTGAAATTGATGAGTGTCAAATAAAGGGCGAATTGTAGGCTGAGCAAGGGCAAAGTGACCAGGCTTGAATTCATAATCTCCCCAAGATTCTAAATAATGAGGTGTAGCGGCAATAAATTGAGATGCTGCGGCGGTCTCATTAATTTTTGATGTAAAACTTAATGAAAACTCAAGATTTTTAATTGCTTTAGCAAGTATTTCACCTTCAGAAGATGAGAAAACTGGATTGACATCTACGGAAATAAGACCACTCACTCTTCCAGCTTTAATAGCTTTGAATGCTTCTATAACTTTTTTTGAGTTTCCTTGTCTAATCAATTTTGGACTTTCAGGATTAAAAGCATCACTATCTAGATTAGAATTAATTGCTAGTACAGTAGCCTGAGCAATTTCATCTTCAATTCCTGAGACTAATACACCTTTAGATCCTGATTTTTTAAGAGCAGCTATTGCTTTTTCTGCATAAGGTATTAAATCCTCCGATAATTGCCCTGGAACATATCCTTTAAGACGATCGTGTATATAGGCTAAAATATTCTTTTGATCTGCAGGTGTGCATGGTGTTCGATAGTCAGCATTGGCACCTGTCAATGACATATTGGATTCAAACTGAAAGTGCTGAGACATCTCTGCTTTTCCATGATTATGATTTGGTATTCTTGATGCAGCATATCCAGCTTCATAACCCCCTCCTTGCCAATCTCCAAGAAAATCAGCGTCAATAGAGACTATTGTTTTAGCCTTTGAAAAATCATAATCTGCTAATGCTCTTTTCCCATAAAATTTTTCAAAAGAATTAAGAGCAGTATCACATGAGATAGTATCATATACCACATGGCGAACATTAGGGTATGTGGAAATAAAATTAGTAATGATTTTTTGTGAGGTTGGACTTGGAATGGTAGATGTCAGAAGAATGAGTACCTTATCAGATTCAGCTAAAGCTTTTAGCATTGCTCCAGTCTGGAGATAAAAATCATCCCAAGTAACATTCTTTCCATTAGCTAAAGGACCTTGAAGGCGTAAAGTGTCATATAGCGAAAGGATTGATGCGTGAACTCTAGCATTGGCACACCCTAAGGTTGGAGCATCAGAATTACTTTCCACTTTGATAGGGCGTCCCTCCCTAGTTTTAATTAAAAGACTAGCAAAATCGTATCCATTTGCTATGGTGGTCGCATAATAATTAGCTACTCCTGGACGTATTTCTTCTGGTTGAACCACATAAGGAACAGACTTGATCACAGGGCCTTCACATGCAGCTAGGGTTGCTGCAGCTGTACTGAATCCAACATATTTAAGAAAGTCTCTTCTAGATGTACTACTCTCTTCAAGTGATTTCTCGTCACTTAAAAAATCTTCTGGAAGTTTGGAAACAAATTCATTTTGCTCCAATTTTTTCAAGTCTTCATTTTTTAAATCGAGTTGATCTATGTTTTTCCAGTATGTCTTATTTGATGCCATATAACTTTTGATCACAATTTAATAGTGACATTTCCCACATTCTAGGCCACCCATCTGGGCAACTGTTAATTTTTCTACTCCATATTTTTTAGAAAGTGCCTCATGAATTTTTGAATAATATTCATTGCTTTCAACTTTCAAGTTAGTTTCTCTGTGACAATTTATACACCATCCCATAGTAAGCGGAGAGTATTGATACATAATTTCCATCTCTTCTACAGGTCCATGACATTTTTGACATGCTATTTCTCCAACCTCAACATGTTGGGCATGATTAAAATAAACGAAATCTGGTAAATTATGAATACGAATCCATTTAACAGGTTCAGTCTCTCCTGTATATCGTTGATTTTCTTCATCCCATCCTACAGCAGCGTAAAGTTTTTTAATCTCTTTAGTATAAAAATCTTTTGTATATCCGTTCTCTAAATCTTCTTCTCCATTATACTCAGCGATGTTTTGGTGACAGTTCATACATACATTCAATGACGGTATTCCAGAATGTTTAGAAACACGTGCTGAAGAATGACAATATTTACATTCAATTTGATTAGCGCCTGCATGTATTTTGTGAGAATAATGAATTGGTTGAACAGGCATATATCCTTGATCTACACCTACTTGCATAAAGTAACCATAGACAAAATAGGCACTACTTAGCAATAGAAATATAACCGAAATCATTACCAAAAACTGATTTTGGACAAAAGCCAACCAAATTGGAGTACGTTTTGGTTTAGCTTCTGGAGTGATGTCTACTCCACTTAATTTTGCAATACGCAATAAGGTATGTTGAACTAAGAAAAGCATTACTACTAGTATGGTAAATACTAAAGTAAGTGCAATGAGAATTATAGTGTTGCTAACGCCAGTGGTAGATTCTTGGGATGAAGCTAAATCAGTATTCGCAGTAGCAATAGGAGCTGGAGGTGTAAAATCAGTATAGGCAACAATATTGTCAATATCATCATTAGAAAGCTGAGGAAAAGAAGTCATAACTGATCCATTATATTCCTCATAAATTGCTATTGCTTGAGCATCGCCTGACTTAACCATAGCGGTGCTATTTTTGATCCAACTATACAGCCACTCTTTGTCGTACTTGGCTGAAGCCCCTTTCAAAGCAGGGCCGACGGCGCGCTTATTAATCTTATGACAAGCAGCGCAGTTGGTATTAAAAAGTTTCTTTCCAGCTTGAATTTTAGAATCGTCTTGGGCTTCGATTTTTTGCGTTGACAATACGCTAATTAAAATGATAAAAGGTAAAAAGAAAGGTTTCAGTCTTTTGATGAGTATAATCTTTTTTATCGAAGTTGTTACTTTATTCAAAATTTGTTTCTAAAATTCGACACAAAAATACAGCATAGAACACTTTTAACTAAGCTAAGAAATTAAGATTTTTTTAATTTATAACTGTTCTAAATAAGGGTTGAGATTTGTTAAATTAATTTATTATAAAAAGAATTTTTTGTTTTTTTGTTAGATGAAAA
>CABXKB010000003.1 GCA_902512755.1 uncultured Bacteroidota bacterium | reverse complement strand
TCCTTTCAATTTTTTATTTATTTTAATTTGCGGCTTATTTTTCTCCTCCGCACCAGGTTGTAGAGTATTCTCTTCCATTAGTTAATTATGTGTTATTACAAATAATATACATTTTTTTTAAATCTAAAAGCAGAATCTGTCAAATTTATATCAATGATTCCATAGCTTCCAAGATTTTTCAGCCTGGTAAACAAGCATCTTGTATCCATTAGATGTTTGTGCACCTCGTAATCTCCCTTCTTTAAGGAATTTTGTTTCATTTGGATTATAAATTAAATCAAATAAAAAATGTTTAGAATTAATATACTTATATGGAAGGGGTGGAGCTTGATTTATATTGGGAAAAGTTCCTAAAGGGGTAGTATTAACAATTAAGTCTATTTCATCTAATTGTTTTTTCGTTAGTTTGTCGTAAGCAAATTGATTTTCTTTGGGATTTCGAGAGACAAAATGAAATACACAATCCATCTTATTTAGAACAAATTCTATAGCTCTGGAGGCTCCTCCAGTTCCCAAAATAAGGGCTTTTTTTGGTTTTTTTTCTATACTTTCACACAGTGATTTTTCGAAACCAATATGATCAGTGTTATGACCTATAACTTTCCCGTTAATATCCCATACAATAGTATTTACAGCTTGAATAGTTTTAGCTTCTTTTGAGAGTCCATCTAAAAATGGAATAATTTCTTTTTTATACGGAATAGTAACATTTAGGCCTTTAGGTATAGGTTTTTTTGTTAAAACCTCTTTGAATTGATCTATATATTGCAGATCATAGTTCACGTAACAGTGATTTACTTTTTTTTCAATTTCAAATTTGGAAGAAAAATAGTTTCGCGAAAATGAATAATCTATGTTTTTGCCTACTAGGCCAAATTGTTTAATAAGATCTTTTTTTATCATAATAATTTAGTAAGAAAAGAATGCTAACTCCTAAAATGATAGATAAAAGTACACCATAGGTTTCAATATCTTTAAAGTCTGGTAAATAATAATTATAATTTGAAAACTTAGGATTCCCTAGGGCATTAGGAATTAAGTTTCCGTCATCATCATATACAAAGGCTTTTGTCCTCCATGGATAGACTAGTAAAAGAGTACCGCTAATAAATCCAATTATAGTTGCTAGGGTTTGTTTTGGAAATTTTTCTAATACCCATTTGAGTATATTTGAAAATAAAATTAGCCCACTCAGAGAGCCAATAGTAAACACGAACAATATAACTAAAAGTCTCTGAATCACAGGATCTGAAAAAGAGTCAAAATTTAGAAAAAAACTATTAGATAAAACGTGAAAAAGTGCATTGACAGCATCGACTAATAAAAGATTGTAATTGCCTAAAATTAAAAGTAAAAACGAACCAGATAAACCAGGTATAGTCATGCCAGAAACACTGATTACTCCACAAAAAAATACAAAGTATAGATGGTCGTTTTCTAAAACAGGTCGCGCATAACTAAGTGATAAACCTAGTCCAAGCCCTAATAGAAATAATGCTTTTGTAGAGTTTTTCCATATTTTGACTTTAGTGAAAATCACATATAAAGAAGCTAGGATCATCCCCAAAAACCATCCTAAAACTAATGTTTCGTAATGATTTAATAAATAATCTAAAATTAAGGAAACACTAAAATAACTGATTACAACTCCACTAAAAAGTAAACAAAGAAAACGACCGTTTATATATTTCCAAAAACTTCTAAGACGTTTATTAAAAAGTAGTTTAAAGGCTATAATGTTTAAACGCTGAAAGGAATAAATAAGAGTTTCGTAAAATCCTCCAACTAATGCAACAATGCCTCCTGAAACACCAGGAACTTTATTTGCAGCCCCCATGGCAATGCCTTTGAGTATTAAAAGTAAATCTTCATGATATGTTGATTTTTTGAAATCAGGTTTCATTTTTAAATAAAATTTTAACTTTTTCCACAGCAAACATTAAAACAAAGCCAAAAAGCATAAGAATTAAAGCTTTTTCAAATTCAGGTGAAGAGCCCTCAAAATTTTGAGGAAGGACAGCAGTACTATATATTGCACCATCTTCACTAAGTGTTGTGAGTTGATTTTGCCATGGCCAAACTTTACCCAAGGCTCCTGTCATTAAGCCAATTAAAAAAGCAAAACTTCTCTGGGGATAATGGTTTAATAACCATGATAATAATTTAGCAAAAACTTTAACACCCACAAAAATCCCTAAAATGAAAACACTTAATATTGAGGTTACTTCAGTAAACTGTTCTTGATTAAAAGTAAATATTAGATCTTGTACTTGTCGAATATTTGATATTATTTTTTGATAAACACCCATTACCAATAGAATATAAGCACCAGAAAGACCAGGCAGAATCATCGCAGAAATCCCAATAAAACCAGCAATAAATATATACCAAACTGGGGTATCATTTGTTATAATGCTTAATTGGGTAATAAGATAAGAGACCATACCGCCAATTACTAAACAAAATAAAGATTCTAGATTGTATTTTAGTTCAGTTTTAATTAAAAACAAGATACTGGCGATTAATAATCCAAAAAAGAAAGCCCAAAGCCCTATTGGTTCATTGATTATTAACCATTCTAAAATTCGAGATAAAAGTAGAATACTACTAATAATTCCAGCAAATAAGGATAGAAGAAATGGTCCATTAATTTGTCTCCAAAATTTTTTAAACCCTTCATTTTTGAGTAGTCTAATTTTTTTCCAAGAAAACTCATTTATACTATCTAAAAGCTCTTTATAAACACCCGTTATTAAAGCTATAGTTCCTCCAGAAACTCCTGGAACTAAATCAGAAGCCCCCATTAACATGCCTTTAAAATATAAAAGAAAGTATCTCATAATTACTCATTAGGTAACACAAAGGTAGAGAACCTATCTCAAATAAATAAACTCAATATTAGGAGTTAGAAAGCAGTTTTCTGAAATTTGGAAAAAGTACATTAAATAATTTTTGTTCTGAAGTATTAATATTAAATGAACTTAAAATATAAAGGCCTTCTTTAGCCCGACTTAAATATAAACAACAACCAGCTACTCTTAGAGCTATGTTTCTGTTTTCTGGAAAATCAGTAAAAGCCTCTTCACCTATTTTATATGCTTCTACCCATTGTTTATTCTCAATAAAAAGATCAATAAGCTGAATAAGTAAGTCTGGTTCGTAATTCCCCAATTCAATTAATTTTTTGCAACTAATTATTGCTCTTTCTTTTTTACCTGTTAAAGTATTAAACTCCAAACTTATTTTCCAAAGGCTAATTGAATCACTATTACTTTTTAGAGCACGATCTAAATAAAGTTTTACCTTTTTGTATTTTTTTTGATTTAAAAAGAAAAGGATTAAAGACTCCCAGCTCTTTTCATTTGATGGTTCTAGCTGTACTGATTTGAAATAAAATTTTTTTGCTAAATTGAAATTTCCTAAATTTTCATGACATCTTCCAATACATTTATAAATAAATGATGTAGGGTCTGAAGTATTCATAGCAAATTCATAGTTCTCGATGGCTTCATTAGACCTCCCAATAGACTCCAATAACCCTCCCTTTTCAATATAAGCCCCCGAAAAGTTTTCGTCACTTATTATTGCATAATCAAAAGCCGAAAGTGCTTCTTTGATTTTTTCAGATTTAACAAAGATTTTACCTAATTGCAGCCAGGCTACTTCACTATATGGGTCATGTTCAAGAACTTCATTAAGACAAGCTATAGCTTGTTCAATTTGTCCTAGCTGCTCATGGCAGTATAGTAAGTTGTATAGTGAGGGGTGGTCCTCTGGGTTTTCATCAAGACAGTTTTTAAAGAAAAATGAAGCCTCTTTAAATTCTTCCGAAAGTAAATGTTCCATGCCTAATAGATTCCATATCTCTAAAGGATCTTCTGAAATATTTAATGCTTGATGCAATTGTTTAATAGATGTTTTATGGTCTCCTTTTTTGGAGGCAATACTTGCCTTTTGTAGAGCAATTTCTTCATCAAAGGGATTTATTTTTTCGACATATTCAAGAAGATCAAGTGCCATTTCGTATTTTTCGTCTAAAATAAAAATTTCACTCTGTAGTAGCATCAGTTCATGGCTACTTGGATGTTGTTCAAGGGCCATTTTTAAAGCTTTTTTAGCAAGTTGATTTTCCCCAAAACCGAGATAGTGTATAACTATATCTTCAAATTCTTGGGCATCAAAGAAATATATTAAATTAGTTTTGAGCATATGCTCAAATTTAGATATGGATGATTGAGCTTCTTCCGAGTTGTAATTTAGCATATTTATTACCTAAATCATTTATATTAAAATTAGCAACTCCATTTGGAGAAAAACTACTGCAATTCATATTGTTTTTAACAAAATAGTTAACACTTGTTTTTTAAATATGATCTAAGACCTCTTGAATAATAGCACAACCTTTTATAATTTCTTTTTCTTTTATTGTAAGTGGTGGGGATATTCGGACTGCATTCTTTTTCCAAAGTAACCAAAACAGAATTAGTCCTTTATCCATACACCTGAGAACAATTTTATTTGCAGTCTCTGTGTCTTTTAAAATTATTGCTAGCATTAGGCCTTTACCTCTTATTTCTTTAATTTCTTTGTGTTTTAACTCACTTCGAAAAAGAGCTTCTTTTTTTTCGATTTGATTTATTAAGGATGAGTCTCTAAGTTCACGGAGAGTTGCAAGACATGCAGCAGCAATCACTGGATTACCTCCAAAGGTACTAATGTGCCCTAGTTTTGGCCTATCCTTTAAAAGCCTCATTAATGCATGAGAAGCCGAGAAAGCCCCAACAGGAAGACCACCTCCCATACCTTTACCCATAACTACTATATCTGGCTGAACGGAATAGTGTTCAAAACCAAAAAAGCGTCCTGTGCGCCCAAATCCAGGTTGAATTTCATCTAAAATTAGTAGTGAACCTACCTCTTGACAGCGCTTCTTAACTTTTTTAAGATAATTTTTTTTAGGTAGAACAAAGCCAGCACCTCCTTGTATTGTTTCTAGAAGTACTGCAGCTGTATTAGTCGTAATTTGATTTATATCTTCTAGATTGTTAAATCGAATAAAACTTATTCCTGGAATCAGAGGACGATAACCTTCTTTTTGATGTTCTGACCCTAATAGGCTTAGAGCTCCTTGCGTACTTCCATGATAGCTTTTAAATGAACCTATTAACTCGCTTCTACCAGTTGCTTTTTTAGCCAATTTTAATGCACCTTCAATTGCTTCCGTGCCTGAATTAGTTAGATAAATACTTTCTTGATTTTTGGGTAGAATTGATACGAGTTCTTTGCATAGTTCAACTGCAGGTTCTTGAGCAAACTCACCGTAAACCATTACATGCATATATTTTTTAGTTTGATTTCGAATAGCAGAAACGACTTTTGGATGTCGATGTCCAAGGCTACAAGCTGAAACTCCTGCAACAAAATCCAAATATTTTTTTCCAGTTGTAGAAGTAATATAAGAACCCTTAGCCTTTTTAACTGTTAATGCAAGCGGCTGTGGAGTTGTCATAGCTTGATATTTTAAAAAATCTTCTTTTAAGTTGTCCATAGAATTTAATTACTAGGATCTTTATTTACATCTGGTTCGGGATATTTAAATTTTAAAATCGATGGGAATTGATCTTCCTTGTCGTTGTTGTCGAATAGATCGTTTATACTTTCTGGCCGTTCTTTTTTTCTCCAAGTAAAGCCTTTGAGTGTTCTTTCGTTAATAGGTAATTCATTTTCAGGATAAACATCACCAATGGGATCTACCAAAAAAGTAATATCATTGATTTCTCCATCCATAAAATTCATTTTCAAAGCACTACAAATAGTTTTATCTATTCCAATTAATTGAAAATCTTCATCATTATATAGATAATATATCATTTCTGTGTTCTTTTTTATTAAAATATTATCTAGTTTACCTTCTTTAAAAGTTCCATCGAGAAACCCACCTTTGATTTGATGATAACCATCTTTACTCAATGTATCTTTTTCAATAATAAATACATTATTTAGAATTTTTAAGGAATCTAATTTATTCGTTTCAGTATTGGAGATTAAAAGAATCTGGTTGCCTGACATTTGACTTTTATCAAACCATAAAACAGGATTATTTAAATTACGCTCAGCCTCAGTAAATATTTGTTCTTGTTGATTAGATAGAGGTTTATTAAGTAGTTTCGTTAATCCAATGGATTCGTCTAAATAAAGCGAATCTGAAATTCCACGTAAGTCACTTTTTAGTATTCTTACATCATAATACGCTCTTAGTATACGTCGCTCTTTAGGACCAGTTGCTACTAGTGTGTCGGCATGAATAAAAAGAGAATCTTTGTCAATTATATTTATAGCTAAAGCTCTACGCGTAATAATTGCAGAGTCTTTTTCCTTAAAAACCTCCCCGTAGTGTCCTGTAATTATTGAGTTATTTAAAGAATCAACGATGCTTACATTTTTTGTTGCTGCTGCATAATTTTTTTCACTTTCAAAATAGAGACTGTCCCCTTTTATAATTTTGTTATCATAATAAAGGGTAGCATTTTCTTTAAAAATCCCCTTTTCTCTGTTTAGATCGTAAAAACCTCTTTCACATTCTATAGAATAAGTATCACCAATAATACTTGAATCTTCAAATAGATATGCTTGATTAAGCTCAGTATAATAATCCAGTTGAGCAGAATTGACCTTATATTTAGGATTATTTATTACAACATTAGATTTAAAGCGATACTTTTTTTTATTCATAAAATACCTACCTTGATTACTAGTAAGCGTACTAGAACTATCAATAACTATACCTTTAGAATTGTAAAATACTTCATTTGCAACACGATCTAAATTTAATTTTTCTGTCTTTAAAGACATATCAGGACGTTTTAAATACACCTTTCCTTTAGCTATAGCAGATCTGGCATTACCATTATATTCAATACTTTTACAAGTCATTATCAAACTATCACCTTGAGTGAAGACAACATCTCCAATGGCTTTAAAAAAATTCTCTTTAGCATAGAAATACGCTAAGTCTGACTCTATTAATGCGCCTTCGTGGAAAAGAAGAACTCGTTTTTCAGAATTTTTGAAAAGAATATTAGCTCCAGGAAACATTTCTTGGTCTTGTTTAGAACCTCCAGCTTGGCGAATTTCAATAATTTTTTTTTCCTGAGATTTTGAAGGGTGAATCGCAATTATAGCAAAAATTAATGCAAGTATACGATACGTCATTTGCATATTTGAGGTTCTTATCTGAAAATTGTTTGTTTTCTATCTGGCCCTACCGAAACTATTTTTATGGGTGTTTTTAAAGTTTTTTCCAGATAAGAAATATAATTATTAAAGTTTACTGGAAACTCTTTGAGATCAGTGATGCCTGTCAAATCTTCTTGCCACCCAGGAAGTTCCTCGAAGATTGGCTTAATGCCTTGCGATGCTATATCATAGGGAAAATAATCTATCCTACCTGATTTTGTTTGATATGCAGTGCAAACCTTAATTTTATTAAAACCAGAAAGAACATCTCCTTTCATCATAATTAATTGGGTTACACCATTAATATTAATGCAATATTTTAGAGCTACAAGATCAATCCATCCACAGCGTCTTTCACGTCCGGTTGTGGAGCCAAATTCATTTCCAACCTTGGCCATTTTTTTTCCATCATTGTCAAATAGTTCTGTAGGAAAAGGACCACTTCCCACTCTAGTAACATAAGCTTTAAAAATGCCGAAAACCTCTTTGATTTTGTTAGGTGCTACTCCAAGTCCTGTACAGGCTCCTGCAGCAGTGGTAGTAGAAGAAGTTACAAAGGGATATGTTCCAAAGTCAATATCCAAGAGAGATCCCTGTGCTCCTTCAGCTAAAATTTTACTTCCATTTTCTTGAGCATCAATGAGGTATTGCTCACTATCTACCAATTCAAATTTTCTTAAGGCTTCAATACTTTTAAAGTAACTATCTTCAAGATCTTTCAGATCATATTCAATAGAAATATTGTAACTTTTAAGAATATTTAGGTGCTTAAGGGTAAGACGCCTATATCTATCCTCCCAGTTAGACGCAAGAATGTCTCCTACACGAATTCCATTTCTACCAGTTTTATCCATATATGTTGGACCTATTCCCTTGAGTGTTGAGCCTATTTTAGCTTTTCCTTTTGATGCTTCAGAAGCTGCATCTAAAAGGCGATGGGTTGGCAGTATTAGGTGAGCTTTTTTAGAGATTAATAATTTTTTACTAAAGTCAATGCTGTATGGCTCAAGGGCTTCAATTTCTTTCATAAATATTACAGGATCAATCACAACGCCATTTCCAATCAGGTTAACAGCTTTTGGATGAAATATTCCTGAAGGAATCGTATGAAGGACATGTTTATTTCCTTCAAATTCAAGAGTATGACCTGCATTAGGTCCACCTTGAAAACGTGCTATTATATCATAAGAAGTAGTTAATACATCTACAATCTTTCCTTTTCCTTCATCGCCCCATTGAAGCCCTAGTAGTAAGTCTACAGCCATCTAATTCAGGATTTTTTATTTTTTTTTGTTCCGAAAAAATATAAAGAATGATTGTGTATTTCGACACCAAAAACTTCTTCAATAGTATTTTTTATTTGTTCAATTCTAGGGTCACAAAACTCTTTTACTTCCCCTGTGTCAGTATAAATAAAGTGGTCATGTTGATGATCAAAATAGGATTTTTCATACTGAGATTGATTTTTACCGAATTGATGCTTACGAACTAATCCGCATTCCAAAAGAAGTTCTATAGTATTGTATAGAGTAGCTCTACTGACTCTATAGTTTTTGTTCTTCATTTTTATATAAAGAGACTCTATATCAAAATGCTCTTTGCTGTTGTAAATTTCAAATAAGATCGCAAAGCGTTCTGGAGTTTTTCGATGCCCTTTGTGGTCTAGGAAGTTAACAAAAACTTCTTTTACAATATCTTGATTTGATTTTTCAACTTTCATGAATCGCAAATATAGTTATTAAGCCTTATTCTCTAACAATTTTATCAATTCCATTTACTCTAGAAAGATTTTGAACTAATTTATTTAAAGTATTTTTATTAGGGACACTTACATGGATTTCACCTGTAAAAAAAGAATCTTCTGTGTCAAAATTGATCTTATTTATATTTACATTCATATTGTTTGAAATCATTCTTGAAACCTCGTTTATAAGACCTTTTTTGTCGATGCCAGTAAGTTTTAAAACAGCATTATATTCCTCAGAACTGGAGTCTACCCATCTTGCCGAGATTACTCTGTAAGCAAATTTAGACTGAAGAGCTAGTGAGTTTGGACATTCTTTATGATGAACTTTTATGCCTTCGTTTAAGGTGATAAATCCAAAGACAGAATCTCCTGGAATAGGATTGCAACATTTTCCATAGCTGTGAGCAAGTGTTTCTTTTTCTTTTCCAAAAACAAGCGTGTCAAATTTCTCTGTAATCTTATCTTCATCTTTATTTGATGTTATTTGTGTTTTTTTTACTCGTCTTTTAAAGAAGTTTAATAAGGTATTATTATAATTATTAGAAAAACCTTTTAACTTTTTATTATCTACCGTTCCAATTCCAATCCTGTAATAAAGGTCTTGACTGTTTTCAAACTTAAAAAACAATAGCATTTGCTTAATAGTTTTATCATTTAATGGAATTTTAAGTGATTTAAGCTTTCGTCTTAAAACTTCTTTTCCTTCCTCAGCGTGCACTTTTTTATCGTCATTAATTGAAGATTTAATTATTGAACGAGCCCTTGAGGTAACTACAAAATCTAACCAGTTTTTTGATGGTTTAATTTTATCTGAAGTTATTACTTCAATTTGATCACCACTTTTCAAGACTTTACTCAAGGGAACCAAGCGATTGTTAACACGAACTCCCCTTGTTTTTTTTCCAATCTCGGAATGAATAAAGAAAGCAAAGTCCAATGCAGTGGAGCCTTGTGGGAGAGACTTTAAATCACCTTGCGGTGTAAAAACAAAAATCTCTTCTGCATAAAGATTGAGTTTAAAGTCTTCGACAAAATCAACTGCATTCCCAGTATTGTTTTCTAAGACTTCCTGAATACGATTAAGCCAGCTTTCAATCCCAATATCATTTTGATTTCCTTGTTTATATTTGTAATGAGCAGCATAGCCTTTTTCAGCGATTTCGTTCATTCGTTCTGATCGAATTTGAACTTCCACCCATTTATTAGAAGGACCCATTACAGTTATGTGTAGAGCTTCATAACCCGTTGACTTTGGAGCAGAAATCCAATCTCTAAGCCGAGTGGGATTAGGTGTAAAATGATCTGTGACAATTGAATAGATCTTCCATGCCAGGAATTTCTCGTTGTTCTTGTTGCCTTTATAAATTATTCGTAATGCAAATTTGTCATAAATCTTTTCAAAAGGAATATTTTGAGTGAGCATTTTACGGTGTATGGAGTAGATAGATTTACTCCGTCCTTTAATTTCAAATTTTAAACGCTCTTTACTAAGTTCGTTTTTTAAAAATTTGGAAAAGGTTTTTATGAAACTGTCTTGAGCCACTTTGGTTTCCTCTACTTTATGTTTTATGGACATAAAACGTTTAGGCTCAGTGTATTTAAGGCTTAAGTCCTCTAGTTCTGTTTTAACATTATACAGTCCAATTCTGTGAGCTAAAGGAGCATATATATAGAGAGTTTCAGAAGCTATTTTAACTTGTTTATTTTCAGGCATAGCATCCATAGTTTGCATATTGTGCAAACGATCTGCAATTTTTATGATAATTACCCGGACGTCATCATTTAGGGTAAGAAGCATTTTTCTAAAATTTTCAGCTTGAAGAGAGATGTTTTTATCTTTTTTAAGGCTAGAAATTTTTGTTAGACCATGAACAATTTTAGCAACATCAATTCCCATATTAAGTTTTATATCATCAATAGAAAATTTAGTATCCTCCACAACATCATGTAATAATGCAGCACAGATTGAGGTAGCATCTAGACCAATTTGTTGAGCTACAATCTTTGCTACACTGATTGGATGAAAAATATAAGCTTCACCTGATTTTCTTCTTTGATCACTGTGCGCTTCAACAGCCATATCAAATGCTAAGCGAATAATCTTTTTGTCAGAATCACTTAGGGTTTGATAACTAATACGTAACAGTTCTTTATACTGCTTAGCAATTTCTTTATTTTCAATTAAGTGATCAGTAATCATTGTATAGGTAATATACTAAAGAATTGTGTTTTTTTCAAGTTTATTGTTTCTGCCTTGAGCTTCATAAATCAAAATCCCCGCAGAAACAGAGAGGTTTAATGAGTCTATAGACTTATGCATCGGGATGATTAAATGCTGATCCGTTGCTTCAAGCCAAGGATTACTTAAGCCAGTGCTTTCTGTACCTATAATAATCGCACAAGGCTTTTTATAATGATATTTATTATAAATCATAGCATCAGGATCTATAGCAGCAGTTAAGATTTTATAACCATTCTTTTTTAAATAGGCAATCACTTCAAAGGAAGGAGCAATGGCTGTTGGAACTAAAAAGACACTTCCTAAACTAGAACGAATACTGTTTGGATTATAAAAATCAGTTTTTGGATTGGCAATAATAATTGAGTCAATTTTTGCAGCAGCTGCAGTGCGGTAAAGCGCACCTATATTCCCAGGTTTTTCAGGAGCTTCAATTACTAAAACAATACCATTATCTGATAGATTGAGTTGCTCCAAGGTATGCGTTTTGCTTTTGGTTATAGCTATTATTTTTTCTGACCCAGAGCGTATGCTTATTTGTTCAAAAACAGATTTTTTTATACTAAAATTAAGTACTTTACTTAATCTACCTTTAATTTTTGAAATAATAGATTCATAGCCTTCTTCAATAAAAACAGTTTCCACCTCGTAGCCGCCATTGATTGCTTTTTCTATTTCTCGCCTTCCTTCAATTACGAAAAAACCTGTTTTTTTTCGTTCTCTTGCCTTTTGAAACAAAAGGAGTAAGCGTTTTAATTCAGGATTATTGAGACTGCTTAAATATTTCACTATCTACATTTTTTTAAAAAATTAGTGGATATGAAAATTAATCAATTTTAATAAGCTGTAAAGATTCTTTTTCTAAATAAGCAATTACTAGACTGACCATATCATTATAGCTTTTAATGCCTTGTGATTGTCCATTTGCTTTTAAATAAGAATCGTAACCTTTTTTTATTATTGGCTCATAAGGATTACTATAGCGTTTCCAAAATTGAGAAATTTCCAAAAGATTATTTAAAATTCCTGATTTTAATGCTTGAATTTTTGCTTTTGCTTTTTCAGGATTTACATTATACAAATCGGAATAACAATAGCGAAGAGCAAAAGTATAGCCTGAATATTGAATAAACGGATCAGAATGATTTATACAGTTATAAAAAGCAATAAAATTAGCTTCACTTTCTGATGCAATTCCCAATTGATGTGCCATCTCATGAGCTGAGGTAATCATATAATTCAACTTTGGAATTTTACTGTTGGCTTGAGACTCTAGGGTAAAAGGATTTAAATAACCTGCATATCCCATGTAGCTTAATAGTGTTCCCCAAAGAGAATTTTTTAAATAAGGATTAGGCTTGAGTTCATACAAATCAAAATTAAATTCATCTTCAATTTTTTGAGCAATAATATCTTTAGAGTATGATATCCGAACTGCTACACTATCTACATTACTTAATTTTTTGTGTAATTTATTGGAAGCTATAACCAAAAAATCAAAAGTTTTTTCTAATTGGGCTTCATCATAATTAATATTGTAATTAAGTTTATTATGTAAGGGAATGCGGTAGTAGTTTAGACCCCAGTTTATGTTAAAGATCAACAAGATTAGGGAGAGAATGCTTAATACATTTCTTATTACAGTAAGCCATTTTATTTTTTTCCTTTTAAACATCACAATTATCTCTTTTAAAATATAAATGATTATAAAACCATAAAATAAATCACCTATTGAAAAAGGAATTTTATTAAAGAAAAAACGATAAATATTAAAAAGAAGAGGATATAGCTTTTGGCTATAATTTGTCTCAATCCATGAAGGATAATTTTTGATAAATGACAATCCCAACCATTGCATGGGTAATAGTAAAATAAGTATGAGATGGGTTTTCTTCATAAAACGAAAATGGCAAAGTTTTAAGTTGGCCATTAACATATTTTTATTGTTCTATGTCGACAAGCTCTACATCAAAAATTAAAGTTGAATTAGGTGGGATAACACCTCCAGCTCCTCTAGATCCGTAGCCTAAATGGCTCGGAATTACTAAACGAGCAATAGCACCTTTATTAAGAAGCATAATTCCTTCATCCCACCCCTTGATTACTTGACCTACACCAATAGAGAATTTAAGTGGTTCATTGCGTTTATATGAAGAGTCAAAAATTGTTCCATCAGTTAGTTTACCTTCGTAATGCACCGAAACTTTTGATCCCTTTAGAGGAGCCAAGCCAGAACCCTCTTTTGAAATTTTATAAAACAAACCACTTTCTGTTTTCATCATACCTTCGGTTAGAGATGCTAAAGCTTCATCAACATCTTTTTTACGTTCTTCAAAATACTTTTCAAATAATGTTGGTGCATCGAATTTATTAGCTTCAACTCCTTTCCTAATGATATTCACTTCATTTATGAGATCATTTTGCTGAATACTATCTACTACCTCTTGCCCTTCTATTACTTGACCAAAAACAGTATGTTTTCCATCTAACCAGGGGGTAGCTTTATGAGTAATAAAAAACTGACTACCATTGGTTGAAGGACCACTATTAGCCATTGATAATATTCCAGGTCCATTGTGTGTTAAATCACTAAATTCATCATCAAAACGATAACCAGGACTGCCAGAGCCTATTCCTAGAGGATCACCCCCTTGAATCATAAAATCTGGAATTACTCTATGAAACTTTAGGCCATTATAAAATTTTTTAGTTTTATATTCCTCATTAACCATCGGATTTTTTCCTTCGCTTAGGGAAACAAAATTAGCAACAGTAATTGGAGCTTTCTCTATTTCGAGTTTAACAACTATAGAACCTTTTTCTGTAAGAATATTGGCATAAAGCCCTTCATCTAAATCAGGATATTGATTCTGACAGGCTTCGAAGAAGCTAATTATTAAAATAAATAGAATAAATTTTTTCATATACAAATTTTAAAATACTAATTGATAAGTAGACGCTCGATAGTGAAACGTAGGGGCTGATTTACCCCAACTTTATCATTGTCTCCTTGATAACTATAACAAAGGTAGGAAGGAAAAAGAAATACAACAACATCTTTTGGACGCATTATACGAATTCCCTCTCTTAAAGCAGGCAACAGATTTTCTTGGTCAACTATATAATCAACAATACCAATTTCTTTGTAACTGTAGATAATATTTTTTTCTAAATCCTCTATTTGATACTTGAATCGAACTTTTTCACCTTTTTTAGGAAGAGGAAACGTTTCATTTATTGATTTAATTTTAGCATATAAAAACCCTGCTTCTGAAATACGATAGTTAATTGTGCTATCTAATTTAGCTGCATTTTTAATTAAAAACTCCTCACGGGCAAATAATGCTCTATTTCGGTCAGCTGAACTTTTTAAAAAATTTATTTTTTGCTTATTTAAAGGGAAACGGACTTTATTCTCTTTACAGGAGTATAAGGCAGTAATTAATAAGAAAAAAGAAAAGATTCTCATATTTAAAAATGATCATTTTAACTGTAAGAAAACTTCTTTTACTGCTTTTTTGAAAAGTGAGACTGTAGCTTTCATGTTAACCATCGACATCCCACCAGCTGCATTATGATGTCCGCCTCCATTAAAATAGGTTTTAGCGAAATCATTTACAGAGAAATCTCCTTGAGAACGAAAAGACATTTTTATTTTCCCTTCACTTTTATTTTCAATCATTATAGATGAAAAAATGACATTGTTTAATGTAAGACCATAGTTAACAAAACCCTCAGTATCTCCTTTTTTATAATTACACGATTCTAATTCATTCTGTGTAAGAGTCATGAATACAACTGGTAGTTCAGGGATTTTGACAAGGTTTGAAAGTGTGAGACCTAAAAGTTTAAGTCTGTTAAAAGAAGAGCTATCGTAAATCTTTTGGTGAATTTCAGTTCCATTAGCACCAACTTCGACTAGGTGAGCAATCACTTTATGAGTTTCTGCAGTAGTTGAAGGATAACGAAAAGAACCGGTATCAGTCATTATGCCTGTATAAAGACAGCTCGCAATCTCTTTGTTAAATGCAGTATCATCTATTGATTTTATAACATTATAAACCATTTCACAAGTAGAGCTCATTGAAGGGTCAGAATATTTTAAACTAGCATAGTCTTCCGGAGCCTCATGATGATCTATCATAATTTTTTTTCCAGGAGCATTTCTGACAATAGTTGTTAAATCTTCTATTCGGTTCAAAGCATTAAAATCAAGTGTAAAAATTAAATCAGCCTCTCTAATAGAATCACGAACAAGTTTAGGAGTTTGATTATATTTCAAAACATTATTTTCTCCAGGGAGCCACTTTAGAAATGAAGGGTAGTCATTTGGTGATACTACTTTAACTTGGCAATCTTTTTGACTTAAAAAATGGTTTAACGCTAAAGCACTCCCTAGTGCATCTCCATCAGCATTTCTATGAGGAAGAATCACAATTTTTTTTGCTGTTGCTAAACTTTGTTTTAGTTGTTGAATAAAACTCTCTTTCATATTAGTGCTAATATACTATTTTCGAATAGTTGTTATAGAGACTTAAAGCTTTTTTGTGTACATTAAAAAATCTTTTTAACGTGTTATTGGGTTTAAAAATACATTTAGTATTTTCACAAAAAAAAAGATGGCAAATATAACTCTAATGATGATTAAACCTGATGCAGTAGAAAATGGTCATATCGGGAACATTCTTGAAAAAGTAGCCTCCTCAGGTTTTCTAATTAAAGCCTTAAAACTAACTCAACTTTCTAAAAATGATGCAGAGCGTTTCTATGAAATACATAAAGAACGTCCTTTTTTTGATGAGTTAGTTGCCTTTATGTCAAGAGGCCCCATTGTAGCTGCTGTTTTGAAAAAGAAAAATGCTGTAGTTGATTTTAGAACTTTAATTGGAGTCACAAATCCATCTGAAGCTGCAGAGGGAACAATTCGAAAACTATATGCAACTTCTATAGGTGAAAATGCTATTCACGGTTCAGATAGTGATGAAAACGCAGAAATTGAAGCATCCTTTCACTTTGCGAAGCGCGAGCGCTTTTAATTTAAAACTACTTTTCGGATAAATTCTCCACCTAGGTGAGTGTTCAATTGCTCCTTGATAATTTCAAGACGATATTTCAACTCCATTTTTAATGGGGCAGAATTTATATTAATATAAAGTATTTTGTGTGAAAAGCGAACTTGACTTGTATATTGTTGAATGTTACCTCCCATTACCTCACCCCAAGAATTACAAATCCTAATATTTTGAACTCCTTTTTTAAGGGGTTTTTGAGTAATTACATCTTTTAATACGTCCTTCAAGGACTTTATATTAAACTTATTCTCTGATCTCTCCATAAAAAGGTTTAAATAAGCCAGGGCGTATATAATGATATGTTCTTTTGTTATGCTCTAAAATGAACTTTTGACTATCCAAGTGATTAATTTATTTTGACCATTCTTGCCAACGTGATTTAAATCTAATGTAATATTTTTTATCGAGTTTTTCAATTTCAAAAGAAGCAAAATCTTTAGATTATTAGAACATTCCATCTAAACGAAATTCTACCTTAATTGAATACTCCATTTGGATAATCAATGTTATAATTATCAAAAAGAGGAGAATTCCCCTTTGGCTTAAATTTTTCCATCTTTTGATTTATAAAATCAATTTCCAAATAACCGGAAAGTTATTTAATTTTAAATGAGTTTGAAGTATTGCTTTTAAAAATTTATCACATGACAAATAAAGAAAAAAACTCTTAAAATCTACAATTTAAAAATCTGATAATTATAGTTGCTTTTTCCTAAAGCATCAGTTGTTCTTTTTTCATGTGTGTCAGTTATGAATATTTGTCCGAAATCATTTTGATTAACAAGAGATACGATTTGAGTAACTCTTTTTTGATCTAATTTATCAAAAGCATCATCAAGTAAAAGAATTGGTGGACCACCAATTTGTTTTTTTAAAAAATCAAATTGAGCAAATTTTAACGCCACTAAAAAAGTTTTTTGTTGTCCTTGGCTTCCAAATTTTTTAATATGCTGCCCTTCCAATAAAAAACTGATGTCATCCTTATGTATTCCTTGACTTGTATACTGAAGGACCTTGTCTTTGGGTAGGCTATTTTTTAATAGTTCTTCATGAGATTTTTCTTGTAATTGACTTTCATATTTAAGATTTATATTTTCTTTTCCTTCACTTATGTCTTTATAACGTAAATTAAAAACAGGGATGAAATTTTCCATAAACGCTAATCTTTTTTTATAAATATGAGCACTACGTTTTATAAGTTGTTCATTATAAATCTCTAATGTATCTGCTTCAAAGGCATTATTTAATGCAAAAAATTTAAGTAAAGCATTGCGTTGAGAAATTATTTTATTGTATTCAAGTAAATTTTGAAGAAAAGCGGTATCTGTTTGTCCAATAACTCCATCCATGAATTTTCTTCGGGCACTGCTTCCATCTGAGATTAAATCTCGGTCAGCAGGAGAAATTATGACAGTTGGGATAAGGCCTATATGTTCTGAAAGTTTCTTATATGCTTTTCCATTTCGTTTTATAATTTTTTTTTGACCTTTTTTTAGAGAACAAACAATTTTTTCATCTCTTCCATCTTTTTCAAAGCGTCCGTTTAAAATAAAAAATTCTTCATCTATTTGGATATTTTGAATTGCAATTGGATTGAAATAACTTTTACCGAAAGCTAAGTGATAAATTGAATCTATTATGTTAGACTTACCAATTCCGTTATCTCCTATAAAACAATTTATCTTAGGGTTAAAGTCAAAAGTTTTAAAACTAATGTTCTTGTATTGTGTGAGGGTTAGTTGTTTTAAATACATTTATGACAAAAATAATAAGTTAGAAGCTACAGAATGGTTTTTTGAATTAGAATAAAAAGACTAATTTTGTGCGCTAAATCATTTTTAAAATGGCAACATACAAAAAAAGAGGATCAAAGAAATCAATAAGCCCTTCAAATCAAGCTGAATTAGTTCAAGAAAGCACAACTGCTGAAGTGTTTGAAACTTTAGATACAACAGCCTCTAAAACTGAAGAATGGGTTGTTAAATACCAAAATATAATCTTAACTTTCATTGGAATTGTTGCTGTTGGTGTTCTCGGTTATCTTGGATATCAGAATTTTGTAATTGAACCTAAGACTAAAGAAGCAATCAGCGAATTAAATCAGGCCCAGTTTTATTTTCAGTTAGCTGTAAATAGTGTAGATTCTGATTCTTTGTATAAACGAGCTTTGAATGGAGGTGAAGGTAAATACGGTTTTTTAGATATTATTGAAAATTATAAAGGAACTACCGCAGCAAATCTAGCGATATATAGTGCTGGAATGGCATATCTCAATATTAAGGATTACCAAAATGCTATTTTTTACCTTAATCAATTCAATTCTGAAGATGTTTTACTTGGAGCTCTTGCAAAAGGAGCTATTGGAGATGCTTTTGCACAGATGGATCAATTAGAGAAAGCATTTAACTATTATGTTGCTGCCTCAAAGATTAACAACAACATGTACAGCACTCCAAAATTTTTGTATAAAGCTGCAATGATAGGTTCTAAATTGGAAAAAAACATTCAGTCACTGGCATATCTTGAGCGAATTAAAAAAGAATTTAAAGAATCACAAGAAGCAAATATAGTTGATGTTCAAATATCTAAAATAAAATCCTCAATAAAATAATATGGCATCAGCATTGAATAAATTTTCTAAGCACGATGCTAATAATGTCCCTAATGGAAGTCCATATCATATTCATCTTGTAGTTTCTGAGTGGAACTCAACTATTACTTCATCTCTTTTAGATGCAGCTAGGAGAACTCTAATAGATGAAGGTGTTAATCCAGAAAATATTAAGTTGTCTATGGTGCCAGGTAGCTTTGAATTAATTTATGGTGCTAAGAAAGCTCAAGAGCAAAATCCTGATGCTGTTATCGCAATAGGAAGTGTAATTCAAGGAGAAACTAAACATTTTGAATTTATTTGTAATTCTGTTGCTCAAGGGATTAAGGACCTTAACATACATTATAACGTTCCAGTAATTTTTTGTGTATTGACTGACGATAATCTTAATCAAGCTCAAGATCGAAGCGGAGGAAAACACGGTAACAAAGGAGTAGAAGCCGCTATAGCTGCTCTTAAAATGGCCAACTTCCATTCAAAACAATCCTAAGTTTTTTTCTTTAGGGTTTATATTTTTATAGCTTTCTTGTACATTTGAATTATGTTAAATTCAAATTTATTTAAACTTCGTAAAAACAGAAGGTATAATTATACTCCAAGACACTTCAAAGGTAAAGATAAGGGTAATATTTATGAATTTGAATCCAAGTTTTTAAAATATCGAAACATACATAATAGCAATGATTTTGGACACCAATGGAATGAAGCTAGAATTCAAATGCGCACTCGAAAAAACCACACAATCTCCCTTAGATTATTAATTATTATTTTGGCTTTAGTTTTGACTTGCTTATACATTCTTGATTTTGATTTAAGTATTTTTTTAGCAGACTAATTGATGACTTCTAGAATTTCTCTTTTACCGGATCACGTAGCTAATCAAATTGCAGCAGGAGAAGTAATTCAGCGTCCTGCTTCTGTCGTAAAAGAATTATTAGAAAATGCTGTTGATGCTAAAGCTTCAAAAATTCAACTGATTATAAAGGATGCTGGTAAAACTCTAATTCAGGTTGTAGACAATGGATCAGGCATGAATAGATTAGATATTCGATTAGCTTTTGAAAGACATGCTACATCAAAGATTAATTTAGCCAAGGATTTATTTACGCTTAATACCAAAGGATTTAGAGGTGAGGCCCTAGCATCTATTGCAGCAATTTCAAATATAGAAACCCATACAAGAACTACCAGTGATGAGGTTTCTCATTGTATAAGGATAGAAGGGAGTAAAATAAAAAACCAAAGCTTGTCTACTAAGCCTCAAGGAACATCGGTTGCAGTAAAAAGTTTATTTTTCAATATTCCAGCACGAAGAAACTTTCTAAAATCAGATGTTATAGAACTTCGACATATAATCGATGAATTTCAAAGAGTTGCATTGGCTCATCCAGAAATAAAATTACTTTTTTTTAATAATGGCAGTGAACTTTTTGATTTAGAACCATGCAATTCTAGGAAACGTATTATTTCTATTTTTGGATCAAAGTGGAATAATCAACTTGTTCCAGCTGAAGAATCAACCTCTTTAACAGATTTAAAAGGATTTGTTGTTAAGCCAGAGTTTTCAAAAAAAACACGTGGGCAGCAGTTTTTTTTTGTAAACAATCGTTTTATCAAAAGTCCTTTCTTACATCATGCTGTCAGTAGTGCTTTTGAAGGATTGTTACGCCCTGGATATCACCCAGGATATTTTTTATATCTGAGTATTGACCCGAAAAAAATTGATATTAATATACATCCAACCAAAACTGAAATTAAATTCGAGGAAGAGCAAAGTATTTATGCTATTTTACGGTCGGCTGTAAAACACAGCTTAGGTGTTTTTCAAGTAATGCCAACTTTAGATTTTGATCAAAATAGAGATTTGGATGTGCCTTATCGTTTTAAAGAAAAAACACCTTTAACTCCACCTATTGAAGTGGATTCTAGTTTTAATCCATTTAAGAATCCCTCCACTTTACCTAAAACAAATAAACGCGAGAAAGAGGGATTACTTCCAAATATTCATTTAAATCCTGATCGTGAATATATTAAAAATAACAATTTAATAAATGTCCCTCAAAGCACTCGTTTTTTTCAATTGTTTTCAAAATACATTGTATGTCCCCTGCAAACAAGTATGCTTCTTATAGATCAAAGGCGAGCACATCAACGTGTTTTATATGAACGTTTTTTGGCCTCTATTACAGAAAAAACTAGCTTAAGTCAACAGTTGTTATTTCCTTTAGAGGTTGAATTAAATCCAAAACAAATTGAAGAATACCATCAAAATAAAGAGATTCTTTTAGCTTTAGGTTTTCAAATGGAACTAAAAGGTAAAAAAACCTTAGAGATAGTTGGAAGTCCAGAAAACTGTCCACATTCTAAAATAGAATCGGTAATCGAAACATTACTTTCTGGTGAAAATTCAGGTCAATCTATTGAGCATTTAAGTCAAGCTGATCAAATTGCAAAGACTCTTGCAAAAACCTTGTCAATTAAATCTGGGGAGGTCTTAACACCAATTGAACAGCAAGTGCTTTTAGATAATTTTTTTGGCTGTAAAGAAACCAGTGTATCACCTTTTAATAAATCAATATTTATTTCTCTAGAAAAGTTTGAAATAGAAAAAAAACTAAACTAATGAGAAATATAACTGAGACGGTAAAACATCTTTTGATCATCAATGCTATCTTTTTTGTAGCTTCTCTTTCTTTTGGAGATTTAGTTTATGATTTATTTGCACTTCACTATCCTTCAAATCCAAAGTTTCAGTATTGGCAACCTTTGACTCATATGTTTATGCATGGAGATTTTGGCCACATTTTTTTTAATATGTTCGGTTTGTATATGTTTGGTTCTCCTATTGAGCAAATGTGGGGTAAAAACAAATTCATTTTCTTTTATTTATCAACGGGACTTGGAGCTGCCGCTTTACAACTATTATTATACTATTATCAAATCAGTGCAGTAATCGATCTTTTAGTTGTTGAGGGGTTAAATGTAGCAAGTATAAATAAGTTTTTTCAAACTAGTGATCTCTCCTATGAACTAGTAGAGAGTATTGGCCGAGATAAATTAATTTCTAGTTTATCTGCATTTAATGGAGTAATGGTTGGAGCTTCTGGAGCATTATATGGGGTTTTGGTAGCTTTTGCCTTTCTATTTCCTAACGCCAGGTTAATGTTGCTTTTTCCACCTATACCTGTTAAAGCAAAAATACTGGTGCCATTGTTGATTTTTGGAGATTTATTTTTTGGATTTACTTCATATTCTATTGGCCCCATAGCCCATTTTGCTCATATAGGTGGAGCAGTAACAGGTTTGATTATGATGTGGTATTGGAAAAAAAATCAATTCAATAAAAATCGTTGGGATGTATGAACTTTAAAGATCAATTCCACTACCGCATTCAACAACTAAATAGCGCTGAAAAGCTTATTTTGATAAATGTGGCTTGCTTTATACTACCGTTTTTCATTAAAACTTTTTTCTATTTATTTGATATTCCTTTATCTAATTTTCTTCATTGGTTTGAACTATCTTCTTCTTGGATTGACACACTTCTTAAGCCATGGTCAATTGTGACCTACAGTTTTTTGCATTCTGGTTTTTTTCATTTGTTTTGGAATATGTATTTATTGTTTTTTGCCTCTCGATTATTTTTGAATTTGTTTAGTTCTAAAACTTTTTTCAATGTCTACTTTTTGGGAGTTATAGTGGGAGGGGGTAGCTTTATTCTGAGTTATACTTTCTTTCCTGTATTTGAAAATTCTTCTCCATTTATGATTGGTGCATCTGCGGGTGTAATGGCCGTATTTATTTTTATGTCAACGTATTCTCCTGATTTAGAAGTTCGTCTCATTTTATTTAACGTAAAGCTTCGTTATCTCGGAATTTTATTTATACTAATGGATGTGGTTCAAATTCCTTATGGTAATGCTGGAGGTCATTTGGCTCACATTGGAGGTGCTATTTTAGGCTTTTACTATGTTAGACAACTTAAAAATGGCAAAGACATTGGGGAGCCTTTCAGAAGTTTTATTGAGAAAGTTATTAATTTTTTTAGTAAAAAATCAAAGACACGAACAGTTTATAGGAGCGAAAAATCTCGAAAAGTTAATCAAAAGTCATCTTCTGCTAGTTTAAACCAAAAGCGTACAGATGAAATACTAGATAAAATAAGTTTATCTGGTTATGAAAGTCTTACTCAAAATGAAAAAGACTTTCTTTTTAATGAAGGAAAGAAATAGAGATTTAGCATGGATAATAAATCTTTTTTATTTAAGGTGGTTTTAATCATTAATGTTCTTCTTCTTCTTCTTCAGTTAGCAGCAATGGATATTTTTAATTTAGGTTTTAATTTTCCGGTTCTTTCCCTGGGAACACCTTTATTATGTCTTGTAAATCTTATTTTCGCAGTTTATTGGTTTTTACGTTTTAAATGGCCTTTTTTTCTATTCTTTATAGCCCTTGCAATGAGTTTTGATTCTTGGCAATCATTATATCAATTTAAATCTAAAGGAATAATTACAACGAAAGGGTTATCTATCATGAGTTATAATGTTCGCTCATTTAATCGATTTGACTGGTTAGATTTAGAAGAAATTCCAAGTTTAATAGCTGAATATATAGAAATAGCTAAACCTGATGTAGTTTGTTTTCAAGAGTATAATAACGAGGGAGCTCCATTATTTAATAATTATCCATATAAAGTATTTAAACCTTACGTTTTCAATGGTGAAATAGGATCATGTATTGTCTCTAAATACCCCCTAGTAAACTCTAAAACAATATCCTTCAAAGCTTCTTCAAACGGTGGAATGCAAAGTGACTTGGTTTGGAAGCGAGATACTTTACGATTATATAATTTACATTTCGAATCTTTTAGAATTAATTCTGAAGACACTTTGTTATCTTCAAATTATTCTAAACAATTTCGTTCAAAAATTAAAAATGTTTTTGAGACCCAAAATCAACAAGTTATAGAGTTTAATAAGCTTTCCCAGTCGAATAAATTCCCCGAAATAATTTGTACTGACTTAAATAATAATGTATTTTCTGAGAGTTATAAAAATCTCTCAAAAAATCGCTTAGATGCATTTAAAGAGAAAGGGCAAGGTTTTGGGTCAACCTATCAATTTCCTTTTTTTCCTTTGAGAATTGATTATATTTTTACAACTGCAAATATTACTGTGTTGGATTATATGACTCATGAGGTCGAACTTTCAGATCATAAGCCAATTTCCATTGAACTTCAGTTACCCTAATTTATTTTCAACGAAATCTTTTTCAAATAATTAGAACTATTAGGGCCAAGGTTAAAAAGAACATCAAGTATGCTTAAATTATGAATAAAGCCATACTTAGAAGAAAATACTTGGACATAGGTTTCAAATTTAGTTTGGGATTTAATTTTTGGAACAATTAAGCTATCCATTCGTTTATATAAACTCTTATCGAATGAAGCAATTTTATACTCAAACGATTCTTCCAAAAGGATCATTATTTTAATTAAAATCGATAGATTGAAAATAAATAATTTTTCTTTTTTTTCTTGATAAAATGGTGCAATTTCATCCTCATAATACTCAAAATAAGGTGAAGAACGGTATGCGGAGCATATAGATTTCCAATGTTGATTTTGCCAATCCATATCATATGAAATATTTATTTCTCGGTCTAGGGGTTTTAATTTTTTTTGAGTGTGGCTTATAGGAATGATTAATTTCAATTTCTCATTTGCCCCATAGATAACTGTCCTATTTCTATAGGTTTGCTTTTGATAGAATGTTTCACCTGAAAATACAACGGATTCCTGTTGTAAAAGCCATGCAAAATATTCAACATTGGGAAGGTAAGCTGGACAAAGCAGCGGAATCATTTCTTAGAGTATTTTTTTCTTTTACGATAAAACACAAATCCTTGCCATAGGATTAATAAGCCTAAAAAGTGTGGAAAATAGGAACGTCGATTTCCTGGACCATCTACAGTAGTAAATAATCGATCCCATCTAATTTTCCAATTTTTGATTCCATCATTTATTCCTTTAATACTAAACCAAATGAAGACAGGCTTTCCAACAATATGATCATCTGGAACAAATCCCCAAAACCTACTATCTTCTGATTTATGACGATTGTCTCCCATCATCCAATAATAGTCTTTTTTAAAAGTATATTGATCTATACCAATTCCGTTTACCAGAATTTCTGAAGAAGTGATTTCTAGTTTATTTCCCTCGTATTCGTTGATAATTTTTTTATATAAAGGAAGATTTATTCTATTTAATTTAACTGTCATTCCTTTTTTGGGAATTAATAAGGGTCCAAAGTTGTCTTCATTCCAGTTGTATGTTATTTTATTTGGAAAAAATGTTTCATTGGAAGCCTTAATCTTATTAATAGACTGAATAACACTATCTATACCTGGAATTTTTCTTAAGGTAGAAGATTCTTCAAGCGTTAAAGTCATCTCTTTTTTAAGCTCCAAAATTTCACTAACCCTAAGCCCAGCTTTACGAATTATATCTGAAGGCAAACCTTTTGACGAAGTAATAACTTTAAAATTTTCAACTGTATTTCCCATTCTACCAATTATATATGGAATAATTTTTTGATAAGAATTTTCAGTAATATTCTCAATCTTATAAGTACGATTAAAGTCTTCAAATCCTTTAGAAAGTAATTTTCTAGATGAGACACCTTTTTTAGCATAGGCATGAAAAGTGTATTGAACTTTAGCCCTTTCTGGAAGAACATTTTTTATTCCATTAGTATGAATAAAACCGTCAATAATTTCTAACGTGTCACCTGGGACACCAACACATCGTTTTACATAGTTAGATTTTTTATCTATAGGCTTATCAACGCGTTTTTCTCGTACAAAAAATTGACGGACTGTGTCGGCAGGCCAGCTAAATACAACTATATCATTACGTTTAATTTTTTGTAATCTAGGTAATCTTAAATATGGATATTGAGGATATTTAAGATAAGAACGTATTTTAAATCCAGGTATAGTATCGTGAACCATAGGGGCAGATACAGCTGTCATTGGTGCTCTTGCACCATAATGAAATTTACTTACAAAAAGGAAATCTCCAATTAGTAAAGATTTTTCTAAAGATCCCGTAGGTATAATATATGGCTGGATAAGATAATTATGAAAAATTGTTGCAAGTACTATGGCCCAAAGAATTGAACTTACGGTTTCACCAAAACCTGTTCGAGGTCGTAAACTACGATCAGCAATGTGATTAGGCTTATCGCTGTAATTAATTAAATATATATACAATCCAAAAGTGAGTAAGACAAAAGCAGTATCTTTTATTGTGTTTTTTCCAAAACTTCGAATTATTTCAACCCAAATTACACCAACCAAAATTAAATTTATGGTTGGAATAAAAAGTAAGATCACCCACCACTTAGGCCGATTAATGATTTTCATCAAAACGATAGCATTGTAAATAGGCACAATAGCATGCCATGCTTTATGCCCTGAAGCTTTATATAGCTTCCATGTTCCTAAAAAATGTACACCTTGAACTATAAAAAAGAATAATATCCACTGAGAGAATGTCATAATGTATTTTTTATATAAACTTATAGATTAAACCATTTTAGAATTAATCAATTTTTAGGACATCATCCATATTATAAACACCCTGTTTGCCAACTAACCATTCTGCTGCTATAATAGCTCCTAAAGCAAAACCATCTCGTTTATAGGCTTTGTGTTTTATACTGATTTCATCAATATTTGAGCAGTACTTTATGATATGAGTACCAGGAACGTCACCTTCTCTTACAGTTTCAATAAATAATTTTTTTTCTTCATCTTTGTTCAAAGTCCACTTCTTATAATCAGAATTATTGATAATTTCTTCTGCTAAAGTAATTGCAGTTCCACTTGGAGAATCCAGCTTATGTTCGTGATGTATTTCTTTAACATCTACTTTATAATTCTTTTTTTGTGGATACATCAATTGAGCAATAAAGCGATTAATTTTAAAGAAAATATTAACTCCAACACTAAAGTTAGAGGCATATAAAAATGCTGTTTTTTGATTTTTACAAAAAGAGGTTACTTCGGTATAATTATCAAGCCAACCTGTAGTTCCACTTACAACAGGAATCTTTTTTTTCATGGCAAGCTTTATGTTTGATACTGCAGCTTCTGGAACACTAAAATTAATAGCTACTTCAGCTAAAGAGAGATCGCCTTTTTCTTGATTCTTGTCGAGGATGAATACAACCTCATGATTTCGTTCTTTGGAATAGCGTTCAATGGTTTTCCCCATTCGTCCATATCCTAATATTGCAATTTTCATAGATTTATTTAAAATTTAACAGCCAATTGAATCCCTGTAAGTTCTTGATCTACAATTATATTCGGAGTAAAGGATAAGTCATCATTTACATTAAATTGCAATAAATGGGCACTTACGTTAGCTTCTATAATATTAAGCATATATGATAATGCTGCTAATATTATTGCAATATCACGATAGTTTTTATGAAACTCCATTCCAATAAGAAGTTGATCCGTTTTTATGGGAATTTCAGTTTCTAAATATTCATCATCAAAAAAACCATTTAATCTTCTTTTATAGGCTGTTCTATATGAGTTCATCTCTTTATTATTTAAATCATAATAATATAGAGAAGCTCCAATAGCAGCATAAACAATAGGAACTTTCCATCCTTTTCCTAGGTAAGCTTGACCTAGCCCAGGTATAATAGCTGAATAAAAAGCAGCTTTTGAAGGGGTAAGAGGATTGGCAACTAGACGTCGGATCCTCGGGGAAAACCTAGAGTTTATTTGTATGCTGTCTGGTAAAGCAATGTTTTTTGGAGCATCAATAATTTTTGATTCTTCTTGCCCTATAGCAGGTAGATAAAAAAGTAATAATAAGATATAGCAGAGTTTTGGATTAAACACCTTTGATTTTATTTAAAATATGCTGCAATTTTTCTTGTGAGTCAAATTTAATTTTTAAAATTCCCTTTCCTTGATTGCTTGAAGTTACGCTTACAGAAGTGTCAAATATAATTTTTAATTCTTCAGCAGCTTGTTTTATAAATGGTGATGAATAATTCCCAGTAGAATCGGTTTTAGTATTTCTAAAACTCCTAACCAAGGCTTCAATTGCTCGAACTGAAAGTCCTTTTTTGACAACTTTTTTGTATAGGGCTAATTGTAATTTTGTGTCTTCTACATTTACCAATGCACGTCCGTGACCCATCGTTATAAATTGATCTCTTATTCCTGTTTGAATAATTGGATCTAACTTTAGTAAACGCATGTAGTTAGCTATAGTTGAGCGTTTTTTTCCGACACGCTCGCTTAGCTGATCTTGAGTAAGTTTTATTTCATCAATAAGACGCTGGTAGGATAATCCTATTTCTATAGGATCGAGATCTTGCCTTTGAATATTTTCAACCAAAGCCATTTCGAGTGATTCTTGATCATTAGCAAGGCGAACATATGCTGGGATTCTTTTTAGGCCAACCAATCTTGTCGCTCTCAAACGACGTTCCCCAGACACCAACTGGTATTGGTTTCCTTTCATTTTACGAACTGTAACAGGTTGTATAACCCCTAATTCTTTTATTGATGTACTTAATTCTTTTATAGACTCTTCATTAAAATGTGTACGTGGCTGGAAAGGGTTTTTACTTATGTTTTCTATGGGCAAATCAATCACACTTCCGATTACTTGTTCAGCATTTCTGTCTCTTACAGATTCAATGGTATTATTAGGATCATTAAGTAAGGCAGAAAGGCCTCTTCCTAAAACTTGCTTTTGCTTTGATTTTCCCATTACTTCAATTTATTTCTTTTTATGATTTCGCTTGCCAAAGATAAATAGCTTTTTGCGCCTCTACTAGATGCATCATAAGTGATTATATCTTCTCCAAAACTGGGCGCTTCACTTAATCGAATATTCCTTTGAATAATTGTTTTAAAAACCATTTTACCAAAGTGTTTTTTCACCTCTTCTACGACTTGATTTGAAAGTCGTAAGCGAGTATCATACATGGTTAGTAAAAGTCCTTCTATGTCTAAATCTTCATTATGTATTTTTTGAACACTTTTAATGGTATTTAATAGTTTTCCCAAACCTTCTAGAGCAAAATATTCACATTGTATAGGAATAATTACTGCATCAGCACCTACAAGAGCGTTAAGAGTTATTAAGCCTAGAGATGGTGCACAATCAATAATAATAAAATCGTATCGATTTTTAACATCTACTAATATTCTTTTAAGCATGTATTCACGTCCTTCTTTGTCCACCAACTCAATTTCTGAGGCAACTAGATCAATGTGGGATGGAATTAAGTCTACATTGGGGCTATTAGTTTTAATAATAGCTTTATCAGGCTCTACACTATGGTCTAATAGTTGATAAGTTCCAAGTTTTACATCTCCGACATCAATACCTAAACCAGATGTAGCATTTGCTTGAGGATCTGCATCAATAAGCAGAATATTCATTTCTAAAACTCCTAAAGCTGAGGCTAGATTTATTGCGGTAGTAGTTTTTCCCACACCACCTTTTTGATTAGCAATAGCAATAATTTTACCCATTTAAATGTTTTAAAACTGTATAAAATTACAATTATTTAACTCGCTATAAAAAGATTCTTTTAACCATTTATATTGGTATATATTCAAGCTGATTTATTTAGAGATTTTCTTTAAATCTTCTTTCTCAATTATAAAAATAATCTCATTTTCTTTTTTATGGCCATAATGCTCACGGGCAAAACGCTCCAAACTATCTTGATTACCAAGTTGTTTAATGGTTTTTTGATCAGTTTTGATAATTGCCTTTAGGGCATCTTTTTCAAGCTCTAATTGCTCTATTTCCTGATTTAGTTCTGAATGAATAGTCCAAGAATGGGTGTCTACAAAAAGCATCCATAATACAAACCCAATTATTATGCCTCCATAAAGATAATAGCTCCGTTTGACAGATTTTAAATAGTTCCAATCTAGCGGTTTTTTCATTTTTCTAGTATAGATTTAGGGATTTTTTCAACCTGTTGAGCTGTAATGAAACCTTCATTAATATTTTCCCATTGATTTAGTATATAATTCATTACATCTGCGATCTCATCATTATCCAGGCCTTGGTATGCCATGTAGCTGTCATAAACTATACCGTTAACAGTAATCTTTCCTTTTAACCCATATTTTAAACCTGCAATAGAAAGATCAATATTATTCATCAAATAGTCAGAGGATTTCAGTGGAGGTATTAGATCGTCTTGACCTACACCATTAATTCCATGACAACGGTAGCAAAAATCATGATATATTTCTGATCCATTTTTAATACTCTCGGCTTTACTTTTTTGTGGGGCTAAGAAATACCCAAAAAAACTCATTCCAAGAAAGTAAAACATTAAAAGAAGTTTCATTTATTAGGTATAATTTTTAAAATACCTTTTCCTTCAACACTGACATATAGATAGCCGTCCGGTCCTTCAACTACGTTTCGGACCCTACCAATGTTGTCTAGTATTTTTTCTCTTTTAACTACTTTTTCATTTTCTATAACTAGGCGTTCTAGATATTGAAATTTTAATGAACCAACAAATAGATTGTCTTTCCAGGATTTATAAATATTGGAAGTTAAGAATGTCATTCCGGTTGGAGCAATTGAAGGTATCCAATAATAAAATGGTTGTACCATATTTGGGGCTGAAGTTTTGTTGGTAATTACAGTTCCGCTATAATTTATTCCATAGGTTATTTCTGGCCAACCATAGTTAGCACCTTTTTTAAGAATATTGATTTCGTCTCCTCCACGTGGACCATGCTCATGCTCCCAAATTTGTCCAGTTATTGGATGTATTGTCATTCCCTGAGGATTACGATGCCCATAAGAAAAAATAGCAGTTTTTGCACCAGATTTTTTCACAAAAGGGTTGTCTTTTGGAATGGAGCCATCAAGGTTAAGACGGTAAATTTTCCCTCCATCTCTTGTTATATCTTGAGGGTTAACATCTCTCTCTCCACGATCTCCAATACCAAAATATACATGACCTTTTTGATCAAAAACAATTCTTGATCCCCAATGTTGAGATGTTTTTGTGTTTGGAATTGCTTTATAGAGCAGTTTAACTTCACTTAACTGTGTACCATTTAAAACAGCACAATACAATGATGTATTTCCCCCTTTTTTATCACCTTCAGTATTGGCACCTAAAGTCATGTAAATTATCTTATTTTCCGAAAAATTGGGATGAAGTGCTACATCTAAAAGCCCTCCTTGACCTCTAAAATAGACTTTTGGTAGTCCGTTAACCTCTCTTTTTTGTCCTTTATTTACATAGTATAAAATCCCTGACTGTTCAGTAACTAGGAACTCATCGACATTAATAAAAGCCATGCCCCATGGGATATCAATGCCATCAACAACTATTTTGTAGGAGTAGTTTATTTTAGTTGGAGTTTCAATTATTGGGGGATTATCCTGAGCACATCCTAATTGGAGGATGAAGAAAAATAAGAAAATGTGTGATATTTTTTTTTTCATGAATCGGAGCATTATATAATTCTTAATGTTTAATGTAAAATACTAACTTAATAATTATAAAGTTAAAAATAGCTATTATTAAATCTTTATAATTTGGAATTTCCACATAATTGATATAAAGAAAAATAAGTATAACTGCTTATTTTTCAGTTATTTATGGTATAACAAGTCGGGATGACAGGATTTGAACCTGCGACCCCACGCACCCCATGCGTGTGCGCTACCAGGCTGCGCCACATCCCGATTAAATAAAGGATACTATTGTCGGGGTGGCAGGATTCGAACCTGCGACCTCCTGCTCCCAAAGCAGGCGCGATGACCGGGCTACGCTACACCCCGAAGGTGTTTCTCTAAAGGCTTGAAGTAATATCCTTGCCTAATGACGGCTGCAATATTACGACAAAAAGAACGACTTAACAATACTGGTTAAGAACTTATTTGATGCGAATATAGTACCCTTTTCAATTCCCTACAAAACTTATTTTAAGCACGACTTAAAGAACGTCAAAATGCTATTTTCTCACACACTTATTCTAAAGCCTATTTAAGAGACTCTAATTATATACTTATAAAAGGAACTCCTATCTTCTAAAATGAATTTATATTTATTTCCACTAAAAAATTTAATTTCTAAGATAGTCCAAATTCATTTCTAAGGTAAAGTAGTTTTCTTTTTTAAAACACAGGTATATCCTCTTCTGCTCTATTTGTAATCACCTGTATATCAATACTAAATGACGTATTATGTGAAAACTATTTATTGTTTTCAGCACTTATATTTAATTTAATTTCTTTCATTCTAGAGTCTTCTTTAGATTTTTCAATAATGAAAATATTTTTTCTAGTTGAAAGGATTTTTTTCGCACATGAATTGATATTTACGATTCCTGAATTGATTTTTTTAACTCTAGTTTCATATGCTAATTCAATTTCAAACAAATCACCTAAATCATTGAATTTTGTTTTTTTCGGATAATTGGAAATCATTAATCTAAAAAAATCTCTCTCGTATTTGATCAAGGAATTTTCAATATCACCTTTTTTATTAAGAAGCATTTTATATGTTATATTCCTATTAAACATTAAATAAATAAAAATCACGATTAATAACAACAAAAACGTTAGAGCCAAATAATAGGATGGAAAAAAGCTTTTTTCTTTAAAATTATATAATGTTTTATTTCCTTTAAAAAAAATATCCTTATTTATAATTGATAAATTTAAATTAGAATTAATTCCTTTTGAAGCAATTAAAAGCCTTTTAGAATTCTCATCTAGATATACCTTCTCTAATGATGATGAAATATGAAGTGGGCTTTCTTGCTTTGAATATGATCTGTTTTTAAAATCAAATGTGTAAATTATATTGTTTTTGATAAAAGCATTTGTTTTTAAACCTTCTATTTTAATAAAATCTAGACTAATTTGTTCAGCAATAGAACCAATTTCTTTCCATTCTTTATTCAAAAAATTATAACTATATATTATATGATTAAATCCTTGGACACCCATACCTAAACCTGTATATAAAATATCATTAGAGTCATCGTATTCTGAAATGTGTCTCATAAGAAAAGGGCTAGAAATATTCATATGATGATTGAATAATGGGCTTAAATAAACAGAACTCCATTCACTTATTTTATCATTATAAAAAATCATATCATTTCTTAATTGATAATGTCCATAACCTCCAAAAGAATAAATCTTATTTTTTCTAATAAACCTTGATGAATGATACTTTGAATGCCAAAAATTAGAATTATCGAGTATTTTAATTTCATTATTTTGACAACTGATTTAATTAAGATTACAAATAATGACGTTGTTATGGTTTCTATTGGACAAGATATGACTGATTTTGAGAAACTAAGTCTTGGTGAGCTTGATGGTAAAAGATATGCAAAGAGAAAAGGGGGAAATATAGTTCTCGGATTTTTTACTGGCTTAATAGGAACCGGCATAGTTTATCTAACTTCTTCTCAATACCCTAGTTTTGAAGCAATGAATGGGCCAAATAAAGCTATTATTGACGACCCAGCTTATCTAAAAGGTTATGAAAAGGGAGCTAAAAGTAAATCTGGTGGAAATGCTCTTATTGGAACAGCAGCTTGGGTTGCTTTAATTCTAATTGCTGCAGCTGGAGCATAATTAAGATTAAATCATAACAATATATTCCCTCCCAATCGGAGGGTTTTTTATATCATCGGCATTTAATCTTCATTAAGTTCAGGAAGAAAAACACGAAGAACAAATTTCTTATATTAGTGGCTTATTAAATATGTCAATTATAATGAAAAAAACATTTTTATTAATTCTTGTTTCAACTGCAATTCTGATTTCTTGTAATAAACAATCATCAGAAAAAACAAATCCAATTAAAGGAGTTTGGAAAATGGTGGGAGCGATAAAATACGAGAACAATAAACCGGTCGATACTTTGGATTGGAATGCATTTGGAGTTTCAAATGGATTTCAAACAAAAATCTTCACAGATAACTTTATGATGTTTGTTGGAAATAATATAACTAGAGACTCCACAGGTCTTGATATTAATTATGGTCAAGCTGGGTTTGCTAATAAATATTCTTATTCAAATGGAATTTTGACTGAATATAATGTTGATGGAACAAACAACTTTCAACTCTGGAAAAAAGAAGCCTCTAATAAAGATGACGAAGGAAGATGGATAGCTAAGTTTAAAATAGATATAGGACCTAATCACTATTCTCAATTATTCTCAGAATATGATGGTGGAGATGCTTTTGCTGAATATTATGTGAGATTAGAATAGCTTAAAATAAGTATTTATTTTTAGTATTTAGAAAAATTAGAATCCTTTAACCTAGTCTGATCCCAAAGTAGGAGCGATGACAGCACTACGCTTCACCTATAAAAAGTGTGTGTAATATTACATTTAATAAAATATCAACAAACCTCAATCTCCGTTTCTTCCTATTTTATTTTTGTTTTTTAACATTTCAACAACATTTTTAAATTTAAAATCTCCATACATTGTTAAATATTTAATAGATTAATCTATGTCTAAAAAACTTAAATATTATCAGCAAATTCTACAGAAAGTAAGCTTTGATGTACGTCTTTTTCGCAAAGAGCTTAGAAAGGCATATAAATATTTGACACCAAAGGATTGTGATATTTTACGCGAATGGGTAAATGAGTTTATTACAAATAGATCTGATTTACAAATTGCTATATATTCCGTTTGACCTCCTTATTTTGGAGAAATTAATTGTATGTTTTCGAATTGAATAGCACCTCTAACAATCCCTTCGATTGATTGTGATAATGCATCAATTATTGGAAGTCTTAATTGACTTTTGCTGAACACCATACTTATTTCACGAGCAGGCTCTGGACTTTTAAAATGACGCAAATTTTGAAAATTTTCTATTGAAAGATTTCTTGTTTGCAAATAGGGGAGTAGAGTCATTCCCATTCCTTCGTTTGCAAGGTGTACTAATGTTTCAAAACTACCGCTTTTTAGATCAAAAGATTTTGAAACCCTAGTTGTCTTGCATAGCTTCAATACATGATTTCTAAAACAATGTCCATCTTCTAAAACTAAGACATCCATATTTTCAATATCCTCAGGTTCAATTTTATCTAATTTTGATAAAAAATGCGATTTAGGGATATAACCTATAAATGGTTCGTAGTATAATGGCTTTTCGATAAGCTTTGGATTGTCCAGTGGTGTAGCTGCTATTCCTGCATCGAGCTTACCTTGAATTAGTCTCTCCGTAATTGATATGGTGGTAGATTCTTCAATGATTAAATTTACTAAAGGATATTTTTTGATAAAAGTGTTTAGGAATAAAGGGAGTAATGTTGGCATCACAGTTGGTATGATTCCCAATTTAAAATCACCCTTAACCTCTCCTTTCTCCATAGCTACAATGTCATCCATTCGCTTTGCTTCTTCTACAATTGTTTTAGCTTGATTAAGGATTTTCTCCCCAATTTGAGTAAGTGCTATAGGCTTAGCATTTCGATTAAAAAGTTTTACTCCTAACTCATCTTCAAGTTTTTGAACTTGCATACTCAGTGTGGGCTGGGTTACAAAACATTTTTCTGCAGCGAGTGTAAAATTTCCTTCTTCTGCCACTGCTAATGTATACTGTAATTGTGTTAGCGTCATAAATCTATCATTTTTATAAAAATAATAAGAAAAATTTATAATAATTTAAAAAAACACTCTTTTCGATTGTGATAAATATTGTTGTAAAAGTTATTCTAAAATCGAAACATTCATGAAAACATTAGTTAATGGAGTTTCTCTTTTGTCTGTCTTTTGTTTATTAATTTTATCGACAACTTCCATACCCGAAATAACTTTGCCGAAAGCAGTATAAGATCCATCTAAATGATATGCACCTGGAGATTGTTGAACAATGAAGAATTCATAGGGAGAGGCTAGCTTATAGGGATTTTTTATTTCACTACTTGGCATTGAAATTACCCCTCTGTGATGTTTGTGTCCTTTTCTTGTATCTGGTGGCAGAAGATATTTGCCTATTTCATCTCTTTTTTTTGAAGTTTCATATCTATCTGAATTTCCACCTTGAATAATAAATCCAGGAACTACACGATGAAATGTAGTATTGTTGAAATACCCTTTTTTAATTAGATATATAAAATTGGCACGATGGTATGGAGTGTTTTTGAATAATTGGATATCAATGTTTCCAAAGCGAGTATTTATTCGAATTTTATCCTCTAAATTTTCTTTTTGGTACTTAAAGAAAAATGGTATTGCATTTTTATCATTCAGAATAATACTTTTTTTCTCTTTTTTTTCTTCCTCTTCAACTTCCAAATTTTGAGATTTGTTTTCTTTTATGGCATTGACCATCGAATCCTTTACAACTAAAGTTTTTTTCTTTTGTTTTTTATCAAAATCACATTGAAAAAAAATCAGAGTAGAAAAAATAAAGAATATGATTAATTTTACTTTTCTCATGAATTATAAAAAATTTGTTGATTCCTTTACAAAAATAAAAGATTTTCCCTTACCTGGTTTGAGTGCTCAGCTTTTAGCAGCTCCATTGGATAGGAAAAGTAAAATACCCTCAAAAAGGATATATACAAAATTTGCCAAAAAAGCAGCTGTTTTACTTTATTGCTATCCTAAATTAGATTTGATGCATCTTTCACTAATTAAAAGAACAGATTATATAGGAGTTCACTCGGGACAAATTAGTTTTCCAGGTGGAAAACCAGAGTCGGAGGATCAAAACCTTGAGGACACTGCACTTCGAGAGTGCAGTGAAGAACTTGGAATACAAATATTAAATAAAAACCTATTGCCTTTAACTCCAATTTATATCCCCCCAAGTAATTTTCTAGTAAGTCCTTTTATAACTTTCGAAAATTTTCATCCTAAATTTAACATAGACAAAAGAGAAGTTGCAGCTCATATTCAGATATCCTTATCTAAACTCATGGAATTAGAGATAGAGAAAAGATTTTTAGATCAAGGACCTCAAAAGGGTACTGAAGTTCCATGTTTTTGTTATGAAAATAATTTGATTTGGGGAGCAACTGCTATGATACTATCTGAATTTAAATCTTTTTTAACTTCTCTAAGTTCTAATTAATTATATCTTTAAGCTGCATCTTATATTAAATATGTTAAAAAAAAATCCCTTTGGTCATTACTTGATTCTAAAAAAATGGCTGATCAGATATTTGGGTTTTATGTCTCATCGACGCTATAGAGGATTTAATCAGCTTCATATTGAAGGCTCTGAGATAATCAAAAATCTTTCAGAAAAAAATGTATTATTTATCTCTAATCACCAGACTTATTTTGCCGATGTAGTTGCAATGTTTCATGTTTTTAATGCAAGTTTGAGTGGCCGGATTGATAATATTAAAAATGTTGGCTATTTATGGAGTCCCAAGTTAAATATATATTATGTAGCAGCTAAAGAAACTATGCGTGCAGGATTGCTTCCGAGAATTCTTGCCTATGCAGGTTCAGTTTCTATTGAACGCACATGGCGAGAAAGTGGGAAGAATGTAAAACGTCAGGTAAAAATGAGTGATATTTCCAATATAGGATTAGCTCTAAATGACGGTTGGGTTATTACATTCCCTCAAGGGACCACAAAACCCTTTAAGCCTGTTCGTAAAGGAACAGCTCATATTATTAAACATTATAAGCCAATTGTTGTCCCAATAGTAATTGATGGTTTTAGACGCTCTTTTGACAAAAAAGGTTTGATGATAAAAAAGCGTGGCATACTTCAATCTATGATTATTAAAAAACCTTTAGAATTTGATTATGAAAAAGATAGTGTTGAAAATATTTTGGAAAAAATAGAATATGCTATTGAACAGCATCCTTCATTCTTAAAGGTCATCCCAAAAGAAGAATTAGAAGCTAAGAAAAAACTTGATGTAACTCGTCAATGGGAGTTTTAACTATTATTTTATTTGTTGTTAAGTGATAATTACTCAACAGCATATTGAATGATTGTAAATTAATTAAAATGATTGTTGTTTTATCTTATTAAATTTTTAGATTTATTCAATGAAAATATATATAACTGTATTAATTGCTTTGATAGTCCTTTCATGTAATAATTCGAAGCAAATAACAATTACAAAACTTGAAGGCTCGCCTTCATATAAAAATTCTAAACTTAAAATTCAAAATATAATTTTTGACAATGAAGAATATAATTTTTCATTTGAGCTTGAAGATTATAAACTTGGTATTCAGACACCGAATGAATTTAATCATGAATTGGCAAATTCTGGAAAAGGACAGCATATTCATCTTATAATAAATAATAATCCATATTCTGCTCATTATACCGAAAGTTTTAAAAAAGAATTAGACAAAGAAAATAATGTAATACTTGCTTTTTTATCAAGATCTCACCATGAGTCTGTTAAAAACAATAATGCATTTATTCTCACTCAGGTTGGTACAGGAGAAGAAATTGATTTGAATGATGAATTTCTTTTCTACAGTAGACCAAAAGGTGTTTATAAAGGAAAAGACACAGAAAAATTACTTTTAGATTTTTATTTAGTTAACACAAAAATTTCAGCAAGCGGAAATAAGATAAGAGCAACCATACAGGATTCTGAATTTATTATTGACGAATGGGCCCCCTATTACATTCAAGGTTTGCCAAAAGGAGAAATCTCAATAAAACTTGAACTTCTGAATAAAAATGGAGATTTAATAAATTCTCCATTTAATCCCTCAAAAAGAACCGTAACTCTTGAATAATTTTCAATAAAAATTTTTTTATCTAAAATGACTTATAATACTTAATCAATTAAATAGAGAATGTTCTTAGTTCAACCTTAGAACAAATGCATTCATTATCTTTATCGAAAATTGTAATTGAAATCAGCTATATCTTTTTTTACAGGGGTATTATTTTTATCCTGTTCTAGTATTTATAAAACTTCAGAATTTAGTTTAGCTAGTAGTCCTTTAGCACCTGATTATGAAAAACTGGAAAATTGGGCTGTCCTTCCTCATCTTTGGAATTCATCATTGGAAGAAATTGCAGGAAAATCAAAAGAAAAGAAGGCTGATGTTTTTTATATTTATCCAACACTTTTAACTGATAAAAAGGATGCTTCTTGGAACGCTGATATTAAAGAAGCTTCAATTCGCAGAAATATTTTGGAAAAAGCTGTAGCCTTTCAAGCTTCAGCATGGGTAAAAGCGGCCAATTTATATGTTCCTTTTTATCGTCAAGCCCACTACAGAATTTTTGTTGAACCATATTCATCCCAAGGGGAAGAGGCTGGTGTAATGGCTTATCAAGACATCAAAAAAGCATTTAAGTATTATTTAGAAAACTATAATAATTCAAAACCAATAATTATTGCGGCTCATAGTCAAGGAGCAATTCATGCCATAGGACTTTTAAAAGAATTTTTTGATGAAAAACCCCTACAGAAAAAACTAATCGCCGCATATTTAGTTGGAACTCGAGTTAATGTTGACGAATTCAGAAGTATTCCGTTATTAAATAATCCAGATGCTATAGGAGGATTTGTGAGCTGGAATACTTATAAAATGAATCATTTGCCTAAGTCATATGAAAAATGGTTTAAAGGAGGTGTTGTATCTAACCCTATAAATTGGGATGAAAGTATTAAAGGAAATAGTAAACAACATTTAGGTGTACTTGCCTCAAATAAGAAGATTTATCCAAATAGCCTCTCCGTGCAAAAGACTAATGGAATACTATGGTCTACACTTCCAAAAATCAAAAAAAGATTTATTCTTTCTTTTATTAAAAATTATCATTTTGCAGACATAAACCTTTTTTGGAAAGATATCCAAGAGAATGCAGTAATAAGAACTAATAACTGGCTTAAACTAAATCAAGAATAATGTTAGATCAAATTTTTGATGATTGTAAAAAACAACTTATAGCAGCTTTAAAAAATAAAAAACATGCGTTTCGTTTTTTTACATTAGCAACCCAAAAGCTGGATGGAAACACTAATTTACGAACAGTTGTGCTTCGTGATTTTGACCCTGAACAAATGAGTTTTACTATTTTTACTGATGCACGGTCAAAAAAAGTAATGGAGTTAAATAAAAATGAACACATTCAGTTTTTGTTTTACGATCCAACACTAATGATTCAATTATTGGTTAATGCTAAAGTGAAAAAAATTTCTTATGAAACTTCAATTTATAAAGCCTTACCCGATTCCAATAAAATAGATTACTCTAGTATACAAATTCCGGGCTCGAACATAAAAAACCCAGATGAAATTGTTCATGACTTTTCAAATGGACATTTCACAAAAATTAAATTTCAATCTTTAAGTTTGGAATACCTAAGATTAAAACGTCCTAACCATATTCGAGCTATCTTCAATTCATATGATTCATGGAGGGGCCAGTTTTTAGCTCCTTAGAAAATTTAAAACAATTATATTTTGTAATTTAGTTCTCTTAATTAAGTATAAGTAACTTACCATTTAAGGGTTAAGATTAATTAGTTCGTAATTATATTTAATAACATTTAAAAATCAATTTTATATCAGGATTAAATTCATAAACTAGATATTTTTTCTAATCAAATTTTAATGTATGCAACCTAAAAAAAACACATCTATTAAACGCAGAACTTTCATTAAACGTGGTGTAGCAGCAAGCTCTTTATTCATTTTACCTCGTCATGTCTTAGGTGGAGTAGGATATACAGCGCCTAGTGACCAGCTTGCCCTAGCAGGAATCGGCGTAGGAGGTAAGGGGCAAGGCGATCTTCGTAATGCATCAGTTAAGGGGCGTGAACGTGTAGTTGCCTTATGTGATACTGATAGTTCTGGAAAAAATGGCATTAAGAAAAGCATTGATCGTTTTTCAGATGCCAAATTTTATGACAATTTTAAAAAAATGCTTGATAAGGAAAAAGATATTGATGCTGTGACTATTTCAACTCCAGACCACACTCATGCCGTAGCTGCTCATTATGCTATGGAGCGAGGTATTCATATATATGTTCAAAAGCCTTTAACACATAATATTTATGAAGCTCGTTTATTAACTGAAATGGCTAGGGAACAAAAAGTAGTAACCCAAATGGGTAACCAAGGTGCATCTAACCCTGACCAGATTCAGATTCAAAAATGGATAAAGGAAGGAATGATAGGTACAATTTCAAAAGTTAATGTATGGACTAATCGACCAGTATGGCCACAGGGTGTTCCTATGCCAAAGCCTGATGTAACATTAAAACCAGACACTTTGAATTGGGACCAGTGGTTAGGTCCATCAGAAGGTACACCATATATTCCAAATATGCACCCTTTTAATTGGAGAGGGTGGTGGAACTTTGGAACAGGTGCTTTAGGGGATATGGGATGTCACTTAATCGACATTCCTTTTAAAGCTTTAGGATTAAAATATCCTACTGATGTAGAGTGTAGTATTGGAACAATTTTCACTAAGATGTGGAGCCCAGATTATTATCCTGAAGGATGCCCACCCTCTTCATCAGTATCTATGCACTTCGATGCAACTGAAAAAAATGCAAGCCCAATTGAAATGACTTGGTCAGATGGAGGAATCAAACCATTTCACCCTGATTTACTTCCTGCTGATGTAAGTATTGAAGATAATGGAGTAATAATGATCGGAGAAAAGGGGGTAATTACATGTGATTCTTATGGTAATGATCCAAAATTATATAGAATAGGAGAACCTGTTATTAAAGGTGAACGTGTAAGAGTAAGTGAGCCTGAATATGGGCATCAGCGTCAATGGGTAGACGCTTGTAAAGCTGGATTCAATAGTTCAGAACATAAATCACTTACCTCCTCTTTTGACTATTCAGGACCTTTAACAGAAACAGTGTTGATGGGTAATATAGCTATTAGAAGCTATAATTTACAAGAGAAGAAAGAAGGATCGAGACGCTCAACTTATATTGGCCGGAGGAAACTACTTTGGGATGGGGACAACATGAAAATAAAAAACTTAGAGGCTGCTAATCAATTCGTAACTCGTGATTATAGAAAAGGATGGGAACTAACTTAAACACCTAACTAATATGAAAATACTAGTTACTGGGGGTTTAGGCTACATAGGATCACATGTTACCGTAATGCTCTTGCAAAAGGGTGTCGAGGTAATATCTGTTGATAACCTAGATAATTCTCGTATTGAAGTCTTGAATGGAATTAAAGCAATTACTAATAAAGAGCCTTTTTTTGATAATTTAGACCTAAGAAACCAAAATCAAATTCAGGATTTATTTAAGAAGCATACTGATATTGATGGTGTAATTCATTTTGCTGCATACAAATCTGTAGGAGAAAGTGTAGATAAACCTCTTGCTTATTATCAAAATAATGTAGGAGGATTATTAAATTTGCTAAAACCATTATGTGAATTAAATATACCACTAATCTTTAGTTCTTCGTGTACAGTATATGGACAAGCTTTAAAGCTTCCTATAGATGAAAATTCATCTGTTCAACCAGCGAGTTCTCCTTATGGCTTTACAAAACAAATTGGTGAACAGTTAATAAAAGATTGTTGTAAGGCAAACTCAGATTTTAAGTCAATTTTATTACGTTATTTTAATCCTGTAGGAGCTCACCCCTCGGCTAAAATTGGAGAGTATCCGCAAGGGATTCCTCAAAATTTAGTTCCTTTTTTGACTCAAACAGTAATAGGAAAACGATCATTACTTAAAGTATTTGGAAAAGATTATGATACTCCAGACGGCACTTGTATTAGGGACTACATTCATGTAATGGATTTAGCCCAAGCCCATATAGACAGTATTTATTATTTGATTTCTTCAAATCAAAAATTTTCTTGTGAAACTTTTAATGTAGGTACAGGAAGAGGATTCAGTGTATTAGAAGTTATTAAAGCATTTGAGAAAACAACAGGTGAGTCAGTGCCATACAAATTTACTAATCCTAGAGTTGGCGATACTATATCAGCTTATGCTGATGTTAAGAAAATTGAAAAACAAATTGGTTGGAAAGCAAAATATAGTCTGGAGGAAGCTTTACAAAGTGCCTGGAATTGGGAAAAAGAAATAGACAAAAATTCCTAAAAACTTAATACATTGTATTTATATTATATTTATCTAAGCACATTATGAATAAAAATTTTAAAATTAATCGTCGAAATGCCATCAAAACTTTTGCCTTAGGCTCTTCAGCCTTGGCTTTTCCAAAAATGAATGATATGATTTCATCAAATTCTACAAATCAATTAATAAAAGGAAATATAAATCAATCAGTATGTCAGTGGTGTTATAATAAAATGCCATTAGAAAAATTAGCTCAAGAAGCTAAGAAATTAGGTTTAGTAGGAATCGATCTAGTAGGTGCTGAAGGATGGGATATTCTAAAAAAATATGATTTGAAATCTACAATGTGTTATGGAGACTTGGAAGGGAAGTCTACAAGAAGTCTAATTAATGGATGGTGTGATAAGAAATTTCACAACGAACTAATTTTAAATTATAAACGACATATTAAACTTGTTTCCGAAGCAGGTTGGAAAAACTTAATTTGTTTTAGTGGAAACAGAAGAGGAATGACTGACGCTGAAGGTCTTGAAAATTGTATTGAAGGGCTAAGCCAAATTATTCCTTTAGCTGAAGAAAATGGTGTTATATTGCATATGGAGCTATTAAACTCTAAAATAGACCATTCTGACTACATGTGTGATAATTCTAATTGGGGTGTAGCTCTTTGCAAGGCTTTAGGTTCAAATAATTTTAAATTACTTTATGATATCTATCATATGCAAATAATGGAAGGAGATTTAATCCATACCATTCAAGAAAATCACAAATATTATGGCCACTATCACACAGCGGGCGTTCCTGGTCGTAACGAGCTAGATAAAACCCAAGAGTTATATTACCCAGCTATTATGAAAGCTATTTATGAAACAGGTTTTAAAGGGGTAGTTGCACAAGAATTTATTCCCCTTGACAGGACTAATGGTGGCATTAATTCCTTAAGAGCAGCCGTTGAGCTATGTGATATTTAGAAAAATATTTTAATACTTAGCAGGTTTTCCGTTTGTCGTTGTGTTTAAAATAAAATTTCTAAGGTCATCATTAGCCTTAATTAAGTCTTCATTACGAAGGTACATCATATGTCCACTTCGATAACCTTTAAAGTAAAAGCGATTCTTCATTTTTCCACTAGGATCTATTTGCCACATAGTATATTTAGCATTGAAGTAGGTTGTTGCCCCATCATAATAACCGGATTGAAACAGAACTTTTAAGTATGGATTCTCTGCCATAGCAAGCCTTAGATTTTCTCGCGTATTATCATTATCGTTATTCCACGGATGAACTGGTCCAAAAACATTATACTTAATATCAGTTATGAACTTTAGTTCTTTTCGGATATAATGATTTATTGCAGGAGTAAAAGAATGCTCCCAGGATTTGAGTTCCGAATTGTAGTCTGGACGAATTCCAACATCTTTTTTGTCAATTCCTAAATAACGTGAATCTAATCTTCCAATTGTCATTCCTTGGTCACGCAATAAATCTTTCCAGAAAAAATTTGTTTTGACATCTAGATTATTTTGAAGTATCGTTTTTTTAGAAAGTCCAGAATAACGAGACATTTTAGATGCAACAGAATTAAGTTCAGAGTCTGAAATAAATCCTCCTTTGGTCAGCGCAGGGATCAATTCATTAATGGTAAAACTTTCTACCTCAGGAAGGATATCTTTTAGATCTTCACTCTGTAGATCAGTAGTTAATTTTTTATGATACCATGCGGTCGCAGTATAATATGGTAAGTTTAATGCCGAGGAAATAGGACCTCCTACCCGAATAACTTTATAATCAGCAGGGGATACCATAATAACTCCGTTAAGATACATCCATTGGCGCTCCTGAAGTTCAGCAGACAACCCCATAACACGTGTACCACCATAACTTTCACCAATTAGGTATTTTGGAGATTCCCAACGTTGTTTTCTACTTACAAAAGTATTAAGCCATTCAGCTAGGTATTTAATATCTTCATTAATTCCAAAAAACTTTTCTCTATCTGCTTTTTTTCCATCAACCTCGAGGATTCTCGAATATGCAGTATTAACAGGATTAATAAATACAATATCAGCAACATCTATGATAGAGTTTGGATTGCTTTTATATCCATAAGGTTGGATAGGGTAGCCTTCATCGTCAATTTTAAGAATTTTAGGACCTGTATAAGCTAAATGCATCCAAACTGATGCTGAGCCAGGCCCACCATTAAAAGAAAAAATAAGAGGACGCTCACCACCGTTTTTAATATCAGTTCTTTTGTAATAAGTGTAGAATAAACTAGCAATAGGATTTCCGTCAATATCCCATACAGGCTGGGTTCCCGTTTGAGCTTGATAGTTTAACTTTTCACCTTTAATGATTGTACTGTGATTTGTAATCACAATGGTGTCAATAGGTAGTTCTCTTTTTTGGGCATAGCAAAAAAAAGAAATACATAAGCAAATGAGAGTAATGGTTTTTTTCATTTTTTTTGATAAAAAAAACCTCCCTGAAATAAAGGAGGTTTTTAATTATTTAATTAAAGTTATTTAATTAATCTTGACATTTGCGCTTCGATTGATATTTACCCTTCTATTATCTGCTCTTCCTTTAGCAGTACTATTATTTCCAATGGGTTTTGATTCACCATAACCTATGGTTGATAATCTGTCATTAGCAATTCCTTTTTCTAAAAGATATGCTTTTACGGAAGCGGCACGTTGTTCAGAAAGTTTTTGATTATATGATTTACTTCCATCGCTGGAGGCATGACCTTCAATAATGATAGATGCTGTTTCGTATTGACCTAATAATCCAACAAGTTTATCAAGAGTTTTTTTATCGCCAGCATCTAATTTACTACTACTTGCTTTAAACAAAATTCTATTGTCGCCATTGTTACTGAAATTAATTAAATCAGTTGGATCAGCTGGACAACCACTATTTTCAATAGTTCCAGCAACATCAGGACAAGAATCATCTTTATCCGGGACACCATCACCATCAGAATCTGCCCATGGACATCCCGCATTTGCTTCATCTCCTGCAACTTCAGGACAACGATCAATGTTATCAGCAACACCATCACCATCAGAATCAGGACAACCTTTCATTTCAACACTTCCAGCTTTGTTTGGACATGCATCATCAATATCAGCAACACCATCACCATCAGCATCTGGACACCCTTGTAATTCTTCTGAGCCAGCCTCTTCGGGACATCGATCTTTTGTATCAGGAATTCCATCTCCATCAGTATCAGGACATCCATTAAATTCTTTTAAACCTGGAATATCTGGACATTCATCTTTTTTATCAGATACACCATCCCCATCCGCATCTCCAGCCCCAAAATTATAGCTAAGACCAATTATATGTTGAAGATGATTGTATGAGTCAGGAGTTTCCGAGGTCCCTCTGTAGGACGTACTTATATTTACATTTAGTTGGTCTCCAATTGGTATATTAACACCAATACCTCCGAAGGTCGTTCTTCCGCTTTCGCCAGAAGGGAAAGCCCCTTCTTTTTCTTTTCCGTCAGCAAATCTACTAAGACCGTAACCTGCAAAAAGATATGGGACAACATTTTCTTCACTGAGATTAAATTTAACAACTCCATCTAGGTAAGAATAATCTAAGTCAATATTATCACTTGCACTACCAAGGCCATATTGTATTCCTACAGATAAGCCTGAACTGATATATCTTGATAAACTGAGGGCTGGAGCACCAAAATTTAATCCGGATTCCACATTGTCTCCCTGAAGATTAATTAGGTCTGCACCAACAGCTATAGCCCAAGGATTTTCACTAGTTTGAGCATTAATAGCAATGCCGAAGAAAAAAAGAGAAGTTAAAATTAATTGCTTTGTATAATTCATGACGAAAAAATTATTTTAAATCAAATATAATATTTTACATCTTATTTCTATATATATTTAGATAAATATTTTGATATTTATCTTTGTAAAACACAATGTTCATTGACTAATTCCTAAAAGTTCTATGAATTTTGTTTTTGGGTGAAATTTAATTTTAAACATTTTTAAAAAATTATAAACGAAAAACATGAAAAAAAGAGAATTTTTAAAAACATCAGCCTTATTAGCTTCAACTTCTATAATTCCCTCCTCACTTTTAGCTTCTTTTACTGAGTCTAAAACCCGTTTGAGAACTGCACACATTGGTGTTGGTGGAATGGGAGCAGCAGACCTTTCTTCGATTGCTTCTCACGACTCGGTCGATGTCGTGGCAATATGTGATGTAGATTCCAAAGCTTTAGCTACAGCTAACAAGATTTACCCAAAAGCTAAAACATACAATGACTACCGAATAATGTTAAATGACATGTCTACAGAATTTGATGCGGTTATAGTTTCAACACCTGATCACACTCATGCTCCTGCATCCATCATGGCTATGGAAATGAATAAGCCTGTTTATTGTCAAAAGCCACTCACACATTTTGTCTCTGAAGCGCGCGAAATGAGAAAGTTAGCAGAAGAAAAAAATTTAATTACCCAAATGGGTATCCAGGTCCACTCTTTTTATGACTACAAACTTGCTACTGTTCTGATTCAATCAGGAATAATAGGTAAAGTTCATACTGTAAGGGCTTGGTCTCCAAAAAACTGGGGATATGATGGTCCAGCTCCAAAAGGCAAAGATCCAATTCCAGAAACACTAGATTGGAATTTATGGTTAGGGACTTCTCCCGAGAGACCTTACAAAGATAAATTCTATCATCCTGGAAATTGGCGTAAGCTTGTTGATTATGGTTGTGGAACATTAGGCGACATGGGTGTTCATATTTTCGACACACCATATAACGCATTGGCGTTAGATGTCCCATTAACCATTAAAAATAAATGTAGAAAACCAAATGGTTATGGCTTTCCCGTAAATAATAGTGTTACTTACACTTTTCCTGGCACTCCATATACTACTGAAAACCTTACTTGGGTATGGTCTGATGGTCCTGGAGCTCCATATATTAATAAAGATCTAAAGTTGCCTAATCGTGACAAACTTCCACTTCAAGGAGCTATGTTCATTGGAGAAAAAGGACGTCTATTACTCCCACATTTCATGGAACGCCCTAGACACATTGTTAATGGAGAGTATAAAGAAATTGATATAAAAAAATATGACCCTAATGATGCCCTAGGAAATACTAAAAATGATTATGAAAGAGACGCACCTAAGCATTACCATCAATTTGTAGATGCTTGCCTAGGAAAAGATAAAGTTTCAGCACCCTTTTCTTATTCGTCTAGATTGACAGAAACCATTCTTTTAGGAGTAATTGCAGGACGCTTTCCTAACAAGACTCTTCATTGGGATAATACTAATGCCCGTTTCCAAGAAGATGAAGCTAACGCATATTTGAGTGGAATGTATCGTGATTTTTAATTGCAGATATAAATTTTAGATGATCCGTCGAAGAAAAGCACTTAAAAATATTGGATTGATAACTGGAGGAATTTTAACTCTTCCATACAATTGCAGTTTTGAAACCCAAATTAGTTATTCCAACTTTCCTTTATTAAAAAAGAAAGAACAAGACTTGATAGCAGATATATGTGATATAATATTGCCTACAGATTTTAATAATTTTCCTACACCAGAAACCCGAGAACATTTTGTCCTTACAATGATAAATGACTGTTTAGAGAATGAGAAGAGAATAGAATTTTCAGTTGGATTAAATAGCTTTCAAAATGAAATTTTAGAAGTAAAAAAAAATAATTTTCATGATTTGTCTCTTGATGAAAAAAATAATATAGTAGCTAACTTCATTGATAATGAAAAATCTGAAATAGGTATATTTTTAAATTATTTAAAGCATTATTCACTTATTCATTTTGAGACTTCTGAAAACTATATGATCAACTATTTGAATTATGAATTCATGCCTGGTCGTTACGATGGTGGAGTAAAGGTTAAAGTTTAAATATGACAAACACTTTTGATACTATTGTAGTTGGTGCTGGAATGGCTGGTGGTTGGGCCGCGAAAGAGTTTGCCGAACAAGGTTTTAAAACATTGCTTCTAGAGCGGGGTCCTAACGTTAAACATCTTGAAGATTATCCAACTACTAACATGCTGCCTTGGGAGTTTAAACGTCGTGGGCAATTAACGGCAAAAGAAATTAAAGAGAACCCAATAGCAAGTAGTTGTTATGCTTTTCGTGAAGATGCAAAGCATTTCTTCGTTAAAGATAAAGATCATCCCTATATCCAGAAAAAGCCTTTTGATTGGATTCGCGGCTATCAGGTAGGGGGAAAGTCAATCATGTGGGCAAGACAAGTACAACGTTGGAGTCCTTTTGATTTTGAAGGCCCTGCTAGAGACGGTTTTGCAGTAGATTGGCCTATTCGATATAATGATCTTGCAGATTGGTATACATACGTAGAGAAGTTTGTAGGTGTGAGTGGCAATAAAGATGGATTAGATATTCTACCTGATGGCGATTTCCTGAAACCTTGGGAATCTAATGTGGTTGAAGAATATTTTAGCCAACAAGTTAAAAAATATTATAAAGATCGTCATGTCATTTATGGGCGTTGTGCCCACTTGACAGAGAGCCGTCCAATTTTTGTTGAACAAGGACGTGGTTTGTGCGTGAGTCGACAAATATGTCAAAGAGGTTGCCCTTTAGGGGGCTATTTCAATGTCAATTCCACATTGATTCCATGGGCGCTTAAAACAGGAAATCTAACATTAAAATCAAATTCCGTAGTTCATTCTATTCTTTATGATGAAGATCAAAAAAAAGCAATTGGGGTTAGAGTCATCGATTCAAATTCAAAAGAGAGTCAAGACTATTTTGCAAAAGTTGTTTTTGTTTCAGCTTCAACTCTAAACACGAATTTAATTCTTCTAAATTCAAAATCAGATCGTTTTCCTGACGGGCTAGGAAATGATAATGGACTACTTGGTAAATTTATAGCCTTTCATAATTATAGAGCTACGATTAATGCTCGGTTTGAGGGTTTTCCAAATTATACTACAGAAGGTGCTAAACCTACCTCACATTATGTTCCTAGATTTCGGAACATATATAGGCAAGAAACAGATTTTCTGCGAGGATATGCTGCAGGTTTTGGAGCTCAACCACAAAGAAAGACTGTCAGAAAGGGTTTTGGTGCAGAGTTGACGAATCAACTACTAAATTCCAAAGAAACTGGTGTTTGGAATGTAAATTCACATATGATGGGTGAAACAATTCCTAAATCAACTAACCTAGTTAGTTTAGATCCTGAAAAAAATGACGAATGGGGGATTCCCTTACTTAACATAGATGTAAACTATGATGATAATGATGAAAAAATGATTCAGGATTTCTATGAACAGTTTACAGAAATGTACGAAAAAGCTGGTTTTGTAAACATTACAACAAATGATAATGGGCGTAAACCCGGAAATGATATTCATGAGATGGGAGGTGTACGTATGGGTAGAGACCCTCAAACTTCATTACTAAACAAATGGAATCAAATGCATGGATGTAAAAATGTTTTTGTAACTGACGGCGCATGTATGACCTCAACTTCTACTCAGAATCCCTCTTTAACATTTATGGCAATAAGTGCAAGAGCGGCTAATTATGCAATTCAACAAATGAAAAAAGGATTGATTTAATTCTATCCGAATAAATTTTTTATTATTGATTTGTAATATTAATGAAATTTAAGTTTTAGATTTAATTATGAAAAAGGTGGTAACTTTTGGTGAAATCATGTTAAGATTAGCACCACCTGAATTTTTACGCTTCTCACAAGCTAGAAGTTTTGAAGTAAATTATGGAGGTGGAGAAGCAAATGTTGCAGTTTCTCTTGCAAACTATGGTTTGCCTGTTCAATTCATTACCCGTATACCAAAAAACGATATAGGTCATTGTGCTTTGATGGAAATGCGAAAACATAATGTTGGTACAAAGCATATAATAGATGGAGGTGATAGATTAGGTATATATTTCTTAGAAACAGGTGCTGTAAGTCGTGCAAGTAAGGTAATCTATGATCGATCTCATTCTTCTATGTCTGAAATAAAACCAGGAATGGTAGATTGGGAAGATGTTTTTAAAGATGCTCAATGGTTTCATTGGACTGGAATTACTCCAGCAATATCACAAAGTGCCGCAGATACATGTTTAGAAGCGCTAAAAATTGCAGACCATATGGGATTAAAAATTTCAACTGATTTAAACTATCGCTCTAAGCTTTGGAATTATTCAGGAAATCGAAAAGAAATTATGACTGAATTAACCTCATACTGTGATATCATTCTTGGAAATGAGGAAGATGCTGATGCTCATTTTGATATAAAGCCTGAAGATTTGGATATTTTAACTCAAGGAGATAGTTTAAATGCAGAAAACTTCTTATCAGTTTGCCAACAAATGCATACTAAATTTCCCAGGGCTCAAAAAATTATTATAACATTACGAGGTTCAATTTCTGCGTCTAATAATACTTGGGCAGGTGTATTATATGATGGTTCGATAATGTATAAAAGTTCTCAATATCATATCACACATATCGTAGACAGGATAGGTGGAGGTGATTCTTTTATGGGTGCCTTGATTTATGGACTAATTAAGTTCCCGAAGAATGATCAAAAAGCTATAGATTACGCTGCAGCTGCATCATGCCTTAAACATACTATTAAAGGCGATGCAAATTTAGTATCTATATCAGAAATTGAAAAGTTAATAGACGGAGACACCTCTGGTCGAGTCTCTAGGTAATTTTAAATTATGGCAAAATATAGCAGACTTCAAGTATTAAATCAGATGAATGAATCAGGAATGGTTCCTCTTTTTTATAATAATGATATAGATTCTTCTAAAGCCATATTGAAAGCGTGTTATGAAGGAGGCGCAAGGTTAATGGAATTTACAAATCGTGGTGATTTTGCACTAGAAGTTTTTTCAGCCCTAATTAAATATTCGAATAAAGAGCTTCCAGGGATGATAATTGGAATAGGTTCGGTTACAGATGCTGCAGCTGCATCTCAATACATGCTTCATGGAGCAAATTTTGTCGTTACTCCTGTATTTCGAAAAGATATAGCAATTGTATGTAATCGAAGAAAAGTGCTTTGGATTCCAGGCTGTGGAACACTCACTGAAATTGCCAAAGCAGAAGAAAAAGGGTGTGAACTAGTAAAACTATTCCCTGGAAACACATATGGGGCAGATTTTATAAAAGCAATTAAAGCTCCTCAGCCATGGACTTCAATAATGCCTACTGGTGGTGTAACAATTGAAGAAGAAAATCTTAGATCTTGGTTCGAGGGAGGTGCAAGTTGTGTAGGACTAGGGTCAAAATTGATTTCTAAAGAAATTTTAGATAATAAGAATTACGAAAAGTTAAAAAATAGGGTATCAAACACACTCGAATTAATCAAAAAAATTCGATCCTAATTAACTAATTTAGTAATAATTGGTTTTACAAAACCAACCTCATCTTATCTAAGCTATAATGAAATTAAAATCAAAAATATTAAAAATTGATCCTATTGACAACGTGATAGTTGCACTTTCAGATTTGCACATGGGAGAGATTATTGAGAATGACGATTTTTCTATATGTTTAAATGAAAATATTTCTGCCAAGCATAAATTTGCAATTAAAGAGATAGGAATTGGAGATACAATTTATATGTATGGTCTCGTTGTAGGGAGAGCAAAAAAGAAAATCAAAAAGGGAGAAGGCATAACAACTAAAAATGTTATCCACGAAATCGGAGAATATTCTATACCATCAAAAAACAATAATATTTGTTGGGATTGTCCGGATTCAGACTTATTTTCAAAGAAGACCTTTTTGGGCTATCATCGTGATAATGGAAGTGTTGGTACTGAGAATAATTGGCTTGTTATTCCACTTGTCTTTTGTCAAAATAGAAATATAGAAACTCTTAAGAATGCCATCCTAAAAGGATTAGGTTATGAGAACCAGAGTAAACAGAAATTTGATATTACAGAATTAATAGACAAATACAAATCAGGCACCTCTGAAAGTGACCTTATGAAGGTAAATATCATTACTGATAATAAAAAAAAGCAAAAGAATCCTCTGTTTCCAAACGTAGACGGTATTTACTTTCTAACCCATGATGGAGGTTGTGGAGGCTCAACTTCAGACGCTGTCACACTCTGTAATTTATTAGCAGGATATATTAATAATCCAAATGTCGCAGGTGCTACAATTCTTAGTTTAGGATGTCAACATGCGCAAATTAGCATCCTTGAAAGATCTATAAAACGTATCGCACCAAACTCTAAAAAAACAGTTTTCTTTTTAGAACAACAACAAAGTAATTCAGAAACTGAATATATATCAGAGGCTATTAAAAAGACTTTTATAGGACTTGTTGAAGCGAATAAAAATTTTAGAAAATCTGCATCATTAAGTAAGTTGATTATCGGCTTGGAGTGTGGCGGATCAGACGGTTTTTCTGGAATTTCTGCTAATCCAACTTTGGGTTATGTCTCTGATCTCATTGTCGGATTAGGAGGATCTGCAATTCTTTCTGAATTTCCAGAGCTAAATGGCGTAGAACAAGAACTTATTAACCGTTGTATTGATGTCAAAAAAGCAGAAAAATTTGCAAAAATCATGTATGAATATGATACTAAAGCGACTGCTTCTGGTGCTGGTTTTCGTGCAAATCCTTCACCAGGTAATATTAAAGACGGACTAATAACCGATGCAATTAAATCTGCAGGTGCTGCAAAAAAAGGAGGAACTTCACCAGTAGTTGACGTCTTGGACTACACTGAACAATTAGTTAATCCAGGTTTAAACCTTTTGTGTACTCCAGGTAATGATGTCGAATCCACAACCGGCCTTGCAGGGTCGGGAGCAAATATTATCTTATTTACTACTGGTTTAGGTACGCCAACAGGAAACCCTGCAGTACCCGTAATAAAAGTATCCACAAATACGCCACTATTCAATAAAATGAACGACATCATTGACTTTAATACAGGCACTATTATTGAAGGTTCGGAAACAATTGAAAGTTGTGGAAAGGAATTATTATCTTATATTATTAGAGTTGCAAGTGGAGAAGTTGAGATAAATGCACGTAGATTAGGGCAGAACGATTTTATTCCTTGGAAAAGAGGATTATCACTATAGCATGTATAAATGAAAACAAAATTCTCATTACAAAATCAAACAGTAATAATTACTGGAGGAGGAAGTGGAATAGGTAAAGCAATTGCAAAAACTTTTGGTAAACAAGGTGCTGATGTACATATTTTGGATATTAATATTGATATGGCAAATAAGATAGCAGAAGAAATAAGCTCAAAAGGTTTTAAGGCTAATGCATATCATTGTAATGTAGCCAATTATAAACAAGTTTATAAAATAGTAAATCAAATATCTAAAGTGTCACCTGTCGATATTTTAATAAATAATGCTGGAATAGCGCATGTTGGTAACATTGAGGCCTGTTCTGAGGAAGATTTAGACAGACTTTATGAAATTAATATTAAGGGAGTCTATAATTTTTCGAAAGCTTGTATTCCAATAATGAAAAACAAAGGTGGTGGAATAATTTTAAATATGGCGTCAATTGCTTCAACTGTAGGAATTACAGATCGTTTTGCTTATTCAATGACTAAAGGAGCAGTTTTAACAATGACCTATTCCATTGCTAAAGATTACATAGACCATAACATTCGTTGTAATTGCATATCTCCTGCTAGGGTGCATACTCCATTTGTAGACGGGTTTATCAAGAAAAATTATCCAGGAAAAGAATCAGAAATGTTTGATAAACTCTCAAATACTCAACCAATAGGACGTATGGGAAAGCCACAAGAAATTGCAGACTTGGCTCTATTTTTATGTTCAAAAGAATCAAGCTTCATAACAGGATCGAATTATGGAATTGATGGAGGGTATGTAACACTTAACTCAAAATAATATATTATGAAGCTTATCCGATTTGGAGCAATTAATAATGAAAAACCAGGCGTAATAACTACAGATGGAACTAGGAGAGATATTTCGGCTTTTGGGAGTGATTATGACGAAGCTTTTTTCAGAGGAAATGGCACACAAAAGCTTAGGGATTGGTTAGAAATCAACCTAGATATTTGTCCAATTATTGATAAAAGTATTCGCCTAGGGCCACCTTTAGTGCGACCTTCCAAAATTGTATGTGTTGGTTTAAATTATGCAAAACACGCTGCGGAAAGTGGGATGGATATCCCTGAAGAACCTATTTTATTTTTCAAGGCAAGTTCTGCTATTGTTGGACCATATGATTCAATTGTTATTCCAAAAGGAAGTAAAAAAACAGATTGGGAAGTTGAATTAGCAGTCATAATTGGTAAAAAAGCTTCTTATGTAAGTGAAATTGATGCTATGGATCACGTATTTGGTTATGTATTACATAATGATGTGAGTGAACGTGCATATCAATTAGAGCGTTCTGGGCAATGGGTAAAAGGGAAAAGTTGTGATTCTTTTGCGCCTGTCGGACCCTTTATTGCCACATCTGATGAAATTAAAGATCCAAACAATCTTGACCTTTGGCTAAATCTAAACGGTGAGGTAATGCAAAAGAGTAATACTTCTGATTTTATTTTCAATATTCAATATGTTGTAAGTTATATAAGTCAATTTATGACTTTATTACCAGGAGATATTATCTCAACTGGTACACCTTTTGGTGTGGGAATGGGACTAACACCTCCAAGATATCTAAAAGAGGGTGATGTTGTGGAACTTGGAATAGAGGGATTAGGTACCTCAAAGCAAAGATGTGTAAAATTCTAATGATTATAGATAGCCACCAGCATTTTTGGAACTATGATCCTGTTAGAGATTCTTGGATAGATGAATCTATGTGTTCTATTCAAAAAAATTTTCTACCTGAAGATTTAAAAACTATTCTTTTAGAAAATAAGATAGATGGATGTGTCTCAGTTCAAGCAGACCAATCTGAAGCAGAGACAGAATTTTTATTATCATGTGCTGATAAAAATCATTTTATCAAAGGAGTGGTTGGTTGGGTTGATTTAACCGCTGAAAATGTAGAAGCCCGATTGGCTCATTATGCCGCCAATCCACTGTTTAAAGGAGTAAGGCATATTGTCCAGTCAGAAAAAGATGATTATTTACTCCGTAAAGATGTTCAAAATGGGATCAGTAAGCTCGCTAAATATAACCTCACTTATGATATTCTTGTTTTTCCAAAGCAACTTCCATCTGTTTTAGAGTTAGTAGACAGGTTTCCCGAACAAAATTTTATTTTGGATCACATTGGAAAACCAAATATTTCAATGCCAATGAATGAGACATGGAAGGCAAATATTACAACTTTGTCTAAATTTGAAAATGTAAGTTGTAAGATATCAGGTATGGTAACAGAAACTGAAAACTTTTCCTTTACAGACAAAGATTTTGAACCTTTCATGGATCATGTTTTTAATTCATTTGGTTCAAACCGACTCTTATTTGGCTCTGATTGGCCTGTGTGTCTCCTTGCAACAAATTATAAAAAAGTTGTTACGTTGATTAATAATTACCTTGATCTGCATTCAGCTGATATAAAAGCTCAAGTAATGGGCATTAATGCTATTAAAATATATAATCTGTAATATGGATTTAGGATTAAAAGATAAAATAATTATTGTAACAGGTGGCTCAAAAGGCATAGGTGCGGCAATCGTGTCATTATTAGCAAAAGAAGCTGCATTTCCAATTATAGTTGGGAGAAACAAGCCAAGTATAGAAAAATTGATTGTTGAGTTTAATAAAAAGAATCTAAAAGTTGGTCACGCATTTGCGGAGTTAACCGAACCTAAGCAATGTGAAATAGCTATTAAAGAGATTTTGAAAAAGTATGGTCGAATTGATGGTCTTGTAAATAATGCGGGCATTAATGATAGCATTGGATTAGAATCTGGAAATTATGTTGAATTTATGGAGTCAATTAAACGTAATTTAACTCATTATTACATGATGGGACATTTGGTATTGCCTGAACTTAAGAAGAATAAAGGTGTAATTGTAAATATTAGTTCCAAAGTTGCGGACACTGGACAAGGAGGAACATCAGGTTATGCGGCAGCTAATGGAGGACGTAATGCGCTCACAAGGGAATGGGCAATTGAGCTATTACCCTATGGGATTCGAGTAAACTCTATCATTGTTGCTGAATGTTATACCCCGCTTTATGAAAAATGGATTAAGACTTTCGAAAATCCAAAAGAAAAGTTGAAATCCATAACAGATAAAATTCCTTTAGAACAGCGCATGACAACAACAACTGAAATTGCTAACGCTGTTGCATTTTTACTATCCGAAAGATCCAGTCACACCACGGGTCAATTATTGTATGTAGACGGTGGATATACTCATTTAGACAGGGCGCTTAAGTATAAAAGATAATGGCTTATAAGTTGGAAAAATATTGTTTGGCATTGGATCTAAAAGATGAAAAAGAAAAGATAGATGCTTATGTAGAGTATCATAAAAACGTATGGCCAGAAATAAATAAAAGTCTTAAAGATTCAGGGATTACAAGTGCTGAGATATTCTGTACAGGAAATAGGCTTTTTATGATTCTAGAAGTTGATAAATCATTTTCATTTAATAAAAAAGCTAGACTAGATAATAGTAATCCAAAAGTAGTAGAATGGGAAACTCTTATGTGGGAATTTCAACAGTCACTTCCAAATTCAAAGCCAGGAGTGAAATGGGTACTGATGGATAAGATTTATGACTTAAACGAATCACATCTATGAAAAATGATATAAATCATAAATATCCCTCGGTGGGTGACTTACGGGAGCGATCTAGATCTAAAATTCCAAAGTTTGCATTTGAATATTTGGATGGTGGTTGTAATGATGATGTGAATCTGAAAAAAAATACACAAAGGATTCGAGATATTGAACTTAAGCCTAAATATTTGGTAGATTATGATAAACCAAGCTTAAAAGCAGAACTTTTTGGACATATTTATGATGCACCTTTTGGTATTTCACCAATCGGTTTACAGGGACTTATGTGGCCAAAGTCACCTGAAATATTAGCCAAGGCGGCATTTGATCACAACGTTCCCTTCGTTTTAAGTACTGTTACGACTGCAAGCATCGAGAGGATAGCAGAAATCACTGAAGGCAAAGCGTGGTTTCAACTATATCATCCAGCTGAAGAAAGTGTTACTAAGGATATTTTAAAAAGAGCTGAAGTAGCTGAATGTCCTGTTTTAGTTATACTTGCAGATGTTCCCTCTTTTGGTTATCGGCCTAGAGATATCCGTAACGGACTATCTATGCCTCCTAAAATGACACTCACAAATATTGTTAATGCAATTAAACGACCTCATTGGTTATTTCAAACTATTATTAATGGGCAGCCAAGTTTTGAAACATTAAAACCTTACATGCCAAAAAAATTAAACCTTAGTCAATTGGCCAAATTTATGGATGCTACTTTTTCAGGGCGATTGAATGAAGAAAAAATTAAAAAGATTCGTGATTTATGGAAAGGAAAACTTGTTTTAAAAGGAGCTGAGTCCATTCAAGACGTAGAAATGGCTTGTCAATTAGGACTGGACGGAGTAATTGTGTCAAATCATGGTGGACGCCAAGTAGATGTCGGCCAAGCAACTATTGATTCTATAAAAACTATAGCGCCTTTGTATAAGGATAAAATAACTTTGATGATGGATAGTGGAATCCGTGGTGGTGCTGATGTGGCTCGAGTGATGTCAACTGGTATTGATTTTAGTTTTATGGGACGAACTTTTATGTATGGTGTTTCAGCTTTAGGGAAAAAGGGAGGATATCACACCATATCAATGCTTAAAACGCAATTAATCCAAATTATGGAGCAATTGAGTTGTTCTCAGGTTAAAGATATATATAATACTAAAGTTTAAAATTTCTTATTTTCTACACCAACTAAATAAATAATAATATCCAGATTTATTTACCCTCCTCTTTTGTTTTAATTTTTGATTCATATGATGAAAATGAATATTTATTAGGTAAAACCTGAGTTCCTGTAGTTAAGGTTATTGGTGCTTCAGAATCTGGATAAAAAACAACCTCAACAAGTGAAGCAGTAAAGCCATCATCTATTGGAGCTGTAATCTCATACTTACCTGATTTATTATTTTCTATCACTATTTTTTTCCAATTTCTACCAACTTCCCATATTCTAAAATCTCTTGAATTTGGATTATTTATCTTCCAAAGGCTAATATTATATGGTGTATCTATTCCTAAATCTAGGTGAAATACATCTTTTTCAATATGCCACTTCATTTGTGGTAAATCTCTGGAATGAATAAGTCTGTCGTAAAAGGAAAAGACATTTTGATATCGATAACCTTCTGTTAAGCCATGATTTCCATTTGGAACATATTGAAGATATTTTTTATCAGGAATATCTTCCCAATAGAATTTCCATGAATCTGTTACGAAGAATTCATCGATAGTGCCATTTACAATTAATTTAGGCATTGTAAAAAGCTCCTTGAATTGATAAGGTTCAACGTAGTTCATGAGTTTTTTAAACTCTTTAGTATTCATCCAATCCATAATTTGAAATTCAACATAATCATTAACAGCTGGTGACCAATCACCATAAACTTTATAATGATGATCAAAAGAAGGGACTAAATTTAAAAGATCAATCACCAATGGAGCCATGCCCATAACTCTATTATCTACTGCGGCTGTAGTCCATGTGGTCCAGCCTCTTTTTGACGCTCCAGAAATAAAAAACTTTTTTACAGCATTTTCTTTGCTCGATGTGATCTCTTGAATTACATCCATCGCTCTTACTACTGCACGAGTCATTGGAAACCTTGCTAACCACTCCACATCACCTTTTTTGGCTCCTCCTTGAAGAAACTGATTCCAACCATATGCGATTAAATTATCCTCATAACGTTCAATAGAATCACTTGATTGAAATTTTAGTGGCTGAAAAGGTATGTTGCTTAAATGGCTAATTATCGATTTTGTTTCAATCGCTTTTTGTACAGAAAGACTGTCTAAAAAAACACCATTTTCAAATTTAGATCCGCCACCTATAAAAAGTAATGATGCGGACGTATCTACTGTGTCTGGTACTACAACATCAATCCAGTGCCACCATAAAGGCTCATTAACCAATTCTTTAGTTAACCACTTTCCAGAATCCATTTTAATCCTGTATAATGAAGCACCATTATATTTTATGGTGTCCTTTATCGTATAATTAAAATCACTTTTATCTTGAACATAATTTACGAGAGTCTGTATTTCTTCAGAGTAATTTTTTGATTTTTCATTAGATGAACAGGAGTTCAATAAAATTGAAAAGACAAGTATCTTTAAATAATTATTGTTTTTAAATATTTTTAAAATGAGAGTCATAGAATCATAATATTATTCGTTAATTTAACACTAATATATTGATATTGACATATTTCACTTGAATTCCATTAAATGAAAACTAAGAAAGACTTTTGGAAAACTATAATTTATGCCTATGTAGCTATTTTTTCTGGTATTATAATTTTATTAGCTAGTCCAGGTGATTCAAAAACTGAAATTTATTACTTGTTAGCAATTATTCTTTTAGAAGTTTTAGGATTAATTATCATTCAAAAAGCTTTAAAGATATATAGGTCATTAGATGATAAATCAGTTTATCCGAAACAACTAGATTTTTTAAACCGATTAGCATCTAAATTATATTCAGATAAAAAAACATCTAATGTTGTAATGATAATAGCATTGTTGATTGGAGGATCTATAGGTTTAATAATCGGTTTAAATTACATCTAGTATAACATGATAGGTCTATCCTAATAATTTGCCCCCGGCATAATTTCTTTCAAAGCACATAATCCAAGCTTTAAGTTTATATGAGAAACATTGAATTTTTTGGAATAACTTTCTCCTTGCTTTCAGTAATATTAGGTGCTTTGGGTGCTCACTCATTAAAAAAAATACTTTCAGAATCAGAGTTAAATTCTTTTGAGGTTGGTGTTAGGTATATGATGTATCACGGGCTAGCTTTATTGATATTGACTTTAATGCCACTTGAAGGTAAGAAATGGGTTGCAATATTTTTTATTTTTGGAACATTACTTTTTTCATTAAGTATTTTCTTTCTATCACTTCAATCTATTCTAAAAAATAATCTTAAATGGTTAGGTCCTATAACTCCAATTGGTGGAGTTCTTTTAATTATTGGCTGGATTTTATTTATTATAAAAGCTGTTTTTACTTAAAGATATTTTTATTTTTTTTATGATAAAAAAACAATTATTTAGTCATTGTGAAATTCAATTAAAAATGAAGCTGAAAGTACTTGATAATAAAAAAAAAGAGTTAGAACAAGCTTTATATTCAGAAAATAAGAGCTCTGCTGGAGATAAGAATGAAACTGGTAGGGCTATGATTCATTTAGAGATGGAAAAGCTAGGTGCTCAAATTGCTGGGACAGAGCAGAATTATAAACAACTCCAGTTTCTCAAAAATTATAAAAATACAGAAAATATAGGGCTAGGTTCTCTTGTTTTGACAGATAAAGCAAATTATTATATTTCTATTGCTGTTGACATTTTTAAGATCGATTCAAAAATATTTTATTGCATTTCAACTCAAAGTCCATTAGGCAGATTGTTACTTGGAAAAAAAATAGATGATAAAATAGAATTTAATAATCAAGTTATAAAAATTGTTAAAATATTATAACTGAAAGGACTTTCATTTATTTCAAATCTTTATAATTAGACTATCTAGACGCCAACTTTTAATCGAGGGTGATTTTTTAAATTAATCAGAGCAATCTATTTTTTAAGAAATAAAGAAATTATAAGCATAATAGTACCTATTCCTAAAACAACTTCACTGTTTTCAATTAAAAACTCAAAAACAGATAAAACAATCCCTATAACAACTATTTGAATTCCAATTAATCTAATTAAACCTTTATTCATAATTTATTTATTGTATTTGTTAAAAATATATATAAATAATGGTGGAAGAAAAACAATAAATATTATACCAAAATATACGTAAAGAAATACACCTAAAGCAAAAGCAAAAATCAATGCCAAAAGATTGAACCTTTTCATAAAAATTAAACTATGGATTTAGTAACCACTTCATTAACCATATCATATATATGAAAAGGGATGGGATAAATGAAATTAGTGTTTTTCATACAGTAAAAATATAAAACTATGTGAAGTTTTTTGCCCTTTGCTATTATACATTTAAACATTACCTTTTTAGGTTATATATTGAACAACTAAACCGTCACTTTAAAAGACTCTGAAGGCTATCCTAAGTTCTTGACGGGGGGCTATTCATTATAAAAAAAGCTCTCATTTCTGAGAGCCTTTTTAGTGAGGATGGAGGGATTCAAACCCCCGACCTCGACAGCCGTAATGTCGTGCTCTATTCAGCTAAGCTACATCCCCATTTTTAAGACGTCAAATATAGACTTTTCGTCTATCAATCTCAATAATTTTTTACTCATTTTTTTATCTCTTGATTAATTAACTCTTTGAGCAAAAGAATCTTTTTTTTAGCAGAATTAATATGATCAATTTCCATATTTATATATAATGACCAGTCCAAAGCTGATGATTTAAGTTTTGCATCATTTCTAATTAGTTTAACGTCAATTGGATTAAAATGATGCTCAGATAATGAACCCTTATTGTAAGCAACTGAATCAATTTTGTAATTCGTTAATCTATCACTAAACCTATTAAAAGAAAGATTATCGGTAAAAACAGCAGTTTTAATTTGGGTATAATGAAAATTATAGTAATCACTTAACTCACTTTGCAATTGTTTACTTTCTATAAATTCCAAAGCCCCTGTAGATACAAGACCATCAAAGTATCTTTTGTTTTGCAACATTTCAAAATTTGACCACATACCTGAAATATATAATGATTTAAACGAATATGATAAATCAAATAATGAATCAATGTAACTGAGCCTTTGTTTGTTATAAGAATCAGCGTATTCAAATCCTTTTCTGTCTTTTTCTAATTCAATTAAAACTCCCTGCAAACCCCTATTTTTTTCTTCTATTTTTTCTCTTTTATTTAAAACATCTTGTATATAAAAAGATAGTGTTACCGAAAATACAATAACTATTATCTCAAAAACATATCTAAAGACAGGGCTAGTAAATATTGACTTTTTCATTGTTTTATGATTAACAGGCTACTAAAATGTAATAAACTCTAAAATATCTCAATTACGTTTTTTCTTCCTGTATTTAATGAAGAGGATATGATGATGATTTAATTTTCTGCCTCGTGCAATTCAAAATATTTAACATTCGCATTTTTCTTTAAAAGATTAACATCCCACATCACAAAATTCATTGCGCCATTATTTATTGCATCTGTAAAATAGAATTTAACATTTGCGCCTATTCTTTTCCAAGTTCCTTTCAAGGGAGTAGATATAAGTGTTCCGTTCTCTAATATTGTTCTTCCCTGGCCATCAAGAGTACCGCTATTTTTTGATGAATTAATTGAAGCTACTTTAAAAGCCACATATACAGTACCATATCCGCTTATCTGACCTTCAAATACCATATCAGAATATCCATCTGATGGGATTATGGTAATTATATCTAAAACACCTCCACCTTTGGGATTAGTTAAATCTTGACTGAAAGCGTATCCACAAAATAGTATTGTAATTAGTAAACTTAGAATATTTGTTTTCATTTTAATTGATTTATGGTTAATAATATCTAATATACAAATAAGTCAAAAAATAAATAAAAGGATGTCTTGATGGATTAGTGAGTCGTATCTATAATCTCATCTGAACCGAAGAGTTGTCCAATAAATTTTGAGAAAATTGGCATCCCTGATGTTTTGAAGCCAGTCTCTTTATTAAACAATTGAAATGACACATATTTTATAATTTTTTTATTGTGAAATCTCAAAAGTAATTTATCACCGTCATTATCCCCTCCAGTTAGGACTTCTGAAATATCAGCGTACTTTCTTTTTTGCAGCACGGGGTGAGCTTTAAACTCTTTGTATCCATAAATCATAAGTTCTTGTAGACGATTAAACATTTCCTCGTCCTTTAAATGAAAGCTAGATATTTTTGAAGTCGGGTTTTCTAATCCAAATTGCGTCAATTCAGTATCGAATCCAACTGTAAAAATGCTCACAAAAAAAATTGTATAAGAACCATCTTCATTTAATTCACTTTGCGTCAAATACACATCACTCAAACCACCTGTAAATTTTGACATAGCTTTTCCCAATTGGCAACACTTACCAATTGTTTGAGACATTTTCCTCAAAGGAACTAATTCTTCACTTGAATCATATAAATCAATTCCAGAATTAAACTTTGATTTTTGAGCCTGTATAAAGTTTAGGCTAATAATAATTAATGAAAGAAAAATAAATACAAGTTTCTTGATTTTAATTGATTTATGATTAATAATACTAAAATATAAATAAATTCTAAAACATCTTAATAATATTACAAATTCGGAAGCATGAACCTTATTTACCTTGTTTTTTTCTTTTCCTTTCTTTTATCAAGTATTAATGAAAAATTCCATATTGCTAAACTTAAAAAGAAAGCTGTAGGAATAATATAAGTATTTGAATCATCAACAAAATTTGTAAACTCAAATTCTTCTATTGCATATAAAACTCCAATTAAAAGATTTATATAAATTAAAATAGATGTTCTATCAATGTATTTTTTCATTGTGTTTATTCTTATATAAATCAATACATCTAAAATCTATAATAACTTAAACACCTTTTTTCTTTGAAAGTCTGAACCTTTTCTATAAAATTTAAAATATATTAATTGGGCAAATTATTAGAGCTTAAAGTCCTCTTTTTTCTAACTTTCCATTTTCCTGCATTTTTATCTGAATCAACTCTGTCAGCCTCTGCATTAAATGCATCATGTGGGTGCATTGGTATAGCAGAAAATAATTCCATACAAAAAGGACCTAAATTTTCTCCATAATAAAAATCAAACGTGGCCTTGTCTTCTTTAGATGAAAAATCATTTATATGTACAAGCTTATCACCAATAGTAATAAGGCTATTAATAGTGTTGTATTTTTCAATCACAGTGAAATATTTTGTTTCTCCTTTAAGTGAAACAGAAAAAACAACTTCGACTTTATCTGACTTGCTTTCTGTTGAATTTGATATAAAAGAAATTGTATCAACTGAACATTCATATTGTATATCATCAATAGGATCTTCAGATTCTTTAGAACACCCATAAAAAAATAAAACTATAACAGAGAATGTTAATCTTGTAAATAATCGATAAAGGTTCATTTAAATAAATTTTAAAGATAGTAATATACTAAAAATTTTTACTATTTTTTTTGATGCAGTATTATTGCAGTAATTGTTTAGTTTTTCTTATTCATTTACAATTATATTTTTGCTATATGAGAATACAATTAGTTTTAAAATCGTTTGCATTTTTAATGATGTTAGGGGGGTTAGCTATAGTTTGGTATGGCCTTTCTGCTTTACATTAATAAGCAAAACACATTTGGTTTATGGTTTCTAATTTTGATAGAGCAATTGGAGGTGTAGTTTGATTCATGGCTATATCCTCCAAATGCTTATCAATTAAAACAATAAGTTTTAATTAAAAATTAATTCAGTTTTTAAAATTTCCTCTTCGTAACTAAATCTTACTTAAAAAAGTTCACTTTAGCTTTTATTATTTGTTCAGGATAAATCTTTAATACTGCATCATTTTTTTATTCGGGTAATTTTTTAAATACTCGATTTCTTCATTTTCATTTTAATACTTTAAGATTCATAAACTTCAGTGTATATTGTAATAATTTTAATTATGGAATATTTAGCAATCGTATTAGGACTTATATTATTGATAAAGGGAGGGGATTGGGTTTTGGACTCAGCTATTTTATTTTCTTTACGTCTTAATATTCCAAAAATAGTAGTAGGTATGACCGTAGTTTCTTTCGCTACATCGGCTCCAGAACTTATTGTAAGTATTAATGCTGCTCTAAATGGTTACCCTGACTTAGCTGTTGGAAATGTCGTCGGTTCAAATATTGCTAACCTTGCTCTAGTTTTAGGAATCGTTGTTTTCATTACGCCGATTAAGATTGAAAAAGTTTTTTACAAATATGATTGGCCTGCAATGATTTTTGTCACTCTTTTGTTTTATTTTTTATTAAAAAGCGACTATGCATTAACTCTTTTCGAATCGGTTTTATTTATAATTGTTTTAGTAGCTTATCTAATATCTCTAATTTTCTTTCAAAAGAATAGAGTTAATGAACAAGAGATTAATGTAGATAAAAGCATGAAATTTTTAAAAATATTTTCTTTGTTAATTTTTGGCAGTTTTTTTTTATGGCTAGGATCAGAAGTATTAATTAAGGGAGCAGTAAGCTTAGCTTCAAAACTAGGAATTAGTGAGAGAATTATTGGTGTAACAATTATTGCCTTTGGAACAAGCATCCCAGAATTATCAACTTCAATAGTTGCAATTATTAATAAAGAACAAAACATCTCTTTAGGAAATCTTATAGGATCTAATATTTTTGATATGTTAGGGGTTATAGGAATAACAGGAATACTTTCACCTATAGTTATTTCAGATATAGGTCTTATAGATAATGATTTAATTTGGATGATTTCCTTAGCATTCCTGATACTGCCTCTGGTGTTCTTCCCCAATAAAATGAAGTTTGGTAGAGCCGAAGGTGTTATATTATTGCTATTCTATATTCTTTTTATAAACAAATTGATATAAAAAAACCCCAAAATAAAAATCATGGGGTTTTTAAAAATTAAATTTCGAGAATAGTTTAAATCTTAGCGGATTTAACCGTTTTAATTATTCGAGAGGCAATTTTATATGGGTCTCCATTAGAAGCAGGTCTTCTGTCTTCTAACCATCCTTTCCATCCTTTCTCTAAAGTCAAAATTGGAATTCGTATAGAGGCACCACGGTCGGATATTCCAAAACTAAATTCATCGATTGATTGAGTTTCGTGTTTTCCTGTTAATCGCTGATCATTATATGCACCGTAAACTTCTATGTGTTCTTTAACAACAGGTCGGAATGCTTCACAAATTTTTTCATAAGTTTCTTGAGAACCACATGTTCTAAGAACTTCATTAGAGAAGTTAGCATGCATACCAGAGCCATTCCAATCTGTATCACCGAGTGGTTTTGGGTGCCAGTCAATAGCTAACCCATACTTTTCCCCTAAACGTTCTAAAAGATAGCGAGAAATCCACATCTCATCACCAGCAAGTTTAGCGCCTTGTCCGAAACATTGATATTCCCACTGTCCAGATGCGACCTCAGCATTAATTCCTTCTACATTTATTCCAGCTTCAAGGCATTGGTCTAAATGTTCTTCAATCATTTCACGACCAAAAGCATTTTTAGCTCCTACTGAGCAGTAAAATTGACCTTGGGGTGTTTGATCTCTTGGGAAACCAAGCGGAAGGTTAGTATCTGGATCCCACAAGAAATATTCTTGCTCAAAACCAAACCAGAAGTCATCATCATCATCATCAATTGTTGCTCTGCCATTTGAAACGTGTGGTGTTCCATCTGCATTTAAAACCTCGGTCATTACTAACCAGCCATTTTTTCTGTCAGGATCTTGATACAAGGCAACGGGCTTCAATAAACAGTCGGAAGAATTTCCTTCTGCTTGAAGAGTTGAAGACCCATCAAATGACCACATTGGGCAGTCTTTTAAAGTTCCTTTAAAATCAGTTACGATTTTGGTTTTACTCCGGAGGTTAGCTGTAGGTTGATAACCATCTAACCATATGTATTCAAGTTTTGCTTTAGTCATGATTAAAATATTTTAGACTAAAATAATAGATTATAACGACCCCCCTTTAATGTTATGCAATAAAGAAATTAACAATAATTAATTTTTATTAACCCCCTATTTTTTTAGGGTAAAAATTTAATTTTCTTCAATATTTTTAAAAATCATAAACAAATATTCAAAACTATTATCTTTGAAAGTATAATTATATTCATATTTTTAATGCAAATGCTCCGAAAAAACATACTTAGCAAACTTTCCTCAGAACCTATTCTTCCCACTAAAATAAAAATTGATCCGCATGATTATGCCAAACATGTATTTGATCGATCTAAGCTGCAAAAATTTTTAAGTGAAAAAACTTTTTTTCAAATGCAACAGTGCATTGAAAAACAAACACCTATAAATTCAGTTATTGCTGACCAAATTGCTTCATCAATGAAAGCTTGGGCAATTGCAAACGGTGCTTCACATTATGCTCATTGGTTTCAGCCATTAACAGGTGCAATTGCAGAAAAACATGATTCTTTTTTTGATATAGATAGTTCTGGAAATCAGCTGGAAAAATTTGAAGGGGAACAGCTAGTTCAGCAAATTCCAGAATTCCCTAATCTTTCAAATAGCGGAGTTAGAAATACTTTTGAAGCAAGGGGATATTCTGCATGGGATCCATCTTCACCTGCTTTTTTATATGAAACAACCCTATGTATTCCAACAACTTTTGTTTCATACACTGGAGTTGCTTTGGACTATAAAAGCCCACTTTTAAAGTCACTTGAAAAGTTGAATGAAGCAGCTACAGAAGTTTGTTATTTTTTTGATAAAAACATCAGCAAAGTAACTGCCACTTTAGGCTGGGAACAAGAATTTTTTCTTGTTGACCGATCCTTAGTTCAAACAAGACCAGACCTAATGTTGACAGGTCGAACTCTTATTGGTCACATGCCCTCTAAAGGACAACAATTTAGTGATCATTATTTTGGTTCAATACCCTCTAGAGTAAGTGTTTATCTTAATGAGTTGGAATACGAATGTAATCTTTTAGGAATACCAGTTAAAACAAAACATAATGAGGTAGCTCCAAGTCAATACGAGATTGCTTCAGTTTTTGAAGCAGCAAATATAGCGGTTGATCATAATGCTTTATTGATGGATATAATGGGTAAAGTTGCTTACAAGCATAATTTTGTAGTTCTTTTACATGAAAAACCATTTCATCATATTAATGGTTCTGGAAAACACACTAACTGGTCTTTAAACACTAACACTGGCATTAATCTTTTGAGTCCAAGCAAGACTCCTATGGGTAATTTACAATTTTTATCTTTTTTTGTCAATTCTATTGCAGCTGTTCTAAAACATCAAGCCTTATTAAGAGCTTCATCGGTTTCAGCCAGCAATGATTTACGATTGGGTCAAAACGATGCTCCAACGGCAATCTTATCAATTTTTATTGGAAAACACCTTACTCAGGTGCTAGAAGATTTGGAAAATGTCTCCAAGGGAAAGTTATCACCAAAGGAAAAAACCGATTTAAAATTGAATGTTATTGGTAAAATTCCAGAAATTTTATTGGACAATACAGATAGTGATCGAACATCTCCATTTGCTTTTACAGGTAATAAATTTGAATATAGGTCAGTAGGTTCCAAGTCAAATACTGCCAAAGCAACCACCGTTCTAAATGCAATTGTAACAGAGCAGCTTATTTATTTTAAGAAGGGAGTTGATAATTTAGTGGATTCTAAAAACATGAAAAAAGATGATGCTATTTTCAATATTTTAAGAGAAACTATAATAGAGATAAAGGATTTTTTATTAGAAGTCTATGAAGGTGAACGAAAGACCGATATCTCAAAAAACACCAAAAAAGGAGATGTAAAATCAACACCCGAAGCCCTTACAGCATATTTAGACAAGCCTGCTGTTGATCTTTTTGAAAATCTAGAAGTATTTAGTTCGGTCGAATTACATGCAAGATGTCAAGTAGATATGCAGTCATATATTTCTGAAATTCAGATAGAATCAAGAACATTAGGGGACATGTCTTTAAATCATATTATTCCTACAGCAATTAAGTATCAAAATATTCTAATTGAAAATGTTCAAGGGATTAAAGAAATTTTTGGAACAAAATTTGAATCTCAAGCAAATGATCAACTGATAATTTTAGAAAAAATATCAGAACATATTAAAGAAATTATCAAGGGTGTTGAGGAAATGGTATTAGCGCGTAAAAACTCTAATAGTATTGAGGACGTTAATAAAAAAGCTTTGGCTTACTCTAAAACTGTGGTTCCTTATTTAAGCGAAATACGCTATCACTGTGATAAATTAGAGCTCACAGTTGACGATTCGATTTGGCCACTAGCAAAATATAGAGAGTTATTGTTTATTCGTTAATAACTATAAAGAGCTACATCAAAATACACGAAACAAAAAACTTAATTTTATAGAAAGTTAAAATATGTCGAATCGCTATAGTCAACGCGGTGTTTCTGCTCAAAAAGAAGATGTTCATAATGCTATCAAAAACATTGATAAAGGCCTGTATCCAAAAGCTTTTTGTAAAATAATACCAGATTTAATTACACCAAGTAATGACCACGCCCTAGTAATGCATGCTGATGGTGCAGGCACCAAATCTGCCTTGGCCTATATTTATTGGAAAGAAACAGGTGATATTTCAGTATGGAGGGGAATTGCTAAAGATGCTATAATAATGAATATAGATGATTTACTCTGTGTTGGTGTTACTGAAAACATACTTCTTTCTTCAACTATAGGAAGAAATAAAAATCATATTCCTGGTGAAGTTATTTCCGCCATTATTGAAGGAACTGAAGATTTATTAAATGAACTTAGAAAATGGGGAGTTAGCATTTATAGTACAGGTGGAGAAACTGCCGATGTTGGAGATTTGGTTCGAACAATTATAGTTGATTCGACAGTTATGGCACGAATCAATAAAAAAGATGTCATTAATAATGCAAATATTCAATCAGGAAATGTTATTGTGGGATTATCCTCTTCTGGATTGGCTAATTACGAAAAGGAGTACAATGGTGGTATGGGAAGTAATGGACTTACTTCCGCACGACATGATGTATTTTCAAAATCTTTAGCCAGAAAACACCCTGAAAGTTATGATCCTTTAGTGCCTAAGGATTTAATTTATTCAGGAACGCGTTCCTTAACTGAAATTTTAGAAGGAGTTTCGATTGATATAGGTAAGCTCGTCCTTTCGCCAACAAGAACATATGCCCCTGTAATTCAGAAAATATTCAGTCAAATAGGTAGAAATTCAATCGACGGCATGGTCCATTGTACTGGAGGAGCCCAGACAAAGGTTTTAAATTTCATTGATCATTTACACATTATTAAAGATCAACTTTTTGAAGTTCCTCCACTATTTGATTTAATTCAAAAAGAATCAGGAACTTCCCCAAGAGAGATGTACCAAGTTTTTAATATGGGACATCGTATGGAGTTGTATGTAAGTCCAATAATCGCTAAGGAAATAATAAATATATCAAAATCTTTTTCTGTTGATGCTAAAATCATAGGTCGGGTAGAAAAAGCTAAAGAAAAAAAGTTAACCTTAGTAACAAATTACGGTACTTTTAAATACCCGAACTAGCTTAAAAAGACTAAGTATTGAAGAATACAATATTAATATTGTTCTTATTTCTTTCCTTTTCAGTTATTGGACAACAGAGTGAGTTATTTGATTCACTTCGGTCTCAAACAGTTAAAGATAACTCACTGCTGCCAGATCGAATGATTTTTACACAAAAAGTATTTTGGGGAGAAGGAGGTTTAATGCGAAAAACAGGTGTGTTTCCACTGAATAAGGAACAGCGTCAAAAGGAACTTAAGTTAAGAAGGTCAATGCTGAAATTACACCAAGTTATTGGATACGCTACCCTTGCAGGAATGCTTGCTCAAGGTATAATTGGTTCTCAACTTTACAAAGGAAAGTATGACCTATATAAAACACACAAGCTTATAGGTAATTTAACTTCAATTAGTTATTTTACTGGGGCTGGTTTATCACTTTTTTCTCCACCCCCGTTAACAAATAAAAAAACCAAAGGGTTAAATTCCATAAAAGCACATAAATATTTAGCATCTATTCATTTTTCAGCTATGTTAGCCACAAATATTTTTAAAAATAAAAACAAAAATATTCATAAAATATCTGCTTATACTGCAGTTGGAAGTTTTGCTACAGCTATTTTAGTTTTTAAATTTGAATAATGAGGCATAAGTATATTTTCTGCTTTTTATTTCTCTTAATTGGACTATCATATGGACAAAATAAGCAATGGAAAATTGATTCCGAGGTGTCATTCATCACTTATAAAGGATATCATTTACTTCATTCTTGGGAGGGAATCAATAATAATGTAAATGGAATAGCAATACCTAATTTATCGGATGATAGAATTGAAAAACTAGCTATTTTGATTTATGCACGAGATTTTTATAGTGATAATTCAGGCAGAGATGCCCATGCTTTGGAGGTCCTTGAAGTGCTAAATTATCCTGAAATTAGATTTTACTCAGAGGCCATTAAAATTTTAGACAATAAGGTGAATATCAAGGGCACCTTTGATTTCCATGGAGTTAAAATTGATAAAGAGTTTTCCGCAAATTTAAAAACTGAAATTTCGACCTGGGAATTTTCAGGAAATTTTAAACTTACACCAACCGATTTCAAAATTGAGTTACCTTCATTCTTATCTATTAAAATGAAAAATATACTTGATATAAAATATTCTATTGTCTTAAAAAGATAATCTAGTTTAAAATACTTTTACAATTTGTAAATTTGTAATCTAATGATAGAAAAATTACAAATAATTCAACAGCGTTTTGATGAGGTGTCAGATCTAATTATTCAGCCCGATATCATTTCAGATCAAAAACGATATATCCAGCTCAATAAAGAGTATAAGGACTTGTCTTTAATGGTTGAAAAAATCAAAATATACAATACTTTACTTTCTAACCTACAGGAGGCAGAATTACTGCTTAAAAATGAAATAGACAGTGAAATGGTTGCTATGGCTAAGATTGAAGTTGAATCTGTAAAAGAACAACTCCCAGAATTAGAAGAAGAAATTAAATTTTTACTAATTCCAAAAGATCCTGAAGACGGAAAAAATGTAGTAGTTGAAATTCGTGCTGGAACTGGTGGTGATGAGGCGAGTATTTTTGCTGGCGATCTTTATCGCATGTACACCAAATATTGTCAGTCCAAGAACTGGAATGTAAGTTTTGTGGATTCTAGTGATGGAACTTCTGGGGGATTTAAAGAGGTTATTTTTGAAGTTTCAGGTGAAGATGTCTATGGAACTCTTAAATATGAATCTGGAGTTCACCGAGTTCAGCGTGTTCCTCAAACTGAGACACAAGGTCGAGTTCATACTTCCGCTTCAACTGTTATGGTTTTACCTGAAGCAGAAGAATTTGATGTAGATATTGATATGAATGAAGTTAGAGTTGATTATTTCTGTTCTTCAGGACCTGGAGGACAATCAGTTAATACAACTTACTCAGCGGTTCGCCTTACTCATGAACCCACAGGTATTGTTGCTCAATGTCAAGATCAAAAATCACAGCACAAAAACAAGGATAAAGCCCTTAAAGTTTTACGCTCTCGATTATATGAACTTGAACTTTCTAAAAAATTAGCTTCTGATGCAGAAAAGCGAAATTCCCTTGTTTCTTCAGGAGATAGATCTGCAAAGATTCGAACATATAATTATCCTCAAGGCAGGGTTACTGATCATCGTATTGGTGTAACTCTTTATGATCTTCCTAATTTTATAAACGGTGATATTCAAAAAATTATTGATGAACTGAAGTTGTATCAAAACACAGAAAAGCTAAAAGAAGCTGGAGAAGTATTATGACCAATTCATTTCTTTTTGAGCAAATAAAATTAAAAGCTTCTTTTCTCTGTGTAGGTTTAGATATTGATTTAGATAAAATCCCTAAACATTTACTTGAAGAAGAAGAAGACCCTATTTTTGCTTTCGCCAAAGCTATTATAGATTCCACACATAACTACGCAGTTGCCTATAAACCAAACTTGGCTTTCTTTGAATCTTATGGTATTCAAGGATGGAAAGCTTTTAAAAAAGTAATTAATTATCTGAATATAAATCATCCCAATCATTTTACCATTGCAGATGCAAAAAGAGGGGATATAGGAAACACTGCAGGTCGTTATGCAAAAGCATTCTTTAACACTTATGCAGTTGATTCTATAACTGTTGCGCCATATATGGGTCGAGACTCTGTAGAACCTTTTCTAGCTTTTGAAGATAAATATGCGATTCTTCTTGCGTTAACCTCTAATGAAAGTGCTGCTGATTTTCAATACACCCAAGAAAAAGATCAACTCCTTTTTGAAAAAGTTTTAAAAACTAGTTTGGATTGGAAAAACAACGAGCGACTTATGTATGTAGTTGGCGCAACAAAAGCGGAAGCATTTTCATCAATTCGAAAATTAGTTCCTAATTCTTTTTTATTAGTTCCAGGAATAGGAGCACAGGGTGGAATTCTTGCTGAAGTAGCCAAAAATGGAATGAATGATCAATGTGGTTTATTAGTAAATTCCTCTCGAGGAATTATCTACGCCTCTCAAAAAAATGATTTTGCAGATGCAGCGGCGAATCAAGCAAAAAAGTTACAAGAAGAAATGGAGTTGCTTTTAAAATTCAAGGGTTTAATCTAATGCTTTATCATGTCATCTATCCTTCGGTAAATAACTCTAAAAAGTGGATTACATTTATTCATGGTGCTGGAGGTAGTTCCTCTATATGGTTTAATCAGGTGCGTTTTTTTAAGAAATATTTTAATATATTACTGATTGACCTAAGAGGGCACGGAAAATCAGAAGCATCTCCAGAGGGAACTCAATATAATTTTGATCAAATTATCGAAGACCTTATTCAGGTTTTAGATTTAAATAAAATTAAAAAGTCAAATTTTGTAGGTATTTCTCTAGGGAGTATTTTGATTCAATACATGCTTTTTAATCATCAAAATAGGGTGGAGAAGATAGGTCTAGGTGGTGCAATTTTAAATCTAAATATACAATCTAGACTTTTAATGTTTTTGGGTAACTTGACACAAAGTATACTTCCATTTATATGGATATACACTTTTTTTGCTTACGTGATCATGCCTTATAAAAACCATAGGCGATCTAGAGCGTTTTTTATTAATGAAGCTAAAAAATTATCTCAAAAAGAATTTAAACGCTGGTATAAATTGACTGATTCTATTTTGCCATTACTTCAAAAAATAAGGGCATTTGAAGTAAAAAAACCTGTTTTATATCTTATGGGTGAGCAGGATTATATGTTTTTACCCTTCGTAAAAAAAATTGTGAGTCATCATAAATCTTCGTCTCTAATTACCATAATTGACTCTGGGCATGTTGTAAATATTGATCAATCAGAACAATTTAACACTTCTCTACTTTCCTATTTATTAAAAGACTAATTGAATATTACGGTTTTGTTATTGTATACCATAATCTTTCGATCGCAATGTTGCTTTAAGGCACGTAATAACACAATTCTTTCTAAATCTTGACCCTTTAATATAAAATCATTTACCTCGTGTTCATGAGATACTCTTACTATGTCTTGTTCAATTATTGGACCCGCATCAAGTTCTTCTGTTACATAGTGACTAGTAGCTCCTATGATTTTAACTCCACGATTAAATGCCGAGTGATATGGTTTAGCGCCTGGAAAAGCAGGTAAAAAAGAGTGGTGAATATTTATTATTCGATTAGGATAGGAGTCCAAAAGACGATTCGATACTATCTGCATGTATCTCGCTAGAACAATACAGTCTACATTGTATTTTTTCAACAATTCAAGTTGTTTTTGTTCTGCTTCAGCTTTGCTGTCTTTTTCAACAGGGATGAAGTAAAAAGGAACATTAAATTGTTTTGCTATAAGATTTAAATCCTTATGATTACTTAATATAAAGGGTATTTTACAGACTAATTTTCCAGAACGCTGTTGTGATAATATATCATATAAACAGTGATCATATTTAGACACAAATATGGCCATATTGGGAATGTTTTCTGCTAAATAAAACGAACATCTTAGAGTATATAGTTCTCCTATCTCAAGATTAAAAGAGTCTTTAAAATCTTCAAATGAAGTTTTTTTAAATTCACTTTCTATTACAACACGCATAAAAAAACTCTTATGAATTCGATCTACGTATTGGTCGATATAGATTATATTTCCATTGTTTTTATGGATAAATTGAGTCACGTCTGCTATGATTCCCTTCTGATCGGGACAATGCATTAATAGGGTAAGTTTTTTCAAAATTTTATTTATTTTCCTGGTTGTGAAATTTTAAACATCTCTTCTTTTTTAGCTTTTTCAACCATTTTCTTTACCTGTAATAGAAGCTTTTTAGAATCATATACTACTCCCTGACGAATTGTATACTTTACTCCACCTACTCGAACCACTTCGTTTTCTTCTGTAAGCTTTATCGCACCTGTTCCGTAAAGAACCTTAAAATTTTTGAGTGGGTTTTCTTCGATAATTACAAAATCAGCACTTTTTCCGATTTCTATTGACCCTGTTTGATCATCTATTCCAAGTGCTTCAGCTCCATTAAGGGTAGCTGATCGAATTATTTCTAAAGGGTGAAAGCCTGCTTCTCTTAACATTTCCATCTCTCGGATATAAGCAAAACCATATAATTGAAAAATAAAGCCAGAATCAGATCCTGCAGCAACCCTTCCACCTCTATTTTTATACTCATTAATAAATGTCATCCAAAGTCTAAAGTTTTCTTTCCAGACAACCTCTTCTTCAGTACCCCAAAAATGCCAATAAGAACCATGAGAAATTTTACTTGGTTGATAAAAACGCCAAAGTGATGGTAAAGTATAATCCTCGTGCCACTCAGCTCTTCTTGCCCGATGAAGGTCTCTGCTTGCTTCATAAATATTGAATGTCGGAACCATTGTGAAATCTAAATCAATCATTTCGTTCATTACATTATTCCAGTGATCTGAATAAGGCGCAGCTGCTTGTTTCCATAGTTTTCCAGCTTCTCCAAAGCGATGCTGTTCATTTTGATAATTATAGTCTAGCGGATAGTCTTGAACTGTGCGGTCTTCAAATAGAGCTTCAGGTAAACCGTACCAGTGTTCTAATGTTGTTAGTCCTGCACGTGCTGAATGTAAGGCATTCCATCGGGCAACACTCATCTGAGCATGATGACAGGCGGAGCGTAAGCCTAATTTTTTATTTTCATCTAATGCTGCAGTCATAATATGAGGTTGTGCACCAAAAAACTTGATACCATCCGCACCATTTTTTGCATTTTGGCGAACCCATTCACGTGCTTGTTCTTCGCTAGTTATTGTATTTTTGCTACCCTGACCAAAACCAGTATAAGCTAAGATTCGAGGAGCAATAATTTCATTTTTAGCGCTACGCTTTTTTAAATCAACTGCATATTCTACACCACGACCACTAGGTTCACGGATAGTTGTAATTCCATGAGCTAACCAAAGTTTAAATACATATTCCCAATCTGCACCCTGAGAAACACCTCCTATGTGACCATGCATGTCAATAAACCCAGGTAAAACGTACATTCCCTCTGCATTAATTTCTTTACCTCCATCTTTTAACTGAGGTCTTTTATTAATATTTATTGGTACTCCTGGATATCCAACAACATTTATCTCTGTAATTTTATCATTTTCTACAGTGATATCAACTGGACCAATTGGCGGAGCTCCATTTCCATTTATTAGTGTTGCTCCACGAATAATCAGTTGACTATAGGGGCCTTGGGTTGTCGAAGTATTTTTATTTTGAGCTAATGAAATTGAATAAACAGTAAAAATCAAAAAGCAAATAATAAAACGCATAAAAGAAATTTTATCCAAAAATAACCAAAAAAAACCTCCCACGTTAATGGGAGGTGGCATTCCTTTAATTCAATTTATAATCAATGTTGATTTAATCGGAAATCTGCATATGCATCCATTCCATGTTCAGCTAGGTCAAGACCCTTTAGCTCCTCTTCTTTATCTACACGTAGTCCAAAGGTTTTTTTAATAATGATAAGTATAATAAAGGAAGTAGTAACTGAAAATGCACCAACTATGCAAACACCTATTAGCTGCGTTATAAATTGATCTATTCCTTTCATATCGCCAAAAATACCTACGGCTAGTGTTCCCCAAATTCCACAAATTAAGTGAACAGCAATTGCCCCGACAGGGTCATCTAATTTTAATTTATCGATAAGAGAAATACCAAAAACAATTATTACACCAGCAATAGTTCCAATAAAAATAGCGTCCATAGGACTCATCTGATCTGCGCCAGCTGTGATACCAACAAGTCCCCCTAAGACACCGTTCATAAACATAGTTAGGTCAAAATTTTTGTATAAAATATTAGAAACAATACTTGAAGCTATTCCGCCAGCTGCAGCAGCTAAACAAGTCGTTACTAATGTTAAAGAAGTTAATTCAGGGTCAGCTGATAATACTGAGCCACCATTAAATCCAAACCAACCTAGCCATAGGATTAATACACCTGCAGCAGCAAGTGGAATATTGTGTCCTGGAATTGCATTCGGCTTTCCATCAGAACTGAATTTACCTACTCTCGCACCTAATAGATATACAGCAATTAATGCAGCCCATCCGCCTACGGAGTGAACAAGAGTAGATCCTGCAAAGTCATAAAACCCCCATTGATCTAAAAATCCACCACCCCATTTCCAAGACCCAATAATTGGATAAACCAATCCAACATAGATAATAGTAAAAAGCATAAAACTATTTAGTTTAATCCTCTCAGCTACAGCACCTGAGACAATTGTAGCTGCTGTGGCAGCAAACATTCCTTGAAAAAGAAAATCAGTCCACCAAGTGTAGCCACCGTCAGCATACGCAGCAGTCATTCCACCCTCTGGAGCATCTATTCCAAATCCAGCGAATTTAAAAAAACCAATAGCTCCCTCTTCGAATCCAGGATACATTAAGTTAAAACCACCTATAGCATATAGCAATAACCCTGCGGTGATAACAAAGAAATTTTTAAATAAAATATTTACTGTATTCTTTTGACGCGTAAGCCCTATCTCTAGAAATGAGAAGCCTAGGTGCATAAAAAATACGAGTGCTGTACAGATCATCATCCATACATTATTAGCGGTAAAAAGCGCAGTACTTTCCATAATTTTTAGTTTTTGTGTTTTAGTTAAGTGATTTTCCTCCTTTTTCGCCTGTTCTTATACGATAGGCTTCATCGACAGGGGTAACGAAAACTTTACCATCACCCACCTTGTCAGTTGCGGCAGAATTTATAATAGCGTCTATTGTAGGTTGAACAAAATCATCATTTACTACGATAGACAAAAACCGTCTTTGAATCTCAGAGGTACTGTAACTGATTCCTCGATATACATGTCCCTCTTTTTCGTTTCCAACACCAGTAACATCCCAATAGCTGAAAAAGTTTACCTCCACATTATGCAGAGCTTTTTTTACATCGTCAAACTTAGACTTTCGAATTATTGCTTCTATTTTTTTCATAATATTTTTTTAAAATTGATAGATAGCAGCTAATACAAACGAAGACAAGCTATCTGATGTTTCTGAAGGAGAGATTGAGAAAATTTCAGATGAAGCAGAATCGATTCTGAATTCCGGCTTGAAAATAAAATTACCTGAAGTAAAGCTCCCGGTAAGTGTTAATGAAAAATTATCAGCATCTCCATCGGAAACTAATGCCCCAAATCCTTCTGTTTCAGAGAAAAATTCTCCACGCAAACCAATTGCAAAACTATCACTAGTAGTTAATTGAGGATATAAAGCAACACCAGCAAATCCTGTATCTCCAGCTAGAGTTGCAGTAGTTGCATTAATTCCTAAGAAAAAACTGTCAGATAAATTAAATCCTCCTGTATAATCAAGCTGGAAATATTCATCTCCTGCCAATAAATTAATATATTGTCCATAAAGCCCTAATTGAGTACCAAAGGCAGTATATCGATCATAGTTAGCCTCAGTTTGGTCAGTTTGATTGAAAACACCAACCATTAAAGAAACATCGTCAGAAATTGAAAAATCCACTTTAGCTCCAGTATGAGAAAATGGGCCATATGAAAACATATAAGATGTAGAATAATTGAAGTTAGCAGCTGGTGAAATTACTTCGTAACCCAAAAAAGTATTAAAATTACCTAGAGTTAAGGTAACACCTTCTGCAATATTGTAATATGCATATAATTGGTTTACCATTTCAGAAGAGTTTCCAACAGATCCAAATACTGCATCAGAACCTCTAGGTCCAAAAACTACATCAGCAACGAAACCAGATTTTTCCCCTTCATATGAGATGATAAAATTAGCCATTCCCAGTGAAAACCCATTAAGGTTAGCAAATGAAGTGCCTGGTGCAACAGGATCTTCTGTAAAACTAGATCTAAAGTAAGTATCAACAGTTCCACTAAAGTTAAATGTTGGCTTTGGTGCACTATCGTCGGTATCTTGAGCATTTATAGTATTAGATATCATCATAGTGCCTACAAACACTAGTGTAAAAAATTTATTTAAGTTTTTCATATATAATAGATTAATGATTATTTGCTAGCAAAGCTAAATAAGAATAAATATACCCCCATAAAAAAAGGGGTGTATATGTAAATTTTTATATTTAGTTTAATTTTAACCCCTAAAAAATTAGGGTATAATAAAAAATTAAATGTTTATTGAGAATCATGTAAAAAACAATTATGATCATGAACTTCCTAATCGAAAGATATAATACCCGAGACTGACAAAGGCAATGCCTCCAATAATACTACTTAAAGTGTAGCCAATAAAATTTGTATAATCTCCTGATCTTAAAAATGTTAGACCCTCGAGGCTGAAACTTGAAAAGGTCGTCAATCCACCACAAAAACCAACGACTAAAAAGAAATATAATTCTGAGCGTTGACTATTGTTTTTAATTGCCCATCCCAATAATAGTCCAATAAGAAAACACCCTATTAGATTAGAAAAAAAGGTAGCCCATGGAAAGTTATATTTAGAAACAGTCATAAGTTTTGAGATTGCAAAACGAAAAAGGCTTCCTAATCCTCCTCCTACAAAAACATATAAAAAGCTTTTCATTGCTGAGTAACATGTTTAATAAATACTAATAGGCTAAAAGCTATTAAAAACCCTATTAAAACCTTATAGCTCCCTTTGAAATATTTGGGTTGTTTTTTTTTATCAGCTTTATATGAAAATATTACCATTATTACAAAAACAACAAAAAAGCATATTCCAAAAATCAATTGGCCAAATGAAAACATCTCATAATTTTTTAACTAATTTAGAAATAAAAAATCCATTTAAAACAGAATTAAAATATGATTAATAAACCAATACAAGCGGTAAAGGATTTCCATAATGCTTTCGGTCTTGGAATAGAGGACAAACCTAACGCAAAATTACCCAAATCAATTTCCAAATTACGATTTGATCTTATGAAAGAAGAAAATGAAGAGTATTTAGAGGCGGCTCAAACTAATGACCTAGTAGAAATTGGAGATGCGCTAGGTGATATGCTATATATATTGTGCGGAACGATCATTGCTCATGGTTTTCAGGATAAAATTGAATCTATTTTTGACGAAATTCAGCGTAGCAATATGAGTAAACTTGGAACTGATGGAAAGCCAATATATCGTGAAGACGGTAAAGTGTTAAAGGGACCTAACTATTTTAAACCTAATATTCAAAAGATTTTGAAGGAAACTTAATCAATTTTTACAGTCCAATTAAAAGAATCCTTAAGTTGATTGTACTGAATACCCACTAGCTGTTTTTTTAGAGTTATTGCTGTATTATTTGTACCTAAAGTTTTGTAGGATATACCACGGTATGAAAAACTACTAATAGGTAATACTACCACAGCAGTTCCTGTTCCAAAAATTTCTTGAAGATTTCCATTTTCATATGCTTTTATAATTTCGCTTACTTTTATTGGTCGTTCTTCTACATGAATGCCATTACCTTTTGCAATTTCAATAATGCTTTTACGTGTAACCCCATCTAGTATCCGGTCATTTGTAGGAGCTGTAATTAAAGAATCATTTATTTTAAAAAAAATATTCATTGTACCAGCCTCTTCAAGGTACTCATGTTTATTAGCATCAGTCCAAATAATTTGTTGAAATCCTTTTTTCAATGCTTCAGAGGTGGGATAAAATTGGGCAGCATAATTTCCTGCAGCTTTAGCAAAACCTACGCCACCATTAGCAGCTCTACTGTATTGTTCAGCAATTAAAACATTAATTTCTCCTCCTGAATAATATGTACTTACAGGGGCACATATAATCATAAAAATATATTCATCTGAAGCAGTTGCTTGAACGGTAGATTGACTAGCAAAAACAAAAGGCCTTATATATAATGAATTTCCTTCTCCTTGTTTTATCCATGCTTCATCAAGTTTTAAAAGTTGTTTAATTCCTTCAAAAAAATATTTTTCAGGAAACTCAGGTATTTGAAGACGATGAGCAGAACGGTTAATTCTTTTGTAATTTTCATCAGGTCGAAAAAGCCAAATTTTTTCTTGAAGATCTTTAAAGGCTTTCATACCCTCAAAAACAGCCTGTCCATAATGCAAAACGCTTGCAGAAGGATCTAATGTTAAGGGCTCATAAGGTTTGATTTCTGGTGGTTGCCATTTACTTTCTTTATAATGACAAATAAACATATGATCTGTGAACGTTTTTCCAAAAACTAGGTTATCAAAATCGACACTTTCGATTTTTGATTTTGAAATTTGTTGAATTTTTATCACTTTGGAATTCGTTTAAAAGTAAAATTAGTTTTTTTTAAAATAATACAATAGGCTAGGATTAAGAATTACAATAATTTTTATTCAATTATGAAATTCTTAATAAATTAAAGTTTCATTAATTATTTTTTAAAATAAATTCATATTTACGTCATTTAATTTTTTGAGTATGAACTATAGTAAAAAACAAATTAAGACCGAAGATGGTTCAACAACTTATCGTATGGAAGACTTGAAAGAAAACTATCACTCTTTAAATGGGGCAATTACAGAATCTCATTTTGTCTATATAACGGAAGGGTTTAATTTTTGGACTCAAAAAAATAAAGATAGGGAATGTAATATTTTAGAACTAGGATACGGAACTGGTTTAATGACCTATATGAGCTTTTTGGAAGCTGATAGAATGAATAGGTTTATAAATTATACTTCCCTTGAGCCATATCCTTTGACAATCGAGGAGGTAAACCTACTTAATTACGACCAGTTCTTTGAGAATTCAAAGGACTTAATGACTTTTAATAAGTTTTCTACCATATCTTGGGAAGAGACTCACAAAGTATCTCCCCATTTTAGAATTACAAAAAAGAAAATTTGTTTTGAAGATTATAAATCTCAGAAGTTTTTTGATTTAATTTATTATGATGCATTTGGAGCTCATGTACAGCCAGAATTATGGGAGCCAGAGTTGATGAAAAAATGTTATAGTTTATTAAACCCAGGAGGAGCGTGGGTAAGCTATTGTTCTAAAGGAAGTGTCAGAAGAGGTCTGAAAGAAGTTGGTTTCAGTGTTTACCGATTACCAGGCCCCCCAGGGAAAAGGGAAATGTTAAGAGCTGTAAAGAAGTAATTGTTTATTTTTAATAAAAAATTAATGAAAATACTCATTACTGGTGCAACTGGTTTAATTGGTCGTTCATTTGTTGATATTGCTTTATCCCAAGGAATTCAAATAAATTTTTTAACTACAAAAAAATCCAAGATAAATTGTTTAAATAAAGCTCAAGGTTTTTATTGGGACCCATCTTATGGAGATTTGAATTCTGACTGTTTTTTGGGGGTAGATATAATTATTCACTTCGCTGGCGCAAGTATTTCCAAACTTTGGACTTCCTCTTATAGAAAATTGATTTTTTCTAGCCGCATAGACTCTACACGTTTATTGCTTTCAAGCTTGAAGAGATTAGGATCTGAACATCAGGTTAAACAAATTGTTTCAGCTTCTGCTGTAGGAATTTATCCTTCAGATTTTGAAAAAATATTCACCGAAACAGCTAAAGTTCAACCAAACTCTTTTATGCAAGAAGTTGTAATTGCATGGGAAAAAGAAGTTGATACCTTCTCTTCAATAAATATTAAAGTGGCCAAAATGAGAATTGGATTAGTCTTGAGTAATAAGGGTGGTGTTTTAGGCCCTTTGAAAATTCCTACAGCTTTCGGTTTAGGTGCAGCATTTGGAAATGGAAAACAAGGTCAATCATGGATTCATATTTCAGATGTTGTAGGAGTTTTTTTAAAGGCATGTCATGAACAATGGGAAGGCATATTTAATATAGTAGCACCCAATCCAGTTAACCAAGCAGATTTCATTGGATCTCTAGCAAAAGCATTAAACCGACCTTATTTCTTACCTCCAATTCCTAAAACATTATTAAAAATTTTAGTTGGTAAAATGAGTAGTTTGCTTCTAGATAGTCATTGGATTAGTGCTAATAAGTTAATAAGTAAGAACTATATATTTCTATATCCTGAAATAAATAAAGCTATGAAGGATATTATAGACCCCCCTAAAGAGTGACATTATGACACTTTTTGATTGTGGCAAAACTTTTGTAAAAGACAATTATAAATTTAGAATTAAATGACTAAAAAAGTAGCTCCAAAAAAGGTAACAAAGAAAAAGGAGACCAAACCTAAAGCAGATATTAAAATAAAAGAACTCGGTCTAGCTTTAAATGAAGAAAAAGACAAATATCTCAGACTTTTTGCTGAATTTGAAAATTATAAAAAGCGAACCTCGAAAGAGCGTATTGAACTATATAAAACAGCAAACCAAGAGGTAATTAGTGCCCTTATCCCAATTCTGGATGACTTTGACAGAGCTAATCAGCAAATGGAGAAAGAAAATGGATTAGTTGATCAAGAGGGAATCCAATTAATTTATAACAAGCTTCAAGAGGTTTTAAAAAATAATGGTTTGAATCCTACCGAAGTTAAAATTGGAGATGATTTTGATGCTGAGTTACATGAAGCTGTAACCCAAATCCCTGCGCCTAGTGAAAAAGAAAAAGGGAAAATCATCGATATTATTGATGTTGGTTACCAATTGGGTGATCGAATCATTCGTTATCCAAAAGTGGTCGTAGGACAATAATTATGAAAGAAGACTATTACGATATATTAGGGATTTCTAAGAATGCTAGTTCAGCTGAAATAAAAAAGGCGTACAGAAAAAAAGCTATTGAATTTCATCCAGATAAAAATCCAGATGATAGAGTTGCCGAAGCTAATTTTAAAAAAGCAGCTGAGGCCTATGAAATCTTAGGGGATCAAGATAAACGAACCAAATATGATCAATATGGTCATGCTGCTTTTGAAGGAGCTCAAGGCTTTGGTCAGGGAGGCATGAACATGGATGATATCTTTAGTCAATTTGGTGATATTTTTGGTAGTGCTTTCGGAGGAGGTTTTGGCGGTGGAGGACAAAGTAGGTCTAAAGGTTCTGACATGCGCATTAGAGTTAAACTAACTTTAGAAGAGATTGCCACTGGTGTAGAAAAGAAAATTAAAGTTCCACGAAAAGTAAAAGCCCAAGGAGTTAAATATGGTTCTTGTTCCGCTTGTAACGGTAAAGGTCAAGTAATGAAAATTACTAATACGATTTTAGGACGCATGCAAACCGCAGCTACCTGTTCAACTTGTAGTGGAAGTGGAAAAGTATTGCTTAATCGCCCATCAGGATCAGATGCCCAAGGGATGATTAGAAAGGAAGAAACGGTATCAATAAAAATACCAGCAGGTGTAGAGGAGGGAATGCAATTAAAAGTTAGTGGTAAAGGAAACGATGCTGCAGCTAATGGAATCTCAGGAGATCTATTGGTCTTAATTGAAGAATTACCCAATAATGTATTTGTTCGAGAAGGAAATCACCTTCACTATGACCTGTATATCAGTATATCTGAAGCTGTACTAGGAATTTCAAAAGACTTAAATTTACTTGACGGTAAAGCAAGAATTAAACTAGAATCTGGAATTCAATCTGGAAAAACACTTCGATTAAGAAGTAAGGGTTTACCTAGTTTAAATGGTTACGGTAATGGCGATTTATTGGTTCATGTTAATGTATGGACGCCAAAGACCTTAAATAAGGAACAGCGTCAATTTTTTGAGAAAATGCAGTCAGACTCAAACTTTATTCCTCATCCAGAGAAATCAGACAAGTCCTTTTTTGAAAAAGTAAAGGATATGTTCGCCTAAAAAAGTTCTGATTTAAAAAAAAACAATATATTTGGATTAATACTACTAATAATTTATTAGTATTATTTTTCTTTTTCATAGCAATTTTTTCCCATCCTTTCACAAGGGTGGGTTTTGTTTTTATAGTAACTTTGTATATAGATGAAGGTTATTAACAAAATATTGGATTTCTTTAATCATAATTTCACTATAGGAAATTCTATTTCTTTTTCGCCCAAGTCAATTTTGATAGTTGTTTTAGTTTTTATTACCACCTCACTTTTGCTTAAGCTTCTTAGAAAAATAATTTATCGCACCCTCTCTAATGATGCTAAAATAAAATTCAGAAGTGTCTTTTCTTTCATCAATTATTTTATTTACATTATAGTAATACTGATTACTTTCCAAAATATCGGTGTAAATTTAACAGCAATTTTTGCAGCTTCAGCAGCTTTATTAGTCGGAGTAGGTCTAGCTTTACAAACCTTTATTCAAGATATTATTTCTGGAATTTTTATACTTGTAGATCAATCAGTACATGTGGGTGATATAATCGAAGTAGAAGGACAAGTTGGGAAGGTTGAAAACATAAAACTTCGCACTACAAGAGCAGTCACTCGTGAAAATAAAGTATTAATAATTCCAAACCATAAATTTTTAATTTCCACTCTTTTTAACTGGACTGAAAATGGTGTGATTACTAAAGAAAGTGTTGCTGTTGGAGTTTCATATCAAACTGATATAGATAAAGTCACTGAACTTTTATTAGCTTTGGCGGGGAAAAATAATAAAATCCTTGAAAAACCTAAACCTTTTGTAATATTTGAAGATTTTGGAGACGATGCCTTAAAGTTTCAACTTTTTTTTGCGCTTCGAAGCAGTTTTGAATCAAATATTGTTAAAAGTGAAATACGATATGCTATTTTCAAAGCTTTTAAGAAAGAAAAGATAGACATTCCTTTTCCCCAACGTACGATTAGTTTTTTAAATTCACCAAAAGCACTAAAATGATTCGAATATTACTTATTGAAGATGAAGAACCAATTCGCAGAGTTTTGGTCCGAATATTATACGAAGAAAATGGGCAGTATGAAATTACAGAAGCTAAAGATGGTAAAATAGGTTTGAATTTACTAGAAAAGCAGCCTTTTGATTTAGTTCTTTGTGACATAAAAATGCCTAAAATGGATGGTATTGAGGTACTTCAAAAAGCAAATAGTAAAAAAATAGGCATCCCATTTATTATGCTTACTGGGCATGGAAATATCGAAACTGCTGTTGAAGCTATGAAACTCGGGGCTTATGATTTTATTTCTAAACCTCCAGACTTAAATAGATTACTTACAGCAGTTAGGCACGCATTAGAAAACAAATCTTTACGCTCGGAAAACAAAAAGCTAAAACTTAAAGTAGCTAAAAAATACAATATAGTTGGAGAGAGTAAAGTTGTAATTCAAATGAAGGAAATGATTCATAAAGTTGCTACTACTGATGCTCGAATTTTAATAACTGGTGAAAATGGCACTGGTAAGGAACTTGTTGCTCATCAACTTCATCAACAAAGCAATCGAAATTCAGAGAATTTTGTAGAAGTAAACTGCGCAGCTATACCTTCTGAATTGATTGAGAGTGAACTTTTCGGGCATGTCAAAGGGGCTTTTACTTCTGCGGTTAGGGATCGTTCAGGAAAGTTTGAAGCTGCTAACATGGGCACACTTTTTTTAGATGAAATTGCTGACATGAGTTTGGCCGCACAGGCAAAAGTGTTACGAGCTCTACAGGAGAAAAAAATTCAGCGAGTAGGAAATGAAAAGGATATTTCAGTAGATGTTAGAGTAATTGCAGCAACTAATAAAGATTTAAGAAATGAAATCGAAGAAGGACGATTTAGAGAAGATTTATACCATCGTCTTGCAGTAATTATGATTAATGTTCCTTCTCTGTCTAATCGAATAGAAGATATTCCAATATTAACTGAATATTTTGTGAATTTAATTTCTAATGAGCAAGGGATAGAAAATAAGACTTTTACTGAAGAAGCACTAGAAAAGCTTAGTAAGTATCCATGGACAGGCAATGTTCGGGAACTTCGAAATGTTATCGAGCGTCTAATGATACTTGGCGATAATCCTGTAAGTTTAGAAAATATTATTCAGTTTGTACCAAAATAAAAATTTATGAGAATTGTTTTATTTACTTTTTTAGTACTCTTTTATCTTCAACCTCTTTCTGGACAAAAGAATTATCATGAAAAACAAATTAAAATTTTTTATAATCAAGCACTGACTAAAGGAAAAGCATATGAATGGTTAGATCACTTGTCTAATCAGATAGGCGGTAGACTTTCAGGTTCACTAAGTGCTGAACGTGCTGTAAAATGGGGAAATCAAGAACTTTTAGAATTAAATCTTGATCGTGTTTACTTGGAGAATATAATGGTTCCGAAATGGGTGCGAGGAACTTTTGAATACGCAAGTATCATTACTGGGCCTGGAATGAGTATAAATGTTCCAGTTTGTGCTTTAGGAGGATCAGTTGCAACACCTGCAGTAGGATTAAGAGCGCAGGTGATTGAAGTGAATGATTTTAAAGAACTTGAAGCTTTGGGTGAAGAAAATGTCAGAGATAAATTTGTGTTTTATAATCGTGCAATGCCAGCTGATTTAATAAATACTTTTGAAGCTTATAAAAAATCTGTAGATCAGCGATCAAGTGGTGCTGAAAAAGCTGCTAGACTTGGTGCAGTTGGAGTTATAGTTCGCTCCATGAATTTACGTATGGATGATTATCCCCACACAGGAAATATGCGTTATGCAGACCTCCCAAACAAATTGAGAATTCCAGCTTCAGCTATAAGCACTAATGGCGCTCAATTACTTAGTTCGATGTTATCACTAAATGATGATCTTTATTTTTATCTAAAACAGGATTGTAAGAACTACCCTGACGTCCCTTCACACAATGTGATTGGTGAGATTAAGGGAAGTGAATTTCCTGAAGAGATTATTTTAGTTGGAGGACATCTTGACTCTTGGGATCTAGGAGATGGCGCTCATGATGATGGTGCGGGAATTGTTCAATCTATGGAAGTTTTAAATATTTTCAAACAAATTAATTATCAACCAAAAAGAACTATTAGAGTAGTTTTATATATGAATGAAGAAAATGGATTGCGTGGAGGTACAACTTATGCTGAAAATATTAAAAGAAAAAATGAAAATCACATTTTTGCTTTAGAGTCAGATGCAGGAGGATTTTCACCAAGAGGTTTTGCTTTTGAAGCTAATGAGGATCAGTTTGAAAAAATTAAATCATGGAAGCCCTATTTTGATCCTTATATGATTGATCGTTTTACTTTAGGTGGAAGCGGAGCGGACATAGGTCCTTTAAGAAATGGAAAAACGGTACTTTCAGGACTAAGACCCGACTCACAAAGATATTTTGATTATCATCATGCTGCTAATGATACTTTTGATGCTATTAACAAAAGAGAGCTCGAGTTGGGGGCAGCAGCCATGACCAGTTTAATATACTTGGTTGATCAATATGGTTTTTTAAACCTACGTATTAATGGTTCATGCCCTTAATCAATATACTCAAGAATTTCGTTATAATCTAAACCTTTCCTACCCTGTTATAATAGGTCTTTTAGGACATACGATGGTCCAACTTGTCGATAATATCATGGTTGGTCAATTAGGTACAGCTGAGTTAGCTGCAGTTTCTTTGGGTAATAGTTTTTTTTTCGTAGCGATGTCCATAGGAATTGGTTTTTCTACAGCCATTACTCCTTTAATAGCAGAGACTGATGGAATGAAAGACATAATTAAAGGACGGAATGTGTTTATTCATGGTTTAATTCTATGTATATTCCTTGGATTTTTTCTTTCTTTTTGTGTCTTGTTCACTAAGCCTCTTTTATTTAAAATGGAACAACCGAAGGATGTTGTTTCCTTAGCATATCCTTATTTGCAATGGGCAGGAATTTCTTTAATTCCATTAATTTGTTTTCAAGGATTTAAGCAATTTTCTGAAGGACTTTCCCATACACATCCTGCAATGTATGCTACTTTATTTGGAAATATTATCAACATCATTATAAATTATATTCTAATTTTTGGATTTTGGATTTTTCCAAAGTTGGGAGTAGAGGGAGCGGCAATTGGAACTCTAATTTCACGTTGTTTCATGTTACTTTTTATTGCATTATATGTGCGATTTAATAAGCGTTTTAAGGCTTATATCGAAAATATCAAATTTAAAATTACTGATTGGAAATTATTAAAAAAAATTATAAGCTTAGGATTCCCATCAGCTTTACAAATGTTTTTTGAAGTGTTGTTTTTCACAGTAGCTGTATGGTTATCTGGTTTTTTAGGAAAAAACTCTCAGGCAGCTAATCAGATAGCATTAAATCTTTCTTCTATGACCTTTATGTTTGCAATGGGACTTGGTGTAACTGCTATGATTCGTGTTGGAAATCAGAAAGGTAAGCAAGATTTTGTCTCTTTAAAACGTATTGCTTATTCTATTTTTTTACTCATTTTTCTTTTTGACGTGGTTTTTTGTCTTTTCTTTCTATTTACTAGTGATTACCTCCCTTGGATATATTTAAATGCAAATAATCCTTTTCACCTAAGTGATGTTCAGGAGGTGGTTACTATAGCCTCTTCATTATTAATTGCATCAGCCTTTTTTCAAATATCGGATGGACTTCAAGCAGTCGTTTTAGGAGCGCTTCGTGGTCTTCAAGATGTAAATATTCCCGCTTTGATAACTTTCTTCTCTTATGGAGTATTCGGAATTCCTGTTTCTTTTTATTTAGCTATAAATACCGATTTTGGAGCATTTGGTATATGGATTGGATTACTGTCAGGCCTAACCTCCTCTGCTTTACTTCTTTTTTGGCGATTTCAGCATCTAACTAAAAAGTTAATTTTAAATTCGTAATATGGAATTACCTAAATTTTTAATTGCTGATAATTCATCTTTAAAAGATGAATTATTTATTGTTCATACAGAGTATCCAAGATTCATTTTAAATATTTCTAATGATGAAGTACATTGGTTAGAGGAATTTAATAAAGATGATGAGGATAGTTTAGCCTCCGAATCAAAAGCTCTAATTGAAGCAGCATTCGTCTTTTATGACGCTGAAATGAAATCTTTAGAGTAAGTCATGGAACAGATTTTGGCTTGGGACCGAGAATTATTTTTATGGCTCAATAGCCTAGGAAATCCAATTTTTGATTGGTTTTGGATGATGATGACTCATCGATTTTCTAACTTATTAGTGTATTTCATCATTTTAATATTTATTGGATATAAAAGTTCATGGAAAAGAGCAGGTTATTTATTGATTTGCACAGGGATTTTAATCTTATTTACTGATCAACTCACAAACCTTTTTAAGATTCAAGTTGGGCGCTTAAGGCCCTGTTATGATCTAGAGATAAAATCTTTTATGCGTTTGGTAAAGCCTACTTGTGGAGGACGTTTTAGTTTCTTCTCAGGACATGCTTCAAATTCTTTTGCCTTAGCCACTTTTTTTGGAATTATCGCTAGGTCTTACATAAAGTCAATACATTACGTTTTATTATTTATTGCCTCACTAATTGCCTATAGTCGAGTGTATATAGGAGTTCATTTTCCATTAGATATTTTTTGTGGTGCTATCGTAGGAATTTCAATTGGTTGTTCGTTTTACAAGGGGTGGGAAAAGTTTAATTCTCATTTGTTAAGTTAAATTATGCAATTTTTTTATTCTTCCTCTTTTAAAAGCTCCAGATACTGTTTTTGAAATTTGTGTAGCCTGGGAATAGAAACTTGCCTAACATAAGGGTTATTAGGATTTTTTTTCTCATAATCCTGATGGTATTCCTCTGCATAATAAAACTTTTCTAATGGTTTTATTTCGGTAACAATCT
>CABXKB010000002.1 GCA_902512755.1 uncultured Bacteroidota bacterium | reverse complement strand
TAATATGCACCTATATACTCCTTGGTGGCTTGATAACAAAAACCTAGACTTTCCAAGAGGCTATCATATTGAGGTTTGGGGTGGACTTGGAGCTCCTGCTTATGGTTTTGGTTTTAATTATAACAGTTTAAATAAATATTTCGGTATTGAAATAGGTGGTTATGGAGATCGGGTACGTGAAGAAGTTAAAAAGTATTACGGATCAACAATCGGCTTCTCCACCAGAGGAGAAGCGGTTCCTAATAAAAACAACTATTGTGAAATAGATCCTGAAAAGAAAGATAAATATGGAATACCTGTATTGAGATTTAATTATAAGTGGTCTGACTATGAACGTAAACAGGCTAAACATATGAATGAAACGGTCAAAAAAATAGTTCATAATATTGGAGGTCATATGCTTTGGGAAAATAAAGGACCAGAACATGGTTTATTAACACCTGGTGAAGTAATACACGAAGTTGGAACCACAAGGATGGGAAATGATCCTAATACAAGTGTTGTAAACGAATATGAACAACTACATGATTCTAAAAATGTTTTTATTGTAGATGGTGGTCCATTTGTATCTCAAGCAGATAAGAACCCAACATGGACAATTATGGCACTTTCGTGGAGAACTTCAGAATATATAGTTGATCAATTAAAAAAGCAAAATATTTAGGTATGAACAGAAGAGATAGTATAAAAACTATAGCCATTAGTGCCTTAGCAAGTGGTCTTGTTTTAGAAGGTTGTATCCAAGGAGAAAAAGAAGTTATTTATAAAAATGTTTGGAAATATAAATACGGAAGAACTCCTGAAGAATTACAAAGAGATCTCGAACTATTAAATCAAGTTTTCTTTTCAAAGAAAGAGCTTAACACAATTCGAGTATTAGCTCATCTTATTGTCCCTCCAACCAAAGAAGGAGATATTGATAAGGCAGAAGTCCCAGAGTTTATTGAGTTTATTGTAAAAGATACTCCATCCTATCAAAAAAACATTGAGAGAAGGGCTTATTTGGCTTGATGAAACTTCAATAGAAAATTTTGGAAGGAACTTTATTGATTGTGAGATTAAGGATCAAAAATCAATTTTAGATAAAGTTGCTTTTGCCAAAAATGAAAAAAGTAAAGAGGAAATCTTTTTTTCAAATATTAGGAATTTGGTAATTACAGGGTACTTCTCTTCAGAAGTTGGTATTAGTGACCTGGGGTATAAAGGAAATCAACCAAATGTATGGGATGGTGTTCCAGATGATGTCATGCAGGCACACGGTTTTTCATATGAAAAGGATTGGAAATATGATTTCGTAAATCCAATGACTAGAAATGATGTTGCCGAATGGGATGAGAATGGAAACTTAATTAGCATTAAATAAGAATTAAATAAAATATCTTATGGAAAAATATATCCTGGCAATTGATGCTGGAACAACTAGTTCAAGAGCAATAATTTTTGACAGACAAGGCCGGTCGATCGGTGTTTCACAACACGAGTTTACTCAATATTTCCCAAACGAGAGTTGGGTAGAGCATGACGCAATTGAAATTTGGAAGACACAATTATTAGCAATTAAAGAAGTATTAGAAAAAAATAGTGTAAGTGCCTCTCAGATTGATTCAATGGGTATTACAAACCAAAGAGAAACTACCATACTTTGGAATAGAAAAACAGGAGTTCCGGTACATAAAGCAATTGTTTGGCAAGACCGAAGAACAGCTAATATGTGTAAAGTTTTAGAAAAAGAAGGAAAAGCCAATTTATTTTACCAAAAAACTGGTCTTTTACTTGATGCCTATTTCTCAGGAACTAAAATCAAATGGATTCTTGACAATGATCCTGAACTAAGAAAACAAGCTGATAATGGAGAGCTTGCATTTGGAACTGTAGACAGTTGGTTAATATGGAAACTTACAGAAGGTGAAGTCCATGTTACTGATGTTACAAATGCAAGTCGGACTTTACTCTTTAACATACACACATTAGAATGGGACCAAGAGCTGTTAGAAGCTTTAGATATTCCAAAAGCAATATTACCTAAAGTTGTATCATGTTCAGAAAAAGTAGGAAATACATCTCAATCATATTTTAACTTTTCAATTCCCATCTGTGGTATTGCAGGAGATCAACAATCAGCTTTATTTGGTCAAATGTGTATTGAAACTGGAGATGTAAAAAATACCTATGGAACAGGATGTTTTTGTATCATGAATACTGGGACTAAACCCGTTCAATCTAAAAATAAAATGTTAACCACTATTGGTTATCAAATTAATGGAAAAGTAAATTATGCTTTAGAGGGCAGTGTTTTTATTGCTGGTGCTGCAGTTCAGTGGCTACGTGATCAGTTACAGATCATCTCTTCTGCATCTGAAATAGAATCTTTAGCGGAAACAGTCGAAAACAATGGTGGTGTTACTTTTATTCCTGCAATGGCTGGTTTAGGTGCTCCTTATTGGGATCCTCTTGCAACGGCTTCTATTATTGGTATAACAAGGGGAACACAAAAAGGTCATATTGCAAGAGCAACCCTTGAGGCTATTGCAATGCGAACTAAAGAGATAGTCACTGCGATGCAAAAGGATGCAGATATTACTTTCAAGTCACTAAAAGTTGATGGAGGTGGGAGTACAAATAACCTTCTAATGCAAATTCAATCAAATTTGCTTTATGCGAAAGTTATAAGACCAGAAATAACAGAAACAACAGCTTTAGGTGCTGCTTATTTTGCAGGACTTGCAAGTGGATATTGGTCATCTATAGATAGTATAAGAAACATTTGGAAAGTAGATAGAGAATTTAATCCTGAAAAAAATCAAGAAAATCAAAAAATTATTGATAATTGGGAACGACGTATAAAACAAGTCCTTAATTACAATAAAGATGAATAGAACTTCTAATCTTGAGGAAATAAAACTAAATCAAGACTGGGATATAGCAATCATAGGTGGTGGATCTTCTGGTTTAGGAATTGCGATTGATGCCGCAAATAGAGGGTTCAAAACTGTTTTATTTGAAAAAAATGACTTTGCAAAAGGGACATCATCTAGAAGTACAAAACTAGTACATGGTGGAGTTAGATATTTACAGAATGGTGATATTTCATTAGTGATGGAAGCGCTAAGAGAAAGAGGGATCATGAGAAAAAATGCACCTCACCTAGTTCGAGATTTGAGTTTTGTTATACCCTCATACGATTGGTGGAGTAGTCCATTTTATGGTTTAGGTTTAAAGGTATATGATATGATGGCTGGAAAACTTGGCTTAGGTCCCTCTACCCTATTAGATAAAAAGGAAACACTAAATAATATTCCAAACGTAAATAAAAAAGGATTACGTGGAGGCGTAATCTATCATGATGGCCAGTTTGATGATGCAAGAATGGCAATTAGCTTAATGTTAACAGCTGATAAAGAAGGGGCAACATTAGTCAACTATGCTGATGTTTTAAATTTTACAAAGGAAAGTGACATTATTAATGGACTTAACGTAAAAGACACAATAAGTGGAGATATAATCCATGTTAATGCAAAAGTTGTTGTAAATGCTACGGGAGTTTTTTCAGACAGCATAATTGCCTTAGACCAACCTAGTGCAAAACCAATGATAAGGCCATCTCAGGGTGTTCATATTGTATTGGATGGAGAGTTTATCAAATCAACTCACGCCATAATGGTTCCACATACTTCTGATGGAAGGGTTTTGTTTGCAGTTCCATGGAATAAACATGTCATTGTAGGAACTACAGACACCCCAGTTGATAAAGCTTTGGAAGAACCGATTGCTCTGGAAAAAGAGATTGAATTTATCTTAGATAATGCAGGATCATATATGACAAAAAAGCCAAAAAGATCTGATATAAAAAGTGTATTTGCTGGACTTCGCCCACTTGCTGCCAGCGAAAATAAAGAAGAAAGTACTAAAGAAATTTCCAGACATCATAAAATTACAGTAAGCACAAGTGGATTGGTTAGTATACTTGGGGGAAAATGGACAACATACAGAAAAATTGCTGAAGATACTGTTAATACTGTGCAAATTGTAGGTGGACTTTCAGAACGTAAATGTAATACTGAATCTCTTCCAATTTTTGGTTTTGATCCTTCAACGGATTGGAATCAACCACTTCATTGTTATGGAACTGAGGCTAATAAAATTCTTGCATTAAATACAGAAAATGGAAATAAATCTCTTTCAGATAAGCTATATATAACAAAAAATCAAATACATTGGGGTATTAAAGAAGAAATGGCTAACAACCTTGAAGATATTCTTGCTCGAAGAACACGATGTTTATTTTTAGACGCCTTTGAAACTGAAAAAATAGCACCAAAAGTAGCTAAAATCATGGCTGAAATTCTAAACAAGAATCAAAATTGGATTGATCGAGAACTAGAGCAATTCAAATTAATTATAAAAAATTATCAATTATGATATTAAATCCATATTTGGCAGAATTTATTGGTACCGCAACCCTACTCTTATTTGGAGCAGGAGTAGTTGCAAATGTAAATCTAAAAAAAACTATAGCAGAAGGTCAAACTCCATGGGTTTTAGTAACAGCAGCTTGGGGTTTTGCTGTATTTGTTAGTGTGTTTATAACATCTCAATCTAGTGGGGGGCACCTTAACCCAGCTGTTACATTGGGATTAGCTATAGCAGGAAAGTTTTCGTGGTCTATAGTTCCTGGATATTTTGGGGCGCAACTTCTTGGAGCTATGCTTGGTAGCTGGTTGGCTTACATCACATATATTGATCACTACCGTCTTACTAAAGATGAAGAAGTAGTTAGGAGTACTTTTTGCACAGGCCCAGCAATACGAAATTTAAAAAATAATTTTTTTAGTGAGGCCATTGGTACTTTTATGCTTGTATTTGGAGTCTTGTTTATTGTGGGACCTAATATTGAAATTAGTGGCTCAGAAGTTCAAAACTTTGGTTTAGGTTCACTAGATGCATTGCCTGTTGGAATATTGGTATGGCTTATTGGAATTGCCTTAGGAGGTACCACAGGATACGCCATTAATCCAGCTAGAGATTTTGGCCCACGTTTGGTATATTCTTTTTTACCTCGAAAAAATAAAAATGCTGACTGGAGTTATAGCTGGGTTCCAATTATAGGTCCACTACTTGGTGGAACTGCTGCAGGATTGTTATATGTAATATTAATGAATATATAGAAAAGGTACTTTCTAATATTTCTTATTTTTTATAAAAAACCTGTATTAGCGTGCCTTTTGTATAAACTCCTAAAAATCAAGTTTGAGGCTACACAATTGATCAAGGGTCTGTTACAAGACAGCTTGCTTTTACAATTGAAACTCACCTCTCATAATTAAAAGCTCGTTGAGTTTATCAAAAAAATACTAATACAGGTAATGCTGTATAAATTACTTTAAAACTTAGTATGCAGCCAAGTGAATATCAATCATGTCTATCAATTCTTCTAATTTATCTTCAGAAATTGGAGAAGAAGTATTGCTTTGATTATTGAATTTTTCTAATTGTGCTGCATATTGAAGTGAACACATTGCCAAAACATCTTGCTTATCGCGAACAGCATAGTTTTTTTCAAGCTGTAGAATTGTCGCTTCTATCTTCTTAGCTGATGCACGAAGAGAAGCCTCTTGATCAGGTGCGACCGATAAGGGGTATACTCTGTTTGCAATAGTTAACTTAATTTTTAATAAATTATTCATATGATTAATTCGTTTCTGAAAGTTGATGAATACAATAATCAACATCCTTAATGAGACTATTTATCTTTGTTTTAGTCTGAGATTTTCCCTCACTACTTCCAAGTAAGTTATTTGCAATTTTAAGAGATTTATTTTCGTTTTGTAAAACCAATACTTTGTCTTCTAAATATTTATTTCTCTTAATAAGATTGATTTGCTGATCTTCTTGTTTAACTATAGTGAGATGGTTTTCTTTTAATTTATTTAATAAACCAATAATCTTTTCTTCTAAAAGTTCTATCGATAAAAGTTTTTGGTTCATATTCAAAAATTTTAAATTATACTGTAATATTAGTAAAGTTATTGAATCTTTTTTCATTTTAAACTTCTTGTGTAATAGTTTTAAAAATTTTAACAAGCCCTAAAAAAAATGCTTTTAAACTATTTGATTTTTTATATTGCGTTTAAATCAATTCTCCCAACTTGAAATCAGACTATCTCGTCTTTATATTTTTAATCAGTTTTTCATTGACAAGCCAAAGTGAACAAAAATGGGTCCCCCCTATAGATATACCTATTCAACTTTCAGGAACCTTTGGCGAATTAAGAAATAATCACTTTCACGCAGGACTAGATATTAGAACTCAGGGACGCCAGGGGTTAAAAGTAAGATGTGTTCAAGATGGACGCGTAAGTCGAATTAGAGTTAGTTTAAGTGGATATGGAAAAACACTTTATATAGAGCATCCTGACGGAAATACATCAGTATATGCACATCTTAAAAAGTTTGCTCCGAAAATAGAAAAATATGTAAAAGAAAATCAATACAAAAAAGAATCTTTCACAATACAACTATTTCCTGAAGTTGACGAATTTCTTGTAGATGCTGGAGAAGTTATAGGTTATTCTGGAAACACAGGAGGCTCATATGGCCCACATTTACATTTTGAAATGCGAAAAACTAATGGTCAGTTTCCAATCAATGCAATGCGATATCCACTAGTTATTGATGATACTCAGCGCCCTCAAATACAAAATTTCTATTTGTATTCAGGAACAGGCCCTTTTAGTAGTAAAAAAGAATATAAGTTAATACAAATAAATGATAGCGTTTATTCAACTGCTGGTGTTAGTGCCTCAGGGAATATTAATATTGGTTTACGATTATTTGATCGACAAAACCTTTCATATAATAAAAATGGGATTTATAGTGTTTCAGTTCGCCTAAATGGAGTTCAGTATTTTAGTTATCAAATGGATCAAATTTTATTTGACGATTCCAAATACATTAATTTGATGATTGATTATGAAGAATTGAAAAAGAAAAAAAGAAGAATTCATCGCTTTGTTGCTCATCCTGAGCAAAAATTTTCATTTCTAAAAAATGTTGAACAAAATGGTGAAATGCAAATTGATCCTGGTAAATCATATCAATTGTTAATTGAAGTGAATGATTATAATAAAAACACAAGTTATGTTGAAGTCTATTTAACAGGGACTAAAGAAATGTTTAAACAAAATATAAAAGAAAGTGATTTTGTTAAAACTATGGAAGAATACCTGTATGAGTTTGAAGATAAATCTGTTTATTTTGAAAAAGATAGTTTTTTTGATAAAGTAAACTTAAAGGTTGAAGATCTTGGAGACACACTTTATATTGGAGAAGAAGATCTTTTTCCGATGAGAAAAGCCTACACTATTAAATTCAAGATTCCTAAGGCAGATAGCTTAACCATATCCCAATCCTTTTTATCCTTTATAAATAAAAAAGGAAAACCGGTGTTTTTAAGTGCTTTTAAAAAGGACGGTTATTTGGAGGGTAAATCTAAATTACTAGGGAAATTTTTAATTAGTCAAGACAGTGTTTCTCCAGAAATAAAAGCCATAAACTTTAAAGAAAAGCAATGGTTAAGCAATTACGGTTTCATGAGATTAAAGATCTCTGATGACTTTTCTGGATTAAAAAAGTTTCGTGGAGAAATTAATGGAAAATGGATTCTTTTAGAACACGAGCCTAAAAACAATAGTTTGATTTATAATTTTAATGACTTGGAGTTTAAAGAAGCTTTAAATCAATTAAAAATTGAAGCTGAAGACCAAGTAGGAAATAAAACCATCTTCAAAAGAAATTTTTACAGAAAGCCAAAATAATAATTAGTAAAATGTCTAAGCTGCAAATTCCTCTAGAGCATTAATAACATAGTTTACTTCTTCTATGGTATTAAAAACCGAAAAAGAGAATCTCAAAGAGGGCCAACTTTTTAACTCATCAGATTGAATAGCGTTTAACACATGTGATCCTGAGCTACTTCCAGACTGACAAGCACTACCCTTTGAACAAGCAATTCCTTTTAAATCCAAATGAAAATCTAAAAGACCTGCCTTTTCTTCGGAAATGGGAAGAGCTACATTAATTAAAGTATAAGTGCTAATATAATCCTCGCCAGAATATCCATTAAATTGAGCTTCAGGAAAAACATTTAATAAAGAAGATTTAAAATGTTCTTTTAAAGAATTAACTATTCTTCTTTCTTCATTTAAATTTAGGTAAGCTATCTCTAGGGCCTTATGCATTCCTACAATATTATGTACAGACTCAGTTCCCGCTCGAAGACCACGCTCCTGAGAACCACCATGTATAAATGGTTCTAGTTTAGAGTTTTTCCTAATAAAGGAAAAACCTATCCCCTTGGGGCCATGAAATTTATGGGCAGCAGAAGAAAGGAAATCAATAGGGAGTTGTTCTAATTCAAATTCAAAATGTCCTATACCCTGAACTGCATCAGTGTGAAACAACGTATGGTATTGATGACATATATCTCCTACTTTTTGGAGGTCAAGAATATTTCCTATTTCATTATTTACATGCATTAAGCTTACTAGTTTCTTAGATTCGTCCTCTTTTAAAAGTTTTTCAAGGTGATTTAAATCAATTGAACCTTTATTGTCAATGTTTACATAAGCTACTTTAATTTTATATATTTTTTTTAAACCTTCCAAAGCATGAAGAATTGCATGGTGCTCTATAGGTGAAGAAATCAAAGTGGTAACATCTAAATCTTTAACAGCACAATTCAAAATCATGTTGTCAGACTCTGTGCCTCCTGATGTAAATATAATTTCTTGTGGAGCTGCATGCAATAAATTAGCAATTCCTTTTCTTGCGGTTTCAATATAAGTTTTAGCGGTACGTCCATAAGCATGAGTAGAAGAAGGATTTCCAAAACATTCTTCCATGACTGAAGAGACAGATTGTATTACCTCTTTCCGCATTGGTGTTGTTGCTGCATTATCAAAATATACATTCATGAGTTTTACTATTTATGGCTCAAAGGTCTTCAAAACATTAATTATAATCGTAATACATTCGTCTAACTGATCTTCTGTAATTACTAAAGGTGGAGCAAATCTAATGATATTTCCATGAGTTGGTTTTGCTAATAAACCACAATCTTTAAGTTTTAAACAAATATTCCAAGCTGTATCACTTTCTTCAATATCATTGATAACTATAGCATTTAACAAACCTCTTCCTCGTATACTCAAAACAACATCACTTTCATTGATATAATGCTGCATTTTAGCTCTAAATCGATTTCCAAGTAATCTAGCATTTTGAGTCAATTTTTCATCTCGAATTACCTCTAAAGCTTCTTTTGCTACTGCACAAGCCATAGGATTGCCACCAAAGGTACTACCGTGTTGCCCAGGTTGAATCACGTCCATAATATTAGCATCACATAATACTGCAGAAACTGGATATGTTCCTCCACTTATGGCTTTACCTAAAATCAATAGATCAGGACGAACATATGTTGCTTCCTTTTTTTCACAATGGCCACTACAATCACAGCTCCCGCATACTGCCAATAAAGAACCTGTTCTGCCAATACCGGTCTGTATTTCGTCTGCTATCAACAAAACATTGTACTTATGGCACAAGGCTTTAGCTTTTTGAATAAAATCAGGCTCCGGGGTATAAACCCCTGCCTCACCTTGAACGGGTTCTAGAAGAAAACCTGCTACGTTAGGGTTTCTTTCTAAAACAACTTCTAAAGCTTCAATATCATCAAAAGGAATAGAAATAAAACCAGTGGCGTGTGGACCAAAATTATCTTTAGAACCTTTATCACTAGAAAAAGATATAATTGTAGTTGTTCTTCCATGAAAATTATTGTAACATACTATAATTTGAGCTTTATTTTGAGGTATTTTTTTCTTTGTATAACCCCATTTACGAGCAAGTTTTATGGCTGTCTCTACTCCCTCAGCTCCTGTGTTCATTGGCAAAACTCTTTCAAAGTCAAAATATTCAGTAACATACTTCATATAGTCTCCTAACTTATTGTTGTGAAACGCTCTGGAAGTTAATGTGAGTATATTTGCTTGATTCTGTAATATTTTTACTATTCGAGGATGACAATGACCCTGGTTTACAGCAGAATAAGCTGAAAGAAAATCAAAATATTTATTTCCATCAACATCCCATAAATAAACTCCTTCTCCTCTTTCTAAAACAACAGGTAAAGGATGATAATCATGTGCACCATATCTATGTTCTAATTCGATAAAGTTATTGTAGTTAAATAAAGTTTTCATAGCTCTTACTATTTTTATCAATAACAGAATGATTTCTGGATAAAAATACTAAATATCCCTTCCAAAAACCTAGTTGAAATAATGATTTATTTTATCAAGCCCATTACATTTACAACATGTCAAGAAAACGAATAGACAGACAAGAGAAAGCTTTGGAAGTAATCGACATAAACACCAAGGGAATGGGTGTTGCAAAAAGTGTCGAAGGTGCTGTTTATTTTATTAAAAATGTTGTGCCTGGAGATATCGTAGATATACGTGCTTACAAAAAAAGAAGGGGGTATTTTGAAGCGGAGCCAATAAAATGGATTAAAACATCTCCTCAAAGAACAAATCCTATTTGTAAACATTTTGGCATATGTGGAGGTTGTAAATGGCAACATCTTAGCTATGAAGGACAATTAAGTTTTAAAGAAAAGGGGGTTATTCACAACTTAAAACATATTGGAAAATTAAATATCAATAAAATTCTCCCAATTGTAGGTGTCGAAAATCCTTTCTTCTACAGGAATAAAATGGAATTTTCTTTTTCCAATAAGCGTTGGCTTTTGTCAAGTGAAATTGAAGAAGATACTATAATAGAACGCCGTGGCTTAGGGTTTCATAAACCCGGAATGTGGGATAAAGTAGTTGATATTAATCAATGTCATCTTCAAGCTAATCCATCCAATGAGATTCGAAACGCAATACGTTCTTATGCGCTTGAAAAAAAATTAGCTTTTTTTGACCCCCATGAACAAAGAGGATTTTTAAGAACCTTGATGATAAGAAATACTTTAGCTGGAGAGATTATGGTGTTGATTCAGTTTTACAGAGAAGATAAAGATCAACGTGAGTTGCTTTTAAATTTCATACAAAAAAGGTTTCCAAAAATTGTTTCTTTATTGTATTGCATTAATTCAAAAGGCAATGATAGTATTTATGATCAGAAAATATATTGTCACAGGGGTAAAGAATTTATAACCGAATATTTAGATGATCTTCAATTTAGAATTACAGCTAAATCCTTTTATCAAACAAATCCTAAGCAAGCCAAGATACTCTATGATATTGCAAAAATTTTTACTCAACTAAGACCAAAGGACATTGTTTATGATTTATATACTGGTACCGGAACAATTGCTTTGTATTTAGCAAAATATTGTAATAAAGTTATAGGAATAGAGTCTGTTTCAGAAGCTATTGACTCAGCCAAGGTAAATGCGAAGATAAATAAGATCAAAAATGTAAGTTTTGAAGTAGGTGATATGAAATATTGTTTTAACGATGAATTTATTTTACGACACGGAAAAGCAAATATTGTAATCACTGACCCTCCTCGAAACGGTATGCATGCTGATGTAGTTAAACAATTGTTGAAGCTAGCGCCTAAAAGAATTGTTTACATAAGTTGTAATAGCTCAACTCAAGCCAGAGATCTAGAGTTGATGAAAATCAAATATGATGTGCTGATCAGCCAAGCAGTAGATATGTTTCCACAAACACATCATGTTGAAAATGTTGTACTTTTACAACTCAATAGAAATAATGAATAAAATATTTCTTTGCCTAATAAGTATAATGATATTCTTTAGCTGTGAAAGAGATGACATTTGTATTGTATCTGTTACAGAAAGCCCAGATTTAATTCTTTTGATGCTTGATCAAAATAATGTTAATGATAGAAAAACACCTGCTGGTTTTTCCGTTCAAGCGATAGGTACTCAAAAAATTCTTCCAGGCATTGCTAGTGACTCTATAGCTCTGCCCTTAAAAATTCAAGATAAAAGTGTTCAATTCGAATTCATATTGAATCTTGGATCTGATAACGAAAATATTGATACAATTCAGATTAACTATCAACGATTTGATAATTTCATCAACGTGGCCTGTGGATATCGATCAAACTATATTTTAGAATCAACACCAGCAATTATTTTAAACCCAGGGAACAATTGGATAAAGGGGTTCACCATTTTAAAAGACACTATATCAGATGAAACAAGTGCGCATTTGGGCATTATACATTAGCCTTTTAGGAGGAGGCCAGCTATTAATAGGACAGCAAAATGAGGAGATAATTTCAGTTGAAACTCCTGTTAGCTTAAGCGCTTCAGAAAAGATTCCTTTAAGTTTCCGTTTTGGTGTAGACTTATACAGAATTATTCTTTCTCAAGTTTCTGATGACTTTAACGGTATTGAAGTAGTTGGTGATTTCCGATTAGGTGAAGATATATTTTTGGCATTAGAATTAGGTAATACAAAAACCACCAAAGAGATTGATCAAATAAATTTTACAACTTCTGGAAGTTACTTTAAGTTGGGTTTTGATTATAATATGTTTGAAAATTTAGAAGGAATGAATAATATTGTTTATGTTGGACTTCGCTTTGCTTCTAGCACTCATAACCAAGTATTAAACAGTTATACAATTCTCGATCGATCACGGTTTTGGCTAAGTTCAGATCTGCCTATTGTAAATGGTTTTGCAACCGGGGAACGTTCAAATCTAAATGCACAATGGTTCGAAATTGTTGCCGGTTTTAAGGTTCAACTTTTAAAGAATATTTACATGGGTCTTAGTCTGAGATTAAATCGGCTGCTTAATGATAAGATCCCTGAAAACTTTGACAATATTTACATACCAGGATTTAATAAAAAAACTGAAGAAAATAAGTTTGGGGCTGGATTAAATTACACATTAACATATGGTATTCCCTTTAGATCAAAAAAGAGATAAACTATTCATTTCTTAGCTTATGTACTTTTTTCGTTCCCTTGTATATAGGAAAGTATAATAAACGTGACTCCAGTTTTCCATTAAAAATTTTTATTTTTCTACTAGGTCTAAGTCCAATATATTTAATAGCTTCCAAATTAGAGCTAATTAACCAAGCATTAGTATTCGGGAAACTTTGCTTAAATCCATCTCCAATTCCCTGATATAGTGCATTCATATCGCCCTCTAGACGTTCTCCATAGGGAGGATTAGTTAAAAGATGTAAGGGACCTTTAGTCTCTTTCTCAAGCTGAAAAAAGTCTTTTTTTTCAATTTGAATAAATTCACTCAAATTTGCATTCTCCATATTTTGTTTTGCCTTATCTACTGCAGAAGGAGCTTTGTCTGAACCCTTAATTTGAATATTAGGATTTGTAACTTTCTTTAATTGACTTTCTCTTATAAGTTTAAACAACTCTGGTTCCCAATCCTTCCATTTTTCAAAAGCAAAACTTTTACGATTAATATTTGCAGGGATTTTAGAGGCAAACATTGCAGCCTCGATAAGAATAGTTCCACTTCCACACATGGGATCTAAAAAATCAGTATTAGCTTTCCAGCCAGAAAGTTGAATTAAACCCGCTGCAAGAACCTCGTTTAATGGTGCTATATTTGTTACTGTGCGATATCCTCTATGATGCAAAGAAGCGCCCGAAGTGTCTAAAGAGATTGTACAATAGTCATTTTTAATATGCAAGTTGATTCTTAAATCTGGACAATTCAAATCCACACTTGGCCGTTTATCAAATCGGTCACGAAACTGATCTACTAGTCCATCTTTTGCTTTTTGAGAAGCATATTGGGAATGAGTGAATATTTCACCGTTAACAACACTATCAATAACAAATTTTGAATTTACATCCATATATTCAGCCCATGGAAAATCATAAAATAGTTCGTATAGAGCTTTTTCGTTTTGTATCCGCTCACTGTGGATAGGCTTTAAAATTTTTAAAGCTGTTCGTAATGAAAGATTTGCTTTGTACATGAATCCCTTATCTCCCTCAAAAGAAACAAATCTATTTCCTTTTTTAATGTTTTGAGCTCCAAGATTAAGTAACTCTTTTTCAAGAATATCCTCAAAACCATAAAAGGTCTTTGCTAGCATTATAAAATTTTCTTTCATCAGTTGTATTAGCCATCAAAAATACTTTAATTTTGATGACTAAAGAATTGTCCAAGACAATACATGAGCACTATCCCTTTTTTTAGCTATATATTTCCTTTTTTTGGGGCTATCTTAGGAATGAGTATTGGTTTTGTTTTTCGTATAAAAAGATCATTTTCATTTAATTTAGTTTTAGCTTTTAGTGGTTCATTTTTATTAGGAATTACTATTATTCATTTAATGCCTGAGGTTTTTTCTAACAGGAGTTTCACTACTGGCGCTTGGATTATATCAGGTCTACTTTTACAAATAATACTTGAATACTTATCTCAAGGAGCAGAACATGGTCATGCGTATACAAAAGAAAACAAAGGGCTTCCATGGCTTGTTTTATTAAGCTTAGGGATTCATGCCTTTATTGAAGGTCTTCCTCTTAGTCAGCAAGGCGAATTAGTTTGGGGCATGTTTATTCATAAGATCCCTATTGGGATGGTAGTCTTTTTTCTTGTTTGGGAAAGCAAAGTTTCATCAATAGTCAAAATAATTACACTTTTACTTTTCACAATCATGAGCCCTATTGGGAGTATATTATATGACAGCCTATCTTTTCCTCAAGTCTGGAGACTTAATATCACATCATTAGTTGTAGGAATGTTGTTACACATTTCTACTACTATACTTTTTGAGAGTAATCAAGGTCATGCGTTTAATTTAAGAAAGCTTATAACAATTATTTCAGCATTTGCTCTTTCGTTTATTTTATAAAGATAATTTTATCTTGAATTTTTATCTCTTGGCAAAGGAGTTTTAGGTGCTTTCCAAATAGTATACAATGAATCTAAGTCATAGTTTAAGGCAGTAGGATCAAGATCAATAATCCCATCTCCATAGGCACGCTGTAGAATATCCTCGATTAAAAAGTCTTCGTAATCAATTCCAGGATTATAAGTGGCTTTAAGTGAAAGTTTAAACATTGAAGCTGTGGTTTGATAGACAAAAGCTCTCCATCCATTACGCAATTCTTTGATCAAACTATGAGTAGTTTCTCCCGTTTGACGATGCACCAATTTAATTAAAATTCTTCCTTGAGAACGGGAAAGTTTTTTTAATTCTTCTTCAAATTCATCATATATGAAACTTTCAATTCGCTTAATGTAAGTTTTCTTCTTTCGATTACTCTTTATGTTTTCAAGACGCATACTCAAAGTGTCTAAGCGATCCGAAGCTAATTTAGCATATGGATAAACCCGCAAAGTGCGATTTCTCAAAATCACATATTGCCTTAATTCTTTAATGCTTTTAAAACTTAAGGGTTGAAATAAAACTACTTCTTTTAGTCGAATTCCTGCTTGAGGAATAGAATCTGTTTCAAACTTAAAAAGCAAATCTCCTTCAAAATTATCAGGTGGTTCAATTTGAGATAAACCGAAAAAAGAGTTAATTAAAACAAAAAAGAAAAAGACTTTTTCAAAAAAGATATAGGATTTATTTATAAAGAGGTTCCCGAAACGCATTGCAACAATAAGTTTAATTAGTTTTTTTGTTGTTTTTTTTTAATTCAAAAATACAAATATTTTAAAGGCGTTAATTTTATTATGGAATATTCTTACTTTTGAGTTTGTTAAAAATTTAACTTAGTATTTATGAGTATTCTCGATAAGAAATCAATAACATTTTTAGAAAATTATTTAAATAATGCAGCTCCTACAGGTTATGAAAGTAGCGGACAAAAAATTTGGATGAATTACCTGAAGCCCTATATAGATGAATTTATAACTGATGTTTATGGAACTGCAGTTGGCGTAATAAATCCAGAATCAAAATATAAAGTCGTAATTGAGGCACACTCTGATGAAATTTCTTGGTATGTCAATTATATAACTGACAATGGACTCATCTATGTTATTAGAAATGGTGGAAGTGATCACCAAATAGCACCTTCTAAATGGGTCAATATCCATACCAAAAAAGGAATTGTACAAGGAATATTCGGTTGGCCAGCAATCCATACTAGGAAAAACGGAAAAGAAGAAATCCCTAAACTAGATAATATCTTCATTGATGTTGGTGCTAAGGATAAAAAAGAAGTTGAGAAAATGGGAGTTCATGTAGGATGTGTAATAACCTATCCTGATACTTTTAAAGCGCTTAATAAAGATAAGTTTATTTGCCGTGCGATAGATAACCGAGCTGGTGGCTTTATGATTGCACAGGTAGCACGTTTAATTTCTGAAAATAATATTAAACTTCCATTCGGACTGTATATAACTAATTCTGTTCAAGAAGAAGTAGGTCTTAGAGGCGCGGAAATGATCACTCAAACACTAAAACCAAATTTGGCACTTATTACAGATGTTTGCCATGACACTTCCACTCCAATGATTAACAAAAAAACTGAAGGAAATACTGAAATTGGTAAAGGACCTGTTATTTCTTATGCACCTGCTGTTCAAAATAATTTAAGAGAAAGGGTTATTAAAACTGCTGAAAAAAATAAAATTCCTTTCCAACGATTAGCTTCTTCACGCTTCACGGGAACTGATACAGATGCTTTTGCTTATAGTAATGGTGGAGTTGCATCTGCCTTGATATCACTTCCGTTACGTTATATGCATACTACAGTTGAAATGGTGCATCGTAAAGATGTTGAAAATGTTATAAAATTAATTTATGAAACTCTTCTAACAATTAAGAATGGAGAATCATTTAGCTATTTTGACTAAAGTCGTTTTGGGTAAAATGGTGAATTTTTATCTTTTTATTTAGTTGCTCTTTTTAAAAGAGCTTTGTTGATTCTTTTAACTACACTTGGTCCCTCATAAACAAAACCAGTATATAGTTGAACTAAAGAGGCTCCAGCATCTAACTTTTCAATAACATCATTTGGCTTATGTATTCCTCCTACTCCAATAATTGGAAAAGCATGTTTGCTTTTTTTTGATAAAAAACGAATTACTTCGGTGCTCTTGTCTCTGACTGGTCTTCCACTAAGCCCACCTATTTCCTTTCTGTTGGGTGACTTTAAATTATCTCTATTGATAGTGGTATTGGTTGCTATGACTCCATCTATTTTAAGCGAAGTAACTATTTGAATAATATCTAAAAGTTGATTTTCAGTCAAATCTGGAGCAATTTTTAATAAAATTGGTTTTGGAGCCCCCTGCATATTGTTTAAATCTTTTAAAGTTGATAAAAGATGAGTCAAAGGTTCTTTCTCTTGAAGTGCTCTAAGGTTTAGTGTATTTGGAGAACTTACATTTACTACAAAATAATCAACATATTTATAAAGAGTCTTAAAACAATAGACATAATCGCTTATTGCTTCCTCATTGGGTGTCGTTTTATTTTTACCAATATTACCGCCAATTAAAACACCTTTGTTTTTTTTTAACCTTCTAACTGCATAATCTACTCCTTCATTATTAAAGCCTAATCGATTAATAAGTCCTTCATCTTCAATAAGACGAAACATTCTTTTTTTTGGATTTCCGTCCTGTGACCTGGGTGTAAGTGTTCCTATTTCAATAAAACCAAAACCAAAGTTTGAAAGTTCATTATAAAGCTTAGCATCTTTGTCAAAGCCAGCTGCTAGACCAACTGGATTAGGAAAGGTTAAACCAAAGAGATTCTGTTCTAATCGTTTATCATTTAAAACAAATATAAAACGGAATAATCTAGATATACCTGGGATTTTATTGACAAATTTAATAGAGTTAAAAACCGCATTATGAACCCATTCAGGATCAAATAAAAATAGTAACGGTTTTACAATTAAATGGTACATATGACTAAAAAAAATCCCGCGTTAAGCGGGATTAAAATAAATTATTTTTTCGCAGGTGGAGAATTTAACTTCGAACTCATGTCTAATGAAATTGCTGAACGTTCAATTTTTAGTTTTCCAGCCAATGTCTCAACAATGCAAGTGTTATCTTTATCATTCAATTCCATGATTTTGGCATGGACTCCACTTTTAGTTATAATACGGTCTCCTTTTTTAATGGAGTTCATAAAGTTTTTTTCCTTTTTTTGTCTTCTTTGTTGTGGTAAGATGATAAAAAAGAAAAATACCACAAGCATTAAGAGCAAAAATGGAAGTTGCCCTGATAAACCTTCTGACATTATTTTATGTATTTAATTTTGTTGACGAGCTTTTGCTTGGGCATCGCGTTGCTTCTGCTTTAATGGATCAGGAGTTACATTTGCCTTAATTCTAAGCATTTCTCTACCAGACGTAGTATTAGCTGAAAGAGTAACAGATTTCTGCTGAATTCCAGGCTTATTACTTGAATCAAAATTAACAGTAATAGTTTGAGATTGACCAGGAGCTATAGGAGTATTCTTTGGATACTCAGGAACTGTACATCCACAACTTCCCCTAGCATCCACGATTATTAAATCTGAATTTCCTGTATTTGTAAAAGAAAATTTTGTCGTTACACGATCGCCTTCGTTAATTGTTCCAAAATCATGAGTGATCTTATCGAATGTCATTATTGGTCCATCTGCTGTTGGTGATTTTTCCGTTGAAGCAGAAGTATTAGAGTTGTTTATTTTCTTAGCAGAGCTATCTTGACAAGCATTGAAAGCAGTAAAAGAAAGAGCAATGCAAATGATTAATAATTTTTTCATTTTTTTGTTTTAAATATTATCAAAAATAATAAAAAAAGTGATTACAGCAAGCCTCTTCCTTGTTTGATCATTCGTTTTTCATCAATAAATTCACGGACTAATTTATCTAATACTCCATTAATGAAATTATTACTATTAGGAGTTGAATAGTCCTTTGATATTTCTAAATATTCATTAAGTGAAACCTTAATTGGTATATTAGGGAAATAAAGTAATTCAGCTATAGCTATTTTCAAAATGACTTGATCCATCTGCGCTATTCTTTCAGCCTCCCAATTGGGAGTCTTTCCTTCCAGTTCTTTTAATAATTTTTCTTCCTCCAAAATGGCTTTTTTTAGAAGCTCAATTCCAAACTCTAAATCATCAACACTTTCAATTGATTTTGAAAATTTCAAGCTTTGAGAATTATCTAAACTGAGTTGCTTAAGTGTTTTCAAAATAAAAGTATTAATAAGAGGCAAATCATCTGACCAAGTTAAGTTATGATCCTCTATATATTTATATAAGTATGATGACGGGGCAATGGTGTTTTTAAAAGACTTAATCAACCACCGTAAATCATCTTTTTCTGATGGTCTATCGTTTAATAGATATGTTTCAAATTCTTTTCTAGAAATCATTTCTTCCACCAAGTCCTTTATGAAAATAAATTCTAAATCCCAGCGTATGAATTTTTTATTTTCTATATGTTTATTTAAAACAATATGTTCATTTATAAAATTAAGAAAACGATTCTCAGATAAACGTTTTAGCTTAAGGTGTTTCTCGTCTCTTATGATCTGATGTTTATTGTAAGCAAGAAGTTGTTCATTAACATATTGTTTTATTGACTTAAAAAGTGCAAGCATAAGAAGATACAAATCGTAAGTTTCATCCACACTTTTCTTAAAAAAAACAATTTCATCTTCAAGTTTTTTCCCTTTACCGAGGTTAAATGAATAAACAGATTGCATGACCTTAATACGTATGTGTCGACGAGTAAGCATGTATAAGAACTTTTGAATTACTAAATTAAATCAATAATGTTAATCAACAGTTTAAAGTTTCAGAAAGTTTTACTATTGAATTAATTTATACATCTCCATTTGATTACCTTTGAGTGTTCCATGAAAGCACTTAAATACCTTAATAAATACTTTTACAAATACCGAACTAAACTCTTTCTAGGATTCTTGATTACAGTAATTGCAAGGATTTTCTCCCTATTTGCTCCTCGATTGATTGGAAACTCACTAACTGCTGTAGAAAAATACCTTCAATTAGAAAATCCTAATTTTGAGAAAATTCAATATATTTTAATGATCAATATTCTAATCATTATAGGCGCTACTTTAGTTTCTGGTTTTTTTACTTTTTTAATGCGTCAAACAATAATCAATGTGTCTCGCTTTATTGAATTTGATTTAAAAAATGAAATTTTTTGGCATTATCAAAAGTTAACACAACGTTTTTATAAAAACAATAAAACAGGAGATTTAATGAATAGGATCAGTGAGGACGTAGGTAAAGTAAGAATGTACGTGGGTCCAGCTTTCATGTATAGCATAAATACTGTTTCGCTATTTATAATAGTAATTTCATACATGATAAGTATCGCTCCAATTCTTACATTATATACAATCTTACCACTTCCTATATTATCGTTTACGATATATAAATTGAGTCGTGTTATAAATGTAAAAAGCACTTTAGTTCAAGAGGTTTTATCTAATATGTCTTCTAGTGCACAAGAGAGTTTTAGCGGAATAGCCGTTATTAAATCCTATAATTTACAGAATATAATATATAAAGGCTTTAATGATCTAGCCGTCGAAAGTTATCAAAAAAACATGTCTCTTGTAAAGGTGCAAGCCTGGTTTTTCCCACTTATGATTTTATTAATTGGCTGCAGTAATTTAATTGTTATTTATATAGGTGGAAATCAATACATAAATAATGAGATTGAAATCGGAGTGCTTGCTGAATTTATAATTTATGTAAATATGCTTACTTGGCCTGTCGCTGTTGTAGGTTGGATAACTTCTATAGTTCAGCAAGCAGAGGCCTCACAGAAAAGAATTAATGCTTTTTTAAAAGAACAACCTGAAATAAGTGATGGAAAAGGAGTAAATAAATTTATTAAGGGTGAAATTGAACTTAAAAATGTATCCTTAATATATCCTGAAACGCAAATTGAAGCTTTAAAAGATGTAAGTATCAAAATTTCTGCGGGAAGTACCATAGGCATAATTGGAAATATCGGATCTGGAAAATCTTCAATGTTAGATCTGATTTGTAGACTTTATGATCCATCTAAAGGTACAATTAGTTTAGATGGAATAGACATAAAAGAATACACCTTAGATCAAATTAGGGGAAACATTGGGTATATTCCTCAAAATGCTTTTCTTTTTTCTGAAAGTATTGAAAATAATATTCGTTTTGGGGCACAAGAAATTGACTTAAAAGATATCAAAGAAGCAAGTAATAATGCCGCTGTTCACGAAAATATAATAAGTTTTACCAATGGCTATGAAACTTTACTAGGTGAGCGTGGTGTTAACATTTCAGGTGGCCAAATTCAACGAATATCAATTGCAAGAGCACTGATTAGAGGTTCTAAAATTTTGTTGTTAGATGATTGTCTTTCTGCAGTTGATAATGACACAGAAGAAGAGATCTTAAATAATCTTAAAAAGATTTCAGGAAATAAAACAACTCTAATTGTAAGTCACAGAATTTCATCCTTAAAACACGCTGATAAAATTATTGTTTTCGAAAATGGCAAAATTGTTCAACAAGGCAAACACTCATATTTAATTGACCTTGAGGGCTATTACAAAGAATTATTTGAAAAACAACAAACTGACGGGGTTAAATAATTTGTTTTGATTATTTTTTTTAATAAAATTGTCTAATACAATAAAAAACAATTGAATAAAATGTTAAATAATTTAGATGTAAATCAAGAAGAAATCTTTTCCAAGGTACTTAGAGCTGGAAGAAGAACATATTTTTTTGATGTCAGAGAAACAAAAGCTAGTGATTACTATTTAACTATAACTGAGAGTAAAAAATTTACAAACGAAGACGATACTTATTACTACAAAAAACATAAAATATATATTTACAAAGAAGATTTTGAAAATTTTTCAAATTTTTTAAATGAAACTATAGCTTATATATTCGATAATAGAGGCCAAGAGGTAATAAGTGAACGTCATCAGAAGAACTATTCTTCTAATAACATCAATTTAAATTCTGAATAAATTTTTAAAATGGCATACAATATTTGTTATTTATTTGAATGTTATTAAAATCATAATTTATAGGACTTGTTTTCCATTTGGAATTTTAATTTCAGGAGTCAAAAGAATAACTCCTCTATCATCTGTAGCTCCTAGAATCAAACATTGACTTTCGAAATCAGCTATTTTTCTTATTCCTATATTAACTATAGCTATGATTTGTTTTCCAATTAGCTCTTTAGGACTGTAACGATTTGTAATTTGTGCAGAAGACTTAAGAATACCGATTGGTCCAAAATCAATTTCCAATTGATAGGCAGGTTTTTTTGCCTTCGGAAAGTCTTTTGCAATTAAAATGGTTCCAACTCGTAGATCAAGTTTTTCAAAAGTAGAATAGTCTATCATTATTTATTTAAATATATTCAAAAATACTACATTTAAAGTCAGATTAATATACATATTTATGGCTCTAGTAGAATCCTACATGCTCCCTTTGGGGACTAAATCCCCAAACTTTTCCTTACCTAATGTAGTTAATGATCAAATAGCAGATTTAGAAAAACTAAAAGGGGAAAAAGGCACTTTGATCATTTTTATGTGTAATCATTGCCCTTATGTGATTCACCTTTTGAATGGCATCATTAAAACGGCAATAGATTTCTCTAAAAAAGGAATTGAAACCATAGCTATATCAAGTAATAGTATTGATACTCATCCACAAGATGGTCCTGAAGAAATGAAACAAACAGCCTTATTAAATAAATTTACTTTCCCTTATCTGTATGATAAAAGTCAAGTAATTGCGAAAAGCTTCCAAGCCGCTTGTACACCTGATTTTTATCTATTTGATGACCAATTAAAGCTAGCTTATAGAGGGCGCTATGACGAATCGAGACCTGGAAATCAGATTCCTGTTAATGGAAAGGATTTGCACCAAGCTTCTAATTTTATGCTCAAAAAAGCTCCACAGCTGTCAAATTTGCAGTACCCTAGTTTAGGCTGCAGCATTAAATGGCATCCTGGAAATATTCCTGAGAAACAAAATTAAAAATCAATTAGCTCTACGTCAAAAATTAAAATTGAATTAGGAGGAATAGCTCCACCAGCACCTTGAGCTCCATAGCCCAAATGACTTGGAATTACAAATTGAGCACTAGCTCCTTTATTCAAAAGCATTATTCCTTCGTCCCATCCTTTAATCACTTGACCTATACCTACTGAAAACTCAAGTGGCTCATTGCGTTGATAAGACGAATCAAAAACGGTTCCATCAATAAGTGTACCTTTATAATGCACAGAAACTTTTGAACCTTTAGATGGCGTTATACCTTTGCCCTCTTTAATAACATTATAAAACAAACCGCTTTCTGTTTTTTCCATACCTTCAGTTAGTGAACTTAAAGTTTCATCAGCTAATTTTTCTGCTGCTCTAAGGCTAGCTTTTCCACTAGCATTAAACTCAATAAATGCAGCTTGTGCATTCCAATTCTCAGCATCTTCCCCATGGTACTTTATAGTTACAGATTCGATTGTGTCACCTTGAGATATTTTATTTACAACATTTTGACCTTCGACAATATAACCGAAAACAGTATGTTTCCCATCTAGCCAATCAGTGGGACCGTGTGTAATAAAAAACTGGCTGCCATTTGTTCCTGGACCTGAATTCGCCATTGACATTGTCCCTGCACGATTATGTTTTAAATCTGGGTGAAATTCATCATCGAACTGATACCCTGGACCACCAGAGCCAGAACCTTGAGGACATCCTCCCTGAATCATAAAGTCAGGAATAACTCGATGAAATATTAAACCGTCATAATATGGTTCTCCAGAATTTTTATGACTATTTTTTTGAGTCCCCTCTACCAAACTCACAAAATTTCCTACTGTCCCAGGTGTCTCTTGATAAGTAAGTTTTAATAAAATTAACCCCTTAGATGTATTAAATTTAGCATATACGCCTTCCATAATAATTTTGTTTAACGGCAAAGATAATAATCCCCATAAATCATAGAAGTTTAATTTGCGATTTCACTAATAAATTTCAAACGATATAAACGAAGTTCTTCTTCTTCATAATCCCCTTCAAAAGCATCGATTGCATCAGATATTGAATCTGATTTTGCTTCTATAAAATAATCGTACAACTCTTCTGTTTGGTCTTCATCTAAAAGATTTTCCAAATAATAGTCAATATTAAGTCTTGTTCCAGAAAACACTATAGTCTCCATCTCAGTTATGAGTTCATCCATAGTCATACCTTTTGCATCTGCAATATCTTCAAGTAATAACTTTCGATCAATAGTCTGAATTAAAAAAAGCTTAAGTGCAGAATTGATTCCTGTGCTTTTAACAACTAAATCATCGGGTCGAATAATATTATTTTCATCAACATAATTATTTATGAGCTCTGTAAAATTTTCTCCATAACGTTTTGCTTTTCCTTCACCAACACCATTAATATTAATTAATTCCTCTTGTGAAATAGGGTATTTAAGGCACATCTCTTCTAAAGAGTTTTCTTGAAAAACAGCATAAGGAGGAACCCCGTTAGCTTCTGCGACCTTTTTTCTTAAACTAATCAAAAGCTGCATTAAAGTATTATCCAAAACCCCCAGAGGTTTGTTTTGAACAATTTGTATTAAATCACGCTCTTCGTATTTATGATCTTCGGTCATCATAAAACTTGAAGGTTTGTTTAAAAAGGATTTTCCTCTAGTTGTAATTCGAATCAGACCATAAGATTCAACTTCTTTTATTAAAAATCCAGCCACTATAGCTTGTCTTATTAAAGCCATCCAAAAATTTGAATCTTTTGCAGCTCCACTTCCAAAAATTGCTAAAGAATCAGTTTTGTGAGATTGAATAATTGCATTTTTTTTTCCTTGAAGTGTTTTAACCAACTCATTGGTTTTGTATATTTCTTTGGTCTTAATTATGACGTTTAATAATTGGGTTAATTCTGTTTCTGCTTCAAACTGCTCTTTAGGAAAACGTATATTATCATCCATATCACCTCCATCACCTGTCTCATTATCAAATTCCTCTCCAAAATAATGAAGAATAAACCTCCGTCGTGATATTGAAGTTTCAGCATATGCTACTATTTCAGCCAATAAAGCCATTCCAATTTCTTGTTCAGCTAAAGGCTTACCTGACATAAATTTTTGTAGTTTTTCAATGTCTTTGTAGGCATAAAATGCTAGACAATGTCCTTCTCCACCGTCACGGCCTGCTCTACCAGTTTCCTGATAATAACTCTCAATGCTTTTAGGAATATCGTGATGAATTACAAAGCGAACGTCTGGTTTATCTATTCCCATCCCGAATGCAATAGTAGCTACAATAATATCACAATCATCTTTTAAAAAATAATCTTGATGACTAACTCTTGACTTTGAATCTAAACCCGCATGATATGGCAACGCATTAATTCCATTTACTTGAAGAGTTTGTGCCAATTCTTCAACTCGCTTTCGAGATAAACAATAAATTATACCTGATTTACCGTTATTTTGCTTTACGAATTTAATAATATCAGAATCAACTTGGTTAGTTTTAGGCCTAACCTCATAATAAAGATTTGGTCGATTAAATGATGCTTTAAATACTTTAGCTTTGGATATGCGAAGGTTTTTCATAACATCCTCTTGTACCTTAGGAGTTGCTGTTGCGGTTAAAGCTATAATAGGAATACTTTGCTCAAACTGTTCAAGAATAACTCTAAGATTCCGGTATTCAGGTCTGAAATCATGTCCCCATTCAGAAATACAATGAGCCTCATCTACAGCTAAAAATGAAATTTTAACAGATTTAAAAAAATCAATTGTTTCTTTTTTAGAAAGAGATTCAGGAGCAACATAAAGCAACTTGGTGATGCCGCTAAGAATATCATTTTTTACTTGAGTGGTTTCTGTCTTATTTAAAGATGAGTTTAAGACATGGGCTATACCATTTTCTGATGCAATTCCGCGAATTGCATCTACTTGATTTTTCATTAGAGCAATAAGTGGTGAAACCACAATAGCCGTTCCTTTTTTCATCAATGCTGGCAATTGATAACAGAGTGATTTTCCACCGCCAGTGGGCATGATAACGAAAGAATCTTCTTTTTGTAAGACGTTTAAAATTACAGGCTCTTGAAGCCCTTTAAAATTAGAAAATCCGAAGTGCTTCTTAAGTTGAATTTTAAGTTCATCCTTATTCATGAAGGTAAAATGAATTTAATTTTTTTCAGGAGCTTTTAATTGTAATATATTAAATTCCAAGAGGAAATACAAGGTTAATTTAAAACAAAATATCTAAAATTGAAACCCTTATAAATGAAAAAATGATTCAGGATACCATTTGTTTTTGATATTTTTACAATTAATTTAAATTCATTAAAAACTAACCACCCTATGAGTGCCAAACAACCAAAAGATGAAATGTCGTTTTTGGATCATCTTGAAGAATTACGTTGGCATCTTATTCGTTCAGTAATTGCAATATTAATTGTGGCTACTGTGGCTTTTATTTTTAAAGATTTTATTTTTGACGTCATACTTTTTGGCCCCAAACAAAAAGATTTCATTACCTATCGTTGGTTTTGTAATATATCACAAACCCTTGGTCAAGGAAATAGTTTTTGTATAGATGATTTGCCTTTTAGAATTCAAAGTCGAACCATGGCAGGTCAATTTTCTGCTCACTTATGGACTTCAATTCTCGCTGGTTTCATTGTGGCTTTCCCTTACATTGTTTTTGAATTTTGGAAATTTATAAGTCCTGGGCTTTATGAAAAAGAACGTAAAAATGCACGAGGTTTTATTTTTATTGCCTCAATGTTATTCTTCTTTGGAGTTCTTTTTGGTTACTTTATTGTAACACCTCTTTCAATTAACTTTTTAGGAAATTACTCTGTTAGCAGTGAAATTTTTAATGATTTTGATTTGAGCAGCTATATAGGGCTATTAAGAGCTTCCGTTTTAGCTGCTGGAATAATTTTTGAATTACCAATTATAGTTTATTTTTTAACTAAAGTGGGTATTCTAACTCCCAATTTTTTAAGAAAGAATAGAAAAGTTTCACTTGTAGTGGTCTTAAGCCTATCAGCTATTATTACACCTCCAGATATAGCAAGTCAAATCATTGTCAGTATTCCAATACTTATTCTTTACGAAGTGAGTATCTTAATATCGAGAATTGTAATAAGAAAACAAGATGAAATGCTTGAAAACATATGATATCAGATTAAATTTTCAAAAAGTATTAAAAACTCATAACAAAAAAGATAATGAAATTACGCGCAGAAGGAATAGAAAAATCGTATAAAGGACGAAAAGTTGTGAAAGGTATCTCCCTGGAGGTAGCTAATGGAGAAATTGTTGGTCTACTAGGACCCAATGGAGCAGGAAAAACAACTTCGTTTTATATGATTGTAGGTCTAATAAAACCAAATGATGGCTCTATTTATATTGATAATCAAGAAATTACAAAATTTCCAATGTATCAAAGGGCTCAAAGAGGTATTGGTTATTTAGCCCAAGAGGCATCCGTATTTCGTAAACTAAGTGTAGAAAACAACATCCTTAGCGTACTTCAAATGACAAACCTGAGTAAAAATTTGCAAAAAGAAAAAATGGAATCACTTTTGGAAGAATTTGGATTAAATCACATTCGTAAAAATCGTGGAGACCTGCTTTCTGGTGGAGAACGAAGGAGAACTGAAATTGCAAGAGCACTTGCTACTGATCCAAAATTTGTTTTACTTGATGAACCATTTGCAGGAGTAGATCCAGTAGCCGTTGAAGACATTCAAAAAATTGTAGCCCATTTAAAAAAGAAAAATATCGGTATACTAATTACAGATCACAACGTACAAGAAACACTTGCTATTACAGATAAAACCTATCTCATGTTTGAGGGAAGTATCTTAAAAGCTGGAACACCAGAAGAACTAGCCGAAGACGAAATGGTCCGCAAAGTATATCTTGGTCAAAATTTTGAACTTCGCAAAAAAAAATTATCTTTTTGAGCTAATTCAAAAAGTCATTTGAAGATTAATTTTAAATTTTATTTAATACTATTTCTGATGAAATTTAAAATAAGATAAATCAAAATTAATAAAGGCACAGCGACCCAGTTAAATAAGTAAAAGACGGGGAAACATAACACAAAAAGAATTAATTGGTAGCTATAGTCGTTTAGATTTGAAGATTTAATTTTGAATGAAAACAAAGGAAGGCGAATATTCATAATTAATGATGAGATCAATGTAATTGCCAAAAGAGCTGGAAATGATCTTATTACTGGTTTTATTGATGCAAATTGTGGATGCTCAATTATTAGTGGTAATGCAACTATTAAAAGTGCATTTGCTGGAGCAGGCAGTCCTTTAAAATCATATTGCTGATCATCGTCAATATTAAATCTTGCTAAACGAATCCCAGCAGCTAAAGGAATCAAGAATCCTACTAAAGCATAAGGAGCAAATGAAAATGTAAACTCACTTTGTAAAATATGTGTTGTAAAATTTAATTCTCGTACTCCAATTTCTAAAAAAAGGTTATACATGACAATGCCAGGAACAAATCCGCTAGTAATCAAATCTGCCATTGAATCAAATTGAAGACCGAAGCTGCTTTCTGCTTTTAATAGACGTGCCAAAAAACCATCAAAGAGATCAAAGAAAGCTCCTAAGAAAACCATTAAAAAAGCAGCTTCAAATAGATTTTTAAAAGCTAAATACGTTGCAAAACAACCACATAAAAAATTAAGTGCAGTAAAAAGATTGGGAATACTTCGTTTTATTAACTCCACAAAAAAATATTCTAATTTTTGACAATATAGTAATTGCAATAACTTCAAAAAAATTAAATTCGTACAAATGTCAAAGACAATAAAACATCTTTCTCTATCTATAGCTTCAGGTATAGCGCTTGGCCTTTCTTGGCCTATTCAAGGCCTTACGGCTCTGATTTTTATTTCTTTAATCCCCTTATTGTATCTAGAAGATTCAATACTTAACGACAATTCAAAACTAAAGAGCTTGAGAATTTTTATTCACAGTTACATAAGTTTTTTGATATGGAACCTAATTACAACATGGTGGCTATATAACTCTACACTTTTTGGAATGTTATTTGCAAACTTGTGTAATAGTCTTTTTTATGCTTTAATATTTCTGCTTTTTTATTGGGCAAAGAGTAGGTTGCCATATAGAAGTGCCTATATTTTTCTTATCAGTATTTGGATTGCCTTTGAAAAATTACATCTGATTTGGGACTTTTCTTGGACCTGGCTTAATCTTGGAAATGTATTTTCAGAGAAGATTTATTGGATACAATGGTATGAATATACAGGAACTTTCGGAGGTTCACTTTGGGTGTTGTGTATTAATGTATGGATTTTTCAATTACTTAAACAACAAGATTTCACCTCTATTAAAATTATAATTCGAAAATTAATTGCTCCATTAATTGCAATAGCTTTACCCGTTGCATTTTCATTGTATCTCTATCAAAAAGTCGAAGTTCAAGATAAAGTGATTGAAGTAATAATGATGCAACCCAATATAGATCCTTATAATTCAAAATACAAATTAACCAATGAGGATTTTTTAAATCAATTATTTAGCCAATTAAAACCTCACCTAACAAAAAGCACTGACTATGTGTTAACACCAGAAACTTATTTTTCCGAGGGTTATGGTGAGGAATTATTATCATTTCGAAAAAGTAAAATTCATAATGAACTTCAAAAAAAACTCGCTAGTTTTCCAAATACACAAATAATTAGCGGTATTCAATTTTACGATACATATTTTAAAGAAAATGCTCCCTCACTAACAGCAAATTATATTAAAAAAAATCTTTGGGTAGAATATTATAATAGTGCCCTAAGTGAACAATATCAAAAAGATATTGAGGTTTACCATAAATCAAAATTAGTAGTAGGTGTTGAAAACATGCCTTTTAAAAAAATACTTAAACCTCTTTTGGGTGATTTTATGATTGATATGGGAGGCACCGTGGCAAGTCGCAGAATTCAACAAAAACGATCTGTTTTTTCCCATTCAATGAATCAGGAAATAGCAGCACCTGTAATTTGTTGGGAATCAATTTTTGGTGAATTTGTTACGGGTTATGTAAAAGAAGGAGCTACTTTTTTAGCAGTAATTTCAAATGATGCTTGGTGGGGCGAAACACCAGGACACAAGCAGTTGATAAGTTATACTCGCCTTCGTGCAATAGAAAATCGAAGAGATATTGTGCGAAGTGCTAATACAGGAATTTCAGCAATTATAGATGCGCGAGGAGAAATTATTAAAGAGACTAAATATGATTTAAAAACAGTGCTAAAAGGAGATATTACTTCAAGATCAAAACTTACTTTTTATACTCGTTATGGAGATATAATTGCACGCTGGAGTATTTTTATAGCTGTACTCTTTTTCCTACTTGCTATAAGTGGTCGTTTTAAAAAAAATAAATTCTTTAAGTAAAACCCAAAGACATTGGAGGTTTAATAAAATATAATTTATAAATTTATTTTTTCAATCCGTTTTTAACTAGTAATAAAGGATAGGCTAGCACATGAAAGAGAATAAAGTATACACAAAAACAGGGGATAATGGTATAACTAGCTTAATGTCTGGAAAAAGAGTTCCTAAACATGATATTAGAATCAAAGCATACGGGGCAATAGATGAACTAATAGCCTGGCTAGGATTAATAAGGGACACTACTAATACTATTGAAATTAAAGGCACTTTAATTAAAGTGCAAAAACAGTTAATGGTTGTAGCAGCTGAATTGGCTACTGACTCAAAAACAGATTTTCCATCAAATTTAAAACCTTTAGAAAATAAAACTATAATTTTCATTGAAGAAGAAATTGATAAACTGACATTTAAACTCCCTCCTCTACGGAACTTTATAATTCCAGGAGGTCATGTCTCAATTTCATATTGTCATATTGCAAGATGTATATGCAGAAGAGCAGAACGACATGTAACAGAACTGGATAAAGAAATCAAAATTTCAGGCATAATAATTGCTTACGTGAACCGTTTATCTGATTATTTTTTTACTCTTTCAAGATTTTTCGCTCATGAATTAGAAATTAAGGAAGTTAAATGGAGTGGAAACAAATTTCACTAAAAAGTTGTATAATATATTTAAAAATTTATTTTTGCAAAAAAATATTTCCTTATGTATTGGACATTAGAATTAGCTTCGTATTTAAGTGATGCCCCTTGGCCAGCAACTAAAGATGAATTAATAGATTTCTCAATTCGAACTGGAGCTCCTCTTGAAGTAGTAGAAAATCTTCAGTCAATGGAAGACGAAGAAGATATTTATGAATCCATAGAAGAAATTTGGCCAGACTTTCCCACTGAGGAAGATTATCTTTGGAATGAGGATGAATATTAAGTAATCTATAAAATGAATTTAAAAAGTCTCTTATTTGAGGCTTTTTTTTTAGTTACTTTGAAAGATTAAAATAGATTCTAAATCGCTTATGAGTATTTTAAACAGCATATTAAAAACCTTTGTTGGAGACAAAACAAAAAAGGATTTAAAAAAAATTACTCCTCTAGTCACTAAAATCAATGATTACCAGAAAATTTTCGAGTCTTTTAGCAGCGATCAACTTAGGAAAAAAACATCACAATTCAAATCCTTATTGTCCCAAGAAAATCAAAGTTTTTCAAAAAACATTAAAAGTCTTGAAGATCAAGTTCTGAACACAAGTGACCTTGACAAAAAAGAATCAATTTATAAACAAATAGACCAAGAAAAAGAAGCCTCTCGAAAAAATGCCGAAAATACACTTAATTCTATCCTCCCAGAAGCCTTTGCAGTTGTAAAAGAAACTGCGCGTCGTTTTGTAATGAATAAACAAATAGAGGTAATGGCATCATCTTATGACAGAGTGCTTTCTCAATCAAAATCATATGTCCAACTAACAGGTGATAAGGCAATTTGGTCAAATTCATGGGATGCAGCGGGCAAACCAATTGTTTGGGATATGATCCATTATGATGTCCAGCTGATAGGGGGAATAGCCCTTCATCAGGGAAAAATTGCCGAGATGCAAACTGGAGAAGGAAAAACCTTGGTAGCTACACTACCAGTTTATCTTAATGCACTCACCGGAAAAGGAGTTCACTTGGTTACAGTGAATGATTACTTAGCTAAACGTGATAGTGCATGGATGGCACCTATATTTGAATTTCACGGTTTAAGTGTTGATTGTATTGATTACCACCAACCCAATAGTAGTGAAAGAAGAAAAGCATATCAAGCCGACATCACCTATGGCACAAACAACGAATTCGGCTTTGATTATTTGAGGGATAATATGGCTCACACAGCTAAAGATTTAGTTCAACCCAAACATAATTATGCAATAGTTGATGAGGTAGACTCTGTATTAATTGATGATGCACGAACACCCTTGATTATTTCAGGGCCAACACCTGAGGGAGATAGGCATGAATTTGATGTTTTAAAGTCAAATGTCAATAGTTTGGTAAACAATCAGCGAAGTTTATTAACAGGAATTTTAGCTGAAGCAAAAGCTAAAATTCGAGACGATGATACAACTGAAGGAGGTATTTTGCTTTTGAGGGTTTTTAGAGGTTTACCAAAAAACAAGGCCTTGATTAAATTTTTAAGCGAGGAAGGGGTCAAGCAGCTTTTACAAAAAACTGAAAATCACTATATGCAAGATAATAACCGTGAAATGCATATCATTGATAAAGATTTATATTTCGTTATTGATGAAAAAAATAATCAAATTGATCTCACAGAAAAGGGCATCCAAATGCTTTCTGAGGATAATTCAGATGTTAATTTTTTTGTTCTCCCAGATATTGGAATTGAAATTGCTAAAATTGAATCTAATGGATATGACTCAAAAAAAGAAGCGACCTTAAAAGAAGAGCTTTTTAAAGATTTTGATATCAAAAGTGAGCGTATACATAGTATGAATCAACTCTTAAAAGCTTATACCCTTTTTGAAAAAAATGTAGAGTATGTATTGATGGATAACAAAGTTAAAATTGTTGATGAACAAACCGGAAGAATTATGGAAGGTCGTCGTTATTCAGATGGCCTTCATCAAGCCATTGAGGCTAAAGAAAATGTAAAAATTGAAGCAGCTACCCAGACATATGCAACCATTACTTTACAGAATTATTTTCGTATGTACCATAAACTTTCTGGAATGACTGGGACGGCGATTACTGAAGCTGGAGAATTTTGGGAAATTTATAAATTGGATGTAATTGAAATACCAACTAACCGACCAATTGCTAGAAAAGATGAAGATGATTTAATCTATAAAACTAAGCGAGAAAAATATAATGCAGTAATTGAAAAAGTGAGTGAATTTTCAAATGAAGGTAGGCCAGTCTTAATAGGAACTACATCTGTTGAAATTTCTGAATTATTAAGTAAAATGTTAAACATACGAAAGGTGAAGCATAACGTACTTAATGCAAAAATGCACAAAAAAGAAGCTGATATAGTTGCTGAAGCAGGAAATCCAGGAGTAGTAACAATAGCTACAAATATGGCGGGTCGTGGAACTGATATTAAACTATCTCAAGAAGTTAAAGATGTAGGCGGATTAGCAATTGTAGGTACCGAGCGTCATGATTCTAGAAGGGTTGATAGACAGCTTCGTGGACGTTCTGGTAGACAAGGAGACCCGGGGAGTTCTCAATTTTTTGTCTCTCTAGAAGACAATCTGATGCGCCTTTTTGGATCAGAGCGTGTTGCGAAAGTTATGGACCGCATGGGTCTGGAAGAAGGTGAAGTCATTCAACATTCAATGATGACCAAATCAATTGAGCGTGCTCAAAAAAAGGTTGAAGAAAACAATTTTGGAATTCGTAAACGTCTGTTGGAATATGATGACGTAATGAGTGCACAACGAGAGGTTATATACAAAAGAAGAAGACATGCTCTTGAGGGTTCGCGTTTGAAATTAGATGTTTTAAATATGCTTTATGATACTTGTGAGGATATTGTTTTAAATAATAAAGCTTCTAATGACTTTAAAAACTTTGAATTTGAAATCATAAGCACCTTTTCGATGACAGCTCCTCTCAATGAAAGTGCTTTTTTAGAAAAAACAGAAAATGATCTAATAAAAGACCTTTACACGTCATCATTAAATCATTACAATGAAAAAACAAGTCTTAATGCTAATATCGCTTATCCTGTTATTAGAGATGTTTATCAACGACCTGATAATAAATTTGAACAAATTGTAGTTCCATTTACAGACGGATTAAAATCACTGAACGTAGTTACTAATCTTAAAGAAGCTTATGAATCAGAGGGTAAAAGTCTAATTGATGATTTTGAAAGAAATATAACACTGGCCCTAATTGATAATGCGTGGAAAATCCATTTAAGAAAAATGGATGAACTGAAGCAATCAGTTCAACTAGCGGTTCATGAGCAAAAAGACCCACTATTGATTTATAAATTTGAAGCATTTGAGCTTTTTAAAGCCATGCTAAATAGCCTAAACAAAGAAGTTCTATCTTTTTTAATCAAGGGTGGCTTACCGAACCAAAAGGAAGCTCAAATTCATGAGGCTAAAAGGTCAACTTCTAAACAAAAACTTAAAACTTCTAAGGATGATGTTCTTAATACTGAAGAATTAGCTCAAAAATCTCGTTCAGTAGGTGCTGGAGCAAGTCAACCACAGCGTCAAATCATTGAAACAATAGTAAGAGATCAACCTAAAATTGGTCGTAACGAAAAAGTTACCATTAAAAATATTAGTACAGGAGAAACTAAAATTGTAAAATATAAACAAGCTGAAATACTTGTCAGACAAGGAAAATGGGTAATTAGTTCATAATTTCCTATTTTTAACAAAATTTGAGGTTTTTATGAATACATATGCTTCTATATTACTATGGGCTATACCCGGTTTTTTAATTTTAGTATTAATAGAAATGCTATATGGTCACCTTACAAAAAAACAATCTTATATTTTTATGGACACCTTGGCAAGTCTCAGCTCGGGTATGACTAATATTCTTAAAGATGTTCTTGGTCTTGGGGTAATCCTGATATCTTACCCTTTTTTACTTGAAAAAATCGCATATTGGGAAGTCGAAAGTACCACAGGAATATATATTATTGCTTTTATATGCATAGACCTTGCTTCATATTTAGTTCATTTTCTCAATCATAAAGTAAACATCTTTTGGAATCAACATTTAATTCATCACAGTAGTGAAGAATATAACCTTGCCTGTGCGTTAAGACAAAGTATTTCAAATATCATAGGTTTTGGAGCATTATTCCTAGTTCCAGCGGCTTTTATGGGTATACCTTCAGAGGTTATAATGACATTGACTCCTATACACCTATTTGCTCAATTTTGGTATCACACAAAGCATATTGGAAAACTTGGATTTCTTGAATATATAATTGTGACTCCTTCTCAACATCGTGTTCATCATGCAATAAATCCAATTTACATTGATAAAAATCTAGCTGCGATTTTCTGTGTTTGGGACCGTATATTTGGTACTTTTCAAGAAGAACTAGAAGATGAACCTGCTGTTTACGGTACATTAAAGCCAGCTATGAGCTGGAATCCAATTTGGATTAACTTCCAACATCTTTATTTGTTATCTCGTGATGCCTGGCACACACGTAAATGGAAAGATAAACTTCGTATTTGGTTTATGCCAACGGGGTGGAGACCCCAAGATGTATCAAAAATATTTCCAGTTATTTCCCGTGAAATCAATACAAACAAAAAATATAAACCTACTTATGATTTAAATTGGAAAGTAATAGCTGTAGTTCATTTTTCAGCAATAACATTAATGCTCTTCTTCTTTTTATCAAAATTCAGTTATCTTAATTTTAACCTCCAAATTACTTTTAGTTTATTAATATTTTTTTCAATTTTTGGTTTTACATCTCTAATGGATTATTATTCGTGGGCTCCAATCCTGGAAATTTTTAGAGGAGTATTTAGTATAATATTTATCATCTTCACTCAAATTCAATTTTTAGAAACGACTTCGCCTTTTATTTTAAAATCTTTAGTAAGTTATTTCATATTTACTTTACTTGTGGGGGTTTGGGCAAGAATCAAGGAACCTAATAGGAAATTAGTCCTATCATAATGGCTAAAAATCATTTGGATTATCTCATAATAGGGCCTGCACACCCTTTTAGAGGAGGTATAGCTGACACCCAACATGAGTTAGCGAAAGCGCTTCAAAAAAAAGGAAAAAAAATTGAATTGTTAACTTTCACAAAACTTTACCCTAAAGTTTTTTTTCCTGGAAAAACCCAATTTAGCAATCAGATTAGTCCCAAAAAATTAATTATCACACAACTTCTTCATGCATACAACCCAATGAAGTGGCCTAGAGTAATAAAATACATTTGCTCAAAATCACCAAAGGTTGTGGTCTTTAGATATTATACACCTTTCCTTGCCTTTGTTTATGCTTGGATAGCTAGAAATTTACCCAAATCTATTAAGAAAGTTGCTATAGTAGATAATTGGATTCCGCACGAAACCAGTTGGATTGACAAAAAATTAAATCTACTATTTTCTAAATATTTGGATTGCATTAGTAGTTTATCTTTATTTGTTGCTGATCAAATTAAAGATAATTTCGATGGCCCTGTTTGGGCTGGATTCCACCCAATTAATAGCAATTTACTACCTATTCTAGATCAAAAAAAGGCAAGACTTAAACTAAAGTGGGATATTGAAGTTCCGTATGTTTTATTTTTTGGCTTAATTCGAAAATATAAAGGTCTTGAACTATTGATAAGAGCATTTAATGAAGCTCCTCTAATTGATAAAAACATTAAACTTTACGTCGCAGGAGAATGTTATGAGGATAAAAAAAAATATACTCAAATTGTTGAAACATTAAATCTAGACAAGCGTGTAGTCTTAGATTTTAACTTTAAAAATAAAACTGATATTCAACTGCTATTTTCAGCCTGTGATATAGTTGCTCAAACCTATCATAAAGCAACTCAGAGTGGAGTAACACCACTTGCCTATTATTATCAAAAGCCACTTTTAGTTTCAGATATTGAAAGCTTAAATACAACAATTATTAATGACCATACTGGACTTACTGTAAAAAAAGATTCTAAATCTATTGCTGCAGGTATTTATAAAGTTTTGGGGAAAAAAAATATTAAAAATTTTTCTGAAAACATGAGAAAAACATCGATAAAATATAATTGGTCCACTTTTTCTGAACAATGGGATAGATTTGTATCTGAAATATAAATTATAAGTCAAATAAACAATTAAATAATTCTTTGAATAAAATTAAATATTTATTTCTTCTTTGTACTTACTATCAAATTGGTTTTGGGCAAATCAATTTCGAAAAATATCGTCTTCCAATAATTAAAACAGAAGAAAAAATTAAAATTGATGGTAGACTAGATGAAAATATATGGAAAGAAGTTGCCGTTGGAAAAGATTTTTTCATGATTACTCCTCTGGATACTGGAAGGGCAAAGCAATTTTCAGAAGCACGAGTATCATTTGATGATGAATTTCTCTACATAGCAATCATTTTCTTTAATAATTCAATAAAAGGGGATTATGTAGTGGAATCGTTGAAAAGAGATTTTTCTTTTGGTAAAAATGATAATTTCCTAGTAGCTATTGATCCTTTCAACAATCAAAGTACAGGATTTGCTTTTGGATTAAATGCATATGGAGCTCAGTGGGATGGAACTATGTATGATGGAAGAAGAGTTGATTTAAATTGGGATACAAAATGGTACTCTCAAGTTAAATTTGATGAAGAAAAGTGGGTATGTGAAATTGCAATTCCATTTAAATCAATTAGATATGACGAAACGATTTTAGAATGGGGAATCAATTTTAGTCGGTTAGATTTAAAAGCGAGTGAAAAATCTAGTTGGGCTCCTGTACCTAGACAATTTCCTTCAGTTTCACTTGCATATGCAGGAGCGCTCATCTGGAAAAGCAAACCTCCAAAACAAGCTAACAATATTTCATTGATACCTTACAGCGCTAATAACCTTTCTAAGGTAAATAGAAATCCTCAAAATAATAGCCTCAAAATCGGAGGTGATTTAAAATTCAATTTAACATCGGCTTTAAATCTAGATGTCACTTTAAATCCTGATTTTTCTCAAGCGGAAGTAGATAAACAAGTAACTAATCTAGATCGCTTTGAACTTTTCTTCCCTGAAAGAAGACAATTCTTCTTAGAAAATGCAGATCTTTTTTCAAATTTTGGATATAAAACTATTCGGCCTTTTTTTTCAAGAAGAATTGGACTTAATGTTCCAATAATTGGAGGGATTAGAATGAGTGGAAATTTAGATGAAAATTGGCGACTAGGAGTCATGGATGTTCAGACACAAAAAGACAAAAACTTAGATTTATCAGTAGAAAATTTTGGTGTTCTTACGCTCCAACGTAAGGTATTTGACCGCTCTAATATCAGTTTTATTTTTATAAACAAGCAAAAAATTAATCATTTAGAAAACTCCGTAATCAACAATCGCTACAATCGAAATATTGGATTAGAATACAACTATTTTTCTGAAGATAACTTATGGAATGGTAAGGTTCTTCTTATAAAGTCGCTAAGCCCTATAAAAGAAAAACAGGGAAATGTTTTTGCGTCTCATATTGGATATCAATCTACAAGATGGAAATGGAGAATACAACAAGAATTCATATCAGGTGATTATACAGCAGAGGTTGGTTATATACCTAGAAAAAACTACAACAAACTTGAAGCTAGTGGAGGACATCTTGTTTATACAAAAGGAGAAACAAAACTATTATCGCATGGACCCAGTATTTCACAAACTTATTTTTTTAATACGGAATGGGATAATAAAGACCAATCAACATCTATTAAATATTTACTAAATTTTAAAAATAGAAGTAAACTTTCAATAGGTTTTCAAGATCAGTTTATACAGTTGCTTTCCAATTTCGATCCCTTACGAACTGGTATTGCCTATCTTGAAGAAGGATCTGATCATAGATGGAATAGTTTTATGGTTTCTTATTATTCGAAACCACAAAATAGATTTACTTATTCATTAGAAACAATTACTGGTGGATATTATAACAAGGGTAAGCGGTCTGGACTTATAGGGGAGTTTGGATATCGCTTTCAACCTTTTTTGGAGCTTAGCTCTGTTGTAAATTTCAATCAAATTAATCTTGCGGCCCCTTGGAATAAAAACTCTTTTTGGCTTCTAGGTATAAAAGGAAATCTAACTTTCACAAATACAATTTTCTTCTCTAATCTATTTCAATACAACGAACAACTAGGCCTTTGGAATTTTAATTCAAGATTTCAATGGCGCTATAAACCCGCATCAGATATTTTCTTAGTATTTAATAGTAATGAAATAAGTGTGCCTTCAGTTTCAACCGGTTGGAATTTGACTCTAAAAATTAATTATTGGTTAAATTTATAATTATGTATAAAAAAGAAGATCACTGGGAAAATATATTTGGAACTAAAACTCCAGAAGAAGTAAGTTGGACTGAAACATATCCAAAGAACTCTATTGATTTTATTGATGCTTTAAATCTTGATACTAAACTACCCGTAATTGACATCGGTGGAGGTGATAGTAGATTAGTGGATGTTTTACTTGAAAAGGGATATAAGGACATTAGCGTATTAGATATTTCGAAAAAAGCACTTCAACGTGCAAAAAAAAGATTGGGTGATCGCTCAAAAAAAGTAAGTTGGATTGTTAGTGATGTTTTAGATTTTAAACCTAAAAAAAAATATGCGCTTTGGCATGACAGAGCTTCCTTTCACTTTTTAACAAATCCCCAAGAAATCAGTCGTTATAAAGACATTGTTAACCAATGGGTTAATAAACACATAGTATTAGGAACCTTTTCTAAAGATGGTCCCTTAAAATGTAGTGGGCTTCCTGTTACTCAATATAGTTGTGATAGCATTTCAAAAAGCTTCCAAGAACACTTTAATCCCTTAAAATGTGAATATGTAACACATCAAACTCCATTTAAAACAGAACAAAAGTTTGTTTTTTCTAGTTTTGAAAAAATCTAGAATAATGGAATTTGTTGATTAATTGCATTTTGAATAATATTACTCCATTCTGCGTAACCGACTTTATTTAAATGTAATTGATCATTCACAAACCACTCTGTCTTGGGTTTACCCTCCTCATTTAAAAATCTTTTAACCGTGTCAATAAAAAAAAGATTTTCTGTTTTTAAACAATAAGCTTGTATTAAATCATTGACTTTTTTAATCTTATCCCAATACTTCCATCTACTTTTAGTAGGTGTGATTGATATTTGCATAATAGGGATTTCAGGATGTTTCACACGAACTTGATTTACAAAATATTTAAATAATCTTAGCACTTCCCTTGGGGTCCCATCATCTGGAGAGCCAGAAATATCATTTGCTATGAAACAAACCACCATTTTTAATTTGTGATCAGCAAGAATTCTTTCAGTAAAATAAATAACATCTCTAAAATTTGCACCGCCATAACCTCTTTGAATTACTTTGTAGGGCTCCATGTCCTTATTTAGAGTCTTCCATAGACGAATACTCGAACTACCTATAAAAAGTATTGCATCGTCGTGATAATTGATTTCTGCGTCTAATTTTTCAAAAGCCTCGATTTCAGGTATTGCCCATGCGCGATCCTTGGCAGGATATTTTTTTACCAAAGAACAAGAAGAGAGTAAAATACACGGTACTAGGACAATTAATTGTTTCACAAATGTTGTGTTTAATAAAAACTTATTATTAGGTTTTTATAAGTTTATTTATCTATAACAAGTATTCTGTTGAAACGAAGTTAGATTTGTCAGAATTAAGTAATCTTTCAAGAATTTCCTTGTTATATGGGGTGTCTTTTGAAGCCAAAAAAGTTCTTATTGAAAATGAACGCAACGCATCATAAACACTTAAAGTACTTACTGCTGAATTTTTTCTGCCAGTAAAAGGATAAACATCAGGTCCTCGTTGACAAGCTGAGTTAAGATTTACACGACAAACAAGATTTGCAAGAGTATCAACTAAGGGAGCTAATTTGTTAACATCACGACCAAATAAACTAACCTGTTGTCCATATTCTGAAGCTGCCATTGCATCCAAGGGCTCATCAATTTCCTTATAAGAAATAATAGGAATTACAGGCCCAAATTGTTCTTCATGATAAAGATTCATATCTTTAGTTACTGGGAAGATAACAGCAGGGAAAGAATAATTATCAAATAATTCACCTCCTCTTTTGTTTAATACTTTTGCTCCTTTAGCTTTTGCATCTGAGATCAACTCTTGGATGTAACTAGGCTTGGAGGGTTCTGGCAATGGTGTAAGAAAAGAATCATCCCATGGCATTCCAAACTTTAGCTGATCTACTGCCTTTGAAAAACGGCTATTAAATTTATCTACTATAGATTCATGAACGTACAATACCTTTAGTGCAGTGCAGCGTTGACCATTATAAGATAATGTTCCCGAAATACATTCTCTAATTGTATGGTCTAAATCTGCATCAGGAAGAATTATACCTGGATTTTTTGCTTCTAAACCAAGGACTAAGCGTAAACGATTCTTATTAGGATGCTGATCTTGAAGAGAAACAGCTGATGAGCTATGACCGATTAAAGCTAAGACATCTATAAAACCTGTTTTCATTATTGGAGAAGCTATTTTTCTGCCTCTACCAAATAAAATATTAACAACTCCTGGTGGAAAGCTTTCTTGAAAGGCTTTTAAAAGTGGGGCAATTAACAATACACCATGTTTTGCAGGCTTAAAAATGGCTGTATTACCCATAATAATGGCTGGAATAAGTAAACAAAAAGTCTCATTAAGAGGATAGTTATAGGGGCCTAAGCATAATACCACTCCTAGAGGTCCACGACGTATATGTGCATAAACACCACCTTGTTGGTCAAACTTTGCGCCTTTACGATCTAAGTTTTTATATGCTTCAATGGTATCATGAATATAATCAACTGTACGGTCAAATTCTTTGTAAGAATCTGATATGTTTTTACAAATCTCCCACATCAAAAGTTTAACAATTTCTTCCCGATGAAGTCTCATTTTTTCGACAAATGTTTCCATGCACTTCAGTCGTTTTCCAACTTTCATAGTAGGCCAAAGACCTTGACCTCTTTTAAATGCATTTTTTGCTGCTTCTAAAGCCTCCAAAGCAACTTCAGTTTCCATATCTGGAATTGTACCCAAAAGAGTTGGTTTTCCTTCAGTAGGAATTACGGAGTAAACTTCTGAAGTTTTACCTTCCCATTTTTGGATTACACCGTTAACAAGGTATTCGTCACAACTTAAGGGCTCAATTTGAAATTCCTTGGGGATTAGAGAATTAGTATTATTCATTCTGTTTATTTCTTATTTAGCAATGTTAGATTAAAAACTGAAACAAGTTCTTTTTATCGTTTATATAATCGAATTTAAAATTATACTTTTTCATCCTTTCTGCCAAAATGGATAAATCAGCAGCTTCTTTTAATTCAATCCCAACAACAGCTGTTGAGCTGTTTCGGAAATGTTTTTTTGAAAACTCAAAATGAGTAATATCATCATTAGGACCTAAAATCTGGGTTACAAATTGTTTTAAAGCTCCCGATCTTTGGGGGAAATCTACCAAAAAATAATGCTTCAGTTCAGCATACAGTAAGGCACGTTCTTTAATTTCTGGCATCCTAAAAATATCATTATTACCTCCACAAACTAAAACTCCAATTGACTTATCTTTTAATACATCACCCATTAGATTTAAAGCTGCTATAGCAAGAGCACCTGCTGGTTCCGCAACAATTCCATCTATATTATATAAATCTAAAATAGTTTGGCAAATTTTCCCCTCTGGTATAACCAAAATTTGATCTAAATTCTCTTTACAAATTTCAAAGGGTAACTTCCCTACTTGGCGAACTGCTGCACCATCTACAAAGTTATCCATCTCATCTAAGGAAATTCTTTTACCTTTTTCTAATGATAGTTTCATAGATGTAGCTCCCTCTGGTTCAATTCCAATAACCTTGGTGCTTGAAGAACACTTATTAAATACCGTAAGCATTCCAGAAATAAGACCGCCGCCACCTATAGGTACTAAAACATAATCATAGCCTTTAGTATGTTGCTCCAACATCTCCAAAGCTACTGTCCCTTGTCCCTCAATTACTTGAGGATCGTCAAAAGGATGAATAAAGGTTTTATTTGAAGCTTCTGCTGCTTCTAAAGCTACTTTTTGGCATGCATCATATGTATCTCCAACTAAAATAATATCAACAAATTCAGCTCCAAACAGTCGGACTTGAGAGACTTTTTGATGGGGAGTCGTAGCAGGCATATAAACCTCCCCATTAATTTCTAATTTTTGACAGGAAAATGCAAATCCTTGAGCATGATTTCCAGCACTAGCACAAATGATTCCTTTGATTACTTCATTTTTTTTTAATGAAGATATTTTGTTGTAAGCTCCACGAATTTTAAATGAACGTACCTGTTGTAGGTCTTCACGTTTTAAAAAAACAGAAGCGTTTATCATTTTAGATAAACGCTTATTGAATTCTAATGGGGTAACCCTGGACAAGCCTTTTAATTTTTTAGCTGCCATCTCAACTCCTTTAAAAGAGGGGTGATTATGCACTATACGATTTTTTTCATGGCTGTCATTGAAGCTCTAAGTTCATAACCAATCATTTCTACTGGGTGATAACGAATAATTTCATTTACATCTATCAATTGACTGTTATCTACTCCAAAATCTTTAAGGTTTTGACCTTTACCAATTACATCAGTTTTAATGCCCTTCATAAAATCATAAAGCAAAGGTTTTGCAGCATGATCAAATAAATAACATCCGTACTCAGCTGTATCTGAGATAATACGATTCATTTCAAATAACTTCTTTCTTGCAATAGTATTAGCAATAAGTGGTGTTTCATGAAGAGATTCATAATAAGCTGATTCTTCTTTAATTCCAGCTGCTACCATTGTATCAAAGGCAAGCTCAACTCCAGCTCGTACAAAAGCAACCATCAAAATACCATTATCAAAAAACTCTTGCTCAGAAATCTCCTTATCAGTAATCGGGGTTTTTTCAAAACTTGTTTCACCAGTTGCAGCTCTCCATGATAAAAGATTTTTATCATCATTTACCCAATCCTCCATCATGGTTTTTGAAAATTGACCAGACATGATGTCATCCATATGTTTTTTAAACAAAGGTGTCAATATTTCTTTAAGCTGTTCTGATAATTCAAAAGCCTTTATTTTTCCTGGGTTAGAAAGACGGTCCATCATGTTAGTAATTCCTCCATACTTTAATGCTTCTGTGATAGTTTCCCACCCATACTGAATTAATTTAGCAGCATAATTAGCATCTATTCCTTCTTCAACCATCTTGTTAAAACTTAAAATAGAACCTGTTTGTAAAACTCCACAAAGAATAGTTTGTTCTCCCATCAAGTCAGATTTAACTTCAGCAACAAAGGAAGATTCTAATACACCAGCTCGATGACCTCCAGTAGCAAAGGCATAAGCTTTAGCTTGTGCTAAACCATTTCCTTGAGGATCATTTTCTGGATGAACTGCAATCAATGTAGGTACTCCAAAACCTCTCTTGTACTCTTCACGAACCTCTGAGCCAGGACATTTTGGTGCAACCATAATTACTGTTAGATCCTCACGAATTTTTGTACCCTCCTCGACAATATTAAAGCCATGAGAATAAGATAGAGTAGCTCCTTTTTTCATTAAAGGCATTACCGCACTAACAACTGAAGTATGATTTTTATCAGGAGTCAAGTTTATCACAAGATCAGCAGACGTTATTAATTCCTCATAGTTTCCTGTTTTAAAATTATTACTTATTGCATTTTTGTATGAAGTACGTTTTTCATCTATAGCACCTTGACGAAGTGCATAAGAAATATTTAGACCTGAATCACGCATATTTAGTCCTTGATTTAGCCCTTGTGCTCCACACCCCACTATTACTATACTTTTTCCTTTAAGGGCAGTTATGCCATCTTCGAATTCTGATACGTCCATAAACCGACATTGCGCCAATTGATGCAGTTGTTCTCTTAGTGATAGTTGATTAAAGTAATTTGCCATAGTTTGATTAATTGTTATTTTTAAATGTATTTAAAATTTCGGAGATTCCCATTTTAGCTTTTGTTACTGATATTCTTCCAGAACGAACAAATTGGAGGAGACCATATGGTGCAAGATCTTTACGCAGCTTTTCAGTTTCGTCTCTAAAACCTGTTTTTTCAATAACAAAGAACTCAGGTGAAACAGTAACTATAGTTGCGTGACTAGATTTTATAATGTTTTGAATTTGACGTTCTTCAAATAATGAATTTGATTTAACTTTATATAGAGCGTTTTCTTGAAAAATTGTTTCTTCATCAGTATGATAAAAAGCCTTTATTACATCAACCTGTTTTTCTATCTGTTGTACAATTTTACGAACACGTTCTGCATCAGTTTTAACAACAATAACAAAACGAAATACATTTTGAATTTCAGATTCAGATGTTGAAAAGCTTTCGAGATTGATATGGCGTTTTAAAAAAATTGCAGATATCCGATTTAGTAATCCTATGTTGTTCTCAGTATAGACGGAGATGGTGAAAGTATTTTTTTTCATTTTATTCTAATCTTATGTCTGAAACACTTGCTCCACTTGGAATCATTGGAAAAACATTGTCTTCTTTTTCAACACAAACTTCCAAAAAATAAGGTTCTTTTGAAGCCATCATTTCTTTTACAGCAATATCAAGATTTTTTCTATTAACCACCCTTTTAGCTTTAATTCTATAACCTTTAGCAATAGTTACAAAGTCCGGATTAACCATTTCAGTAGAAGCATAACGTTTGTCAAAAAAAAGTTGCTGCCACTGGCGAACCATCCCTAGAAAGTCATTGTTTAAAACGACTATTTTTACTGCAGCTTGATGTTGAAAAATAGTGCCTAACTCTTGAATTGTCATTTGATAACCACCATCTCCAATAATAGCAACTACCTCACGCTTGGGAGCTCCCATTTTAGCACCTATTGCCGCAGGAAGTGCAAATCCCATTGTTCCTAAACCGCCCGAGGTAACATTACTTTTAGATTGACTAAATTTTGCATAACGGCAAGCAACCATTTGATGTTGACCTACATCGGTTACAATAACTGCGTCGTTATTTGAATGCTTATTAATCATTTCAATACTCTCGCCCATTGTAAGTCCATCTTTTGTAGGAAATAAATCACATTGTATAACTTTATCATTTTCAATTTTGTCTAAAGCTTCGAAGCGAGCAATCCAATTGGGATAAGTTCCGACTGAAATTCTTTTATTTAATTCTTCCAAGGAAACTTTACAATCGGATATAAGTGCTACATCAACTTTGACATTTTTATTAACCTCAGCAGGATCTAATTCTAGATGGATAATCTTAGCTTGTTTAGCATATTTGGTTAAATCACCAGTTACACGATCATCAAAGCGCATTCCAATTGCTATAAGTAAATCACATTCGTTTGTAAGTAGATTTGGCGCATAATTTCCATGCATCCCGACCATCCCTCTATTTGAAGGATGATCAGTAGGAATAGCAGAAAGACCTAATATAGTCCAAGCTGCTGGAATACCTGATTTTTCAATAAAAACTTTAAACTCTTCCTCGGCATTCCCTAAGATTACTCCTTGCCCCCAGACTACTAAAGGCTTTTTAGCCTGATTAATTAAAACTAAAGCCTCCTCTAGATTCTTTTTAGAAAGCTTTGGATAAGGAGAATAGCTCCTAATTCCGGTACACTTTTCATAACTGAAGTCAAATACTTCAAACTGTGCATCTTTAGTAATATCTATTAGAACTGGACCAGGTCTTCCCGAACGTGCGATATAAAAAGCTTTAGCTATTATTGATGGAATCTCGCTAGCCTTTGTAATTTGATAATTCCATTTTGTAACAGGGGTTGAAATTCCAATAATATCAGTTTCTTGGAATGCATCTGATCCCAGAAGATTAGAAGAAACTTGGCCAGTAATACAAACAATAGGTGTAGAATCAATTTGGGCATCTGCAATTCCTGTAACTAAATTAGTTGCACCTGGGCCAGAAGTTGCTAAAGCCACTCCTACTTTTCCAGAGGTACGCGCAAAACCTTGAGCAGCATGGGTTGCTCCTTGTTCGTGTCGAGTAAGCACATGATGAAGTTTATCTTGAAACTTAAATAGTTCGTCATAAATCGGCATTATAGCCCCGCCTGGGTAACCATAAACCAAGTCAGCACCTTCTTCTAAGAGGCATCTAACAACCGCTTCTGCACCAGAAATATTTAAAGTATCGCTTTGACCTTGATTTAATTTTATTTTTGTCTTTGTTCCCATATTTAATTGGAATCAGTTACACAACCTTGAGAGGCTGTTGATACATTTTTAATGTATTTAAATAATACGCCTTGTTCAAATTTGAAAGGAGGTTGGATCCATTTCGATTTTCTAGCAGACAGCTCGTCATCACTCAAATCCACGCTTATGGTATTTTTATTAGCATCTATAGTTATTAAATCACCGTTTCTTATTAATGCAATTGCTCCGCCGTCTTGAGCCTCAGGTACAATGTGTCCAACAACAAATCCATGTGTACCTCCAGAAAAACGCCCATCAGTAATCAAGGCTACACTTTTTCCTAAACCTGCTCCCATAATAGCTGCTGTAGGTTTAAGCATTTCTGGCATTCCAGGCCCTCCTTTTGGACCCTCATAACGAATTACAACTACCTCTCCTGAATTTACTTTACCATCTCGAATACCATCATTTGCTTCATATTCACTATCAAAAACGCGTGCTTTCCCTTTAAAGATAAGACCTTCTTTACCTGTGATTTTTGCGACTGAACCACCTGTGGCTAAATTTCCTTTAAGTATACGAATGTGACCTGTAGACTTAATGGGTTTATCAATTGTTCTAATAATATCTTGATTTCCCTTTAAACTCTTTACGCTAGAAAGGTTCTCAGCTAATGTCTTACCAGTAACGGTCATACACTCACCGTGTAACATGTCCAATTCTAACATATATTTCATAACGGCAGGCACTCCACCAACATTATGCAAATCTTTCATCAAATATTTACCGCTAGGTTTTAAATCAGCTAAAAATGGTGTGTTATCACTAATCTTTTGGAAATCATCAATGGTTAATTCAATTTGTGCAGCTTTAGCGATGGCTAAAAAGTGAAGTACTGCATTCGTAGATCCTCCCAAAACAGCAATTAACCTTAAAGCATTTTCAATAGATTTTTGAGTTACAATTTCACGAGGCTTTAAGTCTTTTTCTACTAAATTTTTTAGGTGCTCTCCTAATACTTTACATTCATCTTTTTTCTCTTTACTTACCGCTGGATTTGATGCATTGAAAGGCAAAGCCATTCCACAAGCTTCTATGGCGGATGCCATGGTGTTAGCTGTATACATACCTCCACAAGCACCTGCTCCTGGACAAGATTTGCGAATTACATTTTTATATTCTTTTTCATCAATCACACCTGCTACTTTTTCACCCCATGCTTCAAAAGCAGAAACTACATCAAGCTCTTTATCATTATGACAGCCAGCTGCAATAGTTCCACCATAAACTAAAATTGAAGGACGATTTAAACGTAATAAAGCCATTAGAGCTCCAGGCATATTTTTATCACAACCAACTACAGTAACTACCCCATCGTAAGACATCGCCTGAACAACTGTTTCAATCGAGTCTGCTATAATATCTCTTGAAGGAAGTGAAAAACGCATCCCTGGTGTTCCCATTGAAATTCCATCACTCACTCCTATAGTATTAAAAATTAAACCGACTAATGATTGTTTATTAACCCCTAATTTTATATCTACTGCAAGTTCATTAAGATGCATATTACAAGGATTTCCTTCATACCCAGTAGAGGCAATACCGATTAGTGGTTTTTGAAAATCTTCATCAGCAAGACCAATAGCATGCAACATAGCTTGTGCTGCAGGTTGAGTAGGATCTTGAGTAACGGTTTTACTGTACTTATTAAGCTTCATACTTAAGATTAATTTATCGAAATTAAGTTTTGTTAATAGGTCATAAGTTTTTATTCAAAATTCTCTCCTATATTCAAAGTGTTATTTTAGATTTTAACTTATTGATTATCAATTATTTTTAATATTTTTTTTAATACATTCAAGAACCATAAAAACTATGACAATTTTTTTCTTTTATCTTTAAACTAAAAAGCATAATAAAGAAATGAATTCCCAAGCGATTACTAAACTTAAGGAGGCCCACCGTCGGTTTTTTAAAACACATAAAAATCATCCATTAAAGCTACGAATTCAACATCTTAAAAAATTAAAATTAATTTTAGAAGATAAAGAACAAGATGTTTATGATGCCTTATATGAAGATTTGAAAAAACCTGTTTTTGAATCTTTTAGTAGTGAATTTCTTATGGTTTTAAAAGAGATCGATCTCTTCATTAAAAATATTAAAGATTGGTCAGCTCCTAAAAGTGTTTCAGGAAGTATACTAAACTTTCCCTCTCAAGATTTTCTTCTTTATGAACCATATGGAACAGTGTTAATGATTTCTCCCTGGAATTATCCATTTCAACTAGCTATGGTGCCAATTATTGGAGCAGTTGCTACTGGTAATACCGTTATCCTCAAACCTTCAGAATCGGCGCCAAATACTTCCAAGGTTTTGATTGAAATACTTGATGCGGTATTCCCTTATGAATGGGTTAGTGTGGTGGAAGGTGATGCAAAAGTTGCTCAAGCATTGCTCAAAGAACAGTGGGATTATATCTTTTATACAGGAAGCACAAAAGTAGGAAAAATTGTTGCCAAAGCAGCAGCAGAATATTTGACACCCATAACCCTAGAGTTGGGAGGAAAGAGTCCTTGTATTGTTGACGGAACTGCTCCAATTAAAAAAACTGCAAAAAGAATTGTTTGGGGAAAATTTATAAATTGTGGACAGACATGTATAGCTCCAGATTATGTGCTTGTCAAGTCAGAATTCAAAACTAATTTAACACAAGCTATAATCGAAGAAATTGAAAAATCTTTTGGGAAAAATGCTCAGGAGTCTAAGGACTATGGACGAATAATTCATGAAAAACATTTTAAAAAATTAGAAGCAGATCTTAAAGAACAAAAAATTGTTTACGGTGGATCCAAAGACAAAAACGAACTTTATTTCGGCCCTACAGTTGTTGATAATCCATCTATGAACACTACTTTAATTCAAGATGAAATCTTTGGTCCTATTTTACCCATACTTAGCTATGATTCATTGGATGATATCGACAAAGTTTTAACTCAATTAAAAAACCCCTTAGCTTTTTATGTTTTTAGTAATAATAAAAAATTCATAAATAGTTTAATTAAAAACTATTCTTTTGGAGGAGCCGTTGTTAATGATGCATTGGTTCATTTCACTAATTCCAAACTTCCATTTGGTGGTGTTGGAAATAGTGGTTTAGGTTCCTATCATGGCAAATATAGCTTTGACTTGTTTACCCATTCTAAACCTGTTGTAAAACGATCATTTTGGTTTGATCTACCTCAACGTTATGCACCATATCCTAAATCAATTGACTTACTTAAAAAAATATTAAAACGCATTTAAATATGAAAGAAAAAACAGTAAGTGAGGCGATACACTTTAGGCGTTCGGTGAGAGTTTACGATCCAGAAAAGTCAATTGAAAGTAAGTTAGTTAAGCAATGTATTAAACAAGCTAGCTTAGCTCCAACAAGCAGCAATCTTCAGTTGTGGGAATTTTATCATATACAATCAAAGGACCTTTTGAAAGACATTGCTAAAGTGTGTTACAACCAACCTGCGGCAAAAACTGCTCAAGAATTAGTTATTCCAGTTGTAAGATTAGACCTTTGGCCTGAGCGCATCCAATCTAATCTCAATTTTATAAAAAACTCTAATAAAGGTTTAGACAAAAAAAAAATCAAAGGAGCATTAGATTACTATCAAAAAATTATTCCTAAACTATATAAAGGAACTCAACCATTGAATGGATTTCTTCACAGCTTAAAAACTAGTTGGGATGGTTTAAAAAAAGTTACGTATCGCGAGGTAAAAGCTGGTGATTTAAGAGTGGTCGGACATAAAAGCTGTGCCCTTGCTGCTCAGACCTTTATGTTGAGCATGTCTGCTCTAGGTTATGATACTTGTCCTATGGAAGGTTTTGACTCTGTCCGTTTAAAATCAATCCTTAGTCTTCCTAAAGCTGCAGAAATCAGTATGGTAATTGGTTGTGGGATTCGACAAAAAGACGGTGTTTATGGTGAAAGATTTAGAGTGCCAATAAATGATATTTATTTTGTTAAGTGAATCTTACAAAAATGATATGGAATTTATACAGGAGCCTCAAAACAATTTATTCAATTTAAAATACTATTTGGCTCTATAAATTTTTTAACTTAATATATTTAGCCTTTATTTTAGGCTTTAAGTTATTTAATCCAGTTTGTAGCCAGATTTTAAAAGTCTTAGGATCAGTGTATTGTATTGGATTATTTAAAATTGTTCCATCTGAATTTATTTGAATGTAAAAAGGTTGTGAAGCAGTATTAAAATTTATTGCTTGAAAGGTCGCCCATTTCTTTCCAACAGTATTGATTTTTTTAATGCGTCCATTTGGATATTTAAAATTAAACTGATCATCTTTTGCTAATGGTTCTCTATCATCTACATAAAGTGATATGATAATATACTCTTCTTTTAAAAGCGAATAAACGTCTGGTTCAGACCAAACTTTTTCTTCCATTTTACGACAATTAACACAGGCCCATCCGGTAAAGTCTAGTAACATCGGTTTTCCTTTAGAAAGCGCTACTTTTTCTCCTTTTTCATAATCTTTATAACATTCCAAACCAAGAGGACAATCTGAGTCTTGACTATGCAAGCTATAATATTCAGGAGGAGGAAAACCGCTCAAAAGCTTAAGTGTATTAGTTGATGATACTAAACCAAGAAACAGATAAGAGGTTAAAACAAGTGAAAGTCCTGCAATAGAATAACGGGTTTTTGATAATGGCTCTTTTACTTCATTTGGAAAACGAAATATTCCAAAAAGATAAAGAGTTAAGGTAAAAGTTAATAGGGTCCAAATCCCAATAAAAACTTCACGCTTTAATAGACCTAAATGAGCTACCAAGTCGGCATTTGATAAAAATTTTAAAGCTAAAGCTAATTCTAAAAATCCTAAAATTACTTTTATCGTAGTCATCCAGTTACCTGATTTGGGTAAAGCTTTTAAAGTATTAGGAAACAATGCAAATAAACCGAAAGGCAGCCCTAAAGCGATCCCAAAACCAAGCATTCCAATTGACAACTGCGTAGCTCCTCCTTCAGCAGTAATAGAGCCAGCAAGTAAAGATCCTAAAATTGGTCCTGTGCAAGAAAAGGAAACTATAGCTAGTGTAAGTGCCATAAAAAATATACCAACCACACCTTTACTAACTGAGGCCTTATCGGCTCTATCTCCCCATTGAGTAGGTAATGTAAGATCGTAAAATCCAAAAAAGGAAAAAGCAAAAAATACAAATACAACAAAAAACATTAGGTTTAAAAATATACTTGTTGCTAGGGTATTAAGTATCTCAGGATCTAATGAGTCTATAAAATGAAAAGGTAAACTCAAAAAACCATAAATTAAAACTATAAAAAAAGCATACGTTAAAGCATTAAAAATACCTCGAGAGGAAGAGATTGATTTTTTTAAGAAAAATGATACCGTAAGTGGAATCATTGGAAAAACACAGGGAGTCAATAAGGCTAACAAACCGCCAATAAAACCGAGTATGAAAATATTTAAATAAGAGTAGGTACCCTCCTTTGTTATTTCACTCTCTAAAAATTCTGTTTCATTCAATTGTAAACGAAGTGCATCAGAGAGTTTTTTACTTTTTTTATTGATTTTTTGATTAGTGGCTAGATTAGAACCGTCAAAAGCGATAATAAAATTCTCTGATCTAAAAATACATAAGGAATCGTCACAAGCCTGATAATTAACCTCAACTTCGACTTCAATTTCATTTGAGTTTGGATTTAGGAGTTCAATTTCCTGATTAAATTTTGCCCTATCATTAAAATAGGTTAGATTCATGTCGAAGAATTTGTCATAGTTAACAAGTGTTTGACTCTCTTGAGTTGGACCTGTTTTTTTAAACGCTGCATTTTCTTTAAATATAAATTCAGTAGGAATAGCACCATCGGGGTCAGAGAACTGCGAATATAAGTGCCATTTAGGTGCAATTTTAGCTTCAAAAGTTAAAATATAAACATCTTGCTTAATCATTTTGATTGAAGTTTGCCATTCGACAGGTTCTTTTATTTGGGCATTGAGCATCAAACTCCATAACAACAATAACAACAACTTTTTCATTCCCCTAAACGCATTAAAATTTTATTCTTTGTTTTTGAATTGGCTGTAAAACGTCGATCACAACGTCTTCCCACTACCCATACTATTTTTTCATCAGAGCATAATAACCACTGCTGTTCTTTTTCTAAAAGGGAATATTTTTCGTCCTTGAAAAATTTACTAAGTAATTTTTTACCCTGCATTCCAGAAGGGTAAAAGTAATCACCTTCCCTATACTTCCTGATGTGTAGCGGATTTTTTAATAAGTCTTTATCCAAAAAAGCTTCGTTAGACATCCAATTTTCTTTAGATATTAGCTGTTCGGTTTTCAATTCTAAATCAAAAGGGAGTTTATGATTCCTTTTATTTATGTCAATTGTAATTAAAGAATTGTTTTCTTCAATTAAAGGAGTCAGTATTAGCTCATTCCTGCCACGAATCAAACGGTGTGAATAGCTTGTCATCACTTTTCCACTATTAGTAAGAATTAATTTTTCAACTTCTTTCATATCAAATCCAAAAGGAGAAAACCAATGATGTAAACAAAAATTTAAGGGTTTTTGCTGTTTTAAATGTTTGATATTAATATGAATGATTTTACCATCATCTTTAAAAATTTGTTTTTTTAAGTTGTTTAACTGTAGGTAAATAAATTCTTCTGTATTAGAAAGGTTATTTAGAGTTGTTTTGAAGTTTTCAAGGGCTTGAGGTTTGATTTGCTCCAGTGGTGAAATAACTTGATGCCTGATTTTATTTCGTAAATAGTCATTTTTAGCATTAGAACTATCCTCACGCCATTTAATTTTATGTTTTTTAGCATAATTAAGAATTTCTTTCTTAGAAATAGTCTTCAGAGGGCGAATGATATTTTTAGTTTGAGGGATACCTAATAATCCTAAAATACCAGTTCCTCGAATAGAGTTCATCAAAAAAGTTTCTAACTGATCATTTAGATGATGAGCCGTCACTAAAATGTCAAGCTCCGACTCAATCATCAACCTGTTAAACCATCCATATCGAAGATCTCGAGCAGCTTCTTGGATGCTTTTTTTATTTACAATCATATACTCTTTAACATCGAAAACTTTGGAATAGAAAGAAATATTGTGTTGATAACACCAGTTTTTCACAAATTCTAAATCTCCATCACTAGAATCTGCTCTTAATTTAAAATTGCAATGTGCCACAGAAAAATTAATCTGTTTATTGATAAAAACATGAGCTAAAACACTACTGTCCACTCCACCGCTATGAGCCAGAAGCACATGCTTTCCTTTTAATTTATCAAGCATAAGATCAAGTTTGGGCATCCTCTTGAATTGAGTAATACAAAGTTAAGCATTCGCTCTTTACTCTATCTTATTTTAAGAAAAGACTTGATTTTTTTTGTTAAATAAAAATTTTAATAGACTTTTGCAAAGTAATGTATGATTTGAAAACTTCTTTATTAATTCCTTTCGCAACTAAACTTCCGTTGCGTAATATTTCTCGTCGCCCCTTGTGGGTGTAACATTTCTATGGAGTATGGTGTGCCCTTCTCCCTTCTCGATAAAACAAAAATAATTACCACATTTTAAATAAGGAATGAAAATTTTACGCGCAAAAGCGGAACACATAATTTATGCCAAGCAAATTAGCATCTGTATCGATGAGTCTGCTAAGGTTAGAGGAACTGGAATAGCCAGAAGATCTCCAGAATATTTAGCAACTAAAATTGAAAACGGTAATGCCGTCATCGCAATAGATGAAGACAAATTTGCTGGTTTTTGCTACATAGAGATTTGGGGGCATGGGAAATATGTCGCTCACTCAGGTTTAATAGTGGCACCTGAATTTCGAGGTAGAGGTTTGGCTAAAAAAATCAAAAAAGAAGTCTTCAATATTTCACTTAAACAATATCCAAAAGCAAAGATATTTGGAATTACTACTGGGCAAGCCGTGATGAAAATTAATTATGAATTAGGCTATAAGCCTGTTCACTTTTCTGAATTAACTGATGATCCAGAATTTTGGAAAGGGTGTCAGACTTGTAAAAATTTTGATATCTTAACAAGGACTGAACGTAAACTTTGCTTGTGTACAGGAATGCTTCACGACCCTAACGAAAAAAATGAAAATTCTTCTAAGAGCAACACTTTTTTAAGTGGCCTTTTTAAAAAAAAATAAGAAATGAAAAAACTTGTCCTAGCATATAGCGGAGGCCTAGATACCTCATATTGCCTAAAAACCCTTTCAGATGAAGACTATGAAGTCCATGCGGTAAGTATTAACACTGGTGGATTTTCAGCCAATCAAATCAAAGAGCAAGAAAAAAACGCCTATACTATGGGTGCAAATACCTATCGCTCTATTAATGCTTTAAAATCATTTTACGAAAAAATTGTAAAATATTTGATTTTTGGAAATGTATTAAAAAATAACACATACCCTTTATCAGTGAGTGCAGAACGTATTGTTCAGGCTATAGAAATTATAGAGTATGCTAAAAGCATTAAAGCGAAATTTATTGCCCACGGAAGTACCGGTGCAGGAAATGATCAGGTACGCTTTGATTTAATCTTTCAAGTACTTGCCCCTAATATAGAAATTATTACTCCTATTCGTGATAAACAACTATCTAGAGAAACGGAAATTCAATTCCTAAAAAGTCAGGGGATTAATCTTTCATGGAAAAAAACTCAATACTCTATTAATCAAGGACTTTGGGGAACTAGTGTTGGGGGAAATGAAACTCTAACTTCAATCCAATCACTACCTGATAATGCTTACCCTAATCAATTGATTGAAACTACGCCTAAGAAAATAATCTTAAGTTTTAAATTAGGAGAATTGGTTGCCCTAAATAAAAAAAGTGGAAATCCGGTTAATTTAATCCAGCAATTACAAGAAATTGCTAAAGATTATGCTATTGGTCGAGACATTCATGTTGGAGACACAATAATTGGAATTAAAGGTCGAGTAGGTTTTGAAGCAGCAGCTCCTATGATTATAATTAAAGCCCATCACCTACTTGAAAAACATACCCAAAGTAAGTGGCAACAATTCCAAAAAGAACAAATGTCAAACTTCTATGGCATGCAACTGCATGAGGGAAATTATCTTGATGCAGTCATGAGGGATATTGAAGCCTTCCTAAAAAGTAGTCAAAAAACAGTCAACGGTGATGTATTTGTAACACTTCATCCATATCGTTTTGAATTACAGGGCGTTAAATCTCCTAATGATTTAATGAATGCCTCATTTGGGAACTACGGGGAAATGAATAAGGCTTGGACAGCAGATGATGCAAAAGGGTTTATAAAAATTATATCAAACGCACATAAAATTTTTGGAACCGTAAATCCCTTAAACAAATGAAAACAGTTGGTATTATTGGTGGTTCAGGTTATACAGGAGGAGAGTTATTACGACTGGTAATAAATCACCCCTCACTTATTCTCGATTTTATATATAGCACAACTAGACCTGGAGACCTTGTAAGTGAAACTCATCAAGATCTATTAGGCCAAGTTGAGTTAAAATTTACTGATCAAGTCAATACAAAAGTTGATGTCATTTTTTTGTGTTTAGGTCATGGGAATTCATTGAAATTTTTAGAAAATCATCCTTTTTCAGATGCTACTTTTATTATTGATTTAAGTAATGATTTTCGCCTGAAAAAAGATGCAAAATTTAAACAAAGAGAATTTGTTTATGGTCTTCCAGAAATTAATAAAATAGCTATTAAAAAAGCTAAATCTATTGCTAATCCTGGCTGTTTTGCCACCGCTATACAGCTAGCTTTACTCCCATTGGCTAATGCAAATAAATTGAATAGTGCTATACATGTTAATGCTACTACGGGAAGTACAGGTGCTGGAGTGGTTAATTCTGCTACGAGTCATTTTAGTTGGAGAAATAATAATCTTTCTTGGTACAAACCTTTTACTCATCAACACCTTTGGGAAATCGAAGAAACTTTAAATCAAGTACAAGGAAAAAATACTGATGTTTTCTTCTTACCTCAACGCGGAGACTTTACAAGAGGTATTTTCGCTACAGCCTATACATTTTTTGATGGAAATTTAAATGATGCATTCAAACTATATGAAGACTTTTATAAAATCGCACCCTTTACACAAGTGTCCAAAAAGGAAGTACATTTAAAATTAGTCATTAACTCAAACCAATGCTTTTTGCATTTACACAAGCATAATAATAAGCTATTGGTAACCTCAATAATAGATAATTTAATTAAAGGTGCCTCTGGGCAAGCCTTACAAAATTTAAATCTTATGATGGGCTGGGAAGAAAACCTAGGTCTTCAATTAAAAACATCCATATTTTAATCAACATGAAAATAGCAATTATCGGAACTGGAAATTTAGGTCTAAGTATCGCAAAAGGTCTTTTAATAAATAACAGTATTACAACTTTATATTTAACCAAACGAAATCCTGATTCATTAAAGGATTGGAATAAGTCCAATCAAGTATTGGTTTCCAAAGATAATTTAGAAGCAGTTCGTAATTCTGATATTTTAATCTTTGCCGTTCAACCCGGTCATATGGAAAAAATATTAACTAAAGTAAAAGATCTTTTAGGGGAAAACCATGTTATCATCTCTACCATAACTGGTTTTAAAATTGAACGCATTGAAGCAGTCATTGGAACACATATTCCTATTATTCGTTCAATGCCCAATACAGCTATTTCAGTTGGAAAATCAATGACCTGCTTGTGCAGTAACAAAGTAGGTGAAAAGCGAATAGATGTTGCAATGGCAATTTTTAATGGGCTTGGCACATCTATTAAAATTGCTGAAGAACATATGCAAGCTGCCACAGTTATCTGTGCCAGTGGAATTGCTTTTTGGATGCGCTTGATTCGTGCAACAACCCAGGGAGGAGTTCAGTTGGGTTTTGATGCTGATGAAGCGATGAAAATGTCTATGCAGACCGCTCTCGGAGCTGCAAGCCTTTTAATTGAAACAGACACACACCCTGAACAAGAAATCGATAAAGTGACCACGCCTCGAGGTTGTACGATTACAGGGTTAAATGAAATGGAACATGAAGGATTAAGTTCTTCTTTAATAAAAGGATTAGTTGCCTCATTCAATAAAATAAACGAAATCTCAAAACAATAATGAAACTTTTTGATGTTTATCCACTTTATGATGTTACACCTACTCATGCTAAAGATGTTTATGTTTATGATGAGAAAGGGATTGAGTACTTAGATTTTTATGGTGGCCATGCTGTCATATCAATTGGTCACGGACATAATCATTACAAAGAACGTTTAACTAAACAATTAAACTACATTGGCTTTTATTCAAATGCAGTAAAAAACCCCCTACAACAAGAATTAGCTAATGCTATTGGTGAACAGTCAAGCTGCCATAACTATCAATTGTTTTTATGTAGCTCGGGTGCTGAAGCTAATGAAAACGCTTTGAAACTCGCCTCTTTCGTGACTGGTAAAAAACGCATCATTGCTTTTAATCATTCTTTTCATGGTAGAACATCTGCTGCAGTTGCTGCAACAGATAATCTGGCTATTAATGCACCCTTAAATCTTCAACAAGAAGTTACTTTCTTACCATTTAATGATGAAAAACTTTTAGAAGCTGAAATTAAAAAAGGAGATGTTTGTGCCGTAATATTTGAAGCCATTCAAGGAGTGGGTGGTTTAGATGAACCCTCGGAAAAATTTATCTATACAATGGATAGATTATGTAAAATTAATAATGCTTGCTTGATTGCTGATGAAGTTCAAGCTGGATTTAGCAGAACTGGAACCTTTTTTTCCTATCAAAAATATCGTATTGAACCGGACATAATTTCTATGGCAAAGGGAATGGGTAATGGATTTCCTATCGGAGGTGTCTTAGCGCATTCTTCAATTAAATCAAAACATGGTATGTTAGGAACAACCTTTGGAGGGAATCACCTTGCTTGCTCTGCATCTTTAGCGGTTCTGGATGTTTTAAAAAAAGAAGATCTTCAAGAGCATGCAAAAGAACTTGGTGACTATTTTATAGAATACGCTAAAAACATCCCTAGTGTAAAAAAAATAAAAGGAAGAGGCTTAATGCTAGGACTTGAATTTGATTTTCAGGTCAGTACTTTACGTAAAGAATTAATTTATAATCAGCATATCTTTACAGGGGGAAGCAGTAATAAAAATTTATTACGTATTCTTCCACCTTTAACTGTTCAAAAAAAACATATTGACCTCTTCTTTCAAAAATTAGAAAAAGCCCTTAAAGCCATAAACGCATGAAACATTTCATCACTTTAAATGACTTACCTAACTTTCAAAAGGCTTTAGACCTTGCGAAATCATTAAAGGAAAGCCCCTACTCTCATGAAGATATTGGAAAACGAAAAACTTTGGGATTATTATTTTTTAACCCAAGTTTAAGAACCCGATTAAGTACTCAAAAAGCGGCCCAACAACTTGGGTTTTCAACCATGGTTATGAATTTTTCTAATGAAGCATGGGCTTTGGAATTTGAAGATGGTACACAAATGCGAGGAATTCGTTCTGAACACATACGAGAAGCTGCTGCTGTAGTTTCCCAATATTGTGACATGGTTGCGATTAGAGCTTTTGCTTCACTTACTAATAAAAAACAAGATGAGGCTGAAATTGTTTTAAAAAGCTTTGCTAAATATGCTAAAATTCCTGTCATAAATATGGAAAGTGCTACTGGCCATCCCTTGCAAGCATTGGCAGATGCAGTAACACTAGAAGAACACAAAAAAAAATATCGCCCAAAAGTTGTTTTAACTTGGACTCCCCATCCAAAAGCTCTGCCTCATGCAGTAGCTAATTCATTTACTCAAATGATGTCATTTCAAGAAGCAGATTATGTTATTGCTAACCCGAAAGGTTATGACTTGGATAAAAATATCACAAAAAACATTCCTGTTTTACATAACCAATCTGAAGCTATACAAAATGCTGACTTTGTTTATGCTAAAAATTGGTGTTCCTATCAGCAATATGGACAGATATTGAGAACTGATGAGAAATGGATGCTTACAAAAGAAAAAATGAGTCTAACCAAAAATGCCAAGTTTATGCATTGCCTCCCTATTCGTCGTAATATTGTAGCTTCAGACAGTGTGCTTGACAATTCAAATTCCTTGGTAATTGAACAAGCTAATAATCGTACTTTCGCCGCTCAGGCTGTACTAAAAATTTTACTTGATCATGCCTAAACTAAATATTGTAAAAATAGGCGGTGCTATTATTGAACAAAAGGAAAAACTTCTTTCCTTTCTGAAAGATTTCACTGGTATAAAAGGACCCAAAGTTCTAGTTCATGGTGGCGGTAAAAGAGCAACCGCTTGGGCAGAAAAACTTGGAATACCAGTTCAAATGAAAGATGGTCGAAGAGTTACTAATTTAGATACACTAGAGCTAATCACTGCGCTTTATGCGGGTCAGGTAAATAAATCTATCGTCGCTCATTTACAAGGTTTGGGATGTAATGCACTAGGTTTATCAGGAGCAGATGCTGACTCTATAAAAGCAGTAAAACGTCCTGTAGGATCAATTAATTATGGTTTTGTTGGAGATGTTACTTGGGTTAATAACGACTGGTTTAATCAAATTTTTAAACAAAATATCATTCCTGTATATTGCGCCATTACCCATGATGGGAATGGACAACTTTTAAACACCAATGCTGACACTATAACAGCAGAGATTGGAAAGTCTTTAGCTAAAGATTTTGAAATAAAACTAAATTATTGTTTTGAATTACCTGGAGTAATGAAAGATATAGAGGATTCATCATCATTGATTAAAAAAATAAATAAACAATCATATCAAAACTTATTATTAACTAATACAATTTCGCAAGGGATGATACCTAAATTACAGAATGCATTTGATGCGTTAGATGGGGGTGTAAGTGAAGTTGCAATTGGTAATTCAAAAATGATAAATCGAGCCACCCCTTATACTTCAATTACATTAAGATGAAAAAATTAAGTGAAAAGGCAATTTTGCTGCTACACGATTTAATTTCTATAAAATCTTTTTCAGGTGAAGAAGATAAAACTGCTGCTCGAATTGGAAAGTGGTTTAGCGATCATAATATCCCATTTAAAAAACAAGATTATAATGTTTATGCCTTTAATAAATTTTTTGACGATAGTAAACCTACTCTTCTTTTAAATTCACATCATGATACAGTAAAACCTAACTCCGCTTATACTAAAGATCCATTTCAGCCACATATAGAGGATGGAAAATTATATGGTTTAGGAAGTAATGATGCAGGTGGAGCTTTGGTTTCTCTAATTTCTTTATTCACTCATTTCTACGACTATCCAAATCCAGAATACAATCTTATCATAGCGGCCACAGCTGAAGAAGAAAGTTCTGGCAATAATGGATTAAACAGTCTTTTGCCTTCACTACCTTCAATTGATGTTGCTATTGTTGGGGAACCTACTTTGATGCAATTGGCAATTGCAGAAAAAGGATTAGTTGTATTTGATGGAAAAGTAGAAGGAACTGCGAGTCATGCAGCTCATCCAAATAAAGACAATCCGATCTCAAAACTTCCTAAAGTACTTAAATGGTTAGAAAACTTTTACTTTGAAAAAGAATCAGACACTTTAGGTCCTGTTAAAATAACTGTTACCCAAATTAGTGCAGGAAATCAACACAATGTAGTTCCAGCAAGTCTTGATTTGGTAGTTGACGTTAGGGTAAATGATTGTTACAGTAATAAAGAGATTGTAACTTTAATACAAGAAAATTCACCTTTACCCATGATACCGAGGTCATTAAATCTAAATTCTTCATCTATCTCATTAGAACATCCTCTTGTTAAAGCGGGGGTTGAACTAGGCAGAAGCACTTATGGCTCTCCAACTTTGTCAGATCAAGCAAAACTGAGTTGTCCATCCCTTAAATTAGGTCCAGGTGATTCTACTAGATCACATAGCGCAAATGAATTTATTTTTGTAAAGGAGATAGAAGAAGGTATTGCTTTGTATATTAACTTATTAAATAAAATACTTTAAAATGAAACTTTGGCAAAAAGGGTCATCTGCCCATGAAAAAGTAGATCAATTTACCGTTGGGAAAGACCGTGAATACGATTTAGTGCTTGCAAAATATGATTGTCAAGCATCAATTGCACATGCAAAAATGTTATCTATAATTGGATTAATTAGCTCAAAAGAAGCCAAACAACTTACCGATGCTTTAACTGAAATTCAACAACAAGCTACAGAAGGTAAATTCACCATAGAAGATGAATTTGAGGATATGCATTCTAAAATTGAGTATTTATTAATTCAAGATTTAGGTGATCTAGGAAAAAAAATTCATACAGCACGCTCAAGAAATGACCAAATCCTAGTCGCTATACATCTTTACTTAAAGTGTGAGTTAAATGAAATAAAAAAACAAGTGAAGGAGCTCTTTGAACTCTTGCTTTCCTTAGCAAAGGAACATCAAAACAAGTTATTACCTGGATATACGCATTTACAAGTAGCTATGCCCTCTTCATTCGGGTTATGGTTTTCTGCCTATGCTGAAAGTTTAATAGACGATCTTTACTTTTGGCAAAGCGCATATAAAATTGCTGATCAAAATCCATTAGGTAGTGCTGCGGGTTATGGAAGTGCCTTCCCAATCGATAGAAAATTTACCACAAAATCTTTAGACTTTGCACAGCTCAAAATAAATTCAGTAGCTGCACAGATGGGTAGAGGAAAACTTGAAAAAAGTACCGCTATGGCCATATCATCTATTGGTAGTACACTAGCAAAGTTTAGTATGGATATTTGCCTATATATGGGTCAAGATTTCAACTTTATTTCTTTTCCCGATGATTTAACAACTGGATCTAGCATTATGCCACACAAAAAAAATCCAGACCTATTTGAATTAGTTCGTGGAAAATGCAATACACTAGAGGCATTACCAAATCAACTGGCTTTATTGACCACAAATCTACCAAGTGGTTATCACAGGGAGATGCAACTGACTAAAGGACCAATTATTGAGGCTATTCAAGAAATAAAATCTTGTTTGGAAATTCTTGTGTTTAGTTTACCAAGTATAAAAGTGAAAAAAAACATTACTGATCAAGAAAAATACGACTACTTGTTTAGTGTAGATACTCTCAATCAAGAAGTGTTAGAGGGAAAGCCATTTCGAGATGCTTATCGAGAATTAGGTAATGCTATAGAAAAAAATGACTTCAAACCTAATCGAAACGTGAAACATACTCATATTGGTAGTATTGATAATTTAGGATTAGAAGCTATAAAAAAGAAAATGGATGCTCTTTTTTCTTAAAATTTTTTTTCAATATGTAAGATATAATTACTAGTGAAATAGAAAATCCTCAGATGTGCTTAACATTCTCTTAACTAAGCTTTATTTGTCTAATTGGATAGTTTAAATTAAACTAAATATGAAGTGGTCTATTTTCAGTCGCTGCCAATGCTGCTTCTTTAATAGCTTCAGCATAGGTTGGATGAGAATGGCTCATGCGAGCAATGTCTTCTGCTGAAGCTCGAAATTCCATCGCGGTAACTGCTTCAGCAATCAAATCTGCAACTCGTGCTCCAATCATATGAACTCCTAGGACCTCATCGGTATTTTTATCTGCTAAAATTTTAACAAAACCATCCGTATCCATACTTGCTCGGGCCCGCCCAAGTGCACGCATTGGAAATTGACCAGATTTATAAGAAATTTCTGCTTCTTTTAATTGTTCTTCTGTTTTTCCAACAGATGCTACTTCAGGCCAAGTGTAAATTACGTTAGGAATTAGATTATAGTCAATGTGTGGTTTTTGACCTGCAATAAATTCTGCCACCATAACCCCTTCTTCTTCAGCTTTGTGAGCAAGCATAGCACCCCTAACTACATCACCAATTGCATAAATATTAGAGGAGGAAGTTTGCAAATGATCGTTAACTTCTACTTGACCAAGTTTATTGACTTTAATGCCTGCTGCTTTAACATTTAATCTAGCTGTGTTTGGACGTCTTCCCACTGAAACTAAACAGTAATCACCTTTAAACTGAATCTCTTCTTCTTTTTTATTTAGGGCTGTAACCTTGACTTCTTTACCTTTACGACTTACTTTGTTAACACTGTGAGAGAGGTAAAAATTCACCCCTTGCTTTTTCATTACTTTCATTAATTCTCTAGAAAGACTAGAATCCATTACAGGAGTAATCCTGTCTGCATATTCTACAACAGTCACTTCAGCACCTAAACGATTATATACCTGACCTAGCTCAAGCCCTATTACTCCGCCTCCTATTACAATTAAATGTTTAGGAATTTCTTTAAGGTTTAGAGCTTCTGTAGAAGTTATTATTCTTTCTTTATCTAAACTAATAAAAGGTAGGTTTCCCGGCTTAGATCCTGTGGCAATAATAGTTTTTTTAGCTTCAATGATATGCTTTTTCTTTTCTTCAATTTGGATATGGGTGGAATCGACGAAACTTCCAATACCATGAAATACTTCTATTTTATTCTTTTTCATCAAATAATCAATTCCTTTAGTAGTCTGATCTACAACTGATGCCTTTCGATGAATCATTTGTTTGAAATTAATTTTAATTTCACCTTGAACTTCAATTCCATGCTCAGAAAAATGCTTAGTTGCATCTTCGTAATGATGAGAGGAATCTAATAAAGATTTAGAAGGTATACATCCTACATTAAGACAGGTTCCACCTAAAGTATTATACTTTTCTATTAATGCTGTTTTCATGCCCAGCTGGGAACAACGAATTGCAGCAACATATCCTCCAGGACCAGAACCAATAATAGCAACATCAAAAACACTCATAATTAAATTTTAATTTATTATTTCAAAAATACAAATGTTTATTGGCACACCATAATGCTTCAGAATGGATTTTTCAAATCTTTCATTTATATTTTAAAGTTTTTAAAAGAAAAGGTTTCGTTTAATTTTATTAATCTTGTAATTAGAGAAAAAAAATTGAAAAAAAACAACCTTTCTTTAGGTACTGCAATCTTTCCCCTAATCATCTTAGTTGTACTTCTATCATACAATGTTTTTATTTATGGAGATGATGCTCTTGGCGGCTCTAACCAGTTTATCCTTTTAATTGGTGGTGCTGTAGCTGCAATTGTAGGTTTCTATAAGAAAATCTCCTATGAAACTATGATCGAAAAAGTGGCTGAAAACCTGCAGTCAGTAACTGGTGCTTTACTAATTCTACTTTTTGTTGGAGCGCTCGCTGGAACATGGCTTATAAGTGGCATAATTCCTGCAATGATCTACTATGGGCTTCAAATTTTACATCCTAATATCTTTTTACCAGCTTGCATTTTTATTTGTGCTATTATCTCATTAGCAACAGGAAGTAGCTGGACAACTTCTGCAACGGTAGGTATAGCTCTTATTGGGATTGGTGCTGTATTACAAATTCCCTCTGGAATGGTAGCTGGAGCTGTTATCTCAGGCTCTTACTTTGGAGATAAACTATCACCCTTGTCTGATACAACTAATTTAGCACCTGCGATGGCAGGAGGAGAATTATTTAGTCATATTCGTTATATGACTTTTACAACCATACCTAGCATAATAATAACTCTTATTGTATTTTTTATTCTTAGCATAACTCAAGAAACTTCTGGTACTGCAGATACAGAAAGTTTAATGATCGCAATCAAAGAAAAATTTACAATTAATTTATGGCTTTTTCTTGTGCCTGTTGCTGTAATCGTATTAATTATTAAAAAAACTCCTCCAGTTGTTGCTTTATTAATTGGAACTTTATTGGGTAGTATTTTTGCTGTAATTTTCCAACCAGGAATACTTCTTGAAATTAGCAGCTCTGAATCTCTATCTCCAGCATTAGCATACCGAGCCATTATGGATGCTATTTCTGTTTCCACAGAAATAACAACCTCTAACGTTCTTCTTAATGACCTATTTACTTCAGGAGGTATGGAGGGAATGCTAGGAACAATCTGGCTTATTATTTGTGCAATGGTTTTCGGAGGAATTATGGATGCAATAGGAGCTTTAACTAGAATTAGTAATGCTTTATTAAATTGGGCGCAAAATACTTTTCAGCTTTTTGCTAGTACAGTAGCCTCTTGTTTAGCGATTAACCTTACTGCATCAGATCAATATTTATCAATAGTAATTCCAGGAAAAATGTTTGCTAAAGCCTATGAAGATCGTAACTTAGCACCAGAAAACTTAAGTCGAACATTAGAAGACTCGGGAACGGTTACTTCTGTTCTAATCCCATGGAATACTTGCGGTGCCTACCAATCTGGAGTTTTAGGTGTAGGTGTGGGAGAATATTTTATTTTTGCTGTATTTAATTGGCTAAGTCCCTTCATGACTCTTCTTTATGCTGCATTTAGTATAAAGATTGCAAAAAAAATTTAAGATTCATTAGAAGTTATTTTTAATGTTATCTTGTTGTATAAGAAAAACTTATTAACACATCAATAATTCCAAACTCAATATTTCAAAACCTTAATTAGGTTTTATATTTTAGTTAAAAACAAACTTTCAATTATGAGCGATAGTAAATGTCCATTTCACGGTTCAACAACCACACCAAATCTAGGAACCCAAAATAAAGATTGGTGGCCTAACCATCTTAATCTAGATATCCTGCGTCAACATGGTAATCGAAGTAATCCAATTCCTGAAATTGATTATAAAGATCATGTTAAGAAATTAGATTTAAAAGCTCTGAAAAATGACATTAAAAGTATGTTGAAAGATTCTAAAGATTGGTGGCCCGCTGACTATGGTCATTATGGACCTTTCTTTATCCGAATGACATGGCATGCAGCTGGAACCTATCGAACGGGAGATGGACGTGGAGGAGCTGCAACAGGTGCACAACGTTTTGCCCCATTGAATTCATGGCCTGATAATGGAAACCTCGACAAAGCAAGGCGTTTACTGTGGCCTATAAAAGAAAAATATGGAAATAAAATTTCTTGGGCTGATTTGCTTGTACTTGTAGGCAATGTTGCTATTGAAGATATGGGAGGGCCAAACCATGGTACTGTTTTGGGAAGAGAAGATATTTGGCAATCTGAAAAAGATATTTATTGGGGTGCTGAAGATGAATGGTTAGGGGATAATCGTTACGGAGATACCCGTCAATCACTTGAAAACCCCCTTGCAGCAGTTCAAATGGGATTGATATATGTAAATCCTGAAGGGCCTAACGGAAATCCTGATCCCGCTTTATCAGCTAAAGACGTTCGTGAAACATTTAAAAGAATGGCAATGAACGATGAAGAAACCGTAGCGCTAACTGCTGGGGGGCACACCTTTGGTAAAGCGCATGGGGCTGGAGATGCTGCCCTAGTTGGATCTGAACCTGAAGGAGCTTCTATGGAACAAATGGGCTTAGGTTGGAAAAATAAGCATGCCTCAGGAGTAGGTATTGATTCAATTACAAGTGGTATTGAAGGTCCCTGGACCACTAACCCTATACAGTGGGATATGGGATACTTGAACCTTTTGTTTAAATATGAATGGGAATGTAAAAAAAGTCCAGCCGGTGCATGGCAATGGCATCCTATAAATTGTGCTGAAGAAGATATGGTTCCTCAAGTAGATGGAAGTAGTCAAAAAGTACTTCCCATGATGACTACTGCGGATATGTCGTTGAAGATAGATCCTAATTACCGAGAGATTTGCAATAGGTTTATAGAAAGCCCTGAAGAATTTGGGGAGATGTTTGCACGTGCATGGTTTAAATTACTTCACAGAGACATGGGGCCTAAAACCAATTATCTTACTGGAGATTATAAAGATGTGGAATATCTTTGGCAAGATCCTACACCGGCCGGGAAAATCTTAACTACTTCTGAAGAAAAAGACTTACGTGATGCAATTTCAAAGTGCGGGCTTAGTCTTCAAGAGATGGTTAACACTGCTTGGGCAAGCGCAAGCACCTTTAGAAGCTCTGACAATCGCGGTGGTGCAAACGGAGCTCGAATTCGTCTTGCTCCTCAAAAGAATTGGGAAGTAAATAAACCACAAGAACTTGAAAGAATCTTATCTATTTATAAAAAAATTGCTAAGGATCAAGACGCGAGTGTAGCTGATGTTATTGTCGTTGCAGGTGCTGTAGGGATTGAAAAAGCTTGTGGTCATAAAGTTGATGTAACCACTGGACGTGGAGATGCAAATCAAGAAAATACAGATATAAATTCATTTGATTTACTAAAACCAAAAGCCTGTGGCTTTAGAAACTATTCTGAAAAAGAATTTGCAGTAAGTCCTGAAGAAATTTTATTAGATAAATCACAACTTCTAGGGCTTACTCCAACCGAAATGACAGTACTTGCCGGAGGATTGCGTTCTATGGGGATTTCTCATACAGGTCAAGGAATCTGGTCTAATGGTGAACTTAACAATTATTGGTTTAAAAGACTTTTATCTATGGATGATGAATGGGAAAAAACAGGTTATAATAGTTATGTTTCTAAAGATCGAAAAAATGGAGAGCAGATAAGGACAGCATCCCGTACTGATCTTGTTTTTGGTTCAAATTCTGAGCTTCGTGCCATAGCAGAAGTATATGCACAGGATGATAATAATGAAAAGTTTATTTTTGATTTTATTCAAGCTTGGAATAAAATAATGAATGCAGATCGTTTCGATTTGAGTTAGACTCTTTTGTTTTAAACACTTTTATATTACTAATATAAAGTTTGGCTTCTATTAACTTTTCTTTGAAAAGCTCTTAAGATCAAAATGATATAAATTCACTCACTTTGCGATTGAATTCGTATTTTTGTTTCAGAAAATAAATGAATGACTAAAAAGCAAAAACTCACTCAATCTGATCCTAAACTCATTCGTCAACGACAAGTTTTGTTAGGTGGGGGGCTTATTTTAGTTGCACTTCTTTTGATTATTTCTTTTGCATCTTATCTAATAAATTGGAAAATTGATTTCAGCACATTAGACTCATTTACAGACAAAACAGTTGTTGCCGAAAATCTTTTGAATAAAGTCGGTGCTATTTTAGGTCACTATTTTATTTACCAAGGAGTTGGTCTAGCTGCTTTGTTTTTTCCATATCTGATTGGTCTTACTGGTTATAAGTTTTTTTTTGACATCAAAACTAATCAATTAATTTCGTCTTGGGCATGGGGTATTACGCATTTACTTTGGCTTTCTATTGCACTTGGATATTTTTTTCCCAATGAAGTGTTTTTATCGGGTTTGGTTGGTTATGAGATAAATAATTTTTTGGCAAACTATATTGGAAGCATAGGAATATTAGCCAGTTTGATTTTCTTCTTTTTATGCTTTATTGTAATCCAACTTGAATGGACTCCAGAAAAAATGAAATATTGGTGGTTAGGAATTATAAGCAAGAAAACTCAGCATGAAAATAATAATGAAGAAGGTTTAACCGAGTCTGTTCCCTTAGATTTAAATTCTAATGAAGAAAATGAAACAGGAGTTGGTCTTGATCCAATAAAATCAAGAAATGAAACCCCAATTAAAGACCAAGTTTTAAAGACAGATGAATTAATAATGGAAGTTCAGACATTAGAAGAAGAATCTGTAGATGAAAAACTCGCAAATAGTTTGGTTGAAAAACAAGGTTTTTTTGATCCCACTTTAGAGTTGAGCAATTTCAAAATGCCTAACATTGAGATATTAAAAGATTATGGTGATAAAGGAATAACCATCAACCAAGATGAACTTGAGGCTAATAAAAATAAAATTGTAGAAACTCTTAACAATTATAAAATTGGGATCTCTAATATTAAAGCAACAATTGGTCCTACTGTAACACTTTATGAAATTGTTCCTGATGCAGGAATTAGAATTTCAAAAATTAAAAATTTAGAAGATGATATTGCCCTATCTCTAGCAGCTTTAGGGATTCGAATTATAGCTCCTATTCCTGGAAAAGGAACTATTGGAATTGAAGTTCCTAATCAAAAACCCAGTGTTGTGTCAATGCGATCAGTAATTTCTTCTGCAAAATTCCAAAATGCTGAAATGGAACTTCCTATAGCTATTGGAAAGACAATTAGTAATGAAACATTCGTAGTGGATTTAGCTAAAATGCCACACCTTTTAATGGCAGGAGCAACTGGGCAGGGAAAATCAGTTGGTCTTAATGCAGTACTCACATCTTTGATTTATAAAAAACATCCTGCAGAGGTAAAATTTGTTCTAGTAGATCCTAAAAAAGTAGAGCTAAACATATATAGTAAAATTGAACGTCACTATCTAGCCAAACTACCAGATACTGAAGAAGCAATAATAACAGACAATACCAAGGTAATTAATACCTTAAATTCACTTTGTATCGAAATGGATAATCGTTATGAACTCCTTAAAAATGGAATGTGTCGTAATCTAAAGGAATACAATAAGAAGTTTAAGCAGCGAAAATTAAATCCTAAAGATGGGCATAGTTACTTACCTTACATTATTCTTGTTGTAGATGAGTTTGCTGACTTGATAATGACTGCGGGCAAAGAAGTGGAGACTCCTATTGCACGTTTAGCACAATTAGCTCGAGCAATAGGAATTCACTTGATTATAGCAACCCAGCGTCCTTCAGTTAATGTTATTACTGGTATTATAAAAGCAAACTTCCCTGCTCGTGTTGCCTTTAGAGTAACATCAAAAATTGATTCCAGAACTATATTAGATAGTGGTGGTGCGGATCAATTAATTGGAAGAGGTGACATGCTTTACACTCAAGGAAATGAATTAACGCGAATACAGTGTGCTTTTGTAGATACTCCGGAAGTGGAACGTCTAGCTTCATATGTTGGAGCTCAACGTGGCTATGCTGATGCACATTTACTCCCAGAATATATTAGTGAAGAAAATACTTCTAATTTAGATATTGATGCCAGTGACAGAGATGCGATTTTTAGAGAAGCAGCTGAAGTGATTGTAATTGCGCAACAAGGCTCAGCGTCTTTATTGCAACGTAAATTAAAATTAGGTTATAATCGAGCGGGTAGAATCATTGATCAAATGGAGGCCGCAGGAGTTGTCGGACCTTTTGAGGGCAGTAAAGCTAGACAAGTGCTAGTATCAGATTTAGCTTCTTTAGACCGCCTTCTAAAAGATTAGAACATATAAATTGACTATGAAAATTTTTTTAACAAACTTCTTACTGTTTTTTAGTTTACATGTTCATACACAGACTCCTGAGGATGCAAAAAAACTTCTAGATGAAGTTTCAAAGACTATTGCAGGGTTTGAAAACTTAAGCTTTAATTTTACCTATGTTTTAGAGAATCGTCAGGAAAATATTCGTCAAGAAACTAATGGCTCTGCTACTATTAGTGGAGATTTCTATAAGCTAAATTTTTTAGGAAATGAACAGCTTTTCGATGGGAATAAGACCTATACGATAATACCCGAAAATGAGGAAATTACAATCAGTAATTCAGAGGAAGGCAACGAATTTGGCATAAACCCTTCTGAGCTTCTAGTTTTTTATAAAAAGGGTTACGCATATCAATGGGATATTAAACAGAATGTAATGAATCGAGCAGTTCAGTTTGTTAAACTAATTCCAAATGAAGAAAATAAAGATTTAAAATACTTGTTATTAGGAATTGACTTACAAACAAAAACTATCTATCGTTTAATTGAAATTACTAAATCCGAAACACGAACAACTCTTACCTTAAAAAATTTAAAAACTAACGCAACCTTAAGTCCTAACTTTTTTAATTTTGATATCAGTAAATATCCTGGCTTTTATATAAACGACTAATAAGGTGAAGATTATAGATCAATACATACTAAAAAGTTATCTTACTCGATTGGTAAGTGTCTTTACGATCTGTATGTTCATTTTTGTTATTCAAACCTTCTGGTTGTTTATTGATGAGCTTGCTGGAAAAGGATTGGATATCCTAATCATAGGAAAGTTTTTGATTTACTACTCGCCTAAACTAATTCCTCTAGTTTTACCACTATCTGTTCTTTTAGCTTCATTGATGACATTCGGAACACTTTCAGAAAATTACGAGTTTGCTGCAATGAAATCAACAGGAATATCACTCCAGCGCGCTTTATTGGGTTTGTCTATTTTTCATGTAGCGCTGGGAATTGGTATGTTTTATTTTTCAAATCACGTAATTCCATATGGTGAATTGAAATCTTATAATTTAAGGCGAAATCTCGCCAAACTTGAGCCTACTTTAGCAATTAGAGAAGGTGTTTTTAATGAAATTGGTCAGATAAACATCAAAGTAAAAACAAAATATGGAGAAAATGAGCGATTTCTTGAAGATGTGATTATTCATGAATATGCTCAAAACAAGGAGAACAATGTTGTAATAAAAGCTGAACGTGGAGAGATGAAAAATGAACCAACAGATCCAAACTTAAAACTAGTTTTATACAATGGCAACCGTTATGAAGAAGTAATTCCAAAGAAAACGAGAAATCGTTTGCGTATTCCTCATGCTAAGGTAGCCTTTGAAGAATATGAAATGAATATTGACTTATCACAATTTAACAATGTAGATTTGGAAGAAGAGAACATAACAACTTCATTTAGAATGCAAAAGATTGATCAACTTCGAAAAAGTATTGACACCCTTCAAACTAGTTTTAAAGAAGAACAAAGTATATTCAGTAGTAATTTTTCAAAACAAAGTGTAGTCGGTAACACAGCACGCAAAAACAAAAAAATCAATCAAAATGATTCTATTCCATCAGATGTTTTAGGTTTTGTTGTTATGGATGAAAATTGGAAAAAAACAAGATTGTTTGATGAGGGTATTAAAAGAATACGAAATTCACTTCGAGACTTGAAGGCAAAAAATATTCAATTCTTTGCATTTCGAAAATTAATCAATCTTCATAAAATAACCCTTCACGAAAAGTATACACTGTTATTTGTTTCACTGTTACTATTCTTAATTGGGGCATCTTTAGGTGCTATCATTCGAAAAGGTGGAATAGGCCTTCCTTTAGTACTTTCAATTATAATATTTTTAACCTATCATTATATTGGTCTTTTTAGTAAAAATGCTGCTGAAGACAATAGTATCTCTCCGTTTGTTGCAACATGGATGGCCACGCTAATTTTAGCTCCATTTTCGTACATCTTAACCAAAAGAGCATCTGCTGACAAAGGCTCTGTTGATCTATATGATATTTTTTATCCTATTTTAAAGTTGATTAAAAAAATCCCTTTTCCAAAAAAATCATGAAACAAAATTCGATTGAGTTAAACAGTATACCGGAGGGTATAGAAGCTATAAAAAATGGAGAGGTTATTATTGTAGTTGATGATGCAAATAGAGAAAATGAAGGAGACTTTATAGCTGCAGCAGAAAAAATAACACCTGAATTAATTAATTTTATGGCAACTCATGGAAGGGGATTAATTTGTACTCCTTTAACCGAAGAACGTTGTCAACAACTTCATTTAGAAAAAATGGTTTCCAACAATACAGATCCAATGGAAACTGCCTTTACAGTTTCTGTAGATCTTAAAGGAAAAGGAGTAACAACAGGGATTTCAGCTTCAGATCGAGCACTTACTGTTAAGTCATTAGTTGAAGAAGATACATCTCCTTTTGACCTTTCTCGACCTGGTCATATTTTTCCTCTAATAGCAAAGAGTGGAGGAGTGTTAAGAAGAACTGGACATACAGAATCCGCCATTGATTTTGCACGTCTTGCAGGTTTTAAACCTGCAGGAGTAATCGTTGAAATAATGAATGAAGATGGAACTATGGCAAGATTACCTCAGCTTTTGGAAGTAGCAAAAAAGTTTGATCTTAAAATAGTGTCAATCGAGGATTTGGTCTCATATAGAATGCAGCATGACAGCCTTATTGCAAAGAAGCTCGATCATGAAATAAATACTCGATATGGAAAATTTCGTATGCGTGCTTATGAACAAACAACTAATGGAAGCGTACACTTAGCCCTTACCAAGGGTAATTGGGGAAAGGATGAAATGGTTTTGACCCGAATTCAATCCTCAAAAATTACAAATGATATTTTGGGAATGCTAACAGGTTCTGTTCATCAACGCTTAGATGATATTTTTAAATTGATTAATGAAGAAGGCAAAGGAGCCTTACTATTTATAAATCAAGAACAAAGTCCAGAGAATCTTTTAGCTCGTATAGATGCCTTAATTGAAATGCAGCAAGAAGGAAAAGTAGATCAAGTTCCTCCAATGAAAATGGACATTAAAGATTTTGGAATTGGGGCACAAATATTACATGATATAGGGATACAAATGTTGAAGGTAATTAGTAATTCAAAACAACAGCCTAGAATTGGAATTACAGGATATGGAATTACTATTAAGGAATATAAAAATTATTAAAAATTATTCGAAAAACCACAGCTTTACTGCCATTATAAAAATAGTAGTCAGCATAGCATAGCGAATTACTCTATCTCCTTTTTTTACAGACCAGCGACTAGAAAACCATGCACCAAAAATAGTTCCAAGAGCCATAAAGAGTCCCATCTTCCAGTCCACGGCATCATTGTAAGAGAAAATAAGTAAAGCTAATGTTGAATAGATAAAGACTACAGCTACTTTAGTTGCATTAGTTTTTACCAAAGACATTTGATTGAATCGATTTAAAAATAACATAATCACTATTCCTATACCTGCATTAATAAAACCACCATAAATACCAATTATAAAAAACCCAAGAATACTCCAAAATAAATACTTCCCCTTCAAGCGTTCAGGTGGTTGAAATTCTAGCTTCTTTTGACGAAAAAGAATCAGAATTCCAATAACGATCATAATAACAGCAAGTATCTTGTTAAATATGTAACCATCAATATCAATAGCTATTTGAGCTCCTAAACAAGCTCCAATACTTGCGCTTATACCTAGATATATATTAAAAGGAAAGCTGCTAACCCCCTTACTTTGGAAACCAATGGCACCGCTCAAAGACTGAACGACTATAGCTATACGGTTAGTCCCATTTGCAACCTGAGGCGGTAAACCCAAAAAAATCAAAACTGGAAGTGTAAAAAGAGAACCGCCCCCAGCGAGGGTGTTGATTACTCCAGCTAAAAAACCAATAACAATAAGAAATAATGCTTGAAAAATTTCTTCCATAAGCTTAACTAAAAATACAAAGTAGACCTGAATATCCGATAGAAAAGAGGAGAATTAAATATTTTCTAATATAAAAAAGGAATGTATATTTGCAACCGCATTGGAGAAATGGCAGAGTGGTCGAATGCGGCAGTCTTGAAAACTGTTGAGGGTCACACCTCCGGGGGTTCGAATCCCTCTTTCTCCGCATTATAGTCCTGAAAGCTCAGTGTTTTCGGGACTTCTTTTTTCTAGTTGCCTGCAGAGTTGCCTTTTCTTATGACAACAACCACTGTTTTACTACCATAAATTTAGCTGTTTATTTATTAATTATCTTTGGATTACCCAATTAAATCATATCCAATTATTAACATATTAATCATCAAGGGCATGGATTCCCTTAATCCCTGCTATTGCATAAACTTAAGAGAATGAATTTATCTAACGATTACGCAAACTTCATCCAGCAATTACAATGGAACTACTTCGCAACTTCTAGAACACCTTACAGGATTCATACAATGACAGTGAGAAACTGGCTTACAAAGCTTCTAAAACGCTCTAACAAAGTAGAACAGGCATTCTTTGTATCAGAGAGAGACAAGGGAGATTATAATAACCTACATGTTCATATGCTTATTGGCACCAATACTAACATGACCTACCAAGAAGTTAAATATGGAATGGGAAATGTATCAGTAGGAGATTATCAACCAATCTATGATAATGAAACAGTGTGCAAGTATGTAACCAAGCATATTGGTAAAGATGTGGACTATGACATTGTGTTTAAAAGCTAAAAGTTTCCATCCAGCATTAATTCAAACATAGGGACATGGGTTTTAGAAAACGGTTTTTCTATTGAAACAGGGGGATGGGATTTTATATATAATCTATTCTTTATATCTTAGAAGTATTATTAATCATAAATCAATTAAAATGAAAAAAATAATTTCGGTGTTAACTTTGTTAGTCTCTTGCTTGTCCTTTTCACAAGTAATCTCATCTGTTGACTTTCATGTTTTAAATAGTGGTATGGAAAATGATTACCTAAAGCTTGAACAAATATGGAATGAATTTCATAAAAAAAACATGGAAGATGGAAAAATGATTCGCTGGACTATGCTAAAAGTTAAAAATGTTAATGGAGGTCCAGATGATTCTGCAAACTATGTAACAGTAAATACTTTTCGTTCATTAGAAGATTACAATTCGATATGGGAAAATATTACTCCTGAATCTTTTAATAAGCTTGTAAAGAAGAGACTAAGAGGTAAAATGTCATCAAGAACCATAAATAAAATTTTAAACTTAAACATCAAAAAAGGACATAGAAGTTATATGATAAAACCCCTAAGTGGAACTTCATCAGCTCCAAAATTACAAAAAGGCGATATCATATTATTAGATGCAATGAGCCAAACAAGTGATGATTACGAAAATTATGAAACATTATTTGCAAAAGATATTATGCAATTTAATGTTGATAACGGAAATTTAAAATTATGGGGGTTTACCAAAATATTTGACAGAAACGAAACAGCTTCAAAAGGGCCAACGCATTTTACTTGGAGAATACCAGTTAAAGGAAAAGAATTTGATTGGGGCAGTGAAAAATTATATGAGAAATTTGGGAATAAATTTATTTACGACAAAATGTTAGAAATGACAACTGAGTCTCGAACTACTCCTGCTAATGCAGAGTTAGAAGTTATTGAAATCATGCAATAAGATTTTACTTTTCTATTATAAATCCCTCCCAAGTGGAGGGTTTTTATTTTACACCAATGGATACAATCCAAATCCCTACAAAAGAAAATATTTTAATATATTTATTAATATAACTTACCTCTAATATTCTACAACTCAATTAAATGAATAATCACAAAAAAGATTGCGAAAATTGTATAATAAAACAATTAAATTCATTGAAGGTACTAGGAAGGGACGAATTAAAAAGCATATCTGATGCAAAGATCATGAAAGGTTTTAAAAAAGGTGAAACTATTTTTAATGAAAATGAAAAACTTAGGGGTGTCTTTTGTGTCAGAAAAGGAAAATCCAAACTTTCAAAAATGAGTGAAAATGGCAAAAATCAAATTATTAAAATTGCAAATAAAGGGGAGCTTTTGGGACAACGCTCAGTAATTTCTGAAGAAATGACAAATCTAAGTGCAACTGCACTTGATGATATGGAAGTATGTTTTATACCAAAAAAAAATATTGTAATTAGCTTAAATAATAATATTGAATTTACAAAAGCAGTGCTCATTCAAATGAGTAAAGAATTAAAATTTGCAGATAATATAATTGTTAATATGACACAAAAGTCCGTCTCACAAAGAACAGCAGAAATATTATTATACTTGGAAAAAAACTATGGGAAAGATGAAAAAGGATTTCTTTCTGTAAAGCTAAAAAGAGAAGATATGGCGAATATTGTAGGTACTGCAAAAGAAGGGTGTATAAGAACTCTGTCGTTATTTAAGAAAAATGGTTGGATTTCGACAGATAGAAAAAAAATTAAAATAGAAAACTCTATAGCTCTTAAAAATTTAATTACTGGGTTCTAATTTATTTTTAGTTAGTATCAATATCTAGAAAGCTTTTAAGTTAACACAAATATTTTTTTTTACACATTTTTTACATTTAGTTTGTTTTTCGGTATTCTTATTTAGTTTAATTTTCTTACCTGGGTTATTTCTATAAAAGAAGATATTCCAAAAATGTCTTGCTAATGATATTCCGCTTATTCCTTCAAGAGCAAACATCATTGGCATCATAATTAGTGTCCAATGAACATTATTGTATCCAGAAAAGTGAATTCCTAACAAAATAATTGAGGAATTGGTTAAAGCAAATACTCTATATGAAGGATCAATATTAAATAATCTCATAACAATAAAAAATTAAGTTAAATTTAAATTATATGGTGTAAATAAAGGATGATATAAGTCATCATTTTAATAAAGATATTTCCCAACTTTTAATATTTAAAATTGTTTAATAAAATTCAAATTTCTAATGAAATATTTGTTATAAAATTTGGAGTTTTTGAGTGTCTAATTGTAATTTCTCTTCTAATTAAGAAATTAACATACGTTTATTTTTATTTAATTTGTAGGCATATTTTTTAACTTTTTTATCCTTTATTTTTTAAACTAATCAAACATGGATTGGATTTCTTATTTCAACTTTAACAGGACAATACATTATTAAAAATTTAGCTATATTATAACTCAGTCTTAATTTAAATCAGTCTGAAAACATTACTTGAAGTAAAATAAAAATATAAGCAATAATAAAATCTCGTATAATGAAATACCCATAAAAAGGAATGAGACGATATGTTTTTTTAGTTGCCCTATGATTGAAGTTAAGTAAACCATTGCACCAGAAACTGTCAAGGTTAAAAACATAAAGTTAAGATTTGAGTTGCCAGATTTAGTAATAAAATAAATAGTAACTGATGTCAAACAAATCAAAAAAAGCAATGTCATTGGAATTAATAAAAAAAAATTTTCACAAAACCATAAAGACATTTTTTTTGTGTAGAATCTTATTAAGAAAGTAATTGTCATTTTTATTTAAAAATACATTGCTATCATTTATCAAAAAATGATAAAAATCATATATTTTCAAATGTCTTTCAAACAATCAAAAATCCTTTTTTTTGAATATCCTCAACATTAAAATTACAGGTGCTAATAACCAAATAAATAGTATTATAGAGGATACTATTATTCCATTAAATGTTCCAAAATATATTTTATATAAAGCACCTGTGTATCCTAATAAAGCTGAAATATCAAGATTTAAAATCATAAGTGTTCTTGCAAGATCAATAGGATTTAATAAAACAAAGGCAAGTGAAATTTTTTCAAGGGGATACTGTTCAAAGTAAATTAGAAATGACATTAAAAAACCATCGTAAATAACTGATAAGAAGAGCCAAATTAAAATTGAATAACCTAATCCCCTAATTTTATTATCATTCATAATTGATATTATATAAGAAATAGAAGTGAAAATAAAAGTTAAAAAGCAGCCAAGTACAATTAATACGAAAAGATCAAATATATTTTCAATATTGTATGCACCTACTAAAAAAAAAGGTATTGATAAACCAAAAACAAGACTTAATGATAAGCAAATTGAAACACCCAAAAATTGTCCTAAAACAATAGTTTTTCTTTTTAAGGGCTGAACTAATAACAACTCAGTAAACTCTCTTGATGAATAATAATAAGTAAGGCCAAATATCAATGAAATAAAGGGAACTAGATATATAACAATATTCATTAAAGTTATTATCGCACTTGAAATATCATTATTTAAAAATAATAATCCAAAACCTAGAAATAAGTAAAAGGATAAATATATACTAATCCAATAACCACGTGTTATATCATAAAAACAATAACTTAATATTTTAATCATTTTTATTTTTTAAGATGTTTATAATTGCCCTTTCAAAATCAGTAATAAAATTGTCTGATTTTTCTTTTGTTATTGATTTAGATTTCACTTCATTAATCTTTCCTTTAAAAAATATTGAACCTTCTAGTAAAAAAAGGATATCATCCGAAATTTCCTCAATAAAACTCATAATATGTGATGTGACTAGAATGGTTTTACCCTTTTCTTTCTCCCGTTGAATGATTTTTTTTAAATGTATTAGCGAAATTGGGTCAAGTCCTGATGTTGGTTCATCAAGAATAATAATTTGGGGATTAAATAAAAATGCTAGTGAAATATTAATTTTTTGTTTTGTACCTCCCGAAAGAGAATTTAATTTTTTGTGTAAAAACTCATTTAACTTGAACATTTCAATAAAGTATTTTTGATCATTTTGTTGAGATCTAATGCTTTTCATGAGTTCGAAAAGCTGATAAACTTTTAAATTCTGCGGAAACTCTGCAGATTGAGACAAATATCCAATATTCTTTAAATAGTTTGAATTATTAAGTGTTTTAGATCCCATTATTTTTATTGTACCACAGTCTGGAATTACAATATTTAAAATTGATTTTATGAGCGTTGTTTTACCTGAACCGTTTGGACCCAGAATTCCCAGAACACTACCTTGCTTAATTTTTAGATTAATTCCATTTAAGGCAATTTTGTCATCAAACTTCTTGTGTAAATTTTTAATTTCAATCATTCTGATTTGTTAATTGAGGGCTCATTGTCAATCAAATAAGTTGGAGTAAAAATGGGGTACGCCCTCTCAGAAAAATCTAAAATCAAAGCAAATAAACTCCTAATTAATAATATAGCTCCTGGAGATTTATTAACTACATATGAAAATAAACTTACAGGTCTGTGTGGTAAATCACCAATACCATCTTTATTAATATCATACCCATTATATTTTGACCAATAATTTTTATGTAAAAGATTTTTGTTAATGTTACCATTATATGAAATGTCAAAAGTGTTATTTATAAAATTATTTTTAACGATTGAATTTGAGTAAGAGGCTCCTCTAACTCTAATTGCCCAACCATTTTTAATGAAGTCATTCCCCTTAAAACTTATCCTATTTGACCCCTCCATATTAACACCTAAAGTATTTTTTAAAAACACATTATTTGTAATCTTAGAGTCATTTATTTCTTTTATCAACAAACCATATGATGCTGATCCCCAATTTTCTTGAAATACATTATCAAGCATTTCAATATTTCTGGAAAACATTACAGCAACTCCCGATCCATTATTTTGAAAATTATTTTTACGATAGGTGTCGTCATTAGAAAACATAAAGTGAAGTCCGTATCTAAGATTATTTTGACTTATGTTGTTTATGACATTACATTGATTAGAGAATTCTAAATAAATACCATCTCTAACATTTTTTATTATATTATTTTCTATTAAAATATTTTTACAATGCCAAAGATGTATTCCATTTCCCGAATAGAGTTCTTCTGTCGCTTTGCCTGTAACAGAATTATTATAAATTTTACAAAAAGATGATTTCTCTAAATAAATACCGAAAAAGATGTTTTCAAAAAAATTATTTTTAATTGTAACATTTTTGGAATTTTTAATTCTTATTGCAGCATTATCATTTTTAAAAGATTCCCCAACATTTATAATATTGAATCCTTCAATCGTTACATTTTCAGAAGTAATTTCAAATATTTCTCCACGATAATTCCCATCAATTGTAGGTGTCCCTTTGCCAAAAATTGTGAGAGGTTTACTTATAATTATATTAAACTCCTTATAAATTCCTTTTTCAACTATTATTGAATCGTAATTACATGATGATTCAATAGCCATCTCTAATGATTTGAATTCACAAGTACTACAAACTTTAATGTTTTTTGAATATAATTTTTTAGAAGAAAATATAATTATAATAAACAGAATAAAAAACCCAAATCTATTCATGCTTTATTTAGTTTTTAGCAATAACGGTGTTTAGAAGAACATCCCATTTATAGATTGTTCCTCCAATACTTTTTTTAACTCTTTCGACTTCATAGGAGTTGTTATAAGCAGATATATTACCTCCCATAGGACTAGGTCTTTTTTTATTAATTAAAAAACCAGATTCATTAGCCCTGATTAAGAGACCAGGATTTTGATAATCAACAACAAAGATTTCCTTTATCAAGATTGATCTATTTTCTTTTAAAAAATCTATTGTACATTCAACTGAATCGAACTTATAAGTTTTTTGATTTTTATTAATAATTGTCCCCCCAAACTTGGGATCAACAATGAGCATTCTACAAGAGTAACATTCATCTTTACCATAATTTATATTTTCAGAAATTATGTTACATGAAATAGATATAAAAAAAATAGTTATTAAAATATTTTTCATAAAAAAGTTATCTTTTTACGTAATACTTTCTTGAAACGAAATATGCTATGAGTGAAAAGAAAATACCAGAAGCGAGAAAATAGGAACCTAACCTAGGATATGAATGCGCCCTAAAGTTTAAAATATTCTTAGAACCAATCATAGGTGGTTGAAAGCTTATCATATTTCCATTATCATCTAAAAATTTCAAAATTGCTTTTGAGTCAAGATTATGACCAAAATCATATTCCCATAAATAAAAATCAATAATACCCAGAGTACTGAGAGAAATCATTAATAAACACCATAACAAAAAATAGATGTAACTATTTCTAAGTGCAATAAAAAAACCTAATAAGGAAGTAATAATTATACCTGCAGGGAATATTTTAAACTCTGGAATTGAGTCTGGAATATATTTCATCCCTATGTAATGATTTAAAAGGTTAATATTCTTAATATCATGAGGGTTCATATCTGTAAAGTCATTAATGTGAATATTCAAGCCTAAGGGAGTTGGATATTGTGGTGCTTCAAGAGTTACATTCCAAAGAGGAAAAATAAAGACAGCTAAAGGTAAGATAGAAGCAATTATCATTAACATTTTGCCAAGTTCATTTTTGTCGTTTGATAAAATCATAATTAATTATCTAAGGACCAACTTAATTCTATGTTTGAATTTTTTGGGGAAACCCTGACATACCCTTGCATTTCTTGATGAAGTGCTGAACAAAAATCTGAACAATAAAATGGCCAAACGCCAACCTTTTTTGGCTCCCATATAATAGTTTCAGTTTGGCCAGGCATGATTAAGATTTCACTTGTATTAGCCCCAATAATTGCAAATCCGTGAGGGACGTCATAATCCTGTTCTAAATTAGTTACATGGAAGTACACTTTATCTCCAACCTTTATGCCTTCAATATTATCAGGTGTAAAATGACTTCTTATTGTAGTCATGTAAACGTGCACATCTTGTCCATTTCTTACCACTTTAGTTTCAAGCCCAGAGTGAGAGACGTATTCATGAAAATTTTCTTCTAATTTATATAGTTTTTTACTTTTATCTTTAATCAAACCTGCAGGAATAGCTGCAGCATAGTGAGGCTCGCCTACCGTAGGAAAATCTAATAAAAGTTTCATTTTATCCCCCTTGATATTGTAAAGTTGAGCAGACTGAGTTACCTCGGGTCCAGTTGGCAAATATCTATCCTTAGTAATTTTATTCATGGCAAGAGCATATTCACCAAAAGGTTTTCTTGAATTACCTCCTGGGATCATTAAATGTCCAACAGAATAAAATGTTGGTTTTCTATCAATAACTTCCCATGTCCCAAGCTTCCATTTAACGACTTCTGATGAAATAAAGAATGATGTGTAAGCATTTCCTAGATTATCAAATTCTGTGTGAAGTGGTCCAAGTCCAGCTTGTTTTACAGTTCCAACATGAACCGCGTCAAAACTTAAGATTGGAATACCATATGCTTCTCCAGAAAATTTTTTCTGTTTAATAGCATCAATCATTTTGCTAAAAGAATGAACGGTAACATTTGCTGAAAGTTTACCGCTACCTACAATATATTCTCCCGAAGGATCAACATCACATCCGTGAGGTGATTTAGGAGTTGGTAAAAAATATACTAACCCCGGACAATTTGAAGGGTCAAGAACTCTTACCTCTTTTATCCACTTTGTTTCACCTGTTTGAGTTTCTTCATTATATATATTATGTGCATAGTTAGTTTTGATTGTTTTATAGTTTCCTTCGTTTATGTACTTCTCAGCTTTTTTCCAATTAACTGCAGCTATGTAATCTTTATCATTTTGAGATGAATTTACTTCTTGTAAAGAATATGCTTCTTCTGTATTATATGTGGTATAAAAAAACCACCCGTGTGAAGGTCCACGTCCTGGATGAGCTTTATCATAATTGAATCCTGGCATTAAAATTTGAAATGATAAATTCATTTCTCCATTATCAGAATTAACTTTTAAAAAAGATAATGCTCCCTTAAAGTTTCCTTCGTATTGATTTATCGGTATGTCTTTTTGAGGGACGGGTATTGAAAACCTTGTCCCTGCAATGACATATTCAGTGTTTTCGGTTACATATGAAGAGCTATGATTACCAGCAGTATTTGGAATTTCAATAATTTCAGTTGTTTCAAATAGTGATAGATCAATTTTAGCTATTCTTGGAGTATTATTCTCGTTTATATAAATCCACCTTCCATCTAACTCACCATTAGTTTGAGATATGTCAGGATGATGTGAATCACCCCAGGGAATGCTTCCAAAGGATGTATTTAAAAGTGGTTTTGTTTCCTCATTAAACCCATACCCTTTTTCTGCATCAACAGAAAAAACAGGAATTATTTTCAGCAACCTACCGGAAGGTAATCCGTAAACAGATAGTTGTCCACTAAAACCTCCGGAAAGAAAAGCATAATAAGAGTCATATTCTCCTGGTGGGACATAAACCTGCTCTGACCTATCAAAATCAAGCGCACCACTTGAATTAGAAATATTTGAATCACAATGAGATAATAATACCATTAAAGAAATTATTATCGATATTTTAAAATTATTTTTTTTCATTACTTGAAATATTGATTAATTTAATGTTCTAAAATATTCTAGTATCGATCTAGCTTGTTCTTCGGATATATTTTGATTTGCCATTGGTGCTCCATTAAATTCAATTAATAACTTTTTTGCTAATGGGTCTTTTTTTATCATCTGTTCAGGATTTATGATCATGTTCATCACCCACTCAGGAGTTCGTCTTTTGAGAATTTTGTTTGGAGGTGGACCAATAAATTTTTTACCTATTTTGTGACAAGAAGTACAGTATTTTTTAAATAGCTCTGATCCTCTATTTGCCATAGACGAATTAATTTCTTCACTTAAATCTATATCTTTTACTGGACCAAAGCCTTTATTTATTAAATCGATAGTTTCAGAAGCTTTAATGAAGTTATTATTGTTATCATTTACCTCTTTTAAATTTGAAGAAGAATTATGTTTTCTTTCATAGCTGAATTTTTTCTTTTTTTCCTTTGTCTCTCCGCAACTACTCAATAAAATTATTCCGGTTATAAGAAAAATGATTTTTAATATTCTCATTATAATTTTTATGAGTAAAATTATGATTGCAGTGGATGAAGAAAAATGATAATTATCATTTTTTTCAATTTTAAATGGCAACTCTAAAGACACATAATTGTAATAAATGTGATTATTTTTTTGTGGGATCTGGGAAACCAGATGCTCTAATGAGGGATGCAGAAAAAAACTTATTGGTGTCCGTTTAAAACTAAACAACAATAAAACACTATTTAAAGCTAAAATGATTATTTTTTACAATTAGTAGAATTGAAAGAAAATAATTAAAAAACTATTAAAACTTAACTAAAAATCTAATTTTTGCCTATTCCTTTATGGAGTGGGTTAGGTGACCCTTCAATCCTTTGATCTCATTGCTCTAACCTAAGATTCCCTTGAAATGGTTTTAGGGGGGATTGATATTTAACAAGATTTATCTTAGTTTTAATAAATTCAATAAACTTAAAATACACTATTAAGTGAGAAGAGAAATAATTTTTGGTGAAATTGAACCTTTTAGAGAGGGACATTATTTTGAGGGTATGTCTAAAGTACTTTATTTATTCATTTCCTTAACAATAATATTATCATGCTCAAAATCCGACTCTAGCGGTGATATGTCATCTGAAATTAATGATTCTGATTCTCCGAAAGTTTTTGATAGTTGGAGCCCTTCATTTACTGATCAGACGAGTAACTTTACTCAATCTAGAAATGGTTCAAATGGTACTTTAGAAACAAGAGAGGTAACTATTGATTCGAATGAAGAGATTGTTAAATCAAAGGAAGGAGATACAGATGTAAATCAAGATGGTGATTATTATGATATTACAACCCAAACTATTTCAACTTATACTGCGAGCTACGAGTTAGGGTCTTTTTCATCTTCAGGGCCTATTTCAATTTTGAGTGATCTTGATATTGAAATTAAAAATGAAGGTCTTGTCAATATAGACATTTCAGAAATAGACTCTGGTAGTGTTAATATAACTGCAAATGCATCAACAGATCATCAATTTTTAGGGTGGGATGGGCCATCTATCTCAATACCAACATCTATGAATCCTATTGAAATTGAGATTGATTCAGACAAACAAATTAAGGCAAATTTTCTAAATAGTATTAATCCAGATTATAGAGGAATAGGTTTTTATGCTGATTCAATATATGGTTCAATAGACCCAAATAATTTATTAAGTTTTGTGGATGCTTTTATTTTAGACGCTCAGAGATATGGGGTTGATTTAAGTTACGTGAGAGATAATTGTTATAATATTGTAATTGAGGATTTTGGTTCAGCTCAAGCCTCTGGATGGACAGAAGTTCACTGTGTTGATAGCCAAGTAAGAGTTGAGTTGAATAAAGAAACATGGGAACAAAACATTCAACCCTTATTGGATCATCCTAGTGGCTTTTACAAGGATCCTTACATGTTTGGATTTCATCTGATTTGGCATGAATTAGGTCATGATATTCTAAATCTTAATCATACATGTAATGAAACGCCTAACTTTCTTAATCAATACAGTGCGTGTGAGGATGGATCTAATATTTATCTACAATACACATCTAGTATGTTATGGTTTACTGATGATAACAATCCTGAAACTAGCCAAGATAATAAGGGTTTTCATAGGGCAGTATCAAATTATTATAGACTTATAAATCAAAACCCCCACACTATTAAATATTCATCTTCTACCCATGGAGATATTCCCTGTCCTGTCCCGTCCTCAGCAACATGGACAAGAGAAATAGGCGATTGGAGATATTTTGGGGAGGTTGGAGAGGATAGTTATGCTAACGATTGGTGTTATTCTGAAGAAAGAATAGGAGATAACTATTCAGAATATATTGGTTCATCCAAAAGAAGAAAAATTTTGAATCAGAAAATCAGTAATTATTCTATTGAGTGCTTTGTAGAAGAATGGTAAACTAATTTTAGATCATAAGGTTCATGAGCTTTTAAGTTGACCTTGATGTTTTTCTCTTTATAGATAATTTCAGTTTGAATATCACTTTTTGATAACAACTGGAGATTTTTTAGCTCATTCGATTCCCATTTTAAATCAACTTGGATGTTTCCTCTAGCCTTAATTCCCTTAACCATTCCGTTTTCCCAATTAGGAGGTAATGCTGGAAGTAAACGAATGATTCCAGGTTCATGTGATTGAACTAAGATTTCTGCAACTCCTGCGGTATATCCAAAATTACCATCGATTTGGAATGGGGGGTGGGCATCAAATAAATTTGAAAAGATTGATTTTTCAAAAAGAAGCTGAATATGTTCTTGTGCCATACTCCCATCTATTAACCGAGCAGCACAATTGATTAGCCATGCACGACTCCAGCCTGTTCCAGCTCCACCATTTTTAAGTCGATATTCCAGTGTTTTACGAACAGCATCAAATAATTTGGGTGTTTTCGAATAACTAATCTGATCTCCTGGATGAAAACCGTAAAGGTGAGACATGTGGCGATGCCCAGGCTCATATTCTGTATACTCGCGATCCCACTCTAATATTCGTCCGTCTGAACCTAACTGGAAACCTGAACGAAGTTGCATTAATTGCTGTTTTACAGTTCCCATCAATTCATCTTTATGATTTAAAATCTCAGCAGCATTAAGATAGTTGGTAAATACTTCTTTAACTACCTGTTGATCCATAGCACTCCCTAAACAACTTGCTACAGGATTTCCATTGGTGTCCAAATAGCGATTTTCAGGTGATGTAGAAGGAGCAGCAATTAAAGTTCCATCTCGTTTATCTTCTATAATCCAATCACTGTAAAATTGCGTAACAGCTTCCATAGCAGGAAATGCTCGATTTTTTAAAAATTCTGTATCATCAGTAAAGAGATAATGTTGCCAATAATGTTGAATCATCCATCCACCTGCCCCAAAGGATGCCCCCCAGTATGCGGTAGGGGCCCTTAGCCATGTGGGAGCCCATATATCAGTTGCATGAGGTAAAAAAGATCCTCTTACACCAAAGTTTTTTTTGGCAGTTGTTCTTCCACTTGTTATTAAACGGTCAATATAGTCGAAAAGTGGACTGTTGAGCTCATCTAATTGAGTGAGGTTAGCAAGCCAATAATTCATTTGAAGATTAATATTTAGATGATAATCCGCGTTCCATGGAGCATTGATATGTGGATTCCAAAGACCTTGAAGGTTAGCGGGTAGCGTATTAGGTCTGGAGGAGGCAATAAGTAAATAACGTCCAAAATGAAATAATGTTTCTTGGAGTTCCAAATCTACAGCACCCTCTTTAATTGCCTCCAAGCGTTTGTCTGTGGGAATCCTTTGGAGTTTGTTGTCTGTAATTATATCAAAATCAACTCTATTAAATAGCATTTGATGATCTCTAACATGCCGACCTTTTAGATCTTCAAAGGAATAATTATCAGCTCTGCTGAGTTGCTTGATATTTTCTGATTTATAGTTTTCGTGATAATAGGATGAATTAGAAACAATGCGCAGTTCAATCTCTTTTACTCCGTCTAATTCTATTCCATGTTCAAATGTTTTAACTGTCCCTCCTTGATGATTTGGTTTAACTATGGTTTGAAATTGAACACCTTCCAAAATTGGATTTGGTTTTGAGTCAAAAGCTCCTTTTCGTTGAGTCACCTCCCCTTCCATGATAAGGTAGCTCTTTCTGGTAAATGTTTTAGCAGTTGCTACTCCATCATCTTTTGGTCGGCTTAGTTGAATACTTCCGTTTAATCCTTTTGGATGTTCACTTCTCAATCGGATAATTAAAAGTTGGTCTGGAGCTGATACAAAGGCATCTTGGGTTACTTTATGTCCATCCAATTTATATTTTACAGATGTAATTGCATCATTTAATTTTAGACTCCGTTGGTATTCTGTTACACTATCGTGTTGAAGATTGATGAATAAATCACCTAAGGTTTGATGAGAGCGAACGACTGTTTTATTTGAAAATTTTTCAACTAAAAGTGAATCTACAGCTTGATGATCTCCTTGGACTAAAAGAGCTCTAATATTCGCTAAATCTTCTGGGGTCCCTGTAGGATGATCCCAACCCAAATTTTTAGGCCAAAGTGAATCGTCATTAAGTTGGATACGTTCATTAACTGGATTTCCGAAAACCATGGCCCCTAAACGACCATTTCCAATAGGAAGTGCTTCTTCCCAAACTGAAGCAGCTTCTTCATACCATAATAGTTGAGGATTTGAATGCAAATTATTTTTCTCACGAGCACAACTTAAAACGATAAGGAGAAAACCTAATTGTAAAAAATGTTTGAAATACTTCATGATCAAAGTGTTTTAGGAAATTTGTTAGTTTTAAATTTAAAGAAATAATAGGAAATTAACATGAAAACCAATTCAATTTCAATTTCAGAAAATCCACCTAGTATTAATCTTAGATCACCTTTTAATTTTTAAAAGACTGAAAAATTCAATGAAGGATTGAGTTTTAACTTTAGGCTAAATCATACCCATGACCATATCCAAAAAAAAATCCTGCACATAGTAAAAGTTTACAAAGGATTTAGATTGTCCCAATTCATCTAAAAAAACCTCTGCTGGGAGGGTTTAAAAGACTTATTAAATTCTAACCAATTTGCCGAATTATTTTAGGTTATAGGAAAAGTTTTTAATATCCCTTATGGCTTGATTAAGAATTAACCCTCTTAAACTAAAAAGGGTTTAATGACCGCCAGGTTATTTTAAAAATCTTGAGAGTCAAATTTTAAATTGAGCTTAAAGACCTCATTGGGATCAAAAGATTCAACAGCAACTATTTCAAGCTGTTTATTTAATAACTTCACTTTTTTGTTATAATTCTCCTTCCAAATATTTTTATTCCACTCAGCAGAACTATTCATGTTCTCTGAAAGAACTTTCATTGCCTTTAAGACTGCTTTTATTTGATTAGGTATCCAAGAAGTGATAGGTGTGCCCCCGGTTGCTTTAGGGTAAGCTGTATTTTGCATAATGTATTTTTGAACAAACTGCCAATGTCCATTTCTAAACAAATATATTTCCTCGTAAACCTGCATTAAATTTTGCATGCCTTTTTGATTTTGAGTTTCACCTAAAAGATGAATTATAGGGTTTTTATGCATGTGAAAAGCCAATTCTTTAAAAAATTGTTGAACACACTTAGGGCGATATTGTCGTAAATCCATCAAGTACTTGGTAAGTTGATTTTGAGGATAAAAGTGAATTACACCACTAGCAATATCAGCAGTTGGGATAATATTGTCTTGAGCGCCAGTCTGTCCTCTGTAAGCATGGGGTTTATCCCATACGCCTTCGTAAATTAAACCATTTGGAAAAATATCATCATTTCCTTTTACACCCATTATAAAAACCCTGAAATCGTTGTAATGTTTCCATCTCGAAGCTTCCCACATTAACTTTCTGCGACTATTCATACGGTTTAATGTTGTCCCCATTAGGGCTATATTATCAGATAATTTTAACGGATTTTCTGTATTCTGGGTTATTCCAAAAACGGACTTAACCAAATCAGGAGAGTATTGATTAATATCTACATGAAGCATAATGAATCCCCTTTCGTCATCCATTCCCGAAAATTTAGCTGCCATTGATAAATTATTCCATTTGAGGCCTCCAGCTTTATCAATTTTATGATAGTTTCCCAGTGAATACGCATAATGATAATCAAGCCAAGGAAATACTTCCAATTTATCAGAAATAACTACATAAGGCTGTGCAATGTTCTTAGGTAATCGTTCTCGGGCTTTTCCGTATTTACCCGTTTTTAAATAAGTGTGATGAGATTTAGCTAGTGTGAAGGCAGAAGTTATAAAACTGTAAGATCTGTAAAGGGCAGCAATAATGAAAGGATCCTTTTCTTTTTTTACTTCTTCTAAAAAATTAGGAAGCTCTAGAGCGGCTTCTTCAAAAGCATTTTCTTTTGATAACAACCCCTTATTACCATTCATTTTTTTTATAGGCATTTCATCTATTAGCTTTTGCAATAGGATGTATTTTTTTGGCAATATCAAGAGCGGCTCTTTTACTGGTAAGAAACCATTTATTGGATCAATAGAAAAAAAGCCATCTGTAAAAGTTTTCATAACCTATTATAGAATTTAAATAATTTACAAAAAGAATTTATATTATAATCACATGCTCGATAAGATCGTATTCAGATGTTAAAAGCCAATAAAATATAGTTTAATCATTTAACATGATTTGGGGTAAAGAAGAATGAGAAGAACTTATTTCTTTGATACTGATTTCAAATTTTTTCATTGTATTAAGATGTTTGTCTAATTCACCCTTTAAACTTTTTATTCTTTCCTGTTGAGGACCCGTTGGTGGATTTGTTGTATTATCAATAGCTCTCATTAACGTTTTTATCTCTTCTTTTAATCTCGGCTTTTGTCTGTAACCCATTGATGGTGGAGGCCTCATTAAATGATCCTCTTTGAAATTATTGATTCTATCATGAAGATTTTCAATTTCAGTAAGATCCTTACTAGAAACAATTTTTAATTTTATAGCTAGTTGCTCAAGTTGATTTTCAATAAATACAATGTTTTCTATTAATTCATGAGTGAGATTTTGTAAATCACGCAGATTAACCAGAGCCTCAGATTTCAACTTATAATTTTCTACAGGCATTTTTATTCTGTAATCTCCGCTAACTAAAATTTCTGAATATTCTGTAACATTATTATAAGAAAGTCTAGCTTTATATTTCCCAGGGGCAACTTTTGGCCTTATCTCTTCGCTTAACCCCTCATAGGTTTTCCCTGGCTTTATTTTTTTGTTCTCTACTTTATCATTTTTATTTAAGTTTAATGGGTTTGCAGAATCGTAGCTTAGATCCCATACCAACCTATTAATCCCTTTTTTTGGATTTTCATCTTTAATAGAAGTAATCAAATTATTTTGTGCATCTAAGATTTTAATTTCTATTGGATTATTTGTCGAATGATCTAGATAGTAATTTATGTAAGTTCCATATTCTGGATTTTTTGCAGAATAAGTCCTGTCTCCTAGGTTTTCTAACCTCCAATACATATTCCACAAAATCCCCTCTCTAATTGGAAAAAGGTGAACTGATTTATCAATTATTTGATCCAATTCTTCTATAGGCCTTATATCATCTAAAATATACGCCCCTCTCCCATGAGTTCCAACAATTAGATCACGATCTCTTTTCTGGATTCTTAAATCTCTAACTGAAACATTTGGAAGATCAATATTGATTTTTTCCCAATTTTTTCCAGTGTTCCAACTAGCATATATCCCATGCTCCATTCCAGCAAAAAGCAATTTTGGGTTATGTGGATCTTGACGTACTACTTTAATGTAATCATCTTGAGGAAGATTTGTTGAAATTTTTTCCCAAGATTTTCCAAAGTTTTTGGTCATAAAAACATAGGGTCTAAAATCATCCATACGATGTTGATCTACAGTTACAAATGCAGTTCCAGCTTCATGTTCAGAAGCGTGTATTTTTGAAACCCACGAAAATTCAGGCAACCCTTTAATTCTATCTTTTAAATTTTTCCAAGTTGCACCGCCATCCATTGAAAGTTGTACATTGCCATCGTCAGTCCCAGCCCAAATGACTCCCTTTTGGATTGGAGACTCAGCTATATAGAGTATGGTGCAATGAAATTCTGCTGCAGTATTATCTTGATATATCGTTCCACCAGAGGTCATTTGCTTTGACTTATCATTAGTTGTTAAGTCAGGGCTAATTACTTTCCAACTGTTTCCCCTATCTTGAGATTTAAATATCACATTTCCACCAACATAAACTGTCTCTGGATCATGAGTAGAGATATGAATTGGAGAATCCCAATTAAACCTATATTTATGTTTATCAATTGCATCTCCTGCAGACCCTATAATTTTAGGGTAAGGATGAATTGTTCTAACATTACCATATCTACTGTCAACTAAAAATGGAACTCCTCCTTGTAGATTTGTGTAAACTAAATGTTCATTGCCTGGAATGGGTTCAGCAAAATAACCATCACCATAGGCTAAACCTTTCCAATGACGTTTTAAAATTCCAGCATTATAAAGTGAATTACTGGGGCCCACCCAAGTACCATTGTCTTGAAGACCTCCGTATACATTATATGGCCTTAGATTGTCTACTTGAATTTGATAAAATTGTGATAGTTCAATATTATTTATTATTTCCCAGCTGTCACCACCATCAAAAGACCGGTGAAATCCACCATCACTTCCATTAAGAATATAATTTGGATTTTTTGGGTCAATCCATAGTGATTGATGATCACCATGTACTGAAGTAGCGATTCGCTCCCAAGTATTTCCACTATCTTTTGATCGGCTTAACCATCCAGATATAGAAAATAAAATATTTGGACTTTTGGGATCTACTCTTACATCGCTATAGTAAAAGGGTCTGAAGTTAATTTTGGGATCGTCATTAACCATTTCCCAATTTTCCCCCTTATCTTCTGATCGAAAAACAGTTCCACCCCCTTCAAATTCAGTCATCAGGTATACAATATTTGGATCACTTTGAGCAATATAAATACCAGGTCTTGCCATATCTGTCTTTGGTAAGCCTTTCATTATTTTTTTCCAGGTAACACCTCCGTCAGTTGTTTTGTATATAGCAGTGTTTTTTCCACCATCATCAAAACGCCAAGGCTTTCTTCGAAAAGTCCACATTCCAACATACATTATTCTAGGGTTTTCATTTTCTATAGCGATATCAGCACATCCCGTATTTTCATCTATGTATAAAATTTTATCCCAAGTTTTACCTCCATCAGTGGTTCTAAAGACTCCTCTTTCCTTGTTTGGACCCCATTGTTTTCCAAGTGCACAAATGCAAGCCACATCTGGATTATTTGGATCAACAACAATACGTTTTATCCTCTCTGTTTTTTTTAGACCGAGGTGTTTCCAAGTTTTTCCTCCATCCACAGATCTGTAAACTCCCCATCCATACCCAACACTATTCCTGGGGTCTCCTTCTCCTGTTCCAACCCAAATCACATTGCTATCTGAAGGTGATACTGTGAGGGCGCCTATTGAATATGCTCTTTGGTTTTCGAAAATAGGAGAAAAATTTACACCACCATCTATAGTTTTATGGATACCACCATCAGCTCCACTAACATAAAAGGTGGATGGGTCTCCTGGAACACCATCAATATCTGTTACTCGACCACCCATATTTGCAGGTCCAATCGCTCTCCAGGAATAATTATTTAGAAGTTCAGCTTTTTGAGCAAAAACTTGATTTGATATTCCAAAATATAAAAGTGAAATTAAGAGACAATAATTGAGCACATTAAAATTTTTCATTTGTCATGTTTTATAGTTCAATTTAAAAAAAGATATCTTTTTTTAAAAAATCAAAATAATTAAAACTAATCCCTCACCAGCGGAGGTTTTTTTTTTACAACAATGGATACAATCCAAATCCCTTCTAATCCATTGAAACCAAAAACCTAACCTAAGATATAGAGAATGATTATATATTTTTAGTTATTATGATTTTATTAAATATTTGTTGAAACAACTGATCAATCACAAAAATTTTAATTCTCCTATCGTTTGAAGATCTAATCTCAATGATAGGCATTTGATTTAAATTAAAGATGGTTTTAATTTTAAGATTTAAATCTTGTATTTTCTTGTCTTTTATTCGAATGTTGTGTGAATAGGTCAATTCTCTATTTTCAACAATACTCAAAACACTCTTTGTGTCTATCTGCTTTGATTGTATCAATATTTTTAAAATATCTATTTCTTGTTTTTCTAAAGAGTACTGTACTTTTTTTAAAATTAAACCCAACGAATTAAGTTCAATTCTCTTTTTGATTATTGCTTCTCGAATTATAAAATAAATTATTATCAATAATAAAACAATTGAAATAAGATAAACTATTTTTACAAAATTGAAATCTTTTTTATACAATTGAAATGATCCAATTGGTTTACCGACAAATTCATCTTTAGTTAGAACTGTATAAAGATTTTTTTTATTGTAATTGTCATTTATTCTAATAAAGTATTTGCCGTTTTTATAAATATTGAAATCTTTTTTATTAGATACTGTCCAAAGCTTATTAGGACTTTTATAAGTTTTAATTAAATTATTTTGTGGGTCTACTTGGTAAATTTTATTCTCTTTTTTGAAATATATAAACTGATCATCTTTTACCAAATAATTTTCAAAATCAAAATCCATTAAGCTTTCTCCAATATTTGAAAATATTTTTGTTTTAAAGTTGAAATAAATGACCTGCTTATTGATAAAACTCTTAAGACGATTTGATTCATTAATTGTTTTACCCCCAAAAAAAAATATCCCCTCTTTGTTCTTTATATGTACACCATTATACAATCCGATTATTGGAGAACTATTAGGTGAGGTAGAGTATAATTGCCATTCTTTAGTTGGGGGGTCAAAATAAGTAATGAAATTTCTTTGGCTCCAATAACCGTATCCACCAAACTTGAAAATAGTGTCATTATTAGTAAAGATATTTGAATTAATATTTAATCGATGATCTGGCGTTTGATCTAACCTAACTAATTCATTTTCTTTGATAGTGTAAACTTGACCACTCATTTTTCCAAGAAAATACAGATTCCCATTAACTTCAACTATTGCTGTTTTGGAAATCGGTATTTGTTCAGTATTTTGAAAAGTTAGCTGGTTAACGACATTCAAATCATTATTATAAAAATTGATTTGATTTTCAGTTATATCAAATGGCAAGCCTAATTCAATCGGCTCACTCTGAGTATGAATTAGAAATGTGAACAGTAAAGATAAAATCATCTTTTTAAGATTAATTAAATTTACAAAATAAATAGTTGTATTGTATTACAACTATTTATATTTTCCATAGTATTTGATTAATTTTAATAGAATTAATCCGTGTGAATGTTTAATCTTATATTATAATTCTAGTTTTGATGAGCCAAGAAAAGACGAAAGCAATTGATTTAGTAAAAGAATTCTATGATCAAGATATTGATCATAAAGCCCTAGAAAATGCATTGACTCAAAGAAAAAATACAGCCAAAAGCTTCAGTAATTTCAGCTTAGATAAATATTCAGGTGAATTTGGAGCTGTTCAAAAAAAACATTTATTGAATAGAACTATGGTGGGATATTGCCATAGACATCATAAAGATTTAGACGGGCTTAATTTAGATCAAGTTGTCGATTTAATTTTCCAAAAAGACAACTTTAATGAACCTACCAATATATACTACTGGGATAAAAATGCAGAGCAATACAAAGAGCGTTATGAAAGTGATGATGTTGGACCCAACGAACCTTTTATCAATAGACCTTACAAGAGATTAAGACCCACTTTTGAAGAGCAATTTGGTTCTGAAAGACAAACGGCTGTGAGGTGGTCATTATATGATGGAATGTATAACCAAAAAACATCAATACACTACAGATTATTTCTTTTTCTTCACAATCTTGTTCCAACAGATGCTTTTAACCTATTGGGTCATAAAGGGGCTTACAATTATATTAAACTTTTATTCGATCACTGTTTTTTAAATTTTAAAGACTTTGTTTACAATATTACAATAGATGGATCAATGTTATCTTATCTCAATCTATATTTAAGTAAAAAAGAAACACCTGATGAAAATTATGCCCGTGAAGTCCAAGAGTTATTTACCGTTGGGAAAAGACCATTTGCAAAGTTTACTGAGAGTGATGTAAGAGAAGTTGCCAGAGCATTAGTTGGCTGGACACATGATTATGAAAAAATAGTATATGACCAGGGGCATGAAAACATTCCTTTTTTTAACCAATCGAATCACGATACTGGGGATAAGTTTTTTTCATCATTCTATGGGAATAAGATAATAAGAGGCAAAGAAGGGGCAGAAGGGGCTAATGAGTTGCAAGAGGTTGTCAATCTTCTATGCGAAGTAGATGAGCACTCTATTTATATTGCAAGAAGATTATATCAGTTTTTTGTATACCCAGCATTAACAGAAGATATAGAAGAAAAAATAATAAAACCCTTAGCTAAAATTTATGTTGACAATAACCACTCTTTAGTTGAGCCCCTAAAAGTATTACTTAGCAGCCAGCATTTTTTTGAAAATCAAATTGAGAACTCACTGATAAAATCACCTATTGAATTTTCAATGGGAATATTAAAGGAGGTCAATTTGATAAATGATGGTGCTTTACATCACTGGGATGGCAATGATCAACACTACTCGTTATTTGAACCAGATTATTTCGGTGAAAAAGAAAAAGACACCAGTTACTTTAAATACAGAATAACTAAAGATCTTTCTTATTATTATGGTGAAGGATTAGGAATGTTCTTATTAAACCCTCCAAGCGTTTCTGGATGGCCTGCTTTATATCAAGAACCAGTATATGATTTATTTTGGATTAATTCTTCAACTTTAACAAGAAGAATTCAGCAAATGACTGATTATTTAAAATGGGGTGCTTGGATGGATGTTTTCATTGGGGATGATGGTATTCAAAAGAGATTTAATCTTATCAATTATTTGAAAACATTTGAGAACCCAAGTTCAATTTCATCATTTACAGATGAATTGATTTTTAGATTTTTGGGAGGGGAAGCTTCTAGTAATACAAAAAATAAAATCAACCAAGCTTTACTTGGAGATATCAATGAAACTCATTGGAATGAAGAAATAAACAACATAATCAATTCTTCATCAAGTATTAAGAATAGTTACAGGAATATAGAAGGGAGATTAGGAAACGCATTTGAAGTTATTGGTCAAACAGGTGAATTTCATTTATTTTAGATATGAAAAGAAGAGATTTTTTACACGATTTAAGTCACCTTGGAGCAGCCTCATTATTTGCATCTGATTTAGCATTTGGTTCAAGTCTTTATAATTCAAATTCATATCTCAACAATACATTATCATCGGGAAAAGTTCTAGTACTGGTTAAATTAAATGGAGGTAATGATGGTATAAACACTGTTGTTCCTCTCAATCAAATGAGTAATCTCAACAATGCCAGACCTCATGTGGTATTACCAGATAGTGGAATTATAAATCTTGGTGAAAAAGATTTAGGCTTACATCCAGAACTCACTGGTTTTAAATCTCTTTTTGATGAGAAAAGGTTAAAAATCATTCAAAATGTAGGTTATGAAACTCCAGATTTTTCTCACTTTAGATCAATGGATATTTGGGAATCAGCATCTGATTACAACAAGTTTGTTACCTCAGGATGGATGGGTAGATTTATAGAAAATCAACACACTGAGTATCCTCAAAGTTACCCCAACAGTCAATATCCTGATCCTCTGACAGTCGAACTAGGGTCCCCCAGCTTACTTTTAACAGGAAAAAATTCATTTACTAGTTTCATTGCTAGAAATCCTGTAGATTTTAGAGAAATTATAACAGAATTTGATAATGTTTATGACACTTCTAGCAATAGAGGAACTAAATTGGACTATATACAACTTGTTGGAAAACAATCGAATCTCTACGGAGCTAGGGTTAAAGAGGCTTATGAATCGGGTATTTGTAACTTTGATTTTAACCCCTCCGATCTTGGTTTCCAATTTGAGAAGGTAACTAAACTTATTAGTGGTGGACTAAACACAAGAATATTTTTGGTTGAATTAGGTGGTTTTGATACTCATGATACCCAAGTAGATCAGTCTGATCATACGAAAGGAGCGCATTCAGGTTTATTAAAAATACTTAATGATGCAGTTTTAACATTTATGCAAAACATGGATGATATAGGGAGAAGTGATGATCTTCTTGTGATGACCTATTCAGAATTTGGAAGAACGATAGCTTCTAATGGTTCATTAGGCACAGATCATGGTACAGCAGCCCCTCTTTTTGTTTTTGGGAACAAAGTAGATTCAGAGATTCTTGGTAACAATCCAGTAATCCCTAGTAATGTTCAGTGGCAGGACAATCTTGCTACAGAATTTGATTTTAGACAGGTTTACTCTTCTATAATGAATCAGTGGCTCACTGTAAATTCTACAACTGAAGAAGACGTTCTATTCAAGAAATTCGATCAGCTTCCGATTATCCAAGGCAAGTATATCGATACAGATGGCGATGGAGTAAGTAACGATAGAGATTTATGTAATGCTACACCACTAGGGGCTATGGTCAATACAGATGGTTGTGAGATTTTCTCTCTTCCTCCAGATAATTACTCAATCCAAACCAACGGTGTTTCTTGTTCAGGCAAGACTAATGGTGTAATATCTATAAGTGTTTCAAATACGGAGCATGTTTACAATTTATCTATACCAGAGAGCGAAAGTTCCTATACTTTAAATGCAGAGAACGAGCACCAACTCGTCATTGAAGAGTTAGAAATAGGCACCTATACCTTAAACTTTACAATAGAAGGACAAGAGGGCTATCTACAGACTTTTGAGATAGGTATTATAGAACCTCCAGCATTATCAGCTAAAGCATATGTCAATAAGAAGAGTAAGACCATACAAATGAGTGTAAAAGGCTCTGATTTGTATTATGCAGAAGTTAATGGTGAGCGAAGAAGTTACAAGTTAGATAACTTCACGCTTCAACTCAGACCAGGGATGAATACCATAAAGATATCTACCCCACAGGATTGTCAGGGTGTACATGTAGAGCAGGTCTTTATCTCTGAGCAAGTCAAACACTATCCAAATCCTGTAGGCAGTGATCTAAATATTGTGATCCCAGGAGAAGATAAAGAGACAACAGTTTCGATTTATAACCGATCAGGAAGTTTGATCAAACGCTATCAGGAACAAATCCCTTTTTCAAGAATCGTAACGATCAATACTACAGGCTTTAGAACAGATATCTATGTGGTTAAAGTAAATGGTCAAACTGTAGAACAAACCTTTAAAATGATCAAGCGATGAAAATACAAAGCTATTTAGGGGTTCTATTGTTAAGTATACTTTTGTTTAGTTGTAGTGCAGAGGATGATAGCGGAAGCTCAACACCACCTCCAGTCTCTCAGCAGCCACCAACACCAGCGCCTCAAGTCCCTACACCTGGTAAGTCCAGTTTATCAGCTCCAGAAAACAATGAAGTGTGTTACGAAGGAGAAGCTGTTGATGCTTCAAATAGTAAGGTTACCTTTTCATGGGATGCTTCCTCAGATACGGACAGTTATGATCTTCAAATAACCAATCAAGAATCAAATCAAACACAAACAGAGTCAGGGATTACTTCTACCTCTAAAGAGGTAACACTAGAAACAGATGGCTCCTTTAGCTGGAAAGTAGTCTCTAAGGCAAATGATACCAGTGATACGACTAGCTCAGATACTTGGCAGTTTTATTTAGCAGGTGATGGGCAGGAAAACTACGCTCCTTTTCCAGCTACTATCGTTAGCCCTAGCTCAGGAGCAGCAGTAGATGCTACAGATGGTAAAGTCACGCTATCATGGGAAGGTAACGATCCAGATGAAGGGGACGTCCTAAGTTATACTGTTTATTTTGATGATGTAGATGGACTACAAGACCCACAGACAGCAAATATAAATATCACAGAAACGTCATTAGAGGTTGAGGTAGAAAGTGGAACTAGCTATTACTGGAGAGTGAAAACATCAGATGGAACAAGTAGCTCGTTCACTCTAGTCTATAGCTTTATCATTAACTAAATATTAAGTATCTTAAATAAAAGATAGCCTGTGAAAAGAGCTCTGTTTATTAGAAAAGTTCTTGTATTTTTAGGAATTACATCTTCTTCAACACTACTTATATCCTCCTGTGAAACGGAAGAGAATGAGGATGTACTGAATTTAGAAAAAGAACTTACTGAGGAAGAAAAAGCCTATCTAGATTTAAAAGAAAAGACAAGTGAAAATGGATTTTTTCTAGACGGTAAACTACTTTATATAGATATAACAAACGACCTGTACTCCAAGCTTCAAAATACGGGTGAGTTTATCAACGACACAGATCACTATGTTTTACTCCTTCGAAAGACAGACGATACCGTTTTAGCATTAAGCAATTGTTGTCCTCATTTAGGCACTTCAAACAGTTGGTCATACTCAAAAGGAAGCTTTAGATGTGCCACCCATGGGAACAGTTATGGAACAGGTACGGGTTTTGAAGCAAATTGTAGTTCTAACAGCACATCTGGAAATCTAAAACAATATACCGCACTACTAAATCAAGATATTTTGACTGTTGATTTTGATAGTTGATTCTTATAGCATTGAGTAAAATCGTAGGTGAAATGAATAAGAATTTCTTTTACACCAATTGACACAATCCAAACTATAATTTATTGTCTGTAAATCAATTCCTTATTAAAGATTTCTTGATGCCGTTTTAGGGGGATGTTGTTTGGGGAAAGTATGGATACATAAGGGGAATTAGTTTTTATCAAAAATGACCAAAAATGAATTATTTTGTTTTTTACTTATTCCTATATTTATCGAACCAAGCGACTATTGCATTAACTTTAGTTATTAAATTACTTGGTCTAGCTGCAATTCCATGACTAGCTCCTGGAATACGCACCAAAATTGACTCTACCTTGTTTAGCTTTAATCCAGCATAAAATTGCTCGCTTTCAGCAATTGGTGTTCTAAAATCTTGCTCCCCAGTTAAAATCATTGTGGGTGTTTTGACATTTCCAACATACGAGATAGGAGATCTTTTCATATAATGCTCCAAGTTATCCCACGGTAAACCTGGAAACCAATACTTGTAATAGATGTTTATATTATCAGCATACAAAACAAAACTATACCAGTTTATAACTGGTTTTGCAACTACAGCTGCCTTAAATCTATCTGTTTTTCCAATAATCCATGCCGTTAAAACTCCTCCTCCACTTCCGCCAGTAACATATAGATTTTCTTCATCTATATACGGTCTTTTCAAAATATGATCTACTCCCGACATTAAATCATCATAATCTTGATTTGGATAATTATGATGAATTAAATTTGCAAATTCTTTTCCATAGCTAGTGCTTCCCCTAGGATTTGTATAAAGAACCATATAGCCTTTACTTGCAAACAATTGAACTTCTGCTGAAAACCTAAATCCATAATTTGAGAAAGGTCCCCCGTGAATTTCTAATATTAAAGGGTGTTTTTTAGAAGGATCAAAATTTGGCGGCTTAACAAGCCAGCCTTGAATTAGCCTTTCATCAAAAGAAGATTTAAACCAAACCTCTTCAACATCACCAAGGTCTTTATGATCAAATAAATCTTTATTTAACGATGTCAGCCTTTTAAAAGTTTGATTATATCCTACTGCTAAATCTGAAGGATTATATACATTCCCAAAAGTATATGCATATCTGTTGTTTCTAGAAATACTGTAGGTGCCCCCGCTGTATGGCCGTCCTAATGACATTCCTCCTAACTGACTTACTATATTCTTTACTTTACCAGAACTAGACATATAAGCAAGTTTAGTCATCCCTTTATCATCATATTGAAAATAAAGACCTTTTCCATCTTCAGACCAGTTTATATTACTAATATTTCTATTAAAATTTTCTGAGATATTTCTAATGTTTTTTCCGTCATTGGACATTATGTAAAGATTGTTTTGTTGATATCCTAGATATCTTTCATCAAAACCTAGATAGGCTATTTCTTTCTTGTCGGGAGAAACTACTGGATTGTAATCAGGCCCTAAACGAAAAGTTAGCGGCTTGATTTCTTCTAAAATCACATCTATGGAATATATTTCAGAGTTTCTAGGTTCTAAATCAGAATCATCATGTAAGTTGGCTGAAAATATAATTTTATTTTTCTCTAACCATTTTGGAGATGATGCATTATTTTTAAGGAATGTAATTTGTCTTGGTGTACCTCCTTCAATGGGTAGAATGAAAATTTGTGAAAAGCCCTGACTTAAATACCCCCTTCCATCACTCCGATATTTTATATTATCAATCTCTACAGCAGGCTCATTCCATTTTGCCCCTTTAGGCATTACTGGCATTTTGATTAAACTAATAGGTGGTTTCTCAACGAAAGAAGTAAAAACTAGGTATTTGTCGTCTTCAGACCAATTCACAGAAGAAATTGACTTTTGAAGATTAGTGAGTTTTTGATTTGATCTATGCTTGAGTATATATAAGTATAGCTGAACAGTTTCGTCGGAATTTGATTTGTAAGTAAATTTATCCCCGGAATTAGACCACGTTGGATCAAAATCATTTTGATTTCCTGTTGTAAGAGGTGAATTATTTGTTCCATCATAATCAATTATCCAAATATTTGAATAATTTTTATCTGTCATTATATCCTTAAAGTTCCTCACATAAAGAATTTTTTTGCCGTCTGGAGAAATTTTAGGACTAGAAACATATTCTAGACTAAAAACATCAATTGGATTTAACTTATTATTTGATTGAGAGTAAATTAAATTTGATGATAGTATAATTAAAAAAACAAGAAAAGGTCTAAGTTTAAAATAATCAAGCATAGTGTTTAGTTAAGTATCTTTTAAAGGTAAAAATTAAATTATTTACTGAGGTCAAAAATAAACTAATACTAATCATATATAGATTTGTTATTTGGGGATGATAGAAAAATAAAGGGATATACTTTGCTTTTAAATTCTATTCTATATATCTTAAAAGAATTATAAATCATAATTCAGTCATAATGAAAAAAATTTATTCCTTAATGCTAGTTTTAATTATGGCAACTGCTTGTCAGATTGTCCAAGAAAATAATTCTTCAGAAAGAGATTCATTAGTTGAAATTGGCTCTGCTTTAATGGAAGGAACCAATACTATGACTCCAATCATTGCTGGTGAGGTTTCAAATCAAGCTGTATGGCTTGATTATATAAATGCTCATAACGAGAAAAACTTGGCTAAAATTGAAGAAATAAATGCAGAAGACTGGGAAGGATATACTGCAGATGGAAGTGTAGTTAAGGGAAGTAAAGCCCATATTGAAGTGCTAGATAATTGGTTTAAATCAGCAAATCCAAAATGGGAGGTAAAATGGATGATCGCAAATGCTGCAAAAAATAAAGATGGAGCACTTGAACAATGGCTAACTACTGGTAATGATTATACTGACGTTGATGCTGATGGGAATGAAATTTTTGAACACAATGTCCACGACATCTTGTTTGTTAATGGTAAAATAAAAAAAATAAATGTTTACAAAAGAGCAAAAGCTCAAGAAGCAGCAGAATTTTCCTATTAACTAAGAAAGAAAAATACAGAACAGCTATTTAATCTGGCTATATCAAATTAAAAGTCCTAAAAGCAACTTGTTTTTAGGGCTTTATTATAAAGTTAGAGCTTTATGTTTTTTTTAATTTTTTCAAGTTCAAAACTTAAACTATCAAATCTATCAAATGCATCATTCCCCAAGATCTGATCTGCCTTTGTAATCATATTATAAAGATATTTAAATTGATCTATTAACATTGGTTGCATATATGCCCCTTCTTTTGTAATTAACATATCTAATTTTTCTTTTAGAATAGCAGATTTATTTTTTTTCAATTTCTTAATTGAAATTAAAGCTTGAATTTCTTTTACAATAGTTTTTGCCTCAAGAATTTTATGAATTACCTTTAATTGCAATTCTTCGGTTTTTTCAAAATTACTTTCAGTAATTTCTATATTGGGATCTTTTAATATTGTTATCTCATTTTCCAATTTATATTTGTCGTCAACCAAAATTTGAACTTTATATTTTCCAGGCTTTACAAGTGGTCCAAGAATGTTTTTATCTTTATTTTCTTCTATAATCCCCTTATGTCTTAAGTCCCATCTAAAGCGATTATATCCTTTATTATTAGTCACTTTAGCTGTATTATTTTGAGTAAACTCACTTAATTCCATGTTATAGTCTTTGTTTTGCTTGGAATCGTCACTTTTATTAGAAAAAGTATTTATGACCATTCCATTTTGATCAAAAAATGAAATTAAAATATTATTATAACTATAATTGTCAAGGTAATAATCTATAAAAACACCTGGTTTTAAATAGTCATTGATTTTGACATTTGGAATGCTATACCTATAACGAACCGTTTCTGAGGGTTTTATAATTTCAGGCTTATATGAATCAACATCTACTCTTAGAAAATTTATATCATCCATAATCCAAAAAGATCTCCCCATTGTAGACAACACAATATCATCTCTATGAATTTTTATATCAGTTATAGGTGTTACAGGTAAATTTTTTTGAAATTCAAACCAGGTGTTTCCTGCATCTTTAGAAATATACATTCCAAATTCTGTCCCGGCATATAGCAATCCTTCCCTTATAGGATCTTCTCTAACTACTCTAACAGGAAAATCTTCAGGAATACCTTTTACTATTAATTCCCAGGTTTTCCCATAATTTTTAGTCCGATATATATATGGTGACCAGTCCCCTAATTGATATCTTAGAATTGATATATATGAAGTAGACGAATCATGTTTAGATGGTTCAACAGAATCAACTCTACCTCCTTTCAATAGATTTTTAGGAGTTACATTTAACCAATTCTTCCCTCCATCCCTGGTTAAATGAATAAGTCCATCATTTGAACCAACCCAAATTTGATCTTTTTCAATAATAGATTCTCTGATTGAATAAATTGTGCTATAAAACTCTTCACCAGTAATATCTCTTGTTATTGGTGAACCTGAAATTACTTGCTTTGATTGATCAAATTCTGTTAAGTCTGGTGAAATTATATCCCAATCTAAACCTTCATTTGTTGTTTTATGTAAAAATTGTGACCCATGATATATTACTTTTTCATCGTGAGGAGAGATATGAATTGGTGAAACCCTTTGAAATCTATATTTCAAGTCTTTAGGGTTATGACCGTACATATTTTGTGCTCCAACATAGTATCGCTTTTCTTGACCTGTTTTTTTATTAAAAACACTAAACCTTCCCTTACAATTTGAATAAACAATATCAGGATTCCCTGGTTTTGGGACTGCAGGTCCAGTCTCACAACCGCCCGTTGAAAGGATCCACGCATTTGGCCCAGCTTGGATTGGATATGGAGGCTGGCTTGGAACAGAAACGGTGCTATAATTATCCTGTTGTCCACCATAAAGCCAATAAGGATATTGATTATCTACCTCGACTTGATAAATTTCAGCAGTAGGTTGATTAAATTGAGAAGTCCATGTTTCTCCTGAATTAAATGTAATGTTTGCTCCTCCATCATTAGATTGTATCCAAGTGTTTTCATGATTTGGATTTATCCAAATATCATGGTTGTCAACATGAGGTGTACTCTTAATTTCCCATTTCTTTCCTGCATCTTTTGATACCATGAATTTATTAGCATTTGAATATATTATATCTGCATTATTAGGGTTTGCATAAATATTACAATAGTAAAATGGTCTATTCACCAATTCTTCCCTATGATTCATTGCTTTAAAACTCTCTCCTTTATCATAAGAAACATAAACACCTCCTTGATCCTTATCAGCTTCAATAACTGCATATAGCCTATTAGGGTCAGCTGGGGAAACAGCTAAATCAATCTTACCTAAGATTCCTTCAGGAAGACCATTTGATAAACTAATCCAACTTTTTCCTGCATCAACAGATTTATATATTCCCCCTTTTTCAGATCCACTTATAATTGTCCAGGGCTTTCGTTCAACTCTCCACGATGCAGCATATATTATATTAGGATTTTCTGGGGAAAATTCAACATCAACAACACCAATTTCATTAGATATAAATAAAATTTTACTCCAAGACTTTCCACCATCCAAAGACTTAAATAACCCTCTTTCATTGTTTGTTTTAAATGGTTGTCCAATAGCAGCTGCATAAACTATATTCGGATTTTTTGGATGAACTTTAATCGCTCCTATCTGACCGCTATCTTCAAGCCCTAGATGTGTCCAAGTAGAACCAGCATCATTTGATTTATAAATTCCTTTTCCTACAATTACATTAGATCTAATTCCATCTGAACCCGTTCCAACATAAATAATTGAAGGATCCGATTGGAATACTTCAATTGAACCTATTGATGGAGTTTTAAAGTAATTATCACTAATATTTTTCCAGTTCAATCCCCCATCTAATGTTTTCCATACTCCTCCACCTGTAGTTCCCATATAAAAAGTAAATTGCTCATTTACAACTCCACAAACAGTAGTTGACCTACCGCCTCTTGTAGGACCTACATTCCTATATTTTATGTCTTCAAACTCAATCTTAAGTTTATCTTGTCCTTTTAGAATATTTATAGATGAAACAAAAAGAACAACTAAAAGAACTATACTCTTTGGCTTGATTTTCATTTTAATTAAACTTTAATATTTAAAAATAATAAGGTTAGGTGTTATCAATCATAATGATTGATTTATCGAATATCTTAAAAATTCAACACTTTTTTTCCATTCTTCTAAACTAGGTTCTTTCTCTCCATGAGTAATATTAGCTTCCTCAACTGCACTTCGAATTTGAGAAGACCATTTATCTAGAAGTGAGTTAATAATAGGCATATTATATAATTCACCTATAAAAAGATTGTCTAAGCTTTCAAATTTATCCCTAGACTCAGAAAATGAACCAATTATTTTATCACATGCAGCTGATCTTTGCAATAAATTAAACGATCCATATCTAAAGCCATTGCATTGATTTGATGTATCATACCATTTATCTTTAATTGGAGTTACAGGATTTATATTTTGAATTATGTTTTCGAAAGAATTGTCTAAATCCCAAGGTATAAGTTGAAGTTTATCATCGTGTGGATCTTCATACCAGTAGTAGTTATGATTTTCATAATCCTGACCTTCTTGATGATAAAAATGTAAAAAACCATCATCATTAGCGATTCTTCTATCTACAACAATTGTCTTTAAAAACAAATCTTCATCTATCCAATCATCCACAATACTAATAGCTTGGGATTTATTTATTAAACTTAGTTGATCTGAAAAAGATTTTATTTTAGATACGTCAGAAATTTCTTCATTTGTTTTTAATCCATCAATAAAATAATTTTCATTTTGAGAACCACCAGAGCTATTAACAGGCCAAACTTCTTTATATAAGTTTCCTTTTGGTTTTGCAAAATGTTTATTTGTAAAAGGGCCATCTATATTTTCTGTATTTGCAAAAACACCATTAAATTTTCCATTAATATAGATTAAAGCATGATTTGATCTTGGAGCAATTACGCCAAATTCCCTAAACATATAATAACCAAGTCTCTCGTGCATTTTTGTAGGATCAAGGTTATGAGAATGAAATTGAATCTTTTTCATACCATAAAACTTCTTATCTCCTTTCCAATTAAATTTTATTTTAATGGAAAGCTTTGGGCATGTTTTATACCCAGAGGGATTTGTCCAATCTTCACCAGAAAGACAACCCACCCAGGCGCCTATTGATCCTTTATACCTAACCCCTATATTTTTAACAACTTTACCTTCAAATGCTAAAAATCCTTCAACATATTCCTCAGCCGCTGGATTACTATCAATGTCACTTAAATTTTGTTGTGTGAGATAAATGTCAAACCTATGAAGCTTATTTTGATCGTATATGTAATCAGATGAATGACTATCGTCATTATAATAATCTTCAAATGAATTGATAATTTGATTGATATTCTCTTTATCTATTATATTAACTTCATTTGAAAGTTCTATATCTGATTCTTTTTCTGAAGAGCAAGAATATCCAAAAAGCATTAATAAGAGAAGCGTAAAAAAGATTTTTGGGGCTCTTTTCATAGTTCAGATAATATTCAAATAAATTAACCTAATTATACCTAAAATTAAAAAATAATATAGTTGAAAGCCTTAAAAGATTTTTTAATTTAGGGTAATGATGGAAAAACTATTTTAATGATTCAATCTTATAAAAAAACTCACGAATTAGCTGAAACTTATGATGCCATTTTAATTGGCACAGGCATTGGCTGTCTTTGTTCAGGTGCATTGCTTTCAAAGGCAGGGAAAAAAGTGTTATTGTTAGAAAGGCATTATACTGCAGGGGGATTTACGCATGTTTTTAAACGAAAAGGATTTGAATGGGATGTTGGTATTCATTACATAGGAGAAGTTCAAAGACCTAATAGTGTATTGAGAAAATTGTTTGATTATGTTTCAGATAAACAATTGAAGTGGGATGATATGGGAGATATATATGATCGAATTATTATTGGCAACAAGCAATATGATTTCATTAAAGGGGTAGATAATTTTAAGTCTAAAATGATTGAATATTTCCCAAATGAAAAAGAAGCAATTGAAAAATATATCAATTTAATTTTCTCAACTAATAAATCAGCATTAAAATTTTATATGGACAAAGCTTTGTCCGGGTTTAGTAGTTCGATTATAGGAAGCTTTATGAGGAAAAAATACTTGAAATACTCAGATAGAACTACCTATGATGTTTTAAGTGAACTGACTCAAGATGAAACCCTTATAAAAGTGTTATGTGGACAATATGGCGATTATGGTCTTCCCCCTAAACAAAGTAGCTTTGCCATGCATGCCTCAGTGGCAAAACATTATATGCAAGGAGGAAGTGTTCCTGCAAAAGGCTCTTCTCAAATTTTACATACGATTGAAAAAGTAATTGAAAAAGCAGGTGGAACTATTTTAGTTCGTGCCGAAGTCGATAAAATCATTGTACAGAATAATAAAGCTAAAGGTGTCAAGTTAGCCGATGGAAATAAGTTATATTCAGATACTATTATTAGTGGCACTGGTGTTTTCAACACATTTGAAAACTTAATTCCCTTAGATGTAGCTTATTCACATAAACTAAATGACAAATTAAAGCAAGTTAATCCATCTGTAGGTTATGGATGTCTTTACATAGGTCTAAATGGTTCACCCGAAGATCTAAAACTTCCAAAAACAAATTTTTGGATTTACCCTGAGGATCTTGACCATGATGAATGTGTAGAGCGATTTTTAAATGATAATAAACAAGAATTCCCTCTGGTCTATATTTCTTTTCCTGCCGCTAAATTTTCTGATTGGAATGATCGTTACCCTGGGAAAAGCACAATAGATATTATCACAATGATTCCTTTTGAAGCTTTTGCTAAATGGGAAGGCACAGCTTGGAAAAAACGTGGTGAAACATACGAAATCAAAAAGGAAGAATATGCTCAACGACTTTTTCAGCATTTATTCAATCAATTACCTCAATTAAAAGGAAAAATTGAATTTTATGAATTTTCCACTCCACTTACAGCAAAACATTTTTCGAATTACAAGCAAGGAGCACTTTATGGTATTGATCATAATCCTAAGCGCTTTCGTCAAAATTTCTTAAGACCTAAAACAAAAATAAAAGGCTTATACTTAACAGGTCAAGATATTGTAACAGCAGGTGTAGGAGCTGCATTATTTTCAGGTTTAATAACAGCTAGTGCAATTACTAGAATAAATTTCATTAAAAAAATATTTAAACAATGATTAACAGAAAACTGCTATTAAAAAAACGCCCTATTGGACTACCAGATGAAGATACTTGGGAATTAATTGATGAAAAATTACCGGATTTAGTTGAAGGAGAAATACTTATTGAGCAGCAATATATATCCTTGGATCCAGCTATGAGAGGATGGATGAATGATTCTAGGTCTTACATTAAGCCAATTGAAATAGGTGATGTAATGCGAGCTGGATCAGTTGGAAAAGTGATTAAGAAATCTGGTAAAAATAAATTTAATTTAGGTGAGTATGTTACTGGCTGGGGTGGTGTTCAAACTCATTGTATTTCTAATGGTGAAAATTTATACAGAGTTGATCCTACAAAATCTAATTTATCTACATATTTAGGTGTGCTTGGAATGCCAGGCATGACTGCTTACTTTGGAATTTTAGAAGAAGCAAAAGTTAAAGCAGGAGATGTTGTCCTTGTGTCTGGAGCTGCAGGAGCTGTAGGAAGTTTAGTTGGTCAAATCGCAAAAATAAAAGGATGTAAAGTTGTCGGAATAGCTGGAGGAGAAAAAAAATGTAAGTTTATAAAAGATGATTTAGGTTTTGACGATTCTATAGATTATAAGAATGGAAATGTCATAAAGGAAATAAAAAATAAATGTCCAAATGGCATTGATGTATATTTTGATAATGTTGGTGGGGAAATACTTGATGCAGCTTTAATTTTTTTAAGAAGAAATGCAAGGGTAATCTTATGTGGTGCAATTTCTCAATACAATAATAGAGATTCAATTAAAGGGCCTAAAAATTATTTATCATTATTAGTAAATAGAGCGTCAATAAAAGGTATGGTTGTATTTGATTATGCTCCTAAATACGAAAAAGCTATTGATGAAATTTCTGGATGGATAGAAGATGGAAAAATATTAATAAATGAAGATATTTACGAGGGAATAGATAATTTTAGATCTATTTTTTTAAAATTATTTAACGGCAATAAAATGGGTAAACTAATTTTGAAGGTAAAAACCTAAAGCCTTATTAGGGTCATCAAATAGAATTTAAAAATGACTAAAAACCTAAAAATTATCATTGCAACGTCAAGTATATTTTAAAATGTTATAGCATTAACTCTTCAATACAATAAACATCTCCAATTTCATACTGATTATAAATCTTTTCGCTGACGGAGCCAGTGCCGATTTGCATATTAGTATTTCCTCGTGTTGTTCTATCCCATTGAAAATAGAAAGCGCCATTTCCGCCATATTTATCTTGTATAGTGATGCACTCTGTTTCTTTTTCACAGCTTAAAAAAGAAAACACTAGGACAATCGAAAATAAAAAACTAAATCTCATTATATTAAACTAGAAAAAAAATAATATTAAATTGAGGTTGGACGATTTTTTTTTTAAATAATCTTTCGAATATTCTTGCATATTACCAATCCATATGTAAACTCTAAAAAATTTCCCATCTCTAATAAAAATTCTTAATTAATATTTTTACATAAACTCAACAAATATCTTTTAATTTTAGGACATGAAATGATTGCTATTAATGCCTCACCATTTTCTTTGTTTATTTTTATAGACTTATTCATGTGTAATTATTGTCCGAAAGCAATCAATATTTAATGAAAAAAGTAATAATACAAATAGGGGTTGTATTTGGAATAATTACAGCAATTATTTCAACAAAATGTTCTAGTGATGAAACATCCGATACAACTTCAGAGTTAGTTATTCCTAATATAATCAAAACTGAATCTCAGCTTAGAGACGAAGCATATAAAGCCGATCCAATCTACGGCAACATAAGAAACTTAGAGGATTACTGGCTAGCTTTTAAAACTATTGGGGAAACTCAATATGGATATGACTTTGGAGATCAAGAGGTAAATATATTTACTGACTTAACTATTGCCAGTTCAGATAGCAATAGAGATGATGCTGCAGGAATTGCTCATGGATCATGCAAAGAGGGCATAATAGATATAGCTATAAATGCGGACTATTGGGCAGAATATTCTTTCAATAGAAAGTTAATACTAATGTGGCATGAACTAGGGCATGATGTGCTAGATGCTGCTCATATTAATGGGGAAAGAGCTATAATGAATACTCCGCTACCTGATGAATACGATTTAAATGTTTTCAAAAAAGAGGAAGCTGATTTATTTAATGGAAAAGACTTAGTCTTTTTTGATTGTGATGATCCTTATTTTAATTAATCTTAGTATAATTGTCAAATAATCATAAATTAATTTAAAATGAAAAAAATCACATTAACTATTCTTTTATTCTCAGTTTTCACAATTACAACTGCACAAGATTTGTCAACTGTCTACAGACAAGTTGAAGAAATAACCTTAAATGAAGGGATGGAGAAAGACTATATTAAATTCGAAGCATTTTGGAAAACAGTAAAAGAAAAACATGTAAAAGAAGGTAAACAAATTGGATGGTTTGTATGGAAAGTGGATCCTGCAAGCAATGATAACAACGCTTGGGCAGATTACTTAATCCTTAACGTTTTTGCCAACGAAGAGCAAATGAAAGAGATGACTTCTAAGACTTCAGAATGGTGGGAAAATGAGATTAAAATGGCTCATAAAGGCAAAACTAAAAGGTCCATTATTAAAAAGTATTTTAAGGAAACTATGGACAATAAGTATCGTAAAAAATCTATAACTTATACAAATAAAGGGTTAGATGCATTTATAGCTGAAGGAGCTGCACCATCAGTTGGGGTCAAAGCGTCTTATCTAGGCATAGAGCAACTCAATGATGATTATGTGGATTTTGAAAAAAAATTATTTGCACCTTATCATAAAGAATCAAAGTCAAGACTTTATTGGGAGTTAAATGAAATAGTTGATCGTTCTGAAAATGCGTACAAACCAGTGACTCATATCATTTTTGAGATTCCAAATCCTGAAGCATCAAACAATGAATGGAAACCTTCATTCGCAGAAGAAATGGCAGTTAAATACGGAATGGCTAGTAGAAAAATTCATGGATCATTAAATACTGAATTAGTTCATTTTGCTTGGTAATTTTTAAAAATCTTTAATCAAAAAACCCTCCTCTTATGGAGGGTTTTTTGATTTTATTCAATTTTAATAGGAACTCCATAGTGTTTTGTGACTTTATGAGGAAGGCCTAGAAGCTCAAGGATTAAAGGAGCAATTTGATTATTATATAACTGGTTACTTTGATCCATTTCTCCTTTAGGTGAAACTCCTTTTCCAAATATTATAATCCAGGTTTGATCTGATCCTTTTATTTCTATGCCATGACCTTTCCAACTGTCAATAGGTTTTGATCCTCTCCCATGGTCTGTAGTGATTATAAATGTAGTTTTTCCTTTATAATACTCACTATTTTGGGTATACTCCCACAGGTCTTTAATCAGATTGTCGGTATTTTTTGTTGACTTCAAATAGGACTCGTAATCTCCATCATGAGCAAAATCATCAGTTTCACCAAAAGATATATATATTAAATCTGGCTGATGTTTTTGAAGATATGCTTTGGCATATTGGTGTGTAAAACCATCTAGCCTTACAGTTTCCCAGGGACTAGGAATTTGATTTTGAAGTTCATTAAGTAACATTTCTTCACTACTTAGAGGTAAATCAGTTGAAGGCTCAAAACCGCAATTAGTATAAACACCTGATCTTTCTTGGTTAACGATATAGTCAAAAACATCCCAACTTCCAAAAGCTGCGACCTTAGAAGGATCATATGCTTTTGCAAATTGCTCTAAAATAGTCTCGTTAGGGTTAGGAATTTTATCATTGCTTATTATATTTTGATCATCTGCCCTACCTGTTAATATTTCATTGTATCCAGGATAAGAAAACCACATCTCATTAGAAAGATTAACCTTAT
>CABXKB010000001.1 GCA_902512755.1 uncultured Bacteroidota bacterium | reverse complement strand
ATATTGCTCCACAAAGTCCTTTGGGACAATTTTTAGCTTCTTTAATCATGATTTTAGGATATGGCATAATTGCAGTTCCAACTGGAATAGTGACTGCCGAGATTTCAAAAAAATCTAAAATTGATACAAATACTCAAGCTTGTCCTTACTGTATGTTAAGTGAACACAAACAGAACGCTATTTATTGCCATCAATGTGGAAAATCTTTAAATGATGTCAAATAAAACCCTTATTTATATTGCTGGACCTACTGGTATAGGAAAAACAAAACTAAGTATAGATTTGGCCAAAAGATTCGAAACTGAAATTATATCATGTGACTCAAGGCAATTTTATAAAGAAATGCAAATTGGAACTGCCGTGCCATCTGAAAGTGAACTTAATGAGGTAAAACACCACTTTATTCAACATAAATCAATTCAAAACACCTATACCGTAGGGGATTTTGAAAAAGATGCTATTAAAAAAATAGAAAATATTTTAAAAACAAAAAATACCATAATTATGGTTGGCGGATCAGGTATGTATGCAGATGCTGTTATGTTTGGTCTTGATAAATTTCCAAAAGTTCCTCCCAAAGTTAGAGATCAAATTAATTTATTTTACCAATCTCATGGCTTAAAATCATTACAGCAATTGCTTTTAAAAAAAGACCCTAAATACTATAGCAGAGTAGATATAAATAATCCCATGCGGCTACTTAGAGCTATAGAGATCTCTATCGTTTCAAACAAACCTTATTCATCATTTTTAGGAAAGAGAATAACTAAACGGAATTTTGTATCTAAAATGATTGTTTTAAACTGTCCTCGAACTTTATTATACGATAAAATAAGTAAACGTGTAGATTCCATGTTACTATCAGGCTTAGAAGTTGAAGCAAAAAAATTATTAGAATATCGGGATTTGTCTCCCCTTAAAACTGTTGGTTACAAAGAATTATTTCCTTATTTTGACGGAAATATAAGTTTAGAAAAAGCTGTTTCTGAAATTAAAAAAAACACTCGAAGATATGCTAAACGACAAATCACTTGGCTTAAAAGATATGATAATACAATTTCTCTTCAACCTACCACAACTTCTGAAAAAGTTTACAGATTATTAAGATGTAATTAACTTTTCTTTAAATAAAACTGAATATTCTTTTGAATTCGTTCTGGAACGTTATCAATTGGTGCTTTTATGAATTTTTCACCTGTAATTTTCTCGTATAATTCAATGTAACGCTCTGAAATAGATAGAATGAGGTCATCACCAATTTTGGGAAGTTTCTGGCCGTTTAACCCTTGAAAGCCTTCACTGATTAACCATTGTCTTACAAACTCTTTGGAAAGTTGCTTTTGAGTTACCCCTTTTTGTTGTCTTTCATAATAACCAGATTTATAGAAATAGCGAGAAGAATCAGGTGTATGAATTTCATCGATTAAAACAATTTCTCCATCAACTGTTTTTCCAAACTCATATTTAGTGTCTACAAGGATTAAACCTTGTTTTTTTGCAATTTCTGTACCACGTTCATATAGTTTATATGTATAACGCTCTAAAGTCCTGTAATCTTCTTCATTCACTATTCCTTTATTGATAATTTCCTCTCTTGATATATCTTCATCATGTCCATCCTCAACTTTAGTAGCAGGCGTTATAATTGGAGCTGGAAGTTTGTCATTCTCTTTAATTCCATCTGATAAAGAAACTCCACAAATTATCCTTGAGCCGCTTTTATATTTTCGAGCCGCATGTCCAGCTAAATAACCACGTATTACCATTTCAATTTTAAAAGGTTCACATGATTTTCCAACTGATACATTAGGGTCTGGACTTGAAAGAAGCCAATTTGGAACAATATCCTCTGTTGCCCGAAGCATTTTGGTCGCTAATTGATTTAGGATCTGACCTTTGTATGGAATTCCTTTAGGCAAAACCACATCAAAAGCTGAAAGACGATCTGTAGCAATCATTATTAATAAATCATCATCAAGACGATATACTTCACGTACTTTACCCACATATTTAGATTGAATATTAATCAATTGAAGATCGGTTTGCATTAATGTTTTTATCATATTTAGTTGTTATGCTCAATTTTTTTATATGCATCAATTACCTTTTTAACTAAAGAGTGTCTAATGACGTCTTTATCATCTAAATAAACCATGCCAATTGAATTTGTGTTTTTTAAAATTAAAAGAGCCTCTTTTAATCCAGAGATCATTCTTCTTGGAAGATCTATCTGACCGGGGTCACCTGTAATCATAAATTTTGCATTTTTTCCCATACGAGTTAAAAACATCTTCATTTGAGAATGGGTAGAATTTTGAGCCTCATCTAGAATAACAAAAGCATTATCAAGTGTTCGCCCTCGCATAAATGCAAGAGGCGCAATTTGAATTGTTCCCTTTTCAATATAATTCTGCAGGGTCTCCTTTGGCATCATATCTCTCAGAGCATCATAAAGAGGCTGCATGTATGGGTCAAGCTTTTCATTAAGATCTCCAGGAAGGAAACCCAGATTTTCTCCAGCTTCTACGGCTGGTCGAGTTAGAATAATCCTTCTAACTTGTTTTTCTTTGAGTGCTTTAACTGCTAGAGCAACGCCAGTGTATGTTTTCCCTGTACCTGCAGGACCAATTGCAAATACCATGTCTTTTTTATCCATAAACTCAACTAAACGCTTTTGATTAAGGGTCTTAGCTTTAATTATTCTTCCCCCTACTCCATGCAAAATAAAGGTTTCAGTTCCTCTACTCAAAGTCTCTTTATCTTGATCTCTAGCTAAAATGATTCGTTCAATAATTTCATCATTAAGAATATTATATTTTCCAAAATGGGAAATAAGCATTTCTGTTCTCTTAGAAAATTCTTCAAGAACACTCTCTTCTCCATAAGCTTTTAAAGTGTTGCCTCTAGCGATAATTTTAATTTTAGGAAAGTAAGTTCGGAGCATCGCTATGTTTGAATTTTGATTTCCAAAAAATTCTTGAGAATTTACTTCGTTTAAATCAATTTTTATTTCATTCAAAGGCTACAAGTTTAAAATGGTTTATTTTTGTAAAGCATCATTAATTATGCTTATAAAAATAAAGAATTTAACTTAAATAATTTTTTAAAAAAAACTTTATGGCCATTGTAACATTAACTACAGATTTTGGACATAAAGACTATTCTGTATCCGTTATAAAGGCTGCACTCTTACAACAAATTCCAGATCTATCAATAATTGATATTTCACATCAAATAAGTCCCTATAACCCATCGGAGACTGCCTATATTTTAAAAAATGCTTTTCGTGCTTTTCCAAAGGGAAGCATTCACATCATTGGAGTTGAATCAGAATGGACACCAGAGAATATTCATCTTGCAATTGAATTTGAAGATCATTTTTTTATTGGTGCTGATAATGGCATTCTATCTATGATCTTAGATGATCTAAAAGCGACAAAAATTGTTGAAATTAATATTCATAAAGCTATAGTTAGTTCTTTTCCAGTATTAGATATTTTTATTAACGTTGCTTCTCATATTGCTCGAAAAGGTACTTTAGAGATAATTGGTAAGCCAATTACTCAAATTAAAGAACTTACTAATATTAACCCTGTAATCAACGCCGAAGGGAATCAAATACTAGGAAGTGTTATTTACATCGATAATTATGGAAATTTGATAACCAATATTAAAAAGACGTTTTTTAATGAAATAGGAAAAGCTAGGAATTTTACAATCTTTGCTCGAACAGTAAAATTTAAAAAGATTTATAAAGGTTATAGTGAAGCAATAGACTTCAGTTTACCTAAAAATAAACGAAATGAAGATGGAAAAAAACTAGCATTATTCAACTCTGCAAACCACTTAGAGTTAGCTGTTTATAAAAGCAACCCTCAAACTGTAGGTGGTGCTAGCTCACTTTTTGGATTAGATTATCGTGATCCTGTAACTGTAAAATTTGAATAAAATGTGGACCATAGCTAAAAGAGAATTACGCTTTTATTTTAGTAACATAATTGGTTATTTAGTAATTGGAAGCTATCTCGCAATTAATACACTCCTGCTTTGGTTTTTTGACACTCCCTATCAATTATTTTCTTCTGGTTTTGGTGATTTAAGTCCTTTTTTTGAAATTAGCCCCTTGCTTTTTCTTTTTCTGATTCCTGCACTAAGTATGAGGAGTTTTTCAGAAGAAAATTCAACAGGCACTTTAGAACTTTTAATTACTAAACCTTTGCGATCTATGGAAATTTTTGGTGGAAAATTCTTGGGAATTGCCTTGATTCTTATTATCACACTTTTATTTACTACCATTAACATTATTGCTGTTCTAGCACTTTTAGATACAAAATCCCAAATGGATTGGGGAAGTTTATTTTCATCTTATCTTGCATTGATTCTTTTGTGTTCTGTTTTTTTAAGTATTAGCATTTTTAGTTCTATCTTTTTTCAAAATCAGACATCATCTTTTCTATTTGCAAGTATAGCTTGTTTTAGTCAATTTTTTCTTTGGGATTTTATGGCAGATTCGTTCTCAAATCCTTGGTTTTATAAATTCATTTCTGATATTGGCATTCAAAAACATTATTTAAGTTTAAGTCGAGGAGTTCTTAAATTAGAAGACATAATTTATTTCATAGGACTAACTATTGTTTTTTTTACTTTAGGCGTTGAACTTCTAAAAAAAGAAAAAGCTTAATGCAGCATTTAAAAAATCCATTTTTACTGCTTTTAATTATTATCATTTTAATGGTATTAAGTCGCAAATTCTTTTTACAATTAGATCTAACAGCCGATAAGCGATATAGTTTTTCTGAAAACACTTTAATGCAAATAGAGTCTATAAAGAAACCATTACGAATTGATGTTTTTCTCTCAGGTGACTTGCCTGGTCCTTATTTACACTTTAGAAATGAATTAGACGCTGTACTTTCGCAATTAAAATATCACAACGATAATATTATTATACACTATAATAATCCCTTCGATTATGGAAAACCAAACAATGTGGTTAATGAAATGCAACAATATGGGATGCAACCTGAAATTGTACTCGAAAATATAAATGGAAACCGAACAGAAACTTACATTTTCCCCTGGTTAATAATTAATTATGGGGAAAAATCAGAACGTGTTGCGCTATTGCAAAAACAATTAGGAAACACAGAAAATGAAAATATAATTCGATCCTTACAGCAATTAGAATATCACATAATGGATGGAATACACAAGGTGAGGCTTAACGAAAAAAAAAATCTCGCAGTACTAAGTTCTCACAATACATCTGAAAGTCTTAAGATTGCAGATCTACTGCAAAACTTAAAGCCATATTATAATTTAGCTGCATTTGACCTCGAAAATCCTGAAATAAGTTCTAAGGAAAGTTTAAAAAATTTAAATCGCTTTGATGCATTAATAATATCTAATCCAAAAAAGGCTTTTTCACAAAGTGAAAAATATATCCTAGATCAATATGGGCTTAGTGGGGGAAAACTGTTATGGTTGGTAAACGGTATGGAAATTGATCGTGATAGTCTTTTCAATAAATCAGGAGTGACTTATAGTTTTCCACAAGAGCTTAATTTAAACGACTATTTCTTTCACAAGGGTTTAAGACTTAAAAAATCTCTAATTCAAGACCTTTATTGTGCTCCAATTGTTCTAGCTAATAATAATCAAAATAATACTCAGTACATACCCTACCCTTGGGTCTATTACCCTCTTACAGATCCCGAGTTAACAGTCATTGGAAAAGATGTTGGCACAGTATTGATTCAATTTGCTAGTTCTATTGACACTCTGTCAAACTCTCTTTCTAAAACTTTATTACTAGGAAGTTCTAATTTTACAAAAACTCCAATAACACCCACAATAATAAAACTAGAACAAGCTACTGAAAAAATAAAACCAAATGATTTTAATGAAGCTTCTAAAGCTATCGGCTACCTTATTCAAGGTGAACAAAACTCTCTTTTTCATAATCGCATCAAGCCTTTTGAAATTGAAGAACATCTAGAAGCGGGAAAAACAAATATAATTTTATTTTCAGATGGGAATTTAGCTGAAAATCAAATTGATAAAGGAAATCCTTTAGCCTTGGGTTATGACAAATGGACAAATAATTTTTATGCTAATCGTGGGTTGTTAATGAATAGTATACACTTTTTGACAGAAAACAAAAATCGTCTTGCAATAAGAGAAAAATCTTGGAAATTTGCTTTATTAAATACAACGAAAATTGAGCAAAATGCTGTATTTTGGAAATGGCTCATACTGATAGGAAATATTGGTGTTATAATAAGTATAGTTTGGATTAGTCAAACATTAAGAAGTAAACATTTACATGACTAACTGTTGATAAGTTTCTTTTAAGTTTCAATCCTTTTCAAATATATTTGAAGTAAGCGTTTATATGTAAAGTTGCTTGAGATCTTATAATTGAATTATTTTTAAAAGCCTATAGATGAAATTTATCGTTTCCAGTGCCTCACTTCTTAAGGAACTCCAAAAATTAGGAGGTGTTATTAATAATACAAATACCCTACCTATACTCGATAATTTTTTATTTGAAGTCAATAAAAATAATTTAACTATTACAGCCTCCGACTTAGAAACTACTTTTTCTTCATGTATAAAAGTTGAATCAGAAAGCAATAGCATGTTGACTTTACCGGCTCGATTACTTCTAGATACTTTGAAAACTTTTCCAGAACAACCATTGACTTTTTTAAAAACTGAAAAAAATACAGTTGAAATTATTGCCAATAATGGTAAATATGCAGTTGCTTATGTCGAAGGAGATGAATTTCCAAAAGCAGCTCAAGTAAGTGATGCTAAAACAATTCAAATTACAAGTAAAACATTATATACTGCGATCAATAGCACCCTCTTTGCTAGTGGAAATGACGACCTAAGGCCGGTTATGAGTGGAGTGTTTTTTCAATTTTCTACAGAATCTTTGACTTTTGTAGCTACTGATGCTCATAAGTTGGTAAAGTATACAAGAACTGATATCAAAGCTTCAGAAACTGCTGAATTCATAATGCCAAAAAAGCCTTTACAGTTATTAAAAGTAATTTTGCAGAGCTTAGATGATGAAATTTCAATAGAATATAATGAAACAAACGCTCAATTTAGATTTGGAGAATCTACACTAACATGTAGACTAATTGATGGGAAATATCCTAATTATGAAGCAGTTATTCCAAAAGAAAATCCTAATCAAATGCAAATTAACCGAGTAAACTTTTTAAACTCAGTAAAAAGGGTGAGTATTTTTTCTAATAAAACAACATACCAAATACGATTAAATATTGCTGGGACGGCTCTTCAAATTTCAGCTGAAGATTTTGACTATAGTAACAGTGCTGAGGAGCGTATTGACTGTGAATATCAAGGAGAGGACATCAAAATTGGATTTAATTCTCGCTTTTTGATTGAAATGCTAAATGGCTTAGAGTGTAATGATGTTAAACTTTCTATGTCTCTCCCTAACCGAGCAGGGCTTATAACTCCTCTTGGAAATAAAGAAGAGGGAGAGTATATTACAATGCTTGTTATGCCAGTTATGCTTAATACATAATAAGTTTAAAACCAATAGGAGTAATTGAACTTTAAGAAGATGCCAATACACCCTCCGATAACCTTTTGTAAGTTCCGTTCTCAAGCTTTTCACGAATTCTAGAAAATGCTTTTAAAGTGATTTCAACATCTTCTAAAGTATGAGTAGCTGTAGGGATTAAGCGCAATAGAATCAAGCCTTTGGGTATTACAGGATAAACCACAATAGAGCAGAAAATTCCATAGTTCTCTCTTAGGTCTTGAACTAAAGCCATCGCTTCAGGAATGCTTCCTTTAAGATAAACAGGCGTAACACAACTTTGGGTATTCCCTATGTCAAAACCACTTTCTTTTAGACCATTTTGCAAGGCATTAACATTTTCCCAAAGTTTAGATTTGAGTTCAGGTTTTGTTCTTAACAAGTCTAAACGCTTTAATGCTCCTTTTACTAGTTGCATTTGTAATGACTTAGCAAACATCTGAGAACGCATATTATATTTTAAATAATCAATAATTTCTTTATCAGCTGCAACAAAAGCACCGGTTGATGCCATCGATTTTGCAAATGTTGCAAAATAAACATCTATTTGATCTTGAATACCTTGTTCATTTCCAGCTCCTTTGCCATTTTTACCTAAAGTTCCAAATCCGTGAGCATCATCTACCAGAAATCGAAATTTATATTTTGATTTTAAAGAAGCAATCTCCTTCAATTTACCCTGTTCACCTCGCATTCCAAAAACACCTTCAGAGATTACTAAAATTCCACCTCCTGTTTGTTTGGCTACTCTAGTAGCCCTTTGCAGATTTTTTTCTAAACTTTCTACATCATTATGCTTATATGTGAAGCGCTTTCCAATATGTAAACGAACACCATCCACAACACAGGCATGAGCGTCTACATCATAAACAATAACATCGTCTTTTGAAACTAATGTATCAACAGTGGATAATATCCCCTGGTAACCAAAATTGAGTAAATAGGCTGCTTCTTTATCAACAAATTCAGCCAATTCAGTTTCGAGTTGTTCATGAAGTTCGGTGTGTCCAGACATCATTCGAGCTCCCATTGGGTATGCTGATCCAAATTCAGCTGCTGCATCAGCATCTGCTTTTCGAATTTCAGGCAAGTTTGCCAGTCCTAAATAGTCGTTTACACTCCATGTAATAACTTCCTTTCCCTTGAATTTCATTCGATTGGAAATAGGTCCTTCCAATTTAGGGAAAACAAAATATCCTTCTGCTTGAGAAGCCCATTTTCCAAGAGGCCCTTTATTTTCATGTATTCTGTCAAATAAATCTCTCATTTATTAGCCGTTTCATTTATATATTCAATATTTTGTTGTGATTCGTGATCAGAGTCAAAAAATCCCTGTTTCTCCATCCAGTTTTCACTATAAATTTTACTGATGTATCGCGATCCATGATCAGGAAAAATTACTACAACTTTACTGTTTTCATTAAAATAATCTTCTTCTACCAATTGATTAACAGCCTGCATGGTAGCACCAGAAGTATATCCAACAAACATTCCCTCTGACCGAGTTATATTTCTAGCAGTATGAGCGCTTTCCTCATCTGTAACTTTAACAAACCGATCAATCAAATCAAAATCGGTGGCTGTTGGTATTAAATTTTTCCCTAAACCTTCAATGCGATAAGGATAAATTTCATTAAGATCTAACTCTTGTGTCTCATGATATTTTTTTAAAACAGAGCCATATGCATCTACTCCAATTATTTGAATGTCAGGATTTTGTTCTTTTAAATACTTAGCAGAACCAGAAATAGTGCCTCCAGTTCCACTACTAGCAATTAGGTGAGTGATTTTACCCTCCGTTTGTTTCCAAATCTCAGGTCCTGTTGAACGATAATGTGCTTCTAAATTTAATTTATTAAAATACTGGTTAATATAAATGGACTCTTTAATTTCACTATGCAAGCGTTTAGCAACTTCATAATACGAACGGGGATCATCTGTCGCAACATTTGCTGGACAAACATGAACTTTAGCTCCCATAGCGCTTAACATATTTATTTTATCTTTTGAAGATTTTGAGCTTACTGCTAGAATACAATCATAACCTTTGATAATGGAAACCATAGCTAGGCTAAAACCTGTATTTCCTGATGTTGTTTCAATTATAGTATCACCTCGTTTTAAAAGCCCTTTGCGCTCTGCCTCTTCAATAATGTAATATGCAATTCGATCTTTGTTTGAATGTCCAGGATTAAAAGCCTCAAATTTGGCATAATAATCACCTTTAAATCCCTCAACAATTTTATTGAGCTTAATTAAAGGTGTGTCCCCTATCAATTCTAAAATATTATGATAGGCATTCACATTGTCATCCATTATTATTCTACTTAAAAAAGTTTTCCAAATTTAAGGAAAAAAAATTAGTCCACCTTGCCCTCTAATTGTAATATAAAAGCGTATTCTTTAGCGATTTCAGCTAGTGCATTATATCTTCCAGAAGCTCCACTGTGCCCTGAATCCATATTAGTTATTAAAAATAAAACATTATTGTCTGTCTTATATTTACGCAACTTAGCTACCCATTTAGCAGGTTCCCAATATTGTACCTGAGAGTCATGATAACCAGCTGTAACCATCAAATTTGGATAATTTTGTATTTTAATATTATCATATGGAGAATATGAGAGCATATAATTATAATAAATTTCATCGTTCGGATTCCCCCATTCGTCATACTCCCCAGTAGTTAATGGAATATTTTCGTCTAACATCGTAGTTACGACATCTACAAAGGGAACTGCAGCAATTACGCTTCTATAAAGATCTGGAGCTTCATTCAATATTACACCCATTAATAAACCTCCTGCAGAACCTCCGAGTGCATGAAGATGTTTATTATTGGTATAACCCTCATTTATTAAATAATTAGAGGCATCAATAAAGTCATTAAAAGTGTTTTTTTTAGCTAACAATTTTCCACTTTCATACCACTGACGACCTAAATATTCTCCTCCACGAACGTGAGCAATTGCAAATATAAAACCACGATCTAATAAGCTTAATCGACTGCTCGAAAATCCAGGATCAATTGTAGAGCCATATGATCCATATGCATATAAAAGTAAGGGTGTTTCGTTATTAAGTTCCGTGTTTTTATGATAGATCAATGAAATGGGAATACAAACCCCATCTCTACTATTAGCAAAAACTCGTTTTTCAATATAGTTTTCAATTTCAAAATTATCATCAACTACTTCTCTCTGTTTAAGCAACTCTTTGTTTTTAGAATCCATGTCAAATTCATAAATACTACTTGGCGTTTTCAAAGAAGTATAGCCATAACGAAGTTTAGTCGTATTAAAACTCGGATTAAATCCAGTATACATATCATAAGTTTCTCCTTCCGCTGGGATATAATAATTTTCAGAGCCATCCCAGCTTTGAACTCTAAGCTTGGATAAGCCTTTCTCTCTTTCGGTAACTACCCAATAGTCTTGGAAAATCTCAAAATCTTCAATTAAAACAGTTTCTCTATGCTCAACTAGATCAAACCAATTATTAAATGAAGGTTTCGAAATTGGTGTTTTGGAAATTTTATAGTTAAACGCACCATCTTTATTATTAAAAATATAAAAATGATCTTCAAATTGTTCGATGGAATATTCTAAACCTTTTGTTCGTTTTTGAATTAATTGAAAATCTGCTAAAGGTTTATCAGCTTTTATAAATCGAATTTCAGAAGTTAAAGTACTATAAGAGCCAATAAAAATGTATTCTAATGATTTTGATTCTCTTACAGAAACAGAAAAAGTTTCATCAATTTCATGGAAGATTAAAGAGTCTTTAGAATTAGGTGAATTAACGTCATGCAGAAATATTTTTTCAGATCTAAGAGTTGTTGGATTTTTATACACATAAAAAAAGTTTTTGTTGTCTGCAGACCAAGCTGATACTCCAGAAGTGTTTTTAATATTTGCATCAAGTACTTTACCCGTAATTAAATTTTTTACATATAATGTGTATTTTCTTCTAGATTCAGTATCTATGCCATAAATGACTTTACTGTTGTCAGGGCTTACGTTCATCCCAGTCAAATGAAAATAATTATGTCCTTTAGCCATTTTGTTACAATCAAAAATGATTTCTTCCAAAGCTGTCAAAGAGTCTTTTTTTCTAGTATATATAGGATATTGCTGTCCTTCTTCAAAACGCGTTATATACCAATAGCCATTAAAAAAATAAGGGACTGATTCATCTTCATCCTTAATTCTTTCCTTTAGTTCTTTAAAAAGGTCTTCACGGAAAGACTTAGAGTTATCAGTCATTTTATTGTAATAATGATTTTCACGTTCCAAATAATCAATCACTTCTGAATTTTCTCTTTCTTTCATCCAGTAGTAGTTGTCAATACGAATATCGCCGTGTTTTTTTAATTGGTAGGGGCTTATATCGGCAATGGGTGCGGTTATTGTGTTGTCAAAATTCATTTCGATTTTATTTTTACAAGTTGAAAAAACAAAAATCATACATATGAATAAAATAGCCTTATGCATAAGTCTTCATTTTTGTTAAAATTGTTAACAAATATTCATGTTGCTCTTCTGTGTAATTTCTATGAGTAACTATTCTGAGTTTACCTTTACCAAGTCCCATTATGAGAATTTGATTATCTCTAAGATATTTAATGAATTTAGTTTCATTTTCTTTGGGATTAAGTGAGAAAATAATAATGTTTGTTTCGACAGGCTGAACCTTATTAATAAAATCAAGTTTAAATAAGCATTCCGAAATTTCTTTTGCCCTTCTATGATCTTCAGTTAAATCCTTTCGATGATAATTAAGAGCATAACTCCCTGCTGCTGCAAGATAACCTGCCTGCCTCATCCCGCCTCCAAGAATCTTCCGAATTCTAATTGCCTCTTTGATGGCTGAATTAGACCCCACTAAAACAGAACCTACAGGGCAACCGAGTCCTTTACTAAAACAAAGTGAAATAGTTTCAAAAAGTGATCCATATATTTTGGGATTATCTTTGGTAAATTCTAATGCATTCCAAAGTCTAGCCCCGTCTAGATGAAGAGCCAAACCTTCATGTTTACATAATTCACTAATCTTCTTTATTTCATTTAGATCATATACTGCTCCTCCGCCCTTATTAGTTGTGTTCTCTAAACAAACTAAACTCGTTCTTGGACTGTGATAAAAAATCAGGTGAATTGATACAAGGCTTGATTTGTTCAGCTGAAATTTTTCCTCTATCTCCTTGAATCATTTTACAAGAAACACCAGAATTAAAACTAACTCCTCCACCTTCATAATTGTAAATATGAGCATAATGGTCACAAATCAATTGATCTCCTGGATGTGTATGAAGTTTGATAGCTGTTTGGTTAGCCATTGTGCCTGATGGGAAAAACAAAGCTGATTCTTTACCAAATAGAGAAGCAACTTGGTTTTCAAAAGTATTTACAGATGGATCTTCTTTAAAAACATCATCACCTACAGAAGCATTAAACATGGCTTCTAACATCCCTTTTGAAGGTTTTGTAACAGTATCACTAATTAGATTAACTATCATAATTAAAAATCACATGAAAATAATCCTATGGGTGATCCATCGGGAAGACGACTAGTTGCAGGTGGAATAAAATCCCTTGGCTTATCAAAATAACTGTCAATCTGAATCCGATATACTTCAGAGAAATCAGCTTCCTCTTGACCTGCTAACCAACGATCTAATTCAACCAATTGTTCATATACTATAGCCTTGACAATAGAGTTCGCGTGCGGTTGCTGACCCAAAAACATGATATGTTTTAAAACGTTAGCCTTTACAATATTATTAAGTTGCTCATGATGACGATTACGAAACTTAACTTTAAAATGATTGTTAATTAAGCTCTTCAATGTCTCCTTTAAAGAAAGTTGATCTGCATTAAAACCAGATTGAGTGACTAGACGATTTGCTCTATTAGGATCAAGCAACATACCAATTAAGCCGTCACTTAAGCTATTGGCAATTCCTAGGTAATCAAAAGTTACACCTGTTTGAGAAAGGAAATTTTCTCGTGTTCTGGGATTAGAAAATGAACGAGGAGGTAAAAGTTTTCTTAATTCTTCTGGAACTGAAAGTGCTTCAGGTGATATGGCATTTAAATATGCCATTAAAGCATTCCTTTGCTTAATTGGCTCCACGGATTTTACCTCATAAGTTTGTAATCCTTTAACAGCATAGTCATAATCAACACCTGCAATTAATTTTACCGTAGCCTCTAATTGATATCTATGAATTAAATACATTGGAACAAAGAGATCCTCAAGGTTAGTATAAGGGTCACCAACTTTAATATGATTTAATGATAATTGACCTAGTGCATGCTCACGAATTTTTAATAATCGAATTAATTCACTTGTTGGTTCAGAGCCGTTGTCCCAAAGATGTGCCTTGGGATGGGCTCCCCCTATTGGCCGAGCGTCAAAATCTGAAATGAAACGATGTCCTTCTTTAGCACTTTTGTCAAGTATATTTTGAAGAGATTCTTTTTCGTTGATATTATCAGGAAAGTCAAAGTATGAATATGCAATACTTACTTTATCCCAATCACCAATTCCAACTTCATAAGCATTTTTAATCGATATTTTTCCATCCTTCAAATCAATATTTGGGTGTGGATAATCCATAACTGAGCTTCTGGATTTAGTGCTGGCTGTAAAATTGTGAGCAAAACCAAGAGTATGGCCAATTTCGTGAGCAGATAATTGCCTAATTCTTGATAAAGCCATATCAATTGCTTCTTTTTCTTTTTTTTCACCTGAAAAAAAAGGAGCTTCTAAAAGCCCTAATGCAATCATAAAATCTTGGCGAATTCTTAGACTTCCTAGGCTGACGTGTCCTTTAATTATTTCTCCAGTTCTTGGATCTGTAACGCTGGATCCATAACTCCACCCTCTAGTTGAACGGTGCACCCATTGAATTACATTATAACGAACGTCTAGAGGATCTATATCATCGGGTAATATTTTCACTTGAAAAGCATCTTTAAATCCAATACTTTCAAATGCTTGATTCCACCACTGCCCACCATCTAAAAGCGCAGAACGAACTGGTTCTGGTGTGCCATTGTCTAAATAATATATTATTGGTTCTACGGCTTCACTTATTGAAGCCGTAGGATCTTTCTTTTCGAGTCGGTGTCGGTAAATATATTGTTTTTTGGTGGGTTCATTAATAGGGGATGTATAATCGTAAAATGTAAAAGCATTTGCTCCTGAACGAGGATCAAAATCACGTGGTTTATATTTAGAGTCAGGGAGCTCTACAAAAGAATGGTGTTGATGAATTGTTATAAAATCTGGCGTAGGAGTCACTGTGGGAACTAAACTTCCTGATGCAGATCCAGTATAAGTCAACATCATGTCGAAATCAATGTTTTTTGGAAAAGCTTTAGTTCGAAGCAAATTTACAGCAGAACGACTGTGATCAATTTGATAATTTCCTTCATCAAGGGTCTGTAGACGCTTAGCAACACCATGAGTGTCTTGTAACAAAAAAGGAGTTAAATCAATAATATAGCCGGAAGAGGAACTCTCTAAAATGGGGAAGCCAAAAAGAACAGATTTTGCAAATGCTTCTTTAATTGAACGTTGTTCTAAAATATTTTTTGAAGTGGATCGATAGCGTAAGTTTGGTTGAATCAACATCAATTTATTACCCGACTTAGCAAAATAAACAACACGTTCATCCCCTAATTGACCTCGGTCTAAACCAATGTCATTATTACCTATGCCTGAACTTAGACTGCTAACGTAAAGAAATTCTTCATTTAACTTATTTACCGTCAAATAAATTGCATCTTTTGCTTCTTCATATTTAAAATTAAAAAAACCATTATAATTTTTAATACTTTCGTATGTTGAATAAAGCTGGGCTTTGTTTATGTTTTGAGGGAATACTTCACCCTTAATAAGAAAGAAAGCAATTAGAAAGATTATAATTTGTTTCATTCATTAGTTTATTATTATAAATCTACTAAAAACATATTAGATGTTACATTTAAGAAAACTTAAATGTTATTAATGAAAGATTTAGAAAAAGAATGATGTTTTACAACATTATCGTTATTAAAACTTTAAATCTATTATTTTTGAATAAATTTAGCCATGATCTCCAACGAGCAATTCAAAAACATAATAGAACGACTTGGTGCCTTAAGACGTTATCTTTGACTTAGACACTAAACAGGTTGAAATTCAAAATCAAGAAGAAAAAACACTTGCTCCAGACTTTTGGAATAATGCTTCAGTTGCTGAATATCATATGAAACAATTGAGGAATCTCAAAAAATGGGTAACAGATTATGATTTTATCAATCAAAAAGTTGAGGAGCTAGAAGTCTTGATGGAATTTGAAAAGAGTGGAGATGCTCAAAGTCAAGAGGTTATCATCGTTTATGAACAAATACTTGAGCTCTTCGAAGATTTAGAATTTCGTAATATGCTATCCGAAGAAGGTGACGATCTTAGCGCTGTTATACAAATCACAGCCGGTGCGGGAGGAACAGAAAGTTGCGACTGGGCAGAAATGCTAATGCGAATGTATCTTATGTGGGGAGAAAAACAAGGATTTAAGATTCGTGAAATTAATCATCAATCTGGGGATGTAGTTGGAATTAAAACAGTAACATTTGAGTTAAATGGTGATTATGCATTTGGTTGGTTAAAAGGAGAGAATGGGGTGCACCGTCTAGTTCGTATTTCACCATATGACAGCAATGCCAAACGACACACCTCATTTGCTTCTGTTTATGTCTATCCTCTTGTTGAAGAAAGCATAGAAATAGAAATCAGCTCATCTGACTATACATGGGAAACAATGAGATCCAGTGGTGCTGGAGGACAGAATGTTAATAAGGTAGAAACAGCTGTTAGATTACGTCATCTTCCTTCAGGAATTATAATCGAAAACTCCGAGACACGTTCTCAATTAGAAAATAAGAACAAGGCAATGCAATTATTACGTTCTCAATTGTATGAAATTGAATTACAAAAGAAAATGGCTGCAAGAGATGAAATCGAAGCAGCAAAAAAGAAAATTGAATGGGGCTCACAAATTCGGAACTATGTCATGCACCCTTATAAATTAGTTAAAGATGTACGTTCTCAACATGAAGTCACAGATATAGATGCCGTTATGAATGGTCAAATTAATTCTTTTTTAAAAGCCTATCTAATGAATTCAAAACATATAAATAAAAATTGACAGAATGAAAGTAATTAATATTATTTTTGATTTAGGAGGCGTTCTTATTGACTGGAGCCCTGAATATGTCTATCTAAAAGAATTTGGAGGTGATCGAAAAAAAATGCAAGCTTTTTTTGATGAAATATGTACATTTGATTGGAATGAAAATCAAGACGCTGGATACTCCCTTGTTAAAGCTACAGAAGATCGAGTCATTTTATTTCCAGAACATGAAGCATTAATAAAAATGTATTATGGTCGTTGGGAGGAAATGTTAGGAGGTGCAATAGAGGGTTCGGTTTCCATATTGAAAAAACTCTTAGAAAATTCTAATTATAGAGTTTTTGCCCTAACAAATTGGAGCGCAGAAACATTCCCTATCGCTTTGAAACGTTTTGATTTTCTTCATTGGTTTGAGGGAATCGTTGTTTCAGGAACAGAAAAAACAAGAAAGCCTTTCCCTGAAATTTATCAAACTATTTTAAAACGATATAACCTAAAGGCCTCTGAATCACTTTTTATCGATGATAATCAAAGAAATATTGCTGCAGCTGATTTATTAGGAATTCAAACTATTCAATTTCACAATCCTGAGCAATTGGTAAAAGATTTACAATCAAAAGAAATTTTGATATAAATGTTTCTTCTAGAAATTATTCCAGTTAAATTAAATGATTTAGATCAGTTACAAAGATTATCAGTTAAAACATTTAAAGAAACCTTCTTAAATCAAAATACGGATGACGACATTAATCAATATTTAAAAGTAAATATGAGTTCAATTCAATTAAAAAATGAATTGAATAATCCTTATACTGAATTTTACTTTGCCTACATCGATAAGAACATAGCGGGCTATTTAAAATTAAATTTTAAAAACGCACAAAAAGAAGATGTACTAGAAAAAAAAGGATATGAAATCGAACGTTTTTATCTTTTAAAATCGTTTCAAGGAAAAGGTTTTGGTAAACAGTTATTTGAAAAAGCAGTAACTATTGGGAAGTCAAAAGGGTATAAAAAACTTTGGCTTGGAGTTTGGGAACATAATAAGTCTGCAATTAAATTCTACAAAAAACTACAGTTAAAAATATTTGATAAACACAAGTTTTTACTAGGCAGTGATCTACAAACAGATTTTCTAATGAAATTTGATTTTTGACTAAAGTTAAAAGGGAGATCCGTTATCTGGTTCACCGTCATCTAATAATCCAAAAACGTCATCAGGATTAGGAAGATTACTATTCGGGACTTCGTTGCTATTGGGATTCATTTTAGACTCAAATTCAAAAGGAGAGTCAAAACTGTCCATGTCTTCAAATTTTCCAAGATGACTTATAAACTTTAAACGGATATTGTCTAAACCACCATTTCGATGTTTAGCTACAATAAACTCTGCTTGACCCTGTGATGGCGAGTGTTCATCATCATCCCACTCGTCTATATTGTAATATTCAGGACGGTAAATAAAAGAAACAATATCAGCATCTTGTTCAATTGCTCCTGATTCTCTTAGATCTGAGAGCATTGGTCTCTTTGTTCCTCCTCTTGTTTCAACAGCTCGGGAAAGTTGCGAAAGCGCAATAACTGGAATGTCTAATTCTTTTGCAAGAGCTTTTAAGTTTCGTGAAATTGCTGAAATCTCTTGCTCTCGATTTCCTACTTTATTAGTTGAACCAGCAGTCATTAACTGAAGGTAATCAACTATAATTAACTTGATTCCATTTTGAGAGGACAAACGTCGCGCTTTTGCTCTTAAATCAAAAATTGACAATGAAGGTGTGTCATCAATAAATAAAGGGGCCTTTTCCAAGTCAGTAACCTTTACATTTAATTGTTGCCACTCGTGATCTGCAAGCTTTCCCGTTCTCAATTTTTCAGATGAAAGACCAGTTTCTGCAGAAATTAAACGCGTAATAAGCTGAACAGAAGACATTTCTAAAGAAAAAAAAGCTACAGGTATTTCTTTAGTTACAGCTATATTTCGTGCCATAGAAAGTGTAAGTGCCGTTTTACCCATTCCAGGGCGTGCAGCAATAATAATCAAATCACTTGACTGCCAGCCCGAGGTGAGTTTGTCAAGTTTTTGAAAACCTGTACTAACTCCGCTAAGTCCTTCACGTTTTGATATTTCTTCTATCCTAGCTTTTGCTTCTATCACTAAGTTTTGGGCAGACTCGGAAGATTTTTTAATATTTCCTTGAGTTACATCATATAGTTTAGATTCTGCCTCGTCGAGTAAATCAAATACATCAGTTGAATCTTTATATGCAGTTTCTATAATCTCATTAGAAATACGTATTAGACTTCGTTGAATAAATTTTTGTAAAATAATACGTGCATGAAACTCAATATGGGCTGAAGAGGCGACTCTTTGAGAAAGTTGTACTAGATAAAACTCTCCTCCTATAGATTCCAGCTTTCCATCTTTTCGCAATGCGGACGAAACTGTCAATAAGTCAATAGGTTGAGAGTCATGAAATAGTTGGTATATAGCATTAAAAATATATTGATGTTTTGTTTTATAAAATGCATCGGGTTGCAAAATATCTATTACCTCATCAACTCCTTTTTTGTCTATCAACATTGCGCCAAGCACTGCCTCTTCAAGCTCTAATGCCTGCGGAGGTATTTTTCCCTGTTGTAAATTAATTACTGCAGATGATTGTACTTTTTTTAATTCTAATGACTTTTTCTCTTCCATGAAACTAAAGTACAAACTTTAACTAAGCTTCAAGAAATTGAATATCTGCTATCTTTAAAGATTAGGATGTTCATAAGTCAATGATTATTGTTAAAAACTCAAGATTTATTCTGAAACCCTTCCCATCGCAATAAATTTTTCACGACGTTGTTCGATTCTTACTCTTGGATCTAATTTTTGCAAATATTTAAAAGCATTTAAGATTTCTTTTTTAACATTTGAATATGTTGCCTCTCTATCAAAATGCGCTCCTCCTAAAGGTTCCTTTATAATTTTATCAATTAACTTATTTTTAAGCATATCTTTAGGTGTAAGTTTAAGTGCTTCTGCAGCAATCTCTTTATGCTCCCAACTCCTCCATAGTATAGAAGAACATGATTCTGGAGAAATAACCGAATACCAAGTGTTTTCTAACATAAAAATTTGATCTCCAACACCTATTCCTAATGCGCCTCCAGAAGCTCCTTCGCCAATAATTACAACAATAATGGGGACCGAAAAAGACATCATTTCAAATATATTTCGTGCAATTGCCTCACCCTGTCCTCTTTCCTCGGCTTCTAAGCCAGGGAATGCTCCAGGAGTGTCAATAAATGAGACTATAGGAATATTAAATTTATCAGCAGATTTCATTAAACGTAAAGCTTTTCTATAACCTTCTGGATTCGACATACCAAAATTTCGATATTGTCGAGTTTTGGTATTGAATCCTTTTTGAGTTCCAACAAACATAAATGATTGGTCATTAATCTTCCCTAAACCACCAATCATAGCCTTATCGTCTAATACACTTCTATCACCATGTAATTCTAAAAAAGACCCCTCTGTTATGGATTTAATGTAATCCAACGTATATGGTCTTGAGGGATGTCGTGAGAGCTGAACTCGCTGCCAAGCAGATAAATTACCATAAATTTCTTTTTTGGCTTTAATTAACTTTTCTTCAATTTGTATACTGGTGTCAGAAACATCAATCTCATTTGTAGATCCAATTGAAGTACACTTTTTAAGCTGATCGTGCAATTCTTTTATAGGTAATTCAAATTCTAAATATTCCATATAAAAATGTTAAAAACAAATTTAAAAATTCTTTACAATTTAGATTTATTTTTCTGTGTTTCTTTACTAAGTTTATATATTCCATTCATCAAAATTGAAAAGATTACAATCAAAAATCCAACATAAAAATTTACACTTAAGTACTCTTTTTCATTCCAAATCAATAAGGATAATATTATACCATATATCGGTTCAAGACTAATTACCATCATAATAGTAAAAGATGAAAGATGACGCATTACTTTTATGGAAACATTAAAAGCGTAGGAAGTACATAAAAAGGCCAAGATAATAATCCAGACTATATCCCATTCTTTTAATTTAAAAGATTGAATAGTGAGTGCGTCAGAAAAAAAAAATATAAGTATACCTATTATAAATCCAATAACTAATTCGTAGAAAGATAAGGTTATTGGTCTTGCTTTTATAACCATTTCACTATTAATAATAGTAAACAACGAAGAAAGAAATGCTGATAATAGCGCTATTGAAATGCCTTCAATGTGTTCGAATTCTGCTTGATAAATTAAACCAATTCCAATTGTGGTTAAACCCCCAAATATTAATTCATAACCTAAGAGTTTTCTACGATTAATTAATGGGTCTAAAATTGCAGTTATTAAAGCGCCTGTTGCCATCATGCTTAGAGCAAGAGATACACCTGCTATTTTGATTGCAAAGAAAAAAGTTACCCAATGAACTCCAATAATTATACCTCCTAAAACTACTTTACCCCAAAGCATTTTAGATAAAAAAAAATAATTAGGGTGAAACAACAAAAAATATATAGCTAAGCCAATTGCGGCTAAACCCATCCTGTAAATTACTAATGGTAATGCCGAAATTGAAATTAGGGCGCCTAATACTGAAGTGAAGCCAAAGAGAAGAACAATGAAGTGAAAAAGTAATAAATTTTTACTTCTATCTCTTTGCATGACGAAGTAAAAAGAAAGCCAAAATGCTAAAAATAAATAAGGGAAGCCAGGCGGCTAAAGATGGTGGAAATGTAGATTTATTAACCATAACACCAAAAATTTTATCAAAAAAAATGAAGAGGAAGCCTAAGGTTATTCCAAATGCAAGATTTACTCCCATACCGCCACGTCGCTTAAATGAAGATACTGCTACTGCAATAAGTGTAAGTATAAATGCAGAAATTGGAATGCTCCAGCGCTTATGTCTTACAAGCAAATGATTGTTGATTAAAGTAGATCCTCGCTCTCTTTCTTTATTAATAAAATCATCAAGTTCTAAGAAATTTAAGGTTTCAGCAATATAGTTTACAGGAGCTAAATCAGTAATTGAAAAATCAAAAATTGTATCTTTTCGTGATTTAACTTCATGAAGCTCTTCATCACCAAAAAAACTTCTCTTTTTGTAATTTATCAACCTAAAAATACTATCTTTTTCTATCCAACGTATCCTTCTTGCTTTAATCTTAAATTTTAATGTATTTCCCTCAAAATGTTCTAAAGTGAAATTGGAAGCTTGCTTCCTTATAGGATCATAATTATTGACATAAATATATTCATTATCATTAATTTGCTGAAAAACGACATCAGTTTTTCTTGCCTCTTTTTTTACAAGGTATTTATATCTAAAATCATTAAAGCCTTGATTTGACTTTGGAACTATAAACATTCCAGCAAAAAATGAAATAAAAGCAATAAAAGTAGCACTGAGCAAAAAAGGTCTTAAATAACGAAAAAAAGATATCCCCGAACTTAAAATGGCGATTACTTCAGTATTATTTGCCAGTTTAGATGTAAACCAGATTACAGATAAAAATAGAAAAATAGGAAACAATAAGTTAGCAAAATACCAAGTAAAATCAATGTAATACTCTAATATACTAGTTATTGGAACTTCTTTTTCCTTAAATTTGTCGATTTTTTCTGCAACATCTACCATAATACCAATAGGTATAAAAAGTAGAATCATCACGATAAAAGTACCGAGATAACGTTTAATAATATAGAGATCAAGTAGTTTCATTTTTTATAAACGTCCTTCCATTTGAACAACCATTTGTTCTTTCCAGGCCTTAAAGTCTCCCTCTAAGATATGTTTTCTTGCTTGACGAACCAACCAGATATAAAAACTCAAGTTGTGTAAGGTTGCAATTTGTTTTCCTAAGATCTCGTTAACAGAAAACAAATGTCTTACATAAGCTTTAGAATATTCCAAATCAGCGAAGCAGTAACCTGCTGGATCAAGAAGAGAAAAATCGTTTTTCCATTTTTTATTTTTAATATTTATAGTACCAAATGCGGTAAATAGCATTCCATTTCTAGCATTACGTGTTGGCAATACACAGTCAAACATATCTACACCTAAAGCAATATTTTCAAGAAGATTAATTGGAGTTCCTACACCCATTAAGTAGCGTGGCTTATTTTGAGGCAAAATACCACATACTTCATCGGTCATAGAGTACATTTCATCATGAGGCTCACCAACAGATAAACCTCCAATGGCATTTCCAGGAGCATCTTTTTCAGCTATAAAATGAGCCGAAGCTCTACGTAAATCATTATAAACACTGCCCTGTACTATTGGAAAGAGAATTTGTTTGTAATCATAAAGTTGAGGTAATTTTTTATCAGTCTCAATGCAGCGAGTAAGCCATCGATGAGTACGTTCCATAGAATTTTTGGCATAATTATAGTCGCAGGGATAAGGAGTACATTCATCAAAAGCCATAATGATATCAGCACCTATGGAGCGTTGAATTTCAATAGCTTTCTCTGGGGTAAAGAAATGATAAGAACCATCGATATGAGATTTAAATTTGACACCCTCTTCTTTAATCTTTCTATTAGCAGAAAGTGAATATACCTGATAACCTCCAGAATCAGTAAGGATAGGCCTTTTCCAACCCATGAAACGATGTAATCCTCCAGCTTGTTCAATAACGGATGTTCCAGGACGTAAATACAAGTGATATGTATTGCCCAATATTATGTCAGGATTAATATCTTTATTTAATTCACGTTGATGAACCCCTTTAACCGAGGCAGCAGTGCCTACAGGCATGAATATTGGAGTTTCAATTACTCCATGATCTGAAATTAAGGTTCCAGCACGGGCACTTGTATGTGAATCGGTAGTCAAAAGATTGAATTTCATCAATGCAAATATAGGACTCTGAATAGTAAATTCGAGAAGATTAATGTTGTTAATTACTTGGTATAAAAAGCAAATAAAACTCATGTAAATCTCTTTGATAATGATACAACTTAAGCTACTTTTAAAATCAAATAATATCCTAATGACAAATATTCAATCTTTAGAAAAAACAACTACTCAAGTAAGACGCGATATACTGCGTATGGTTCATAAGGTAAACTCTGGACATCCCGGAGGCTCTTTAGGCTGTGCTGAATTTTTTGTTGCATTATTTTTTAAACAAATGAAGGTTACTTTACCCTTCTCCATGGATGGAGAAAATGAAGATTTATTCTTTTTATCCAACGGACATATTTCGCCTGTATTTTATAGTGTTCTCTCTCGAAGAGGTTTTTTTCCTGTTAGTGAACTTAATAGCTTTCGTTTAATTGATTCTAGACTTCAAGGGCACCCAACAACACATGAAAATCTTCCAGGTATTCGAGTAGCCTCTGGTTCACTCGGACAAGGATTGTCAGTTTCAATAGGAGCTGCTTTAACTAAAAAAATAAATAATGACCCAAAGACAGTTTACACACTTATTGGTGATGGAGAATTACAAGAAGGGCAAAACTGGGAAGCATTAATGTTTGCAGCTGGCAAAAAAGTTGATAATATTATTGCAACAGTTGACCTTAATGGGAAACAAATTGACGGAAGAACAGAAGATGTTCTTCCAATGGGGAGTTTGAAAAACAAATTTGAAGCCTTTGGATGGAAAGTAATTGAACTCAAAAAAGGAAATTCTATTCCACATTTACTCAAAACTTTTAAAGTAGCAAAATCAAAACTAGGAAGTGGGAAACCAGTTGCTATCTTAATGGAAACAGAGATGGGAAATGGTGTTGATTTTATGATGCATACTCACGCGTGGCATGGAAAAGCCCCTAACGACAAACAATTAGAAAACGCACTTTCTCAAAACATTGAAACTCTTGGGGATTACTAAAACTGAAAAAAATGATAGATTATATAAATCAAGGAAATAAAGATACTAGATCAGGTTTTGGAGTAGGATTAACTGAGCTTGGAAGATCAAATCCAAATGTCGTTGCACTCTGTGCAGATCTTATAGGTTCTTTGAAAATGCAAACTTTTATAGATGAAAACCCTGAACGATTCTTCCAAGTCGGAATTGCAGAAGCTAATATGATGGGAATAGCTGCAGGCCTTACAATTGGAGGAAAAATTCCCTTTACTGGCACTTTTGCAAACTTTTCTACTGGTCGAGTATATGACCAAATTCGTCAGTCGATAGTATATTCTGGTAAAAATGTAAAAATATGTGCTTCCCATGCTGGGTTAACTCTAGGAGAAGATGGTGCTACTCATCAAATCCTTGAGGATATTGGCCTTATGAAAATGTTGCCAGGAATGACAGTGATCAACACATGCGATTTTAATCAAACGAAGGCAGCTACAATTGCTATTGCTGATTTTGATGGGCCAGTTTATTTGCGTTTTGGTCGTCCCGCAGTAGCAAATTTTACTACAGAAAATCTAGGTTTTCAAATCGGAAAAGGCATTCTACTTCAAAAAGGAAAGGATTTAACTATTGTTGCCACAGGGCACTTGGTATGGGAGGCCTTAGAAGCTGCAAAAGATTTAAAATCCCAAGGACTTCAAGCAGAAGTCATTAACATTCACACAATAAAACCCTTAGATGAAGATCTTATTATAAAGTCGGTTCTCAAAACTGGTTGTTTAGTAAGTGCTGAAGAACACAACTATTTGGGCGGTATGGGTGAAAGTATTGCAGGGCTATTAGCAAAACACAACCCATGTCCAATGGAATTTGTAGCGACTCAAGACACCTTTGGAGAATCTGGAACACCAACACAACTTATGTCTAAATATGGATTAGATAAAAATGCTATTGTTAAAAAAGCATTGGCCGTTAAAAACCGTATTTAATTTTTATTTTTTTGGAAGCTATGCTTCCCTGAATCTTTTTTCTATATTCAATTCCATAAATAAAGTTAGTCTGCATCTAAGTAATCTGCTAAACCATCACCATCCGTATCATCGGCAATACCATCTCCATCAGAATCAAATTCAAGAGCAGATAATATTCCATCACCATCATGATCAGTCTGTTTTACAAGATATAAATCAATTATAAAGATCAGTGGAGAATACGCGGGAATAGAACTTGAAGTATTCCCGAAATATCCAAGTCCTGATGGCATAAATATAGCGCCTTGGCCATAGTTAGAAAAAACGGGAACATTATTTTGATCTACAGAGAACTCACCTGGCTTTAAAGCTGGTACTCCTTCTCTAAATCCACGGACTACAGATGTAAGATCAAACCAAACAGGAGTGGATGACCTGTCAAAGCTAAATTTATTTAACAATAATCCTTCATATGTTAAATATGTTGAATCTACAGAGGAAGGGGATTCCCCTGTTCCCTCTCGAGCTACTAAAGTATAAATTGAATGGTTTACAAAAGATCCGTCAGAAGTTTTAACACTTATTGAAGATTTTTTTACTTGGTTAATTAAAGGTGTTTTTTCTAAGTTTTCACCAATTATTGTATCAAATGTAATTTTGGTTTGATAACCTATATTTTGAAAGTCTTCATAATTATAAAAATGAGTAGATAAAAAATCTTCCAAACTTTGCTCATCAATAACCGCTTGTTCTCCAACATCACGAGGCAATTCAACTTCCTCCTCTTCTTTATCACATGAATAAATGATAAAGGTAAATAATAAAATATGTATAAAACGTTTTTTCAAGAATACTGTTTTTAAAAGGGCTGAAAGATACAATTTTACTTTATTTTTGTTGTTAATATTTATAAGTTTTAGTCATGCGTATTGATCATTTTTTATGGTGTATTCGAATTTTTAAGTCAAGAAACATAGCAGCTAATGCATGCAAGAGTGGGAAAATTAAAATTAATAATCAAACCGTAAAACCCTCAAAAGAATTATTACCTCTTGATATATTTCAAGTAAGGCAAGAGCAATTATGGCGAAGCTACCAAGTGCTTGATCTACCCAAAAATCGTTTAGGCGCTAAACTAGTTGGACTTTATTACTCAGAAACTACAGACATTAGATTATTAAAACAAAAAGAGCTAAAAGGATTAACTGCCAAAGTTATTAGAGGCGAAAGAACAGGAAGACCTACAAAAAAACAACGTAGAGAAATTGACGAAATTCTTCTAGATGAAGAGTTTGATGATTAATCTATACATTTGTAAATGACTAAAAAAGGAAATAAAATAAAAGATTCTAAAGATATTCTTTCTTCTATTAAAAGAATCGCGTATCAAGTTTATGAAACTAATCTTGATGAAGAATATTTAGTCATTGTAGGGATAGGAAAACGGGGCGGGCTTTTTAGCGAAATGCTTGGTCAGGCAATAGGTTCAATTAGTAATATAAAATTGAACTATGTAAATCTATCTATTAATAAAAAAACACCTTATAGCAATATTCAAAGCAATATTCCTTTAGAAAAATTTAAACATCTATCTATAGTAATTGTTGATGATGTACTTAACACAGGCAGTACTCTGATCCATGCCGTTTCATATTTTCTTCAAATTCCAGTAAAGCGAATCAAAACAGTTGTCATGGTAAATAGAAATCACAAAAATTTTCCAATTAAAGCAGATTTTAAAGGGATTTCACTTTCAACATCTGTTAACGAACACATAACAGTTAATCTTAAGGGCGAAAATTCTGGAATATATTTAAGTTAAAAGATTTTCTAATTCTTCAGCAACATTTTCAATGGACTTTTTTTCAGTTACTATTTTAAAATCTGCTTTTGCATAAAATACGGTTCGCTCAAACAAATGTTTGCCTACAAACTCTTGAATATTATTAAGGTTATTCAAATGTGATATTAAAGGCCTGGTATGTTTTTCTAATTCAAGTCGTTTGCTAATTGTTTTAACATCTGCATATAGATAAAATGTTTTTACTTGGTCTAAAGAAATTAAATATTCCATAGTATCATAATAACATGGAGTACCACCCCCTAAAGAAATAATCATCTGCTTATCTGAATTAAGAAGTTCTTCTAAAGCTTTTCGCTCCTCTTCTCTAAAATCGAGTTCGCCTTTTAATTTAAAAATAGAAGCTATTGGTTTATTAAATTTCTGCTCCAAATAAAAATCCAAGTCCCAAAATGGCAACTTCAACATCTTGTTGAGCAGGCTTCCAACAGCTGTTTTTCCACTACCCATATAGCCTAGCAAGATAATTTTTTTTGTTTTCATTGGAGTTTAAATACCAAAGCAAATTTATATCAAATCAGGAGTAAAAATACATATTTGATAATTATATTTGCACCCTCAAAAAGATTCGGTAGCTCAGTTGGTAGAGCATCTCCCTTTTAAGGAGAGGGTCCTGGGTTCGAGCCCCAGCCAAGTCACTTTTCGTTTTGCGCACGTGGCGAAATTGGTAGACGCGCTAGCTTGAGGGGCTAGTGGGATTTATCCCGTGGAAGTTCGAGTCTTCTCGTGCGCACATTTATTTAATATTTTTTCGTATGTTTGTTTAAGCTTTTATAATGAAAATTGAACATATGAATAGGGTAAAAAGCACTTTCAGTATTAAAAATCTCGAAAATTTATCAGGAATAAAGGCTCATACGCTTAGGATTTGGGAAAAACGATATAACCTTTTAAAGCCTGAAAGAACTGATACTAACATTCGGCGTTACAGTCTCGAAAGTCTTAAAAAACTTCTTAATATAACATTACTCTATAATCATGGTTTCAAAATTTCTAAAATCGCAAACCTAGATATAGATGATATTCCTGAATTAGTAAGAAATGTCGCATTAAAATCAAACACTGAGCAAGTATCTATAAATGCATTTAAATTAGCTATGATCAATTTTGATTGTGAATTGTTTGATGCTAATTATGAAGAAATTCTTCAACATCACAATTTTAAATATGTATTTATTCAAATTTTCATGCCTCTAATGCGTGAATTAGGTATACTCTGGCAAACAGGAGCAATTTCAACTACTCATGAGCACTTCTTAACTAGTTTAATAAAACAAAAAATACATCTTCAAACTGAAACCCTTCAGCATAATAATTACGTAAACAGTAACAATCCTACATTTGTATTATTTCTCCCAGAAAATGAAATTCACGAATTAGGAATTTTATATTTAAACTTTTTGATTTTGTCTAAAGGGCATCGAACAATTTTCTTAGGACAATCTATACAGATTTCAAGTCTAGAAACATTATATAGTTACGATACCAAATTTAATTTTGTCACCTATTTAACGGTGGAACCAAACAAAGAGGAAATTATGTTTTATTTAGAAGATTTTTATAGAAAGGTTTTGGATGATCGAAAATCAAAACTTTTATTATTTGGCCCGCAACAAACAGCTATTAATATAACTAATTTGCCTAACCAAATTGAATTGTATAGATCTTTAGAATCTTTTATTTCAAAATATTTTCCCAAAAATGTTTTTGCCTAGTATTTTCTAGGTTTTACTTATATTTATAAATAATTTTAACCGCCTAATTGATAATAAAGGCCATGAAAAAATTATTTGATTCTGTTTCAGAAGACTGCAGTAGATCAGTTACTCAATCTTATAGCACTTCTTTTTCTTTGGCTACTAAAATGCTTCATTCAAGCATTAGAAATCATATATATAATATCTACGGTTTTGTTCGTTTTGCTGACGAAATAGTAGACAGTTTTCATGAATATCCAAAAAAAGAACTTCTAAATAGATTTGAAGAAGATTTATATTATAGCTTAAAAAATAAGATTAGTTTAAATCCTATTCTTAATTCATTTCAAAAAACTGTTGATGAGTTTTCAATTGATCATAAGCTAATCGCATCATTCTTAAAAAGCATGAGGTGGGATTTAGAAAAAAAAGTTTATGAAACAGAAGAAGACTTCAAGGAATACATATATGGATCTGCAGACGTTGTAGGACTTATGTGCTTAAAGGTTTTTGTTAAAGGTAATTTCTCAAAATATGAAGAACTCAAGCCAACAGCAATGGCTTTAGGTTCTGCTTTTCAGAAAGTGAATTTTCTTAGAGATTTAAAAAATGATTTTCAAGAATTAGATCGAACTTATTTTCCAAATGTAAATTTTAAGAAATTTGATGAAGATTCTAAGCTGTTAATAATCAAAGATATTGAAAAAGATTTTGACTATGCATTGACAGGGATTTTTAAACTACCTAATGAAGCTCGTTTTGGAGTATACACTGCATATAAATATTACAGCAAACTATTACTAAAGCTAAAGCGTACTCCTTCAATAAATATTAAAAACACTAGAATACGAGTACCAAATTATCAAAAAATTACTGTTTTTGCTCGTAGTTACTTAAAGTATAGATTAAATCTTATATAAGGAAAATGATAACACTCTGGATTTTTACAGTTATATTAACCTTCGTATTAATGGAATTTATGGCATGGTTTTCTCACAAATATATTATGCACGGTTTCTTATGGTCTTTACACAAAGACCACCATGTTAAAGATCACAAATCGTGGTTTGAGCGTAATGATTTGTTTTTTATTTTTTATGCACTAGTAAGTTCTGGATTTGTTGTGCTATGGGGAGAATTAAATTTTTGGTTTGGATTACCTATAGCGTTAGGGATATCATTGTATGGTTTAACTTATTTTTTGGTGCATGATGTTTTCATTCATCAACGATTTAAGTTGCTTAAAAATGCTAATAACCGATATACAAAAGGTATTCGTAGAGCACATAAAATTCATCATAAAAACATTAATAAAGAGAAAGGTGAGTGTTTTGGAATGCTTTGGGTGCCTCTAAAATATTTTAAGTAGTTTACTTCTTGATCCAATTATTTTTGAATTCGCATAAACGATTTTCGCTATTTACATTTACATATGTACTTTCAATCTTATCCGACATCCAGTCTTTTATTAAATTAAGTTGCTTTTCTTTAAGGGCTAAAGATTTAATACGAGAGTAATCTAGATAGTAATCGGCTATATGCTCATCAAAACGATTACTGACTTTCAGAATTTTATACTTTTTAAGACCCGAACGTTCTTCTTCAATTATTGGCAGTGAAATTTCACCGTCCCTTAAGTTTCGAATTTGACTATAAAGTACTGGATCCAAATTAGTTAATTCAAATCGTGTATCACCTGTCTGAGGATTAATAAGAACCCCACCATTATATTTAGTTTCTTTTTCATCAGAGAGTTCTAATGCTGCATCCTTAAAACTAATCTCGTCATTTATCAGACGATTCCTTAGAGTGTCTAGCTTAGTTTTTGCTTCTTTAAGCTGAGATAATTCAATTTTTGGTGTTAATAAGATGTGCCTTACATCAACTTCCTGCCCTCGAATTTTATCAACCATTAAAATATGCCAGCCAAAATCAGTTTTAAACGGTTTAGAAATTTCTCCTTCCTCTAAACTAAAAGCTTCGTCTCGAAACTCTTTAACCATTCGAGGCCGCTTTCGATTTAGAGTATATTTACCTCCTGTTGATCTAGAGCCTGGGTCTTGTGAATATAATATAGCCTTGGAGGCAAAGCTTGATCCTCTTTCTAATACATCTTCTCTGAAAACCTTTAACTGATTAATTACTCTTTCTTTTTCTTGTATTCCAACTTCAGGCTCTATAACAATTTGCGAGATTTCTAACTCAGTGCCAAACGTGGGTAATTCATTTTTTGGAATAGATTCGAAAAATATTCTGACTTCTTCTGGAGTAACTTCAACATCCTCTACAATTTGGGCTTGCATCATTGATGATAGCTTTTGAACTTTATTAAGTTCAAAAATCTCTTGACGAAAAGTTGATTCATCTTCTTTATTATAAAATTCAAGGACTTTTTCAATAGATCCCAATTGCTGTGTAAAATTATCTATAATCTGATCTACAGAACTATATATTTCCTCCACACTAATTTCTAAACTATCTTGAATGGCGTGATGTGCATAAAGTTTATCTTCCATAAGTTTTCCTAATAATTGGCAGCGTGAAATACCATTAGTTGAAATTCCTTGAGATTTCATTTCAACTAAAGTTTTGTCAATATCAGAATCCAGAATAACGTAATCACCTATAACTGCTAGAACACCATCAACTTTTATTCTATTTGAGATGTCATTTTGAGCAATCAATGGGCAAATAAATAAAATAAATAAACTAAAAAAGTTAATACATCTCATAAGTTTTAGATTTGATTGCATCTTGTAAAATATCTTTTTCAAGTTCTTTTGTAAATTTTAATTTTCTTTGATTTAATATAATGTTTTTTACAGTAGGAATTGAAACTTCTGGAGGAGCTATTTCTCCTTTATTTAAAATTTCTTTAACTAGGAACAAATATACCCCCAATGTGTCTTCAATTTTAAAGAATTTTGATTTATTTATGTAATTATCAAAATTGTTTTGATTTAAAAAAGGGATTCTAGATTTAAGATTATTTCGACTAATCCAAAGACTATCTGAAAGAATGTAACTAGAGTATTGAAAAGATAAAGAATCTAAAAATAATTTATCCAATTTGTTATAGCGTTGAAAACTTAACTGAATCTCAGTTTGATCAACATTGTCATGTGGTAAATGAATATATCTAACCTGAAATAAAGGAGCCTTTAGTTTAAAAACTGCTTTATTTATATTTAAAAAAGAATCTATTTCACTAAAAGAAAAAAGTGTGTCGACACTTTTACTTGCAACAGTTTGACGGTATGCATTCCCATAAATATCTAAACGATAATCGTCAATTAATTGGTTCAAACCATCAATCTCCTGATTTGAAAGATTAACTTGAGCTTTTTGAAATAGTATTTGTTTAAGAGCCCAAAAATCAATAAAATTCCTTGTTTTAATAATACTATCGGATTGATTATTATAAGAACCTATAATTTGACTGAGATCATCTCTATATAGATACTGTGTTCCAACACGAGCTAAAACTTCTTGATTATCTGGAATCCATTTATCACAAGAGTTATTTAAGATCATTATAACAATGTATAATACTATAGTACTTAAATTTGGTTTAACGTAAAATCTAGTATTTATTGTTTGTTTATTAACAATTTTAAATTTTTTTCTTAATAAGATTCCTATATTATTGATTATATGTATTTTAAATTGTTGAAAAAATTTTAATAACTCACAAAATATCCTTAAATTGCGTTAAATTTAAAGCTGTTGGTTAAAAAACTACCATTTTTTATTCTACTTCTTACTTTTAATATTGCATTCGCAACAAAATTTTTACCCCCCAATAATACAATTTCTAATACAACAACGCAAGAATTAAAAAACGTATTATACAATAACGGCAACTTATATTTAAAAGGTTTTAATGGTCCGGGAGTAATCGAAGTTTATTCAATTATTGGAAATAAAATCACAGATATAAAAGTTCAAGAGTTAGGTGCTTTTCAACTTCCATATATTTTAGAATCTGGAAATATGTATATAGTTCGCGTAGTCACAGCGAAAAAGGTGAATACCTTTAAAGTCGTAGCATCATAAATTAACTTGGGCTATAATTCGGTGCTTCTTTAGTCACACTGATGTTGTGTGGATGGGATTCACGCATACCTGCAGATGTTATAGTAATAAATTGTCCGTTACACTTTAATGTTTTAATATCCTTAGCTCCACAATAACCCATGCCTGCGCGAAGACCTCCAACAAATTGATGGATGCTTTCATTTAAGTCGCCTTTAAATGGAACTCTTCCTACGATTCCTTCAGGAACAAGTTTTTTTAAATCATCTTCAACATCTTGAAAGTAACGATCTTTACTACCCATTTTCATAGCTTCTACAGACCCCATTCCTCGATAGGTTTTATATTTCCTCCCTTCATATATAACCGTTTCACCCGGAGATTCTCGAGTTCCTGCCAATAAAGATCCAAGCATAACAGAATCAGCTCCAGCAGCAATAGCTTTTGGTATATCTCCTGTAAAGCGAATTCCACCATCAGCAATAATAGGAACGTCAGCGCCTTTTAATGCTTTAGAAACTTCAATAATAGCTGAAAGCTGAGGGTAACCAACACCTGCAATAACTCTTGTTGTACAAATAGAGCCAGGACCGATGCCAACTTTCACTCCATCTGCGCCAATATCAACAAGATACTTTGCGGCATCACCAGTAGCAATATTACCAACTACTATATCTAAATTCTTGAAATGATTTTTGACTTTTTTTACAATTTCCCCTACCCCCTTACTGTGACCATGTGCTGTGTCAATAACAATAGCGTCAACCCCTGACTGATCAAGAGCCTTAATTCGATCAAGAACGTCTGAGGTAATGCCTACTGCTGCCGCAACTCGAAGGCGACCAAATCGATCTTTATTAGCATTAGGCTTGGTGGAATGTTTTGTAATATCACGAAATGTAATCAAACCGACTAGTGTGTCGTCCTTAGCAACCACTGGCAATTTTTCAATTTTATGTTTTTGCAAAATTTGTTCAGCATCTTGTAAGGAGGTTCCCTCATCTACAGTGATCAAATTTGAACTCGTCATGACTTCTTTTATTGGTCGCTTATTGTTTTTTTCAAAACGCAGATCACGGTTAGTGACAATACCAATAAGTTTGTTATGAGAGTCTATAATCGGAATCCCTCCAATTTTGTATTGATTCATATTTAGGTTAGCATCTGAAACAAGAGCTGTTTCAGGCAAGGTGACTGGATCAATAATCATTCCCGATTCAGAGCGCTTAACTGCTCGAACTTTTATCGCTTGTTCTTCAATAGTCATGTTTTTATGCAATACTCCGATTCCGCCCTCACGTGCCATAGCAATTGCCATTTTACTTTCAGTGACAGTGTCCATTGCAGCAGATATTACAGGTATATTTAATGGGATATTTTTACTAAAGCGAGATTTTAAGGAAACCTCTCTAGGTAGTGTTTCAGAAAATGCTGGTACTAAAAGAACATCATCATAGGTCAAACCTTGTCCTAAAAACTTATTGGAAGTCATAAACAATTAATTTATAATTAATTGCATGCAAATATAAGAATTTTAAAGCCTAAAATCATTATTATTAAAAAAAGTAAATTTTTATTTCATAAACTAACTAAAACTTTCAAGCTAATTTATATTTATTCTAAGCCAATTACTTGTTAAATTTAAATCATAATATAATGATCATAGAAATTACATCGCGCATAAATTTTGAAAACCTTCAAAATAAATATACCTGCATTAAGGATCTTAAAACTTTACAGTTTGATAATTTATGTGATAAGATTTTTTATAAAAGGACCCTTGCCAAATTCTCATTTTACTTTAATTCCCCATTCGTCAAATCTAACAATTACTCTAATCCAAGCTTTGCTTCTAAAGAAATTTTCTGTTTCTCATGGAATCAAAATTCAATATTAAGCCATTAAGTCTAAAATAGATATTTAACTTATTGGCGGCTGGTGCTTTCTTAAGCACCAGTTTTTTCTTATTTCTTCTTCTATTTATAATTAATCTAAATAAATTTTGATAATAAACATATGGGAAGTATATTTGCCGAATCTATTTAGACTTAATCTTAATAAAATTAATTATGAAAAAAATGTATTTAACACTTATAATGCTTTTTGCAATAGGTTGTACTGAGACAGAGACAATTACCGAAATTGTAGAAGTAGAAAAAATAGTGACTGAAACAGTTACTGTTACAGAAGTTGAAACTGTTACAGTTGTAGAAAATGTTTATATACTACCTGAAGAGTATTCATTTACTAGAGGTGGAGTTTCGACAGTTTTCTATACTGGTCAAACAGCAAGAGTTGGAATGGCTACTGAACTAAAGTCAGCTATGAATAATACTGATTATACTAAAGATCAAATTGACACTATGTTTGCCTCTGGAACAGGCTTCACAGACCCTACCCTTGATGCTAGTGGGAAAAATGTGCGTGGAAAAACAGCTGCATCCCCTGTGGCTTCTGCAACAGTAAAACCACTCTTTGATGGATGGATCAATGATTTTACAACAGTTGTTGCTCCAGCTGTAATTGCTGAAACAACTGCCGCTTCCGGTATTGCAGGATCTTATACAGAAGCGGATGGTTCTCGAACTGTGAAGGTTACAGCTAAAGGCTTCGAATTAAATCAGGTATTTTCGAAGGGATTGATTGGAGCACTTCAAGTAGATCAAATAGTTAACAACTATTTATCATTTTCAAAACTTGACGGTGCTCGAGAAGATAACGATGCTGGAATTTATGGCTACACATATCCAGGTGAAACTGAAAATTCAATTACCAAGATGGAACACTACTGGGATGAAGGTTTTGGATATTTATATGGCTTAGATAGTCAATTTAAGTCGGGTCTAGGCGATCCAGCCTCAGGAAGAGACACTGCAAACTTAAATTACTATTTAAATAAAATAAACTCTCAATCTAACGAAGAGGGTATTAGCGATAAGATTTATAAGGCCTTTATTGCTGGTAGAGCTGCTATTGTAAATAAAGATTATACAGAACGTGACAAACAAGCAGGTATAATTTCAGCAGAAATATCTAAAGTGGTTGGCTATAAAGCACAATCTTATTTAGTTGATGGAGCTGAAGATATTACAAATGGAGATTGGGCAGATGCTTTACATGCTTTATCTGAAGCTTATGGTTTCATAATAGGTCTTCAGTTTACAAAAGACTCATCAGGGAATCCCTACATGACCAACGAAGAGGTAAATGATCTTCTTGGTAGGCTTTCTGCTGGTGATGGAGGATTCTGGGGAAGAACAGCTGATGAACTAACTGTCATGGCTGCTGAAGTTGCTTCAGCTACTGGATTAACATTGCCCTAAAAGAAAGAGCTATAACCATAAACCTATAAACTTGTTAATAATTGAAGTTTAATAGCTCCTTAGATGCAAGTGTTTTTTTAAAAAAACACTTGCTCTTTTTTATTATGAAAAAACATATATTACTTTTTCCGGTTTTATTAATGTTATTATTAAATCATTGCTCTAATGATATAGAAGAAACTATAGAAACTGAAGTTGTAACATCTTCTAACGAAGCAACAGAATCAGAAAATGACTCAAACAATAGCAATTCTCAAAATACTACTACAACTATTTCTTTCGACCATAAAGAGATGTTAACTAATTGGGCTGATAAAATAATTATACCGTCAATAACCAATTTTCAAAATTCACTTACAGAATTTCAAGAAGTCTCTAAAACGTTTGCAAATACTCCTACAATTGATAACTTAAACAGTTTAAAAGAAATTTGGTTAATTAGTTACTTAAAATGGCAATACATAGAAATGTTTGACATTGGAATTGCTGAAGAAATTTATTTTAAAAACAGAATGAATCTTTATCCTGTTAATATTGATAGGATTGAAAACAATATTTCTAATAAAAATTATGATCTAGATAAAAGCTCTAATTTTTCCTCTCAAGGTTTTTCAGCTTTGGACTATCTATTATTTGGTATTGATGAAAACGAAAATAAGATCACTGCAAAATATTCTGATAGCAGCCTTAACTACGGCACTTATCTAAATGATATTATCTCCCAAATGGTTGAATTAACAAATCAGGTAAAAACCCAGTGGGAAGGATCTTACCGGGAATCATTTATAGAATCTACTGATAATACAGCAACTTCAAGTATTAATCTAATTATAAATGACTTTATATTTTATTTTGAAAAAGGGTATCGTGCAAATAAATTTGGCATACCTGCAGGTGTTTTCTCTGGAAAACCGCTTCCAGATAGAATTGAATCCTATTATGGTGAAAACTATTCTAAACTACTATCGCTAGAAGCCGGTAAAGCAATAGAACAATTTTTTAATGGCAAACATTATGATGATCCTGAAGAGATTGGCTTAAGTTTAAAACAATATTTAGATTATTTAGAAACAGATATTGATGACAAGCTAAGTGAACGAATAAATAATCAATTAAAAATAGCAAAAGATAAAATATTAGAACTTAATGACAATTTTAAATTACAAATTGAAGAGAATAACAATCAGATGTTAGCCACCTATGATGCAATTCAAAAAACTGTTGTTATGCTTAAAGTTGACATGTTGCAAAAACTTAATATCAGCGTTGACTATGCAGATGCTGATGGAGATTAATTAAATTAAATATATTATTTTGGATTAAGAGCTATTAGAACAATGCTTAGAAAATATTTCAAAGAAGCCACCTTACATCCTGCCCCATTAGCTGTTTTTCGCATTCTATTTGGCCTTTTGATGCTAATTGCTTTAGTTCGTTTTTGGGCGAATGATTGGATAGAAACACTTTATATCACTCCTAAATTTCATTTTAAATACTTCGGTTTTTTCTGGGTCAATGATTTAGGAGTTTTTAATTATCTCCTTTATTCTATTTGCATTATATCAAGCATAGGAATCATACTTGGTTATCGCTATCGACTTTCTATCATAAGTTTTTTTTTAATATTCACATACATCGAGTTAATTGATAAAACTACCTATTTAAATCATTATTATTTTATAAGCTGTGTTGCATTTATGTTATGTTTTCTTCCAGCAGCAAGTTACTTCTCTTTAGATGCTGATAAAAATATAAAAGTTAATGAAGTCCCTGCATGGAACATTGATGCATTAAAATTATTCTTGTGTATTGTGTATTTTTACGCTGGAATTGCAAAAATCAATTCTGATTGGCTAATAGAAGCCCAGCCACTATCTATTTGGCTTACCTCTAAATATGACATTCCAATTATAGGCGAGATATTACAATTAAATTTTATCCATCATGCAGCCAGTTGGTTCGGGATGTTATATGATGTGTTTATACCATTTTTTCTGCTTTCAAAGAAAACTAGAAAAATTGCTTTTCTATTTGTTATTATTTTTCATATGTTGACAAAAATCTTTTTCCCACCTATTGGAATGTTCCCTTTTATAATGATTTTTTGCGCATTGATCTTTTTTGACGAATCAATACATCAAAAATGGATTTCTCAACTAAGAAATATTATTAAAAACATTGGAGATATTATTAATAAAAGTGAGATAGTAAATAATAAATCTATTTATTCTAAACATAAAAATCATGGTCTAGTTCTTCCTGTTTTTATATGCTTTTTTATTTTTCAACTTCTTTTTCCTTTTAGACATTTAGCTTATCCTGGAGAATTGTTCTGGAACGAACAAGGGTATCGTTTTTCTTGGAGAGTTATGCTTATGGAAAAGAAAGGATATACTACTTTCAAAGTTAAAGACAGTGTCACGCAAAAAGTATTCTATGTTGATAATTCAGATTTTTTGAGTTCATTCCAGGAAAAACAAATGAGCTTTCAGCCTGACTTCATATTAGAATATGCTCATTATTTGGCTCATCATTTTGAAAACCAAGGTCATGAAAATATTCAAATATTCGCGGATAGTTTTGTTGCCTTGAATGGGCGTCCAAGTCAACGATTTATTGATCCTAATATTGATCTTAATAAACAAATCGAATCCTTTGAAAATAAAAAATGGATATTACCATTGAAAGATGAAATATACGGTTTATAGTCTATTATTTTTAATCATTAGCTTCAATAGCTATGCTCAATTCAGTGTCGAATGTATCATTAAACTTGAAGAAAAGGATGACTTGAAAGCTTTTATTAAAGTATATAATAAAAATGAGGGCTTTATTAATGAAATTGAAGAAGGTGAAAAGTTTGTAATTAAAAGTAAAACTTCTAAAGCTACTTATGTTTTTATTTCAAACGATTATTCAATTATTGAAAAAGAAATTGATTTTAATGATAAAAGCACCATGAATATTATTATTCCACGACGTTTAGAAAAATTAAATGAGATTATTTTAAATGCAAAAAAGAAAGATATTTTTGCACTAAAAAGAATGAAAGACTTTGAAAAAACAGCGATCTATGCTGGCAAGAAAACTGAAGTCATTCTTGTAGAACAATCAATGGCAAATCTTGCATCAAACAACGCTAGACAGATATTCAATCAAATTTCTGGATTGAATATATATCAAAATGATGATGCTGGACTTCAATTGCATATTGGAGGCAGAGGATTAGATCCAAATCGAACTTCTAATTTCAATACTCGTCAAAACAATTATGACATAAGCGCAGATGTATTAGGTTATCCAGAAAGTTATTATACGCCGCCAGCAGAGGCTTTAGAAGAAATACAGGTTATCCGAGGAGCAGCTTCTTTACAATATGGAACACAATTTGGAGGATTGTTAAATTTTAAACTTAAAGAAACAACAACTTACCGTCCAATTAGTTTATTAACAAGAAATACACTTGGTTCGAACGGCCTTTACACAAATTTTACTCAAATGAATGGCCGACTCGGAAAATGGCGATATGCTAGTTTTTTTAATTTAAAAAAAGGTAATGGATTTAGACCCAACTCAAAATTTAATTCTTCTAATTTCTTTTTTAAATTAAGTCATGATATCTCTAAGGATACAAAGGTTAGTGCAGAAGTAACTTATCTCGATTATTTAGCTCAACAGGCAGGAGGACTTACTGATGATCTTTTTCAAGAAAATCCTTATCAAAGCAATAGAAAAAGGAATTGGTTTGGGCTATATTGGTTTTTATACAATTTAAAATTTGAACATGGTTTCTCAGAAAATTCAAATTTAAGTCTAAATGTTTTTGGTTTAAATGCTCAACGTAACTCCGTGGGGTTTCGATCAAATCGTGTAAGTCAAATAGATCCTAATCAGGAAAGAGACCTAATTAAAGGCGATTTTAACAATTATGGAGTTGAATTAAAGTGGCTGCAAAACTATACCCTTGGAAATAATCAATCAGTTTTACTTTTAGGAGGAAAATATTACAGGGCTCGAAATACATCCGCTCAAGGACCAGGATCAGCATTATCAGATCCTGATTTTTCATTCTATAAAGAACAATACCCTAGATATAGTAAACAATCAAATTATATTTATCCCAATAAAAATATTGCACTGTTTTCGGAAAATATTTTTTATTTGAACGATGACTTTTCAATTACACCTGGAATCAGATATGAAAATATTCTTACCTCAACTATGGGAAGTTATCAAAAAATTAACACTGATGCAGCTGGAAATGTTATTTTCAATGAAACCCTAAATTCAGAAGAGGAACGTCAAAGATCTTTCATTCTACTTGGAATTGGGTTGAGTTATAAAACACCTAATTCTCTTGAAATTTATGGGAATGGTTCCCAAAACTACCGATCAGTTACTTTCACCGATATAAGCATTATTAATCCAGCTTTTGCAATTAACCCAAATATCACAGATGAAAAAGGTTATACTCTTGATTTAGGAATTAGAGGAAAAATAAATAAAATAATTTCATTTGATATAAATTTTTTCCACATAGCATATCAAGATAGAATTGGTTTTATTCAAAAAGTTTTTCAAGACGGAAGTGTTAAAAGCGAACGTGGAAATGTGGGGAATGCAAGACTGAATGGCTTAGAATCATTAATAGATTTAAATATTTCAGAGTTACTGAATTTTGATAATACAATATATTCATTAAAAAGCTTTTTAAATTATTCATTTATCAAATCAAAATATACTGAATCTTCTACTCCAGGAATAATTGGTAAGAATGTTGAATTTGTACCGGAAAATAACATTAAAACAGGTCTTCAGTTTGGATACAAAAATTTAGCACTTAATCTTCAATATAGTTTTGTTTCAAATCAATACACAGATTCATCAAATGCAATTAAAGGAAATTTGAGTGGAGTTATTGGTCTTATTCCTAGTTACAAACTATTAGATTTTTCTGGATCCTATACGTTAAATAAAATTAAATTAGAATTTGGAATAAATAATTTTTTAAACGAAGCTTATTTTACCCGTAGAGCAACGGGATATCCTGGCCCAGGTATAATAACCTCACCAAACAGAAATATTTATTTAAGTACACAAATCAAATTTTAAATGAATACTTGTAATAAATCATTGAGATATAAACATTATACTTATTGTTTAATCGTAAAGAATTTAATGATTTATTTTTTATTCTTAATGGGTATAAATTTGATGAAGAAAAAAACAGAATTAATCAAAACTTGATATTTTTGAATTAATGAAAATTTTATTTTATATTTTTCTAGTAGTTTTCTTGTGCTATCCAAAAAGCGAAGAAATGATTTCTTTGAAGTGTATGGTTGAAATGACTGACTATCGAGGTGAAGGTGCGTATTTTTCGATTTCAATAATAGATAATGAAGAAATATATTTAAAAACAATTTATGTTTTAGGATCTGATAAAACTTGGTTCTCAGAGATGAAGTCTTTTTGGAAACATCTTAAGGCAAACAATTTATTCTTGGATGATGACTTTTATCCTTTAATTGAAGGAGTGTCTGGCCCAACAATATCTGGAGGAGAAACGAGAATTCTACAACTTGAAATTCCCAAATTACTTTATGATAATGCTAATTATCTTCGATTCGAAACTGCAGTTGAAGATAAAGGATATTATCCTGACGATATTAATGTCGCATTAAATGAAGAAAGTTTGAAGAAATCATATGAAGGAAATGGTTTTATTCTAAACATCAAATTCATATTTCCAGAAAAATGATAAAAGGAATATGGAGAAGCACTCACTTCTTGTTAGCGATAAGTGTTTCTATTTTTTTAATTATCGCATCAGTCACAGGAACCTATCTGGGCATTGAAGCATTTGTTGACCAGTCTAAGCAAGAAGCTATTTCTGGTCTTGATAAAATCAGTCTCAAAAACACCATGCATGCTCTTCAAAACAACTTTGAAGAAGTCTATAAAATATCAGTAACTGAAAAAAACTTTGTTGTGGTGCAAGGAGTTACTTCCAAAGGATTTGAAACAGTATATGTTAATCCAGAAACGGGAGAGAAAATAGACAATGTTAAACCAAGATCAAGCTTATCTAACTTCATGAAGAACTTGCATCGTTCTTTATTTTTAAAAAAGAGTGGGCGATTTCTAATGGGTTTTATTTCTTTTTTAACAGTATTACTTGCACTCACTGGATTTATATTATTGCTTAAGAAAATTGGTGGTTTAACTAAAATATTTGGCCCTTTTAAAGAAAGTCAATTTTTTCGAAAGCTTCATGTCGAACTTGGAAGATGGTTTTTAATCCCTGTTTTTATTACTGCAATTAGTGGGTTTTACCTGACCACAGAAAGGCTATATGTCTTTGATTACAATAAATCTATTAAGCATGAGTATAAAGCAGGTGAAAGATATATTGACCTAGATGATTTATTCCTTAATAAAGTCCAAAATGTCATATATCCATTTTCTTCTTCAATAAATGATACATTTAAAATTCAATTATTAAATCGTACTATTATTTTTCAGCGGGGAGATAATAGCATATTAACTGAAGATATTCATTCTGTCCCTTATTTGATTAAAGCTTGGGCATATTGGATTCACACAGGAGAAAGTAATATGTTCATCGCTTTTCTATTAACAATTACCGCAATATCGCTTTTATTTTTTATTTTTTCAGGGCTTTTCATTACATCAAGAACTAGTTGGGCATTACTTAAATTTTCTAAAAATAATTTAAATGAAGCTAAAGTTATTATACTATATGGCTCAGAAACAGGCAATACTTACCAGTTCGTAAAAAGATTATTAAAAAAACTAAAGAAAGAAAATAATAAGGTGGCTTTTTGTAGCTTAAATAATTATAAAATTTTCCCTAATGCAGAAAAAATTATTGTAATGACATCAACCTATGGAGACGGTGAAGCTCCATCTAATGCCAATCGGTTTGAATTACAATTTCAAAAATATAAACAATTAAAATCGATAAATTATACCGTTCTTGGTTTTGGTTCAAAAAGCTATCCAAAGTTTTGTGGATTTGCAGAAGTTATAAATTCACTTTTAAGTAAAGAAAAGGGTTATTCTGAATTATATCCGTTTTTTAAAATAAATAATCAAGATCTTAATGAATATTTATATTGGGAAAAAAGATTGATTAAGCGTTTTAATAGTTCTTAATTAGAATAATTTCTTCATCGAGTTTTTAATTTTTCATAATAAATTATGAGAAAAATTATAAGCACTCTCGAAGGCTAATACATCAATTGATTCTGGAAGTTTTTTGCAATTAGTGAAATAAGAAATTAATTTTTCAGTGGGCATATTACCAATTAATTTATCTTGTGCCATTGGACCCCCCCCCCCTTCACCTCTTATAGTACCATCAAAACTGTAACATCCAAGATAAAAGCGGTATTTACCTTGTCATACCAACTTTTAATAAAACCTGATAATAGGCAATCTTATCGTTTGTTGAAATCATTGGTTTGAATGACTGCAAAGCATCTCTAGGGCATTAAATAAGCTTGACAGTATTAATTAATTTAAGGATATATTAAAATAATCGAAATAATGAATAAAACAGTTGCTTGAATTTTATTCCATAACAATTGTTTATTGTAAAATTTGAAATTTTGACCTAGTCGATATGCAACAATAGTGGTTAATATAAATATTATAAGTGCTTGAATAAAAAAGATTGCACCTAAAATTAAAAATTGAAACTCATAAGAAAGAAATTCTGAAAAAATAAATCCTGGAAAAAAACTAATAAAAAAAAGAGTCACCTTGGGGTTACTCAAGTTCATTAAAAGTCCTGTAAAAAAAAGACGTTCTGAAATCTCTTTTTTAGAAGAGGTGCCTTCAATTTGATTACTGTTTTTTAAAAGACGATAAGCTATAAATAACAAGTAGGAGGCTCCAAATAATTCAATAACTCGAATTGCTTGCGGAAAAGCTTGCATTATATTTCCAAGCCCTAAAACAACAATTAGAGTGTGTACAACTAAACCTGAACAAAGCCCTAGGCTTAAAAGGATTCCTTTTCTCCAGCCTTTCGCTAGACTAGTGGAAATAACATACATTATATCTGGTCCAGGGAAAAGTGTTAAAGTTACTGAAGTAATAAGAAAGAGGAAAATTGTGTTTTGCTCCATAAAAGGCAAATTTATCAATATATTTACACCCCAATATAATGCTTTTGAAGATGATTGAAAGACTAGAGCAAGAACTCCTTCCGCTTAGGGAGAAACTTAAACACCACCCTGTTTATAAATCTATAAATTCTATAAAAGACATTCAATCCTTTATGGAAAACCATGTGTTTGCTGTTTGGGACTTCATGTCTTTACTTAAACAATTGCAAAATCTATTGAGTTGTAATGAGATTCCTTGGCGCCCCTCTGGTTATCCAAAAGCTTCACGACTTATAAATGAAATTGTTTGGGGAGAAGAGTCAGATCTAAATAGAAAGGGCATTCCCATGAGTCATTTTGAAATGTATCTTGAAGCGATGAATTCCCTTGGAGCAAGTACAAAAAATATTGATGAGATCATTGAGGCCATTAATACTGGAGAAAGTATTTCAAATATTTTAAATAAAGCTCCCCTTCCCCTACATATTAAAAACTTTTTAGAATTCACCTTTGAGGTTGTTTACTCTAATAAAACTCATTTAATTGCTGCTGTTTTTACTTTTGGAAGAGAAGATTTAATACCTCATATGTTTATTGAAATTATTAAAAACTTGAAGATTTCTCAAGGAGAAGATCTAGAAGATCTAATCTATTATTTTGAACGTCATATAGAAGTAGATTCTGGGGAGCATGGACCGATGTCAATAGAGATGATTCAGCATCTTTGTGCTCAAGATTATAAAAAATGGGATGAGGTTTTAATCTATTCAAAACAAGCTCTAGAATTAAGAATAAAGCTATGGGATGGTATACTAGCTTATTTAGAAAATAAACAATCATTAATTTCAATAAAATAGTCTAATTAAATTTTAAGATGCGTTTAACGATAATACTTTTATTTATAGCTAAAATCAGTATTTCACAAGAAAGTAATATTGTTTCTGACTATGCCAACACTATAACTGCAAAAGAACTAATGGAGAATTTATATGTTTATTCTTCAGATTATTTTCAAGGAAGAGAAACAGGAACTATAGGTCAAAAAAGAGCTGTTGATTTTTTGCAAAATTTTTACATAACAGCTGGTATTAATAGGGCTGATAGAACTCAAAATTACTTGCAGCCAATGACATTGAACATTAAAGGAAAAAAAGTTGAAACTGAAAACGTAGCTGCAATAATAAAGGGATCAAAATACCCCGATCAACACATAGTGATCTCTGCACATCTTGATCATATAGGAATTGATAATAATGGTGAAATAAATAATGGTGCAGATGATGATGGAACTGGGAATGTAGCCTTGCTAGAAATAGCTGAAGCATTTAAGAAGGCTGAAAATGAAGGAAATGGACCAAAAAGGAGCTTAGTTTTTCTTCATGTGACAGGAGAGGAAAAAGGGCTTTTAGGGTCAAAGTACTATACTGAAAACCCCCTATATCCAATTGAAAATACTGTTGCCAATTTAAATATTGATATGATTGGTCGAATTAATCCAAAACGGGAAACAGCTGATCCTAATTATATTTATCTCATTGGAGCTGACAAATTAAGTCAAGAACTTCATGATATTTCTGAAGTTACAAATGACAAATACATTCAATTAGAATTGGATTACACATATAATAATGAAAAAGATCCTAATCGATTTTACTACCGAAGTGATCATTATAATTTTGCTAAAAAAAATATACCTGTTATTTTTTACTTTAGTGGAACTCATGAGGACTATCATAAGCCAACTGATACTCCAGATAAAATAAATTATTCGATTTTAGAAAAAAGAACAAAGCTAATTTTCTACACTGCTTGGGAATTAGCAAATAGAAAAAATAGAATTAAATTAAATTAAACTAAACCAACAATATGAAGACCATTTCAATTTATGGAATTTTACTAATGTTCTTTTTTTTTAATTCAACTATTTGTCATTCTCAATTAGTTGAAACTGAAAATAAAATCTTAGACAGCACAAGAATAAAACGTATAAATATTGGTTTTAAGATTGGGATTCCAAATGTTATAGGGCTTAATGGAGAAGTTTTACTTCCTATGTTGGGGAATCGTGTTTCAACCTATCTTGACTATAGTAGGCTAAAAATTCCGCCCGATGAGGTAGAGTTATTCTCTTACTTTGAGTACGGCGCTAATTTCTATTTTAATCAAAAAGGAAACGGCTTTTTCATTTCTTTAGGTCAAGCCAAATTTGATGCTGATCTCACTTTTTTTAATCTAGCCTTTAAAAATGGTGGAATTACTGAAGCTGGTTCAGGTTCAACAGATTTAAATTTTAAAACGACCAATATAAAATTAGGCGTAAAAACCGGAGGTAAGTTTTACTTTCGCTTTGAAGTAGGATTTGGATTAGGTAATTTACCTGATACTATAAATTTTACGTCAACTTCTAATGGAATTACTCAAAGTTTTTCAGAAGAAAGGCCTCCAATTCCTGGTCTTATCCAAGGCGGTATTCTAATTGGAAATGTTGGTTTTGGTCTTGCATTCTAATAATCTAATTTTTTATAATTAAGTAAAAGCCAAATGAATATTTGTATTTAAAAAAATCTATGAATCTGAAACTAATCAAACCATTTAATAATTGGGGGCTTTATACTTACTTATTATTGACAGTTGTTTGTTTTAAAACCTCAATTATATATAGCCAAGAAAAGATCACCCTTAGTGGATATATCTCAGATATTGAAAATAACGAAACTCTGATTGGCGTCAACGTTTTGTTACCCGATTTGAACCTTGGCGCTTCAACAAACGAATATGGATTTTATTCTATTAGTATTCCAAAAGGTGAACAAAAACTATTAATTAGCTATTTAGGGTTTAAAAGTTTGTTGGAGAAAATAAGTTTGACTGAAGATCTAACATACAACATAAAACTTATTCCAGAGGTTGATCAATTAGATGAGGTCATAGTAAATGATAATATTGAACGACTGAACCTTAAAAGTCCTCAAATGAGTGTGAATTCATTGGCTATTAAAACCATTAAAAAAATACCAGCAGCTCTTGGAGAGGTTGATATAATCAAGTCAATTACTCTTCTTCCAGGAGTTACAAATGGTGGTGAGGGGGCATCTGGATTTAATGTTAGAGGAGGTGCAGCTGATCAAAACTTAATCTTACTTGATGAGGCTATTATTTTTAATTCTTCACATCTTTTTGGATTTTTCTCTGTATTCAATCCTGATGCAATAAAAGACATTAAACTTTATAAAGGAGGCATTCCTGCTAATTATGGTGGTCGGGTCTCCTCTGTATTAAATATTTATCAAAAAGATGGAAATAGCAATGATTTTAGTGCTCAAGGTGGGGTAGGTTTAATTTCTAGCCGTTTGTTGCTTGAAGGGCCTCTAAAGAAAGAAAAAGGATCATTTCTTATAGGCGGAAGAAGCAGCTATGTGCATCTGTTTTTACCATTAATAGAAAGTGTAAAAGACAACAAGGCATATTTCTATGATTTAAACACCAAACTTAGCTATACACTTAATAATACAAATAATCTTTTTCTTTCAGGGTATTTTGGAAGAGATGTATTTGATATCTCAAACTTATTCAATAATGCCTATGGTAATTCTGTCGCAAATTTTCGCTGGAATCATCTATTCTCAAATCAATTGTTTTCAAATTTATCTCTTATATATTCAGATTACGATTACAGACTAGATTTTAGCTTTGCTGATTTTGAATGGAATTCAAGTATCGTAAATTTTAATTTGAAATACGATTTTAAGCACTATTTATCCGAAAAAATAAAATTGGAATACGGGCTAAATAGTATCTACTATAAGTTTGATCCAGGTTTAATTGAACCAACAAAAGAGGAATCTCAAATTCAAACAAATAAATTGACTGATAAATACGCCCTAGAAAGCTCTCTTTATACTGGTATTAATTATCAATTGAGTTCTAAGACAAGTCTTCAGTTAGGAGGAAGACTAAGTAATTTTATTCGTCTGGGACAAAAGCTAAACACCTATGCCAATGACAATCCAATATTATATAACTCGGCATTAAAACTTTATCAAGGGGCAGAACCTACAGGTGAAATAGACTATGAAAAAGGTACTGTATTAAAAAACTTTTTCTACTTTGAACCTCGTGTCGCTTTGGCATATCAAAACAAACCCTACCAGTCTTTCAAGGCGAGTTACAATCGTATGGTTCAATACCTGCATTTGATTTCTAATACTAACTCCCCTACACCAATCGATATCTGGGCACCGAGTGGAAAGTTTATAGATCCACAAATACTAGATCAATTTGCAATAGGCTATTTTAAAACATTTAACTCTAATAAATATAATCTTGAATTTGAAGTTTTTCATAAATCAATTCAAAATAGATTGGACTACATTGATGGAGCTGAATTAATTGCAAATAATGCCATAGAACAAGTTTTATTGAATGGTGAAGCAAAAGCTAAAGGGTTAGAGCTTTTGATTAGAAAAAACGAAGGAAAATTGACAGGATGGGTTTCTTACACTTTATCTAGATCTGAACAAAGAACGCCAGGTAGATCTTCCTCAGAAGTTGGTATAAATATGGGGAATTGGTACTTTACCCCTTTTGATAAAACTCATGATATATCAATTACTTCAAATTTTAAACTTAATAAGAAATGGGATTTTAATGCTAATTTTTTATTCCAAACAGGACAACCCGTCACCTACCCTGAAGCACAATACGAGTTTATGATCTTTTCAATACCGAATTACGAAAATAGAAATAGCAGTAGACTACCAAATTACCATCGTCTAGACCTTTCAGCCATTTATAACCATAATCGAAAAGAAAAAGCATTTTCTGGCCAATGGGTTTTTAGCATATTTAATGCTTACAATAGGCAAAATGCAGCAAATATTCGTTTCCAAAGAAATTGGGAAACCAGACAAACTGAAGCCATTCGTTTATCCATATTTGGAATTATTCCTTCTGTAACTTATAATTTTAAATTTTAATTATGTATAGAAAAAACACCCTTTTTATAATATTGATATCCATATTTATTGCATGTGAAAAGGTAATTGATTTAGATTTAAATTATTCAGATGATCGTTTGGTGATTGAGGGATATTTGAATTGGATAAAAGAAAATGGTCAAACTGAGCAACTTATTAAACTTTCCAAAACCACTCCTTTTTTTCAAAACCTAAGAATTCCAGCAAATGGTGCACAAGTACATATAAGAGATGAAGATGACAAAATTTATAAATTTATGGAAATGGAAAATAGTGGAATATATAACCCTCTAGATACTATACCATTTAATTTGGGCAGTGAATTTACTCTAGAAATTCTTTTTGAAGATCAAGTTTATTCTGGTACTGAGGTATTAAATCCTGTTGCATCAATTTATAAAATTAAACAAGATAGTATTGCGTTTTTTGGAAATATTAATACCCAAATAGAAGCATACAGTATTGATGTGGAAGAAGAAGAAGATAATTATAGTTATTTTGAATTTACAAGTGATCGTTTTTCACCAGAATACAACGTTTATCGTGATGATTTTTCAAATGGATCAGAATATTATGGAGTATTATTAAACTCTAGTTTAGAAAAAAATGATAGTGTAAGAATAAGACAATATAGCTTATCTAAAACAGCCTACCAATTTTGGTACCTTCTCATTTCTCAAAATACAGAACAAGGTGGTCCTTTTCAAACGATTGATTCTAATCTAAATGGAAATATAGTAAACCTCTCCTTTCCAGAGAATAGTCCATTAGGATATTTTCGAGTCTCAGAAGTTTCTGAAATACTTTATACAGTTAAATAAATCGATTTTACAAAAAAATCGCCTAATAGGCGGCTTAAAAAACAAATTGATTTATGAAATGCTATAAAAAAAGTTTCTTTTAAAACAGCAAATTAAAAGTAAATATAAAATTTACACTTTAGATCAATAATATAATAAAAACGTAAAAAAAATTACGTTTCTGTAAATAAGGAAGTTTTAGAGAGAATAAATATCAAAGAAAGTAGTGATTTAAACAAAATATTCTTTTTTACATAAATAGAGAAAGACCCTATAAAGCTTTCATATCTTTAAAAACGTTAAGGGAGTTATTTAATTCAAATTAATGTCATAATCTATGTCAGAGAAAGAAATAAACTCTTTTCTTTTAATGTTAGATACCATTACCAACTCTCTTAGAGCTTCAAGCTCATGATAATCAAAAACTAAAACTAAATTTTTTTGACTAGTATTTATTGGGAAGATTCTTATGCAATTTTGATTAATTGAATTATTATTCCAATACTCAATATCTATTTCTTTAACAACTATATGAAATGCCCTTAACTCTATTTCTGACAATTCGATTAATATATTTGAAAATGTTAAATGAAATAAACCGCAATCTTTGCAATATGATAATTGTCCAAATTTATTTTTTCGTATAACATCTTCTCCCATAGATATTTATTTTAAATTCAAATTTAATTGTTTTTATTAAATCTAAATAAGAATAATATTAAAAATTTTAAAAACTTATTATTTAATAATATACTTATGTTTATAAATAAGTTAATTCACTTATTAGTGTATGTTAACATATTGATTATAAGTTAATTATAATAAAAAAAATTATCTTAATAGTTATATTATAAAGCTGTACTCAACCGGGAAATAAGAAATTACAAAAAGAAAATCAAAAATTAACTATATCTATGAAGCAACCTATTTAGATAATTTTTAAATATTTACACTGTTTTTGTTTTTAACCTCCCTTCGATCTAAAATTATGAACTAGTAAAAAAGTTCTTGGGAAAATGATAATAAGGGAATTAATATAATTTGAAGAAATAGGAGTGTTAGAATTTTAATTATTTTATAAACGTTAAATTCTGGTGAGACTATAAAAAATTAATGAATAATAATGTTTTAAAAAAAGTGTTTTTATTCATCCTTAATTGTCCTCTTGATTAATACCTTGATTTAATCTTATCAATTTGCTTAAACAATTTGAATTTTCCAAATAGCTCTCTGCTTTTTTCACCATTAAGTTTAAGTTTTATTTTAATATGATATTTGTCATTTTGATATGATTTCCAATAAACCTCGGTAATATCCAATGGATTTATATCTCTTAATCTATGAGTAGGAAAATTTTTTGTTTCTAATCTTGGTATTGACTTTTCAATAAATTTAATTTTAGCCATTTTGGCTTCTGTAATTTTAATTGTTTTATTTAGAAATGGTATCAAATTTATTTTATTTATGGCATTTGAAGAGCCTTTAAGACTATATCTTTTATTAATGCTAATACCACAAACATTGATAAATTGAGAATATATGAAATTCCTTTCCTTTACCAATTTTGAAAAAGACTTTAAATAACCTAAACCATTTATGTCGTCATATAAAATTTTTAATTTTTTCTCTTCTGATTTTTCAACCTTGAATAACAAGACATCTTTTATTCCATCAAATCTAAACTCAATGGATTGTATTTTACATTCACTTTCACCAACACCTTTTATGTAAAAATTAATTTTACCATTTTTTTTTCTTTCTATCAAAAAGGATGAATTATTGTTTTTATCATTGACGGATATAATCTCATTCTGTTTGTCATCAGTTCGATACTGCCATTGAGCTTTCGAAATATTAATATATAACAGAAAAATTACAGCGATAAAGTAAAAGGATTTCATTTATGTTTTTTAAAAATTAAAAGTATAGTAAAATATGAATTCAACAAGTAATAGCTTACTGCATATTTACTGCATTTAAATTATCGCAAACTCTTTTCATTAAGTTCAGGAAGAAACACGGAGTAGAGATATTGTAGAGTTTTATAACATTAGTAGAATCAACGCTTCAATGTAACACATTTTACACCTCTTTTAGATACTGTTGGAATTTACAATATCTGCAAAATTCATACATTTACTCAACTATTTACCAATACTATCAAAAAACTATTTCTTTTAATTTTCATTATTTCACTCTCTAGCTGCACTAAAAAGTTTGTTGTAGATGTTAGGTCTAATCCACCAGAGGGAGGTGATCTTTTTCCTTCACAAGGGACCTATAAAGAAGGAAGCACCGTAACTGAATTTATCAATACAAGACCGTAAAAGATTAAGTTACTACTAAATCATCGGCATATTCTTAGTTTTTTTAAGACATCAAGAGACAGAGGGTTATACTTGTAGGGCTGAAAACAACCCCTAACAAAAGTGGGTATAGCAACAGGTGTTAAAGTCTATAAAATCAATGAGTTAAAGGTGCTCTAACTCAAAGAATATAGGGTTGACTTATTTAAGAAAATTAGAAGTTTCTGAACTGTAATAAAAAACCCTCCCAAGTGGAGGGTTTATATAATTATTTGTTCTTATTATTCCCTCATTTTTGAAATTACGTTGCGCGCATTATTTGCAAACTGATATTTTTCAAGAGCTTTCATGTACATCTCTTTTGCAGGTTCATTCATTTCATTTTTTAAATAGTATTCTCCCATTGAGTCATATGCATTATATCCGTCAGGGTAGGCTTTAATATAGTCTAAAAATACTTTTTCAGCACCTTCCATATCACCTTTTGACATCAATTTGTACCCCAAAAGGTTAAGTAGATTTTCATAAGACTCATTATTTGTTTTTGCGTTAGCTATAAACTTATTAATAGTTGCGATACTTTGTTCTTTATCTTTCATAGTCCACGCATAGAATTGTTTTATGAAGTTTCCTTTTGGTTCAAGCTCATGCATTTTTTTCCAAAGTTCATGCGCATTTGAGGAATCAAAATAGCCCCAGTAACCATCAGGCTTCTGGTCTAAAATTGAAACAAAAACCTTAGATGTCTCATTATTTTCTGCAACATTCTTTTTCGCTTGCGATATATGGTATTCTTGTTTTTCAGAACCGTCTAAAGACATTTCCGCTAGGCAAACATGTGGAGCAAACATTGAAGAATCGTAAGAAAGAGCTGTTTCGAAAAAAGCATAAGCTTTTTCTTGTTCAGCATTCATAAAGTGTCTCATTCCAATCATAGCAAATTCATTTGCCATTTCATTATTACCAAACCATTCAATGTATTTTCCTGGTCCTGGCGCTGAAAACTTAGATGATGTTTTTTGAGGATTATTACATGCCGATATCATTAGACCTGTAAATAAGATTAGAAGAATTTTTTTCATTTTAATTGATTTATGTTTAGTGTTCAAATATAAGGAACTCTGTAATATTTCTACTCCTTTTTTTTCTTACTGAACTGTAATAAAAAACCCTCCGCTTGGGAGGGCTTATAATAATTATTTATCTTGAGCTTAACTCTGGTAATAGCTTTTGAAAGTGTGAAATATTTTCAGACACTGATAATTGGATATTCAAGTAATCGTCATCATAGGACTCTTTACCATAGAGCTCATTGTATTTATCCACGACATTTGAAAACATATTAGAATTTTCATCTTGCATTGAAGCTAAGTCTTTATGATGATATCTAACCATCACCCAACTACCATTGCATCCCGACATACACGACATAACACCTACTCTGTTTTTCCATCCAGCTTGTTTCATTGCAACTGATAATCTGGTTCTGTACCTCCAAAAATCTTTTTCTTTACCTGGGATTAACTTATAAATAATTACTCTTCTATGATTCAGTCTTTTATAACCATCGGGGATATATGTTGCGTCTTTATTTAAATACCAAAAGCGATTTGCAAGAGGTGTGTGTAACTTTCCAGTTGTTTTCCACCAATAATCTAATTCTTCTTTACTTACAGATGAATCAAAATCACCAATTTCTTCTCCGTGTTGTACTCTCCATAAATTATTTGCATTTGGCCCAGATAGAATTTCAAATGTTGAAAACCTTGTAGAACCCTCTTTTGAATTATATAATTTAGTTTTTTCAGCAACTGCTGATTTCATTTTTTCTAAATTCATAGGTTCAATATCTAAAACTCTAGCTTGTATGACCTGAGCTCCAGCAAGATTTGTAATTAGCAGTAAAATGCTTAATAAAAATAATTTTTTCATTTTAATTGATTTATGATTAATAAGTTGCTAATATAAAAAACTCTACAATATCTCTACTCCGTGTTTTTCTTCCTTAACTTAATGAAGGGGATATGCTATTGATATAATTATTTATTTAATTTAGGTCAAAAAACGTTATGATATTTCTTCACAAAATACTTCCCCTTTTTGTAATGCCTATAATGGTATTTATTTTAATAATTCTTTTCAGCACTTTCAAGGGTTTCAAGAAATTAACTTATTACTCTCTTTTTTTATTTTATGTTGTATCAACACCTATTTTTTCAAATCTCATAATGAAACAAGTTGAGGGTGAGTATGAATTCGGAAAGTTTGAAAATCAAAATAAAGCTGATGCAATTGTCGTATTAAGTGGGATAATGAGAATAAATGAATTTGAGAATGATTATAAGATAGAATGGGGGGATACTGACAGATTTTTTAAAGGTATTGAACTTTATAATTTTAATAAATCAAATATAATTATTTTCACAGGAGGAAAATCTCCATACAACAAGACAAAAACATCTGAAGGCGATATTTTAAAGGAATATGCTATAAGGTTCGGCGTTAAAAAAGAGGATATTTTAATTACAAAAGAAGTATTAAATACATCTGATGAATCATATGCAGTAACAGATTTAATTGGAAATAAAAGAACTATTATTCTCGTTACTTCTGCGTTTCATATGAGTAGAGCAAAATCACTATTTGAAAAACAAGGGCATATTGTAATTCCTTACAAAGTTGATTTTAAAACCCCGCCAAAATTAAGTTGGAACTTTATAGATTTTATAGCAAGTTCAGGGGGTTTAAGAAAAACCGAAATAGCATTAAGAGAAGTTTTAGGACGATTATATTATAGAATTTAATATACCTAAAAACTACAATATCTCTACTCCGTGTTTTTCTTCCTGAACTTAATGAAGAGGATATGCAGATGGTTTAGATTATATACGATTATATCAGCACTAGTCTCAAAATAAAAGTGGATTTATTTTTAGGGATGGGGGTCTTATTTGAAAGTTTTAGATTGGAATTTTTTGGGGATTTAACTGTCTATTTACTGGCAGAAAACATCTATTTAGGCTCTTTTTGTTATCTTTAACTGTCTATTTCCTGGCAATAAAAAAAGAGTTAACTTTAGGTTAACTCCTTTGTTTAGTGAGGGTGGAAGATCGGTCTCGAACCGACGACCTCCTGAACCACAATCAGGCGCTCTAACCAACTGAGCTACAACCACCATTAGATCTGCAAATTTAAATGTTTTTTGATAGCAAACAAGTGTTTTACGCTTCTCTTATTTCTTAATCCATGGGATATATAATTCCAGTCTGTATTCTGACTTTATCCATTAGATTTACTAAGTCTAGACTATTTTTCAAGGGCCATTTAGAAGATTCTGTGTCTTTATTTCGTAGACATCGATTTGCTTCTAGAATCTCATAACTATATCCTTTACCTATAAAATCAAAAGTTTTATCAATTGATTTTCCATCTTTCACAAGTTTAAGTTTGGGAGACTCATGCCAACGTGAATTTAAGTATAATTCACCTTGTTCACCACAAATTCTTGCACGCATATCCTCGTGATGAGTGTAACTCGAATATAAAATAGCTTGCGACTGATCATAAGTCAATAACATTCCTATTTGCTCATCAACCCCCGTATCAGATAAAACTGCTGAGGCTTTAATAGTGTTTGGATTACCCATAATTATGAGGGCAAGAAATAAAGGATAAATTCCAATATCCAATAAGCTCCCTCCTCCTTTCTCAGGATTAAAGAGACGAGAGTCTATATCTTTATCCAAACCATTAAAACTAAAAGTGGCATTTATGTACCTTAACTTACCTATTGCACCCTGATCAATCCATCGAAGCAATTGTTCGAAAGCTGGATTAAATCTAGTCCAAAGTGCTTCCATTAAAAAAACCTTATGCTTTTTGGCAGATTTAATCATTTCTTCTACTTGATGATGATTAATAGCTAATGGCTTCTCGCATAAAATAGCTTTTCCATGCTTCATTGATTCAATTGCATGTCTGTAATGATTATGGTTCAAAGAAGCTATATAAATAATTTCAACTGATTTATCTTTATAAAGATCATCATAGCCTATATGACAAGTTTTTACTCCAAATTTATTTGCAAAGACTTTAGCGCGATCATAGTTTGATGATGCTACTGCTACAAGCTCACAATCTTTAACTAAAATTAAATCAGAAGCAAATTTATGTGCAATTTTTCCAAGCCCTAAAATTCCCCATTTGATTACATTAGACATCAAAAGTAGATTAAAGCATCTAAATTATCAATTGAAATTGGTTGACGAGAAGTAAATCCCTCCCCTGCTTGAGTTCCAATTAGTCGGCCAAAATTTTTAGCTCGATACGAAACACTATCATAAAAATTTTTGCTGCTTATAGGGGTATTATCTTCAACTGAATTTGGGTCAAAAAACTGGCTTGAGTATGCATTAACAGCTTTCATTTTTATATCTATGTAGCCACTAACATCTATTATTATGTCAGGCTTAACATCATTCCATTGGATGTATTCCAAAACAATTTTTGGCCGCCAAGCATCTTGATGTTTATCGTTAGAGTCTTTAGTCTCTATTTTTGTAAGTCCACTTAAGAAGCAAGCATCATTAACCAAACTATTTCCCTTACAATGATCGATATGACGATCTTCAATAGCATTACATATAACAATTTCTGGACGATACTCTCTAATTTTTTTTATAACTAAACGCTGATGATTTTCGTCATTCACAAAAAAGCCATCTTTAAATTTTAAGTTTTCACGTTTTACAACACCTAAAATAGAAGCAGCAGTAGAGGCCTCACTTTTTCTTATATCTATATTCCCTCGGGTTCCTAATTCACCCTGAGTAAGATCAATAATTATTACTGACTTGCCTTGGGATATAGATTTCGCTATCGTTCCTGCACTTCCTAATTCAACATCATCTGGGTGAGATCCAAAAGCTAGAATATCAATTTTCATTAGATTTGATTTTTTAATGATTGAAGTAAATCGCTTTTCAAGTCTTCAATGGATTCTATTCCTGCTGAAAATCTGACCATTTGAGAGCTAATACCTTGAGAGATACGCTCTTTTTCTGTTAATAAAGCATGAGATGTAAGCTGGGGGCTTAGAGCAGAACTCTCAATCCCAGCTAAGCTCATTGTTGGTTTAATTAAATCTAAACCAAGTAAAAACTTTTTGGAATCTATTTCTGGAATTATATCAAAAGACAACATTCCTCCAAAACCTTTCATTTGCATTTTAGCAATATTATGATTAGGATGACTTTTAAGTCCAGGATAATAAACTCTTTCTACCCAACTTTCATTTTCTAAAAAATCTGCAATTAACTTTGCATTTGTGTTTTGAGCTTGAACACGAATATAAAGTGTTTTTATACTCCTTTCAAGGAGCCAAACTGTATATTCACTCAAACTTCCTCCTAGATTTTTTGCAGAACTAAACACTTTTTCAATGGTGCTTTTGGTTCCAAGAACAGCTCCTGCACAAATATCACTATGTCCACCTAAATATTTTGTAGCACTGTGAATTACAATGTCAATGCCCATAGAAATAGGATTTTGATTAACTGGACTTGCAAAAGTATTGTCAATCATGGTCCATATTCCTGCTTTTTTTGCAAGATTGCTAACAGATTTAATATCTATAATTTTAAGTGATGGATTACTAGGGGTTTCAATGTAGATTCCTTTAGTATTATCCTTGATTTCACGATCAAAATCAGCAGTTTTAATTCCTGAAGTAAAGCTGAATTCAATACCATACCTAGGGAATTCATATTGAATAAAATTTCTTGTACCGCCATAAAGATCATCTTGGAAGATCACGTGATCACCACTGTTAAGATGAGATAGTAATGTAGTGCTTATTGCAGCCATACCCGAGCCAAATATTAGGCCAGCATCCGCTCCTTCTAAAGCAGCTATTTTTTCTGAGACTCCTCTTTGATTTGGGGTGTTAAAATATCTTGGATATTGATTTATTTCAACATTATTAAAGGCATAAGAAGATGACATATATAAGGGGGAAATTGCTCCACCAAATTTTTCATCCTTTAGCTCTCCCGCATGTACACAAAGTGTTTTAAAATTTTGAGGGTTTTTCATTTAATTTTCAATCCATGAAATCACTTTAGGATCATCTGGTTGTGTCCTTGGAGATACCACTCTGGCTAACTGTCCATCAGTATTAATAAGATATTTTTGGAAATTCCAAGAAACACTGGAACTTATTACTCCATTTTTGGCTTCTTGAGTTAAAAATTTGTAAATAGGATGCATACTACTACCTTTTACCGAAATTTTACTCATCATTGGAAAAGTTACCCCATAATTTTTTTCACAGAATGCAGCAATTTCCTCATCAGTTCCTGATTCTTGAAATAAAAAGTTATTTGCTGGAAAACCAACAATTTCAAAATTTTCATTTCCATATTTTTCATACAATTCCTGCAACTTCTTGTATTGAGGAGTCAACCCACATTTAGATGCAGTATTTACAATCATAATTTTTTTTCCCTTTAGAGTATTAAAGTCAAATTCATCCCCCTCGAGATTGGCAACTTTAAATTGATAAATTGTTTTATTGGTGTCATTTTGTCCTTGTACTCCGAAGATTTTAACCATAAATGTAATTAGTATTAAAATTCTGAATTTCATTTTACCTTTTTTTGCAAAGATCGATGATTTAAGTCAAAGAAAAAAATTAGTATTTAGTTACACTACTTCAGCACTCAGACCTTCTTTCAAAAGCTCATTGCATATAGGAATAAGTTCTTCTAAGGGTCCTGTTTTAACAATGCATTTTCCTGAATAGTGAACTATAAATGCACATTGCTCAGCCTGAATATAAGAATGATTACAAATTTTCACTAAACATTCAATGACATGATCAAAAGTATTCACATCATCGTTGAAAAGAATGATTTCATGTTCCTTTTTTTCTAGCGTTTCAATCTTCTCAATCTCTTGTGGAACAATTTTGGGGTTTTCTTTACTCATATTTAAACTTTAAGGCAGACCATTTGTCTTTTTGTTTTTCTTCAACAATTTTAAGATCAAACTCACCTGCCCTTTCTCTTAATATAGGTGTATCCTTATTATAAAAACCTGAAAGCAATATAGTTCCTTTTAAACTTAATGCTTCTGCAAAAGCTGGAATTTGTTCCAACAAAACATTACGATTTATATTCGCGAAAATTAAATCGTAACTAGACTTTTTATTAATTATTTCAGATCCAAAAATTACATTAATATTTTTACATTGATTTTGAAGGGCATTTTCTTTAGAATTTTCTATACACCAAGGATCATTATCAATAGCATCTATTTTCTTTGCTCCCATTTTTGAATTAATAATTGCCAGCACTCCAGTACCACATCCCATGTCCAATACTGATTTTCCTTCTACAATCTCATTTAATGCAAATTCCATCATCATAAAAGTCGTTTGATGATGTCCAGTTCCAAAACTCATTTTTGGATTAATTACCAACTCGTACTTTTTATTTAACTGTGGATGGAAATCTGCACGTATAACACAGTTCTCTCCAATATGAATTGGCTTAAAATTATTCTCCCATTTAGCATTCCAATTAACTGGTTCAATTATATCTAATCTAAAATCAATTTTCACATCATTATTTTTAAATAATGGGATTGACGCTAAAAAATTACTGTTATGCTGTTTCTCTGAAACAAATGCATTAAAACCAACATCTGTTAATTCAAAACTTTCAAATGGAAGGCTATTTAGTTGAGCAAGTAATATATCGCTCCAAGGAATTTTAGGTAATATGGTAAAGTAATATACTATATATGAATGTGCCATTAAAAGGCACTGAATATTTCAATAAAATCATTAGCCTTTAAAGAGGCCCCACCTATCAAACCACCATCAACATCTTGTTCTGAAAATATTTCTTTAGCATTATTAGGTTTTACGCTACCTCCATAAAGAATAGCTAAATTTTCAGCTGTTGATTGATTGTAATTCTGTGCTATTAATTTACGAATGTATGCATGCATTTCCTGTGCTTGTTGGGGACTTGCAGTTTCTCCAGTGCCAATTGCCCAAACAGGCTCATAAGCTAAAATAAGATTTTTCCATACTATTTCTGGAAGTTCAAAAAGTGCAACTTTGAGTTGATTAGCTACCACTTTATAATGATTATTAGTTTTTCGCTCTTGGAGTTCTTCTCCAAAACAAAAGATTACTTCCATGTCAGCAGCCAAAGCAGCCTTTACTTTTTCTTTAAGAATTTCATCTGATTCATTAAATATTGATCGTCTTTCAGAATGCCCAATAATTACGGTATTCACCTCAATGCCTTTAAGCATATCGGCAGAAATCTCCCCAGTATATGCACCAGAATGAGCCGCATTCATGTTTTGAGCAATAACTGATATATTTGTATTATTTAATAAATTTTTGCTTTGAGATAGCTGAGTAAATGAAGGGGCTACCATAACACGAACATCATCTGGGATTTTAGAAGACTTTAAATTACTTAGTAGTTCTTTAGTCTGGTATTGATCATTGTTCATTTTCCAATTTCCAGCTACAATTTTATCTCTCATTGTTTACAGTGTTTTTATTCTTGGGTCTAAATAGATGTATATTAAATCGACAACAATATTAATGATAATAAAGAGAAAGGCAACAACAATTACAGAACCCATTACAACTGGAATGTCGAATTGGTTAAGTGCCTCAACTATTTCCTTTCCTAGACCATTCCATCCAAACACATATTCAACAAAAATCGCTCCAGCTAGAAGAGATGCAAACCAGCCTGATACAGCAGTTACTACTGAGTTTAAAGAATTTTTTAAAGCATGTCTAAAAATTACTTGAAATTTTGAAAGACCCTTGGAGTAAGCAGTTCTAATGTAATCCTGAGAAAGAACGTCTAATAAATTACTTCTAATTAATTGAATAATAACTGCTAGCGGACGAATCCCTAAAACAAATGAAGGTAAAATTAAATTTTTCCAAATAATATGATATGAGTCTCCAAAATCATCTAACTCATAGAAACTTCCTGTCATATTAAGTTGAGTATATGAGTTAAGAAAATATCCAAAAAACCAAGAAAAAAGTATTGCACTAAAAAAGGAAGGTACGCTCATCCCTATAGTACTAAAAAATAGAAGGAATCTATCTATCCAATGATCTTTATATAAAGTTGATAAAATACCCAACGAAATACCCAACAGAACAGCTATCATCATTGATGAAAAAGCAAGTATTACTGTGTTTGGCAAAGTTTCTTTTAATATTTCAGAAATGGGCTTTCCTGTTTTTTGATATGAAGTGCGTAAGTATGGGAGTTTCAATAATAAAACATGGTTCTGGTTACTAAAAATTTTCAAACCACCATAAATATATTTATCATAATACGCAAAGACATTTGGATCTTTTGAATGATAAGAAATTGGAGAGAGGTCATTTAGATAATAAAAATACTGCTTAGAGATTGGTAGATCAAAACCAAATTTTGATTTTAACTTCTCTAGAAGTTTACTGTCTTCATTTTGATCTAACATCATTTGAGCTGGATCACCAGGGAGAACAGTAAATAGAAAAAACACTAGAGTTGCAACACCAAAAAGTGCTAAAAAAACCTGTACGATTTTATTAACTGCATATTGCATTATACTTTTAAATGAATCAATGCAAAAATGGCATAATTTACAATGTCATGATAGTTTGCTTCAATCCCTTCGCTTACAATGGTTATTCCTTCATTATCTTCTATTTGTTTTACTCGAAGTAGTTTTTGTAGAATCAAGTCAGTAAGTGAGCTTATCCGCATGTCTCTCCAGGCCTCTCCATAGTCATGATTCTTATTTAGCATTAATTCAAATGTGGTTTTTAATTTTCTATCATAAAGCTTTAAAGCAGTTTCTAAATCTAGATCAGATTGTTCAGCTATCCCCTTTTGAATTTGTATTAGTGCCATAACGCTATAGTTAATTATTCCAATGAATTCAGACTCTTCACCTTCATTTATTTTTATAATTTTATTCGTTTGTAAACTTCTGATGCGTTGAGCTTTAATCATAATTTGATCTGTCAAAGAGGGTAATCTGAGAATTCTCCAGGCAGATCCATAGTCACTCATTTTTTTTTCGAATAAAGCTCGACATTGAAAGATAATTTCATGATACTTTTTTTCGGTAGCTTCCATTTCATATAAATTTGTTATAAATTTCGAATTTATTTTTAATTCATTAGCCATACGCTTCAAAAGTTATCAAAAAGAATATCACAGCTCAACAAATTCGTATACGGGGTAACCTAATTGATTTAACAAAACCCAAAATCATGGGAATTCTTAATCTTACAAATAATTCTTTTTATGATGGTGGGAAGTATAATTGTTTGAATAATGCTATAGCTCAAACCCAGAAAATGCTTGACGAAGGAGCTTCCTTTATTGACATTGGTGTTGCAAGTAGCAAACCAGGTAGTTCAATAATTGATCCAGATCAAGAAAAAAAGCTTTTATTTCCTTATCTCAAGGTATTATTAAAAGAATTTCCAAAAACTTACTTTTCATTAGACACCTACAACAGTGTTGTGGCTGAAGAAAGTTTGGACATGGGAGTAAGTATGATAAATGATATATCAGGAGGTATATTAGATCCAAGAATTCTTTCTGTAGTCGGTTCACACAAAGTGCCTTACGTAATGATGCACATGAAGGGAACGCCCAAAGACATGCAGGATGGAGTTTATTATCATGATGTAATTCAAGAGATTGCTTATTTTTTTAACAAGCAGTTAAAAAAAGCTTCTTTATCTAGCATCAATGACATAATCTTAGATCCTGGATTTGGATTTGGAAAAAGCAAAGAACACAATTTTACATTATTTAAAAATTTAAATCACTTAAAAAGTCTTAGCTGTCCTATACTTATTGGGGTTTCTAGAAAATCTATGATTTACAAAACCTTTGGGTTTGGACCTGATCAAGCGTTAAATGGAACAACGGCCCTTCATGCATGGGGCTTAGAGCGTGGAGCAAAAATATTAAGAGTCCACGATGTTAAAGAAGCGAAAGAATGCATTGACTTATGGTTAGAGCTTCAATAGTTTTTATAAATTTACACAAAGCATACTTACTTGAATATTACAGATTTTATTGATTTTTCTTTTATAGATGTTATTGACATTCTCCTTGTAGCTTTACTTCTTTTCTATTTATATAAGCTAGTTAGAGGGACAGTAGCTATAAACATTTTTATTGGAATTGTAATGATTTATTTGATTTGGAAGTTGACTGCTTTGCTCAATATGGATGTATTAAGCAATTTACTTGGAAAGTTTATTAGTGTTGGATTTTTTGCCTTAATCGTTGTTTTTCAGGAAGAAATAAGAAAATTTCTTCTGCTTTTAGGTTCAACAAATTTTACTAATAAGCGAAATGTAGTTCGCTATTTTAAATTTTTAAACCAAACTCGGGAGGGATCTAATTTAAACTTAAAAATCTTAATAAATTCTTGTGAAGATATGTCTAAAAGTAAAATGGGAGCTATAATTGTATTACAAAAAAACAATTCTCTTGATTTTACTTTAAATGAAAATAATTATTCTAATATTCAATTGACACCTCAAGTTTTAGAAAGTATTTTTTTTAAAAATAGTCCATTACATGATGGAGCCATAGTAATTGAAAATAATATTATAATAGCTACACGCGTTATTTTGCCTCTAAGTGATCGGTCAAATATTCCTTCCCGTTATGGATTAAGACATAGAGCAGCTATAGGCATTACAGAAAAAACAGATGCATTGGTTTTGGTGATATCTGAACAAACCGGAGAAGTGGTTTATTTTAAAAATGGAAGTTTTTTTAATTTTGATAGTCTTGAAAAATTAGAAAAATCTATTGCTCAAGATATGAATGACTAATTAAACGGGAAACTCTTCTGCATACTGCACTTCATAAAGTTTAGCATAGTGCCCGTCTTCAATCTTTAATAATTGCTCATGAGTCCCTTCTTCCATAATATTTCCTTTATCCATAACAACTATTCGATCTGCGTTTTTAATTGTTGATAAACGATGAGCAATAATAATAGATGTCTTGCCTTGAGTCAATTTGTCAATTGCGCGTTGAATTATCTCCTCTGAATAACTGTCAACTGACGATGTTGCTTCGTCTAATACGAGAATTGACGGTTCTGAGATATAAGCTCTTAAAAATGCTATTAACTGTCGCTGACCGGAAGAGAGCATGACACCTCTCTCTTTAACATTATAATCATAGCCTTCAGGTAAAGATTCTATAAACTCATGAACTCCTATTTCTTTTGAAGCTTTAACAACTTGATCTATTGTAATTAAAGGGTTGAACAGTGTAATATTATTAAATAAAGTATCTGCAAAAAGAAAAACATCTTGAAGAACAACAGAAACTTTATTACGTAAAGTTTCCAAGTTGTATTTACGAATGGAAGTTCCATCTATCGTGATATCCCCAGAATCAAATTCATAAAAACGAGATATTAAATTTATTATAGTAGACTTTCCAGCTCCGGTGGCACCAACTAAAGCAACTGTTTCACCAGATTTAATTTCAAGTGATATATTATTTATTATTAGCTCTCCAGGAATGTATGAGAAACCTAATTGTTTTAGACTAATATCACCTTTAATTTGAGTTGGAAAAAATGTTCCTTTATCTTCGATACTGCTTTGTGTTTCTAAAATTTCAAATATACGGTCAGCTGATACCATTCCCATTTGTAAAGAATTAAATTTATCCGCAATTTGTCTTAATGGCCTAAATAACATTTGAGACATTTGAATAAAAAGAAAAATAGTTCCAAGAGAAACACCTCCGCCAGAAATTACATTTAATCCTCCATACCATACTAACAGACCAATTGTTACAGAAGAAGAAATTTCAGCAATAGGAAAGAAAATAGAATTAAACCATACTGTTTTCAACCATGCTTTTTTGTGTTTTTCATTAATTGAAACAAAACTCTTATACTCCACTTTTTCACGATTAAATAATTGAACTATTTTAATTCCACTGATTCGCTCCTGTACAAAAGAATTTAAATTAGCTACCTGAACTCGTACCTCCTCAAAAGCATTTTTCATTGACTTTTGAAAAAGTCTCGTCGCGTAAATTATAACTGGGAGAATTGAAAATACAATAAGAGATAAACGCCAATCAACATAAAGCATTACTCCTATCACCAAAATCATTTTTAGTAAATCAGCAATGATCATAAACAAACCTTGTGAAAAAACACTCGCTATAGTTTCAATGTCATTAACAGAGCGAGTTACTAAACGCCCTACAGCTGTCTTGTCAAAATATGACATTTTGAAGTAAAGAATCTTATTAAAAAGCTTAACCCTTAAATCTTTAATTACTTTTTGGCCCAGCCAGTTAGCATAAAAAACAAAAAGAAACTGGAATACAACTTCTAATAATAAGGTTGTGAACATTAAACTAACAAAAAAAACCATCCCCTGAAAATCTTTCGGTCGGATGTAATCATCAACGGTAACTTTAAGCAAATATGGTGTTACCGTTGAAAAAAAAGACAGCAAAATAGCTGAAATAATAACAAAATAATAAGTTGATTGAAAAGGTTTTATATATGCTAAAAGTTTAGTGAATAGTTCTATATCAAAAATTTTACCGCTTACTTTCGCCATATTTATATATAAATATTGTCTGGGTATTTTATTTTGGTAAGAAACAAGCCCTTTGCTGGCACAGAAAAACCTGCTGCAGAGCGTTTTTTAACTGAAATAATTTGATGAAATTTTTCCAATTTTTTCTTTTTTAAACCAATTTCAATCAATGTACCTACTATCGATCGAACCATATTACGCAAAAACCGATTAGCAGTTATTGTAAATATATAACCCTTTTCTGAATTAGTCCACTTCGCATAACTTATGTCGCATAAAAAGGTTTTGACATCTGTCTTTGATTTTGAAAAGCTTTCAAAATCTTGATATTCCAAAAGAATCTGTGCAGCGGCATTCATAAGATCAAAGTCTAAAGTTTGATTAACTTGATAATGCAAATCATTCTCAAAAGCTACTTTTTTAATTGAAATATGATATTCATAGGTTCTTAAAAGTGCATCAAAACGAGCATGAGCATCTAATTTTACTTGTCTAAGAGAATGAATAACAATATCGGAAGGTAAAAATTGATTGAGCTGATAAACTAATTTTTGTTGAAACTCCACATTGAAGTTAGAATCAAAATGTGCAAACATCTGTCGAGCATGTACACCTGTATCAGTCCTCCCTGCAGCAAGAAGTGTGGTTGGTGATTTTAAGAGTGTACTCAAGGCATTTTCCATAACCTCTTGTATAGAAATTGCATTAGGTTGAATTTGCCATCCATGATAATTAGTCCCTGCGTAAGAAAATTCTAAAAAATAACGCACCTATTTTATTTTTGAGCTAAATATACTTTGAATTATTTATTGATACAATTAGAGAAAGAGTTCTCAACTAAATATTATTAGTAATAACAAAACTATTCATGGAGGATGAAAAATGAATCATATAAAAAGGTTTAAAAGTTAAAATTTTTTTTGTTTAAAATAATAGCTCCTAATGATTAACTTTAATCAAATTATAATATAATTCATTGAAAAAAATATTATTGCTTTCTGATACACATGGTCACTTAGATAAAAAAATAACAAGCTATATTTCACAATCAGATGAGCTATGGCATGCAGGTGATATAGGAAACCTAAAAGTTTTAGACTATCTAGCTTCGCTAAAACCTCTTAAATCGGTATATGGAAACATAGACGGTAATCAGGTAAGACTGCAATCGTCTGAAGTGCTCTCTTTCAATTGTGAGGGAGTTTCAGTGATAATAATTCATATTGCTGGTTATCCAGGAAAATATAATTTAAAAGCAAAAGCCTTAATTAAAAAATATAAACCTAAATTATTCATTTGTGGTCATTCACATATTTTAAAAGTGATCCAGGATAAAGAAAACAATCATCTACATATGAATCCGGGAGCAGCAGGAATTTATGGCTTCCATAAAAAAAGAACAATGCTTCGTTTTGAAATAGATAAAGGAAAGATTCAAAACCTAGATGTTATAGAACTTGGGACAAGAGGTGACTTAGCGAATGCGATCGATTGAGCGAACTAGCTTTTCATCTTTATTAATAGCTTTTCGCGCCATAATTAATAAAATACATTCGAGAAAAGAACATACAAGGATTACTATAATTATGGCATTAGAATTTCCTTGAAATACTTTTATACCATAAATATGAAGTACTAAAATATTTATTATAATCAACACAAAACAAAGGATTGACTGTATCTTGCGTTTATTATATATAAATAAGGATAGTAGTCCAAGTAATGGGATACTGAAAAAGCAATAATGGGTTTTAAACCAAGAATTTAATCCAATCTCAAAAGAAGAATTAAAGGACAAATATGATACAAAACAAGAAAGTAAAATAACAAGAAGAAGATATAGAGATTGAATCCGTTGAATCATGAATAGGCTTTTAACAAAATTAACTTTTTTTTTAAAGTGGTTGTTTTAAATAAAATTTGTAATATTGTGCTTCTACAACATTTAATCTTTATAGCATTGCAATTAGCCTATAAAGCATAAACTTTCAAACAACTTCATGTACGAATTAGCTACTCTTAAAACAAAGAAACTACCTGAATTACAAGAAATTGCCAAAAAAATTGGTGTTAAACGTATTGCAGGATTGAAAAAACTTGATCTGGTCTATAAAATTGTAGATTTCATTGCATCAAAACCTGATGAAGAAACTACTGCTTCCGCTTCTCCAAAAAACCAGGATAATATTCAAAACCAAAAATCTGACGACCAAAAGAAAGTTTCTCAAAAGATTCTTCCAGTTCATAAATCAAGACAGAATAATACTCCATATAATAAAGATGACAGCAAACCACATCATAAGAAAGAAGGACAAGTGAACAATAAATACAAGAAAAACGGGAACCAAAAAAATAATTTCAACAACGTAAATCGTGGTGAAAATAATCACAATAAAGATAATAGAAGTCGCTACCGGCAACCTGACTTTGAGTTTGATGGTATTGTAGAAACTGAAGGAGTATTAGATATGATGACTGAAGGTTACGGATTTTTGCGTTCTTCAGACTATAATTACCTCTCTTCTCCAGACGATGTTTATGTTTCTCAATCACAAATTCGCCTTTTTGGACTTAAAACCGGCGATACTGTTCTTGGATCTGTTCGTCCTCCAAAAGAAGGAGAAAAATACTTTCCGCTAATTAAAGTCAATAAGATCAATGGTCTGGACCCTAAAGTAGTTAGAGACCGTGTTTCATTTCAACACCTCACTCCCCTCTTTCCTGAAGAAAAATTTAATTTGGCCGATAAACAAAGTACAATTTCTAGTAGAATCATGGATTTGTTCTCCCCTATAGGTAAAGGACAAAGGGGTATGATTGTTTCACAACCAAAAACAGGAAAAACGATGTTGCTTAAGGACATTGCTAATGCAATAGCAGCAAATCATCCTGAAGTTTACCAATTGATTTTATTGATTGACGAGCGACCAGAGGAAGTTACAGACATGCAAAGAAATGTAGATGGAGAAGTTGTCGCATCTACGTTTGACGAACCTGCAGAACGCCATGTTAAGATTGCTAATATTGTTTTGGAAAAAGCAAAAAGACTTGTGGAGTGTGGACATGACGTTGTTATTCTTTTGGATTCCATTACGCGTTTAGCAAGAGCATATAATACTGTACAGCCTGCTTCTGGAAAAATCCTCAGTGGAGGTGTTGACGCAAATGCTCTACATAAGCCAAAACGTTTCTTTGGTGCGGCTAGGAATATTGAAAATGGAGGCTCATTATCTATAATTGCAACTGCATTAACAGAAACAGGCTCTAAAATGGATGAGGTTATATTTGAAGAATTCAAAGGAACAGGAAACATGGAGCTTCAACTGGATCGTCGAATTGCCAATAGGAGAATTTTCCCAGCTATTGATTTAGTTTCATCAAGTACTCGTCGTGATGATTTATTACTGGATGAAAACACTATAAAACGGATGTGGATCATGAGAAAGTATTTAGCAGATATGAACCCTGTTGAGGCTATGGAATTTATAAATGATCGCTTTACAAGAACTCAAAGCAATGAAGAGTTTTTAATTTCGATGAATTCTTAACCAAAAGCTTAATGTAATAAAAAAGGCTCCTTATATAAGAAGCCTTTTTTATTGTAAATATTAAACTTATAACGAAGCAACGTGCTTAGCGAGTTTAGATTTTAAGTTAGATGCTTTATTAGCATGAATTATATTTTTCTTTGAAAGTTTATCTATAAGAGAAACAACTGTTGGAAAAACTTTATTTGCTTCTTTCTTTTTAGTGATCTCACGTAATTTTTTGATAGCATTACGGGTTGTTTTATGCTGGAAACGATTTAAAAGACGTTTCTTGTTATTTGAACGAATACGTTTTAATGCCGATTTATGATTTGCCATAATTTAAATTTATTTTGTAGCCCGTAGGGGAGTCGAACCCCTCTTTCCAGGATGAAAACCTGGCGTCCTAACCGATAGACGAACGGGCCATATTTTCAGTGCGCAAATGTACACGGAATATTATTATTAAGCAAGAAGATTTGAAAAACAAAATCTATTGCCTATTATAGATGATTTTACTTTCTAAATGATATTACGGATATGAATTTCCATATCTGATTGGACTTGCAAAAAGTAAGGCTGATTTAATATTAAAAAAAGAACAATAAAAACCGATAAAAGATTTAAATCAATATGCTTTAGCAAAAAGCACACGTCTATTAGAATCTTTTCCGGAATAAACACATTTTCCTGATTCTTCTATATTATCTAATGGAATACATCGAATTGTTGCTTTTGTTTCTTTTTTAATTGCCTGCTCAGTTAATTCAGTTCCATCCCAATGAGCAGAGATAAAACCACCTTTATCATCTAAAACCTTTCGGAAATCTACAAAATTATCTACTACTGTTATTTTTTGCTCACGGAAACTTTTTGCTTTATCAAATAAAGATTGTTGCATTTCTTTAAGATTAAAATCAATGTGACTAACAACTTCTTCCTGAGTGATAACAATTTTTGATAAAGTATCTCGTCTAGCAATTTCAACACTTCCTTTTTTTAAATCATTTGGACCAATAGCAATTCTAAGGGGAACTCCCTTTAACTCATATTCATTAAATTTAAATCCAGGTTTAAACTTATCACGATTGTCAAACTTAACACGAATATTTTTTTCTTCTAATAATGCTTTAATTTTTTCTGCAACTTGAGCGATTTGCTTTTGTTGCTCATCACCCTTGTAAATGGGAACTATAACCACTTGATATGGAGCTAGATTAGGTGGTAAAACCAAGCCTATATCATCACTATGGGTCATGATAAGTGCGCCTATTAGTCTTGTTGAAACCCCCCAAGAGGTTGCCCATACATGTTCTAGATTTCCTGACTCTGAAGCAAATTTTACGTCAAATGCTTTAGCAAAGTTTTGACCTAAAAAATGTGAAGTTCCTGCTTGTAACGCTTTACCATCTTGCATTAGAGCTTCGATACAATAAGTCTCTTCTGCACCTGCGAATCGTTCGCTGGCAGTTTTTGTCCCTTGAATAACAGGTATAGCCATAAAATTTTCAAGAAAATCAGCATATACTTGATTCATTAATTTTGTTTCCTCAATTGCTTCTTTTTTGGTAGCATGAGCCGTATGCCCTTCTTGCCATAAAAATTCTGCTGTTCTTAAAAAAAGCCGAGTACGCATTTCCCAGCGAACAACATTAGCCCATTGATTAATTAAAATCGGTAAATCTCTATATGATTGAATCCAAGATTTATAGGTGTTCCAAATGACAGCCTCACTTGTAGGTCGAACAACAAGTTCTTCTTCAAGCTTAGCGTTCGGATCTACTTTAAGTTTGCCTGGTTGGTCTTTATCATTTTTTAAACGATAATGAGTTACTACTGCACATTCTTTTGCAAAACCTTCCGCATTTTTTTCTTCAGCTTCAAATAAACTTTTAGGAACGAATAGTGGAAAATAAGCGTTTTCGTGTCCAGTAGCTTTAAACATTTTATCAAGTTCGGTTTGCATTTTTTCCCATATTGCATAACCATATGGTTTAATGATCATACAGCCACGAACTACTGAATTTTCAGCAAGATCAGCTTGAACTACTATTTCATTATACCATTTAGAATAATCTTTTTCCCGTGGAGTTAATTTATTGGCCATAAAAGTTTGGCACAGAATTTGCCTATATTTGTTTGAAATAATTTTGTGTTACAAATCTAAACCTTTTGTATCACATTTCTAAAACGATTTGCTATGAAAAAGAAACCTATACGCTTTAAATTTAAAAAATTATTTTTAGGTCTTTCTTTAGCAACACTACTTGCAAGCTGTGCTAGCTTTCAAGGGTCTTCTTACTTTGCCTCAGATGGAATTTATGTTTCTCCGTCAAATATAGGTTTAGAAAAATCTAAAGCCATAACAAAGAATAATTATTATGAGCAGTATTTCAAAGAAGCCGCCAATAATGGATATGTAGAAACTACTGATAATGAAATTTATTTTACTGATATAAACTCATATAGCAGTTCAGTTGAAAATATAGAAGATGTTGCTCTTGAAAATGATAATTCCCAAATCCCATGGGGAGGAGAAACTTCACAAACCGAAATTATCCTTTTGAATAATTTTCCTAATTACTCATGGGGACTAGCAAGCTTTGGTTTTAGCTATTCACCTTTTTGGAATAATTATTATTTTGACCCTTACCGGTTTGGATATGGAGGATTTTACAGCCCATTTAGAAACTATCCATATTGGAATCCATTCAGACGTTATGCAGGTATGTGGCGTGGTTTTAATTCCTTTTACTCACCATTTAGCTATTATGGAGGATTTTACAACCCTTATGGATTTGGATTTAGAAGTGGTTACAGAAACAGCTGGGCAAATCAGTGGAATCGTTTTGGTGACTATTATGGGAATAATTCTAATCAAAGAAACAAACGCGACTACAGTTCTACTATAGCACGAATTAAATCTGGTCGTGGAGAAAAAAATTATAATAGTCCTAAAGAGAGAAGTAGAGAAACAACTCAAAGTGCTGATTCCAGAGAACGAGATGTCCAAAATAAGCTTAATCGAATTAACTTAGGAAGAGGTGTAAGTTCACTTGGAAGAAATCTAGTTATTGGATATGATAGAAATCGGTTAGGAATTAACACAAAAAGTTTAAATAATTCAAGAAGCATAAGGCCTTTAGGAACTATTAATTCTTTTTCAAGAGATTTAAGGCAAACTCCATTGAATACAAATATCGTAAAATCACCTCAGGGATTATCAAGAGGTTCAGGAGGTGATCAAACACAATATCGTTTAGTAGAGCGAAATCCTGCTAGATCTTCTACAAGAGTTCAGCGAAGGATAAGTTCTCTATTAGTTGATTCTCCTGGTAATTCTAGAAATTCAAGATCATCTAGACGAGTTGTTAGACAATCGAATCAAAACAAAAACAAAAGTATTAGTAATTATCGATCACAAAGAAGTAATAGTTATAGCAGGTCAAATAATTCCTACAGCAATAACAGGTCTTCTACTCGATCATACAATTCTGGAGGGGGTGGTTCCTTAGGAAGAAGTAGTGGTTCATCTGGAAATAGGGGTCGCACTAATTAAAATAATTTAAAAATCTGACTCAAATGCGTTCCTTGGTTTACTTGGGTACTGTTCTAATTATGTCTCAATTTTTAGTATCACAGACTTTAAATGATTTAACTTACTTAACAAAAACAGGCTTAAGTGGCTCCGCGCGATTTACAGGTATGGCTGGCGCATTTGGTGCTTTAGGAGGGGATTTCACAGCTATTAGTAATAACCCTGCAGCATCTTCTGTCTTTTTAAATACAGAAATAGGTGGTTCCATAAATCTACAAGCACTTGAAAATGAAGGTAAATATTTTGGAGAGTCAAAATCTACAAATCAAGATACTTTTTATTTTGATCAATTTGGTGCTGTCTTTGTTTTTAACAATACCGATGAAGAAAATCCATGGTCTCGAATAAGTGCAGCAATAAATGTAAACCGTATAGCCAATTTTGATCAACAAATTTCACTAAGCGGAATTAACAATACAAGCATTGCAGATTATTTTTTGTATTACGCCAATGGAATAGCTTTTGAGGAAATACAGCTTTATGATGATGAAACGATTTCAGATATTTATCGTTATTTAGGAGATGAAATTGGTTTCGGTGCTCAACAAGCATTTCTAGGATATCAGTCCTACATTATTGATCCACTCAGCTCAAATGATTTAGAGAAATCCTACACATCAAATATAAACTCTATTAATAATCTTAACAACTTAGACATAATAAATAGTGGGTTACATAGAAAAACAAGTTTTAATTTTAGTGCATTATATGAAAACATCCTTCACTTTGGAATTAATCTTAACTTACATAAATTAGAGTTTAGAAATAATCAAGATTTTTTTGAGGGAAATCAAGATCAAGATTCCTTTATTTATGATGTTAAGTTCAATAATGATTTAATTAGCTATGGAGATGGCTTTTCAATCCAATTTGGTGGAATTTTAAAATTAGAAAATATTCGTTTAGGCGTAACCTATGATAGCCCTCAATGGATTGATATTCAAGACGAAACTCAACAGAAAATAAGTGCATATAGATTTGATGAAGATTTCGAAATCCAAGAAATTATTGACCCAGATATCACAAACTCCTATTCTCCATATCGTCTTAAAATTCCTTCAAAAACTACTCTAAGTTTTGCTTATATTTTCAATATGGCAGGACTTATATCAATTGACTATAGCGCCCAAAATTTATCTAATAGCTATTTTAGCCAGAATGTCACAAGTGAATTTTTGAATAGCCTGAATACTGAAGTAAATAAAACTTTAAACTCTATAAATACTTTAAAAATAGGTGGAGAATATCGACTCAAGGACATCAGTTTTAGAGGTGGGTATTTTTTTCAAACAAAAAACCAAGATACCAATATAGATGAAGATCACGCTTTAACTTTAGGAATTGGGTTTGACTTTGGGGGAAGTAACCTCAATATTTCTTTTATAAAGTTTGAACAAAATAAAGACTTTAAACTTTTTTCTAAGGGCCTTACTTCACCTTACCAAATTAAAGAAAATCTAACACAACTCACTCTCAGTTATAACTTTAAACTTTGATGTCAACAGGCTATAATTATATACTTATTAAAATAAGTATATTTGTATGCATCTTAATAGACTTATGAAAATAGAAAAATTAATTTCCAATAACATTACTGATAGAGGTGAAGATCACTTTTCTTCAAACTCTCAAACTCCTTTGAGATCAGATGCCTTTGATCAAAGCGATGATGAAAAAATTATAATCATTAAAGAGCATGTTTTAGCAATTTTAGAAACTCTAGGAATGGACTTAACAGATGACAGTCTAAAAGGAACTCCTTTAAGAGTTGCTAAAATGTATGTTAAAGAAACATTTGGAGGTCTCCATCCAGATCAAAAACCAAAAGCATCAACATTCAAAAATTCATACAAATATGGTCAAATGTTGGTTGAAAAAAACATTACCCTCTACTCCACTTGTGAACATCATCTTCTCCCTATTGTTGGAAGAGCCCATTTGGCTTATGTTTCAAATGGTTCTGTAATAGGGTTATCAAAAATGAATCGTATCGTAGATTATTTTGCAAAAAGACCTCAGGTTCAGGAGCGTCTTACACTTCAAATTGTAAATGAGTTGCAACAAATATTGGGTACTCAAGATGTAGCTTGTGTAATTGATGCGAAACATCTATGTGTTAATTCACGAGGCATTAATGACGTTGCTAGTAGTACTGTTACTAGTGAATTCGGAGGTTTGTTTAATAACAAAGAAAAGAAACGTGAGTTTTTGGACTATATCAAACTTGACACTAAATTTTAATGAATAGTTCTCTTGTTGTATACAACTCGTTAAAAGGAGATAAGGAAGTTTTTAAGTCTATTTTGCCAAATAATGTAGGCATGTATGTTTGTGGACCCACTGTATACAGTAATGTGCATTTAGGGAACTGTAGGACATTTATCTCATTTGATTTAATATTCCGCTACCTTCTACACTTAGGGTATAAAGTTCGTTATGTAAGAAATATTACTGATGCTGGCCATCTTGAAAATGATGCTGATGATGGAGAAGATCGAATATCCAAAAAAGCCCGTCTAGAATCTATAGAGCCAATGGAAGTTGTGCAGCGATATACTCTAGACTTCAGGAATACTATGTCGAAATTTAATACCCTGCCGCCTAGTATAGAGCCTACAGCTACTGGACATATTGTTGAACAAATTGAATTGATCAAAAAAATCATAAAACAAGGTTATGCGTACGAAATAAATGGATCTGTTTATTTTGACGTACTAAAATTCAATGAGAAAATTCCCTATGGTAAACTTAGCGGAAGAAATATTGAAGAATTGATTCATAATACAAGAAGTTTGGGTGGTCAAAGTGATAAAATAAATCCACAAGATTTTGCTTTATGGAAAAAAGCCGAGCCTGAACATATTATGCGCTGGCCCTCACCTTGGAGTGATGGTTTTCCTGGATGGCACCTAGAATGTACAGCCATGAGTCAGAAATATTTGGGTTCTCAATTTGATATTCATGGTGGTGGAATGGACTTAAAATTCCCTCACCATGAGTGCGAAATTGCTCAGGCTGAATCAATTCATAAGAAATCTCCTGTTAATTATTGGTTTCATGCCAATATGTTAACTCTTAATGGGAAAAAAATGGCTAAATCTACAGGTAATAGCATTTTACCTGACCAAATGTTCAGTGGTGAAAATAAAATATTTAAAAAATCTTTTTCCCCGATGGTTGTTCGTTTTTTTATGCTTCAAGCTCACTATAGAAGTATACTAGATATTAGTGAAATAGCACTGGAGGCTTCAAAAAAAGGTTTTGACAAATTAATAGATGGTATGCAAACATTAGAGACACTTGTTCCTTCTTCTGTTACTAGTAAATTTGACTTAATTGCATGGAAAGAAAAATGTTATAGCGCGATGAATGATGATTTTAATAGCCCTCTTCTTATTGCGCATCTTTTTGATGCTATTAAACACATCAATGCAGTAGCCAATAACAAACAAGAAATTAATTCTAAAGATTTAAAGGAATTAAAACAAATAATGCATGATTTGTTTAATGATGTTTTAGGACTAAAAAGTGTTAAAAAAAATCTAAATACGTCAGTAAATATTGAACTCCATGGCATTCTTAATCTATTATCCGAGATTAGAGATAAAGCTAGGAATTCAAAAGATTTTGAAACCTCTGATCTTATCAGAGATTCTCTTTCAAAATTGAATATACAAATTAACGATACCCGCGAGGGAAGCTCATTCAAAATTAAATAAATACTTTAGTTTGCAAAAAATTTTAATTTTTCCATTTATATTATTAATTAAAGGCTATAAAAATTTTATTTCACCATTACTGCCAGCTACATGCAGATATCAACCTACTTGTTCACAATACGCATTAGAGGCTTTAATAAAACATGGCTTATTAAAAGGGGGGGTATTGACATTAAAACGTATCTCAAGTTGCCACCCCTGGGGTGGGTCTGGTTATGATCCTATTCCATAATGAATTATTTCGTTTCCTTGCTATTTTAATTACATTTACAGGGTTAAAAAAAATCATATGTACTTTACAAAAATTGATTGGGCACCAAGCGAAACACTTTTTAAAATTGGCAGTTTTGGCATTCATTATTATAGCCTTATGTTTATTATTGCTTTCGGGCTTGGATATTATATCATGAAGAAAATTTTTATTGACGAAAAAATTTCTTTAGATTACTTGGAGTCGCTTTTTGTTTATATGGTTTTATCGATTCTTCTAGGCGCACGTTTAGGGGATGTTTTCTTTTATAGCTGGGATTATTACCAAAATCATCTTTTGGAGATTTTATTACCAATTAGAGATACCCCAAGCGGATACAAGTTTACAGGTTTTAGAGGCTTAGCAAGTCACGGTGCTGTAATCGGTTCCTTAATTGGATTGTATTTGTATAAATTAAAATTTAAAGAAAAATCTATTTTCTGGCTTTTAGACAGAGTTATAGTTCCTGTAACAATTGGGGCAAGTTTTGTCCGCATAGGAAACTTTTTTAATTCAGAGATTGTCGGGAGATACAGTGATTCTAATTTTGGAGTAGTTTTTTTAAATCGTGGAGAAAATCTTCCACGTCATCCAGCACAACTCTATGAAGCTTTTGGATATCTCATACTTTTTTTTATTCTTAAAAAAGTATTCAAAACAAAAAAGAAAAATATAGAGGGCTATCTTATTGGGCTTTTTTTTATTGGAATGTTTACCATTCGTTTTTTAATTGAGTTTATAAAAGAAAGTCAGGGTGGCTTAGAAGAGTTTTTCCCCTTATTTTCTACTGGACAATGGTTAAGTATCCCTTTTATTCTTTTAGGTGGTTATCTAATGTTTAGAAAACCTAAACTAGTTTAGACTTAACCTATGAATGATAAACTCAAGCACCCTATTGGAAAATTTGAATGGATAGACCAACCTAAATTCAAGCAACTTGAAAAAGCAATACAAACTATAGCCAAATTTCCACAGAAATTAAGAAATATATTAGATGGGCTAAACCCAAGTGATTTAAAAAAACAATATCGCCCAGAAGGCTGGAGTATTGCACAAGTAGTTCACCATCTAGCTGATAGTCACATGCATTGTTATTTAAGAATGAAACATGCTGTTTTAGAAAATGAACCAAATATTAAAGATTATAATCAAGAAAATTGGGCAACTCTAAGTGATGCAATAAATATCGAAGTTGAATATAGTTTAGATCTTATTGAGGCACTTCATAAGAGATGGTCAATTTTCTTAAAGGGGTTAAATGAACAAGAATTTAAACGCTGTTATTTTCACCCAGAGAGAAATAAGCAATATCCTATTGGAACCACAACACTTTTATATGCATGGCATTGTAACCATCACCTTGCTCACATTGAAAATTCTCTTAAAAACAGTTATTAAAATAAAACTTAGCTTAAAAACAATCTATTTATCAGTTGAGCTCTTTTTTCCTCTGTGTATCATACATAACAGGAGTTGCAATGAATACAGATGAATAAGTCCCTACAACAACCCCTACTATTAAAGCAAACATGAAGCCTCTAATAGATTCTCCACCAAAGATGAAGATAGCTAAAAGTACAAGAAGAGTTGTAAGTGAAGTGTTTAAAGTTCTGCTTAAAGTGCTATTTAATGCACTATTCACAGTGTTATTAAATTCTGATTTTGTATGCTCGTTAACAAATTCTCTAATCCTATCGAAAACAACCACTGTGTCGTTTAAAGAATACCCTATCACAGTCAATATGGCAGCGATAAATGCTTGGTTAATCTCCATACTGAAAGGCATGAAAGTATAAGTGATTGAAAATATTCCAAGTACAATTAATACGTCATGAAAAACAGCAGTTACAGCTCCAAGAGAGAATTGCCATTTTTGAAAACGCAACAAAATATACAGGAAGACAACGATTAAAGATCCTATAACAGCTAAGAATGAATTTTTCTTAATGTCATCTGCAATAGTAGGTCCTACCTTTATAGAAGACATAATTCCAATAGATTTTTCAGAACTCCCATTTACAAAATCATCATAAGAAATACCGTCAGGTAAATATGATAAAAGTGAAGAGAATAGCTTATTTTGGATTTCTCCGTCAACGGCAATACCCTTAACATCTACTTTATATTTTGTAGTAATTTTCAGTTGATTTTCCTCTCCAAAAGTTTTCACTTCAACACTACCAAACTCATCGTTTAACAATGAGCTTATTTCTGAAGGATTTACAGCTTTTTCAAAACGAATAGTGTAGGATCTCCCACCAACAAAATCAACCCCCTGATTTAGGCCTCTATAACCTAAAGAGCATAAACTAATTAAAACTAAAATCGAGGAAACTATATAAGCAACTTTACGTTTTTGTAAAAACTTAATACTAATATCAGATAATAGTCCTTTAGTAGACTTTGTAGAAAAAGAAACTCCTTTTCCCTTTTCATTTCTCGAATCTACAAGAATACGAGTAATAAATATTGCTGTAAATAATGACGTTCCAATCCCTATTAATAAGGTAGTTGCAAATCCTTTAATAGGTCCTGTTCCAAAAATAAATAAAATTAATGCTGTAAGACCAGTAGTGATATTAGCATCTAGGATTGAAGAGAGAGCATTATTAAATCCATCGGCTATCGCTTTACGAGTCCCTTTACCTTTATTAAGTTCTTCGCGAACACGCTCAAATATCAATACATTGGCATCTACAGAAATACCAATGGTTAAAACAATACCTGCAATGCCTGGCAAAGTAAGTACAGCTCCTAGTCCTGCAAGGATTCCAAAGATTAGTAATATGTTTAATAATAATGCTATATCTGCAAAAAACCCAGAACTACCATAGTAAAAAATCATCCACAGCAATACGATAATTAAAGCAATTAAAAAAGAATATATCCCAGCTTCTATGGCTTCTTTACCTAGTGAAGGTCCAACTATTTCAGATTGAATAATTTCAGCAGAAGCAGGAAGTTTTCCTGCTCTTAAAACATTTGCCAAGTCAATCCCCTCATTAAGGGTGAAGTTTCCTGTAATCTCAGAACGTCCTCCTGAAATAGCTCCACTAGAAACACCTGGTGCTGAATAAACAACATTATCCAACACTATAGCAATATTACTTGCATCATTATAAGCTTTTCCAGTCATATTCTCCCATATACGTGCGCCCCTGGAATCCATTTGCATTGAAACCGCTGGATTTCCTAATTGATCAAAGGTTTGTAAAGCATCTACAACCACCCCTCCACTCAAAGGGGCTAAATTATCTCGATTTGATTTTAATGCATAAAGCTCTACAACATTTCCATCTGCTGTAGGCTTACCCCAAGCAAATCGAATATATCTGTATTCTGAAGGCAATAACTTACGAACATCAGGTTGATCTAAATAGCCCATAATTAAATCACTGTCACGTACTGCAAATTGGGCTAAAACAGGACCTCCTTGAAAACCTTGACCTACAATACGATCTATAATCGGATTACTTGTAGTAACAATTGAATCTTGAGAAGCAACATCAGCTAACAGATCGTCTATTTCTGAACTGATGTCTTTATCAATGTTTTGGTCAAGAGCTTCTTCTGATTTAGTTTTCGAACCTATTAATGTATTAGCTTCAATAAGAAAACTTATTAGTTGATCGTTTTTGTAAGTTTCCCAAAATTCTAATTGAGCTGTACTCTGAAGTAAATTCTGAACACGCTCCACGTCTTTGGCTCCAGGTAACTCAACTAGAATTCTTCCGGAGGTTCCCAAACGCTGAATGTTAGGTTGAGTTACTCCAAATTTATCAATACGCTTTCTTAATACTTCAAATGCTGATACTATGGATTCATCAATTTTTCTTCGAATTATAACCTGTGTTTCTTGATCACTCATTTCAAAGTTAATCTCATCACTTAGAGTACGATTTGCAAAAATCTCTGGAGATGCTAATTTTATACCACCCTTTATTAAATCAAAAGCTTCAAAGAAAGACTCAATATAGGGCTCATCAGAAGACTTTTGAAGTAGATCAGCTTCATCCAATGCTTTATTGAATAGAGGGTTTTTTGTGTTTTCAGCTAAACCACTTAGGATGTCTCGGATAGAGATTTGAAGAATTACATTTATACCTCCTTTAAGGTCAAGACCTTTATTAAGTTCCTTTTCTTTCGCATCATTATAGGAAGTAAAACCATAAATGGGATTGTTTCCAATTGAATCCAAATAGGCATTAGCCTTTTGATCTCGAACTTCTAGATAATTGGTATTATCTTCAGAGACGACTTGACTTGCATATTTTGATGCTTGTTTTTCAACATTACTGGCAATAAAAGTAAAAGAGAGTTGATAAATACTTACAATTGCAAATAGAATACCAAAAACTCTTATCAAAGAATTGTTTTGCATTTTAATAAAATTAAAGCTCAATTAAGGCGAGCAAATATAGTATTAAACCTATGATTAGGCAACTCTAAAAAGAGAATAATGATCTTTTGAAGATTACTTTTTTAAAGAATGTCTTTTAAGGCTGCATTCATAGTCTGAACTTTTTCAGCACTTTTATTTAATAAAGCTTGTTCTGTTTCGTTTAGCTTAAGATCAACTATAGATTCAATTCCATCAGCTCCAATAATACAGGGAACACCTATACATATATCATTTAAACCATACTCGCCTTCCAATAGGACAGAACAAGGTATCATGCGCTTGTAATCATTTAAAATGCTGTCTACTAAAAAAGCTACAGAAGCTCCAGGTGCATACCAGGCAGAGGTTCCTAAAAGTTTAGTGAGTGTTGCTCCACCAACCATAGTATCTGCAGCAACTTTTTCTAAAGTTTTAGGATCAAGATATTGTGAAACTGGTCCGCCATTATAACTAGCTAATCTGGTTAGTGGAATCATTGTTGTATCACCATGTCCGCCAATCACCATGCCTTGAATATCATTAACAGGCTTATCTAATGCTAATGAAAGATAGGTTTTAAAACGTGAGCTATCTAAAGCTCCTCCCATTCCAATTATTCTATTCTTAGGAAGTCCAGTAGATTTTAATGCCAAGTAAGTCATTGTATCCATAGGGTTTGATACGACGATAATAATTGTATTTGGAGAATGGATTAAAATACTTTCTGAAACTTTTTTTACAATTCCAGCATTGATACCAATAAGTTCTTCACGAGTCATGCCAGGCTTTCTGGGAACTCCAGAAGTGATAACTACAACATCACTTCCTGAAGTGGAAGAATAATCATTAGTTACTCCTGTAATTGAAGTGTTAAAACCTAAAGTCGTTGCTGTTTGAAATAAATCTAAAGCTTTTCCTTCTGCGAATCCTTCCTTAATATCAAGAAGAACGACTTTACTTGCAATCTGTTTTTGTGCTATATATTCTGCACAAGAGGCACCAACATTACCGGCCCCAACTATGGTAACTTTCATTTGTATTAATTTAAATTAATTTGATTCTCTTAAAATCAAACATCAATATTTGCATATATAGCATTTTTCTCAATAAACTCTCTTCTTGGAGGCACCTCATCACCCATTAACATTGTAAACACTCTGTCTGCCTCACCACCAGGCTCAATAATCACTTGTCTTAAAGTACGTTCCTCAGGATTCATAGTTGTATCCCAAAGTTGGCCAGCATTCATTTCGCCAAGACCCTTATATCTTTGAATAGAAACACCAGTTCCGTATTGCTGAACTAATAAATCGCGCTGATCATCATTCCAAGCATAGTCTTTCTTCTGACCTTTCTTAACTAGATACAATGGAGGAGTTGCTATATATATATAACCAGATTCTATGAGCTCCTTCATATAACGAAAAAAGAAAGTTAATATTAAAGTTGAAATGTGACTTCCATCAACATCGGCATCACACATGATAACTATTTTATGATAACGCAACTTTTCCAGATTTAAAGCTTTACTATCCTCTTCGGTACCAATAGTAACACCTAAAGCTGTATAAATATTTCGAATCTCCTCATTTTCAAAAACCTTATGCTGCATAGCCTTTTCGACATTTAAAATTTTCCCACGAAGTGGAAGTATAGCTTGAAAATTTCGGTCTCTACCTTGTTTAGCCGTTCCTCCTGCTGAATCTCCCTCAACAAGAAAAACTTCACATAAAGAAGGATCTTGTTCTGAACAATCAGATAGTTTTCCAGGAAGTCCTCCTCCACTCATAACTGTTTTTCTCTGGATCATTTCCCGAGCCTTTCTTGCAGCGTGGCGTGCCTGGGCAGCTAAAATAACTTTTTGAACAATAGTTTTAGCATCGTTAGGATTCTCTTCCAGGTAATTCTCAAGCATTTCAGAAACCGCCTGTGAAACTGCAGAAGTTACATCTCTATTTCCTAGTTTAGTTTTAGTTTGTCCCTCAAACTGAGGCTCGGCAACTTTAACAGAAATAATGGCGGTAAGGCCTTCTCTAAAATCGTCTCCTGCAATATCGAATTTTAATTTATCTAGGAGTCCTGAAGAGTCTGCATATTTTTTTAAAGTTGTTGTTAATCCACGTCGAAAACCAGAGAGGTGAGTACCACCTTCATGAGTATTAATATTATTAACGTAAGAGTGTAGATTTTCAGAAAATGAAGTGTTATAAATCATTGCTACTTCCACAGGCACAGAATTTTTCTCTCCTTCCATGGCTATAACATCCCCTATAATTGCTTCACGATTTTCATCAAGGAAATGAATAAACTCTTTTAAACCTTCCTTAGATTGAAAGGTTTCCGAAATGAAATCTCCTTTGTCATCTTTTCTTCGCTTATCATTAATCTCAATTTTAATGCCTTTATTCAAATAAGAAAGCTCACGCATTCTTAATGAAAGTGTGTCATAATCATATTCTAAAATTTGTTTAAAAATTTCAGGATCAGGTTTAAAAGTAACTTCTGTGCCAGTTTCACTTGTTTCGCCAATGGCAGCTACTGCAGCTTTTGCTTTTCCCCTTACATATTCTTGTTGCCAAATTTTTCCATCACGGTTAACTATAGCGATTAAGCTTTCAGATAATGCGTTTACACAAGAAACGCCTACACCGTGAAGCCCTCCTGAGACTTTATAAGAATCCTTATCAAACTTTCCTCCAGCACCAATCTTTGTCATAACAACTTCAAGCGCTGATACACCCTCTTTTTTATGAATTCCTATAGGAATACCCCTACCATTGTCTTTTGTTGTAATAGAATTATCTTCATTAATGGTTACAGTAATCTTATCGCAGTGACCTGCTAAAGCTTCATCAATTGAATTATCTACTACCTCGTAAACTAAGTGATGAAGTCCTCGAGAACCTATATCACCAATATACATAGAGGGTCGCATCCGAACATGTTCCATTCCCTCAAGGGCTTGAATACTATCAGCAGAATATTGATTTTTTTGGTTTTCTTCACTCATATTTAACTGTTTTGTGTCTGTATAACCACAGACTATCAAATATAATTATTTAGCCTTTGAAACATAGAGCTAAACCCTTGTCAATATTAGGAAGTTATCAACACAAGAGTGTTTAAAAGAAGTTGTTTTTTGAAGTAAAATGATAAAAGGAAAATGCTAATCATCGTAACTTTTTTCATGAACATTTGCTACAGCTCTTCCACTAGGATCATTTTGATTTTGAAAAGCTTCATCCCAAGCTAATGCAATTGGAGTGCTACAGGCTACAGAAGGCACGGAAGGAACACTTAAAGCAGCAGCTTCGCTAGGAAAGTGTGATTCGAAAATAGAGCGATAATAAAACTCCTCCTTGTTTTGAGGTGTTTGTATTGGAAATCGATATTTTGCATTTTTCATTTGCTCATCTGATACCTCACAATCTACCAACTCTTTTAAACTATCTATCCAGCTATATCCAACCCCGTCAGAAAACTGCTCTTTTTGACGCCAAGTTACATTATCAGGTAAATAATCTTCAAAGGCTTTTCTTAAAATCCATTTCTCCATGCGATCTTCTGTAATCATTTTGTCTTTTGGATTCAAACGCATAGCAATTTCAATAAAATCTTTATCTAAGAAAGGGACACGCCCCTCAATTCCCCAGGCTGCAAGTGACTTATTTGCTCTTAAGCAATCATATTGGTGTAGCTTATCGAGTTTCCTGACAGTTTCTTCATGAAATTCTTTAGCATTTGGTGCTTTGTGAAAATAAAGATAACCTCCAAATAATTCGTCTGCTCCTTCTCCAGAAAGGACCATTTTAATTCCTAATGCTTTAATAGCTCGAGCCATCAGATACATAGGTGTAGAAGCTCTAATTGTAGTGATATCATAAGTTTCAAGATGATAAATCACTTCGCGAACAGCATCTAGACCCTCCTGAATAGTAAATTTAACTTCATGGTGAACAGTTCCAATATGCTTTGCCACTTCTTGGGCAGCAGCTAAGTCTGGGGATCCTTCTAAACCTACAGAAAAGGAGTGTAATTGAGGCCACCATGCCGTTTGAGTGTCATCCGATTCAACTCGTTTTGCAGCAAATTTTTTAGCTAATGCTGAGGTAATAGATGAATCTAAACCTCCTGAAAGTAAAACTCCATATGGAACGTCACTCATTAATTGGCGATGAACAGCATCAGATAATGCATCATGTAAAGCTTTAATAGATGTTGAATTTTCTTTGACTGTTTCATAAGAATCCCATTCGGTTTCGTACCACTTCTCCGGTTTTAAATCACTGCTATGAAGATAGTGACCTGGTGGAAATAATTCAATTTTAGTACAAACACCCTCTAAAGCCTTTAATTCAGATGCCACATAAAATGTTCCGTTTTTGTCCCATCCCATATATAATGGAATGATGCCCATATGATCCCTTGCTATGAAATATTCATTTTTTTCTTGATCGTAAATCGCAAATGCAAAAATTCCATTAAGCCTTTTAACAAAATTCTTTCCATGCTTTTGATACATAGCAAGTATAATCTCGCAATCAGATTGAGTTTTAAAAGCATAATCAGACTTACAAGTATCGCGAAGATCACGGTGATTATAAATCTCACCATTTGCTGCAAGTATAAGATTTTCAGATGGGCTTATCAATGGCTGTTTTCCTGAGGTTGGATCTACTATCGCCAAACGTTCATGAGATAGAATTGCTTTAGGAGAGTCATAAATACCACTCCAGTCTGGACCTCGATGCCTTAGTTTCTTTGACATCTCTAATACTTGAGGACGAATAGTTTCACTTTTTTGCTTTAAATCAAAGGCACATAAAATACCGCACATATTAGAAAATTTTATTCAAAATTATACAAATAATTTATTATTTAAATCTATAAATATAAATTGATTTAAAATATTTAATAAAATATCTTTTTTAGAATAAAAAATTAATTTTAAATTAATAAAATAATTAGAATGTTAATATTATCAATTTGACCTAATTGATTCGATTGCTATAAACAATATTACCATCAAGTAAAGTAGCAACTATTCTTGTTTTTAAAATATTACTCTCTTTTACTGACATAATATCCCTATCCAGAATAACAAAATCAGCAACTTTTCCAACTTCAATTGAACCTTTTTGAAATTCCTCAAAATTTGCATAAGCCCCCCATTTAGTCATTCCAGCTAGAGCATCTATTCTGCTAAGTTTGTTTTTACTAAGATATCCACCCTCAGGGTAGAGATATTTATCTTGTCTTGCAACAGCAGCGAAAAAAGTCAACAAAGGACTAACCTCCTCGACAGGAAAATCAGTTCCAAGTGAAATACGCCCTGACATTTTTAAGAGTTTATTATAGGCGTAAGCACCTTCAAGACGATTTGATCCAATTCGATCTTCAGCCCAATACATATCACTTGTAGCATGGGTGGGTTGAACTGACGGAATAATTTTTCGATTAAAAAGAGCTATGTCAGATGTGTCAACAATCTGGGCGTGCTCAATCCTCCATCTTGGGTCATTAGAAAATACTAAAGCCTTATTATAAGCTTGTAAAATAGTCCGGTTTGCATCGTCTCCAATAGCATGTGTATTCATCTGAAATGGAGTTGTAGCTAGCATGTAAGCTAATTTTTCTAGAGAATCTTTAGGCGTAATAAACTCACCTTTGTGGGACTTAAGGTCAGAATAAGGACTTTTTAAGGCTGCTCCACGCGAACCTAATGCTCCGTCAGCATAAACCTTGAAAGAGCGAACATTTAGCTTGTCTGTTCTAATTGGACCCTTTGACAAGAAGTGATCCATGTTTTCCTTCGAATTTGAGATCATAGCGTAAATACGTATATTCAATTCACCGGTTTTTTGTAAGCTATCAATCAAATAAATATCATCCTTGTCAATTCCCGCTACAGAAACAGTTGTAAGACCATTTTCAAATGCAATTTTAGCGGCATCTTTTAATGCCATAGTTTTTTCTCTTATCGAGGGTTTTGGTAAAATTGCTGTGACTAATGAATTTGGAGAATCTATTAACACCCCTGTTAGCTTGCCATTTTTCTTAATAATAGTTCCGCCTTCAACTTTAGTAGCATCATTAATTCCAGCTAAGTCAAGAGCTTTTTGATTAACTAAAAGAGCATGTCCATCGATTCGTCTAAGGGCGACAGGGATATCTGGATATAAAGAGTCTAGTTCAGATTTATTAGGCAAAGATTTATCTTCCCAATCGTTTTGATCCCAACCGCGACCAAGAATAGCATCTAAATCATTACTTTTTGCATAATCCTGAACTCGGTTAATTACCTCTTTAAAACTCAGTGTCCCTCTAAGGTCAACTTGCTGTAAGCTAAGACCTAATTTTAGAAAATGACAATGAGAATCAATGAACCCAGGATAAACAGGTAGATTTTTAAGGTCTAAAACCTTCTTAGCTTGATAATCATTAATAAGTTCTTCTCCTCCTACTGCAATAAACTTTCCATTATCAACTACAAATGAAGTAGCCTTTCCCGTTTTTTCATCAAGAGTATAAACATTAGCATTATGGACAATAAGATCAACCCTGTCTTGACATGAGTTGAATATGATTAGTATAGCAACAAGATTTTTTATAAAAACAATTTTATTCATTAATAAAAAAAATAAGTGTGTTAAAAATAATTGCAAATGTACTAAAATCAATTTGGCTTATCCAAAATTGCTAAAGTTTTGAAATTATATTATTCTAATATTGAAAATCAAATTTATAAGTTCCCCCGGCTATTAACAGAAGAGGTGGTTCAGGGAAATAAGCCCATCTTCCGTGAGTGCCCTTGGTGTTAAAACGCCCTTTAATAAAAACATCAAATTGATTTGTAATTTTATAAGTGATGTGAGCTGTACTTCTTATAAACAATGGGAGGTTTTCTTCGGTGATTTGTGCTTCATTTATATCTTGCTCGAGAAAAATTGGACGAAATGCTACTTTTCTATCTCCCCAAAGGTTTCCGTTTAAAGAAAAAAGGAGACGATCATTCCACTTAAACTGACTTTCCCAATTCATTTCTAAGGCAGGAACATTCCACAAAGTTTTTTCACTATCTATATCAAATATCCGATAAAGTGTCTCAAAACGAACAAAATTATTTTTTGCCAAATCAATTCGAATTTTAGCTTTAAATCCGTAAACATCAGTATTTATATATTGACTCTGAAAAGAATTAGACAGGCGGAAGCCAATATCTTCATTCTTAATATCATAGGGCAAGCGTTCAAAATAGCTAAAGTTCTCTATTTGATCAAACATAAGTCCAAAATCAAAATTTAAAACAGAAGCCAAACTAGATCGAATACCAAGATTAGCGTTGAATTGATTATATGTAGGAGCTAATTGTGAAGTTGGTGCTAGAAAGGGGTTTAATTCTGCAAGAATTTTATAGGTATTTTGATGCACACCTCCATCAGCAATGAAATATGGACTAACTACATTTCCAGGTTTTTTATAAAATATTTCAATCTTAGGATAGTATAATAACGAACTTGAAATATTTTCTACGCCAAGAAGATATGCCACCCCAGCACCAATTTTTAATTTTAGATCATTACTATTATTCTTCCAGAAAAAATCTAAAGCCCCAAGACCTTGAATGTGTTCTTCAATATCCCTTTCAAAATAAGAAGCATCGAAACGGGTTTTAAAACCTTGAATTTTAATTTCCGCCTTAACGCTTCCTTCTCCTAGGCCAGTTTCTATATCATTTTTTAATGCTAATTGTTGTTCTGAGGTATTATAGTTGTCAGAATTTATATTAGCCTGAAAAGTGATGTTTCTCAAAAGTGAATCATACCAATTCCAATGTGTTCTAAGTTTAAAGAAATTTCTGTTAATTTCAGGGTCCAGGGTATTAATCAGTAAATTATTCCAGTTGGCATCATAAAGCCCAAAATAGTTGTTGTGATTTGAAATAATTTGGATTTGAGTATTCGCGTTATATTCGTTATTCCTTAGATTGTGGTGTAAGCCAAGAATACTGTGACTTTGATTGCTCTTTAAAAGAGTGTTTTCTACATTACCCCCAAAGCCATCTCGATAGAACTTTATCCCAAAACGCTGAGATCTATCAACATCGATTACACTTGAAATGTTAAAATACAATTGACTCTTATTGCCAAAAGCTCCACTAAAAAAAGTATTATAAGGTGTTGAAGATGACCTTTGATTTAGCTTTAACGGAGTGGCTTTATTAGGCTGAAATGTAGAAACTACAGAGACAGTTTTAAATTTATATTTCAATTTTTTGTTTGTATTTGCTAAGCTGTCAGGAAACTCGGCAGGATTCTTTATTTTAAATGCATCTGATAAACTTGGTGTATAGGATTTAATCACAAGTACTTTTTGAGTGCCAATTGGATTATTTTTTTCATTTTTTTGAGCTAAAATATTTAACACAGAAAAAAAAGTGGCTAAAAAATAAAAATTAAATCTAACCATTGTTATCACCATTAGAAATTGAACGATTAGCTTTTCCTAAAGAAGCTTGATATTTTATAATTAATTTCCGAGCTTCTTCAACTACTTCCGGATAGTTATCAAAATTTTCTATCAAAGATTCAAGAACAAAAATTGCTTGAAATGCATCTTCTTGGGCAAAATAATTCTTTGCAAGTAGCAGTAATGCTTTTGCATTCCATTTTTTGGCTTGACCTGAATTTTCTGCAATTTTAGCAATTAACCTATTTGAATCAGAGTATGCTTTTTTACGATTTAAAAGATCAGCTCTAAAATACATCGCTTCAGCAGCAATGAGAATTTGTGAAGAATTTTCTAGTAGTCTGTATGAATCACCAGCTTTTAAACTATCCAAAAGAGCTAAAGAAGAACGAGCATTGAGTTTTAATGCATCCCATTTTAAATTTTCTGTTAGATCAGATAGCTCTAGAACCTTTTCTGTTGTTTCCAAAGCCTTCTCATATTGTTCGTTAAAATAATAAGCTTGCATAAGGTTTAAAATAGCGAATCTTTTATTTTCTTTAAAAGAAGAAATCTCAGCTAACTTTTCCATGTAAGGTATCGCTGTAATTTGCTCATCATTCTTTTTTAAAATTATAATTATACGAGCTAATGCTTTTTCGGTATAACTCGATACATTCCCTTGAATCAATTCCTTATAGGAAATTAAAGCTTTTTCAAAAAGCTTTTTTTCAAAGTATATCTCGGCTAAATAATACGAAACAACTTTGCTAAATGAACCCTGAGGGTAAACTTCAAAATATTCTTCTAAGAGTTTTAATGCGGCATTACTATTACCATCTAAAAATTGTCGTTCGGCTGCAACAAAAGCTGTTTTTTCCAATTCTGCGTCTGTAAGTGTATTTAGGTCTTCATCTTTTGTCCATTTAACAAAAGATGAAACATTCCCTTGATCAATTGCTATCTCTTTGAGTGTTCTAATTGCTTGCTCTCCAACGGCATAACGATTATAAGTAACAGCAACTTTTTTTAAAGTGGCTTTTGCTAAATCATACTTCTCCAAATTGTATAAAATCAGTCCTTTATTTAAAGCTGCTTTAGCTAAAAAAGGACTGCTTTCAAAAACAGAAAGAAGTTTATCATATGCTTCAATCGCTTTGTCATTATCTCCCGCTCTACTATGAGCCGAAGCTAATTCAAAAAGAACATCGTCTAATAAATCACTTTTAGAATAGCTTTTGAGGAATTTTAATAATACCTCTATTTTTTTTTGATTACGGTCTACAAAACCATAACTGATTGCTTTTTGAAAGCTGGCATAGGCGCCTTTTTTTAGATTTAGCGAAATAGAAGTGTTATAATTCTCCATCGCAGCCCAATAATTTTTTGATGCAAACTGACAATCTCCAAGTCTTAAAAAAGTATCTCGTTGGTAAGAAACATCTAAAGTGTTATTGGTTTTATTAAAGGTGTCGAAAGATTTAAGTGCATATTGATACTCCCCCAATTTATAATAAACATAGCCTAAATCATAATTCAATCTGTATTCAGAAACAACCTTCTTTTTTTGTGGATGTTTTCCAAACTGTTTAAACAAATCTAAAGCTGCGTCAAATTGATTACGCTCATATTCTGACCGTCCATACCAATATAAACAAAACGCTTCCCAAATTTTATTTTCACGAATCTTCAAGCTCCTTTTAAAGAGGTTGCTAGCTTTTAAATAATCTCCATTGTTAAATTCTTGAATTCCTGCCAATATTAATACTCGTTGTAGAGTTTCATTGTCTTTGTATCCTTTGTTATTTTCAAGTATCTCTAATGCTGCTGTGTAATTTCCACTTTTAGTATAAGAATTAATCAAAAGCTCTTCAATAACCCTAATTTTATCATTTTTAGGGTAAGTTTCTAAAAACGACAGTAAAACCTTTGGAGGATCTTCATATGGATTTCCTATGTCATAACTCAGTTTTGCATAATTCAAAAAGGCATCTTCTTTAATAACGGAATTAAAATCCATTCCTAAAGCACTTTTAAAAGCATTTAGAGCTGATACTTTCTGATTTGTTTTTAGATAACATTCTGCAAGAGAATAATAGGCGTTTTGTGAAAGAGCATTCTTTTTCCCTGTAATTTTATTGAATTGTGTAATTGCTTTATCAAAGTTTCTTTGTTTGAAATAAGCATACCCTAATTGGTAATAATCACTATTTTCAAGAGTTCCATTTTTACCTTCATAAGCTTCTAAAAATGGAATTGCTTTTGCATAAGATTTAATATTAAAATAGCTTTCACCAATAATTTTTGAAAGCTCTGAACTCTCCTTCTTGTTTGCATTAATTATTGCTGTATTTGCCAGCTCAATAGCTTGCTCAAAACGCCCTAGTCTAAAATTAATGTCAGCTTGAAAGTAATTCAGGTTTTCTTTTTGAGATGGATTAGAAATATTACCAAAAGATACTATTGCACTATCAAAATCCTCAAGTTGATAAGCAATGTGTCCTAAATAATAATGTGCATCAGATTTATATGTTGAGTTGTTTTTAACTTTTTCCAAATAAGGCCTAGCTTTTTTATAATTTTTTGAAGAAAAAAGAGTGTATCCCTTATTAAAATTATAAGTAGATAATTCATTTATTGGAACTTCATTATCAGAAATTCGATTAAACCACTTAAGAGCATATCTATATTTTTCATTTTTAAAATAATAATTAGCTACATCTAAATCAACTGTTTTTATTGCAATTGAATTAGGATAATTTTCTTTAAATTGGCGCAACATTTTTTCAGTTCCCGAATAGTTCAGTCTTAACGCATTAGAAAGTTTATTAAACTGAACTTTTTCTTTAAAAAATTTAGGAGAATAAAATTCTTCTTCAAAGACACTTGATTGCCAAGAAGCTGGAAAGTAACCTAACCCAAAAAAATGATTTGAAAGTTCAGCTTTTTTAAAATTATTATAAATTTGACTTTGCAATAGTGTTGGAATAAAAAGCACTCCCACAAAAAAATAATAAAAATATTTTATAATCTTAACCATGATTTTAAAGGTAAATTATTCCCCTATATAATTAAGCGTTATTCTAAATTGAAACGTATATTTTATCAACAAAATAATGAAGACTAGCACAAAAGATATACCTTTATAACTAATCTTATTTTAGAGTAAATATTTTTATGGTAAGCCTAAAAAATGTGACAATTGTAAATGAAAATAATATTATATTTTCTGATATTAATTTTAATGTCAATTCAGGCGAGCTAGTCTTTCTTATAGGAAAAACCGGAACTGGAAAAAGCAGCCTTCTAAAGGTTCTCTATGGCGACTTACCACTTAATTCAGGTCAAGGATCAATTGTTGGCTTTGATTTAACTCAATTAAAGGAAAAACAAATACCAAAACTTAGAAGAAAATTAGGTGTTGTTTTTCAAGATTTTAAGCTTTTGACTGACCGAACGATTTTTGAGAATCTTTCATTTGTGCTTAAAGCAACAGGATGGAAAGAAAAAGATAAAATTGACCAACGTGTATCCGAAGTTTTAGATATGGTCAATGTCAATTCCAATGATAAAAAATATCCTTTTGAATTATCAGGTGGTGAGCAACAAAGGGTTGCAATTGCTAGAGCCCTTCTTAATCACCCAGAGCTAATAATTGCAGATGAGCCAACAGGAAACCTTGACCCTGAGACTAGTCATGAAATCATGCAGCTCTTTAGCGAACTTCACCAAGGGGGAATTAGCTTAATAATGGCAACACACGACTATAATATGATTGTAAAGTTTCCTGGTAAAATCTACCAGTGTAATCAAGGAAGCTTAAATGAAGTAGTAGCTAAAAAATAAGTTAAGCTCTTTGACGCTTCCTGTCATTCGCGTCCAATAAAGTTTTTCGAAGTCTCAAAGAGTTTGGAGTTACCTCAACATACTCATCTTTTTGGATATATTCTAAAGCCTCTTCTAATGAAAACTTAATTGGTGGGGCAAGTTTAACTTTATCGTCAGATCCAGCTGCACGAACATTTGACAATTTCTTTGTCTTGGTCACATTAACCACCATATCGTCTTGTCTAGTATTTTCACCTATAACCTGACCTGTATAAATTGCTTCATTAGGAGCAACAAAGAATTTACCACGCTCCTGAAGTTTATCTAAAGAGTATGGTATCGCTGAACCTTTTTCCATTGAAATTAAAGAACCATTCACCCTGCCTGGAATTTCACCTCTATAGGGACTGAATTCCACAAAACGATGATTCAAAATTGCCTCACCTGCTGTAGCTGTTAAAAGCTCATTTCTAAGTCCGATGATCCCTCGAGAAGGAATTTTAAATTCACAAACAACACGAGTTCCCTTAGGGTTCATAGCAAGTATATCACCTTTTCTAAGGCACACCATTTCGATTGCTTTTCCAGAGACATCTTCAGGTAAATCAATGGTTAATTCCTCCATGGGTTCCATTTTTACACCATCAATTTCTTTAATAATTACTTGAGGTTGGCCAATTTGAAGCTCATACCCCTCTCTTCTCATAGTTTCAATAAGAACAGAAAGATGAAGAACTCCACGACCAAAAACTATAAACTTATCTGAGCTATCTGTTATTTCAAGACGCATGGCCAAGTTTTTTTCAAGCTCTTTTTCAAGACGCTCTCTAATGTGACGAGAAGTCACAAACTTACCTTCCTGACCGAAAAAAGGAGAATCATTAATTGTAAAAAGCATACTCATAGTAGGTTCATCAATCGCAATTGTTGGTAAAGCTTCAGGAGCTTCGAAATCAGCAATAGTATCACCGATTTCAAAATCCTCGAGACCAATTACAGCACATAAGTCCCCAGCTTCTACATTAGAGACTTTTTTACGAACTAAACCATCAAAAAGATTTAATTCTTTAACACGGGATTTAATTTTATTACCATCTCGCTTTATTAAATTAACTTTCATCCCTGAAGTTAATTCTCCTCTTTGCAATCTACCAATAGCTATTCTCCCAGTAAATGAAGAAAAGTCTAATGAAGTAATTAGCATTTGTGTATTTCCATTTTCAATTTCCGGACTAGGAACATGTTCGAGAACCATATCCAACAGAGGAGAGATAGAATTTGTTTGTTTTTTCCAGTCTGTACTCATCCAGTTATTTTTTGCAGACCCATAAACCGTAGGAAAATCCAATTGCCATTCTTCAGCATCCAATTCAAACATTAGATCAAAAACTGATTCATGCACAAGATCTGGAGTGCAATTATCCTTGTCAACTTTATTTACAACCACTATAGGTTTTAATTTAAGATCAATAGCTTTTTTGAGAACAAATCGAGTTTGTGGCATTGGTCCTTCGAAAGCATCAACTAATAAGAGTACCCCATCGGCCATATTTAAAACTCTTTCTACTTCTCCACCAAAATCAGCATGACCAGGAGTGTCAATAATGTTAATCTTAACATCTTTATAAACTACAGCAACATTTTTAGAAAGGATTGTAATACCACGTTCACGCTCCAAATCATTGTTATCCAAGATAAGTTCTCCTGTGCTTTCATTAGATCGAAAAAGGTTGCAATGGTGAAGAATCTTATCCACAAGGGTAGTTTTCCCATGATCAACATGTGCAATAATCGCAATATTTTTAATAGCTTTCATAGCGTTTTTCTAAACGCTGCAAAGATAGCGGTATATCTTTGACTTTAACTTGATAAACTGTGAATTAAAAATCAGGAGACCTTTTTGGTTTAATATTTGTAAATTTGCATTCACTAAAGTTCATTGAAACTCATGGGGTCGACTGGTTTTGACAGCAGGACGCATGAAAAAGTAAGCAAGTCGAGCGCTGAATTATAGCTCGTAAATCTCATTTTTCACATTTTTAAATGGCGAGAATAACTACGCTCTAGCTGCATAATTAACTGAATCATAGTAAGTTAATGCCAAGTCCTGGCAAGGCCGGGAAGCTGGATGTCTCTGAATAGCCCTTGTTGACGGCGATTTATATTGAGGCACCATAAAAGTCAACATCGAAACACCCGGGCATCGTGGGTGTTTTTCAATAAAGATGCTAAGGTTTGTATGGGCAGTTTTCGGTCAGTTCAAACTCTAAAATTAAACGAAATCTAAACTTGTAGAAAGCTCTTTTATCGCTTGTTTGGACGCGGGTTCGAATCCCGCCGACTCCACTGTGATAATCCCTATTACATTTATATACAATGTTTTAGGGATTTTTTATTTTCTTTTTGTACGCTATTTGTACGGCTACTCTATTTTAAAAGCCAAAAGTTTCAATCCAGCATTAATTCAAACACAGGGGCATGGGTTTTAAAACAGTTTATAAAATTCAGTGGGCAGTTGAGGCTCTATTTGATCCTTCATTTAAAAATGATACCATTGACTCTATTGGTGCTTGTGCTGGATTTAATTCAAAGTCCCAATTCTATAGCGCTTTCAAAAAACATAAAGGTATGACACCCTATCAATTTGTAAAGAAACATAGTAATATACTGAATAAAACCACAGGAGCTTCACCTTCTTCTTCAAAGGCGTCTGTAGTACATGTCATTAAGAAAATGACCGATAGTAAATAAATTAAAATTTTTTAGCAAAGGAATTTCTTGCAACTAAAACGAATTAATATTAGGTCTTTGATTTTCTGGCTGAAATAAAACTTTGAACAAAAGTAATCATCGCCCATAATGAAGTCAAAATCATTGCAGATACTCGAATAATCCCAGCAGTATTTGCCCTTTCTAGAGTTCCTAAAAAAGGCTTCACTAAACCAATTATGATTATTAATGTTAATAGGACAGCAACATGAGCTGCAATTTTATTTTCCTTTTTAACTCCACTATTAATTATTAGTAAAATTACACCAACAATTACGGGTATTAGTGCTGTAATAGGTCTTGATTCAGAATCAAAATAGCCCCACAAGCCCATAGATACTAAAACTAAAGAGTTTATTAAACTTACTGTATTTGCTTTCATTTATTTTGAAATTTTAGTAAATATAAAGCACCTTAACAAATAAGTGCCTCTACATAGAATATTTTTGAAGTATATAGCTTAATTAAAAACACTTAAATCCCATTTTTCTCTCCAACTTATTTCAACCTTCTTATCGGTTATTTTAATTGGAAGCCATATATATTTTCCATCTATAGGGTTTTTTGGATTCCACCTGTCTGCAATTAAAATAAAAGCATCTTTAACCCCCTGTACAGGTAAAATAAATGTGCTCTGGGAATTATAAGTTGTTAAAGAGTCTGTACTTACACAAGGGTTGTAAAGTTCTTCCCATGGGCCAAAAATATTATCTGCCATTGCAGATCTTGCAGCATTTGGATTCCAACCCGTACATCCAGATGAAATTATAAAGTATTTTCCTGAAGAAGTTTTCATCATTGTTGGAGCCTCATTAAATTTACTTGGGAAAAATCGTTTGTATTTACCTGAATGCGACAAATAATCTTCAGAGAGCTGAGAAATATGAAGGGTGCTATTGTCCTCAGAAGAGTATATATGATATGCTTTATCATCGTCATCTACAAAAAGTGTCATGTCTCTTGCCATTTGTCCAATTTCAAAATCTCTGCCAAGAAGATTTAGGCTATCAACATGTTTTGGAAGATGTTCTGGACCTCCACCATATATTTTTTTTACATCATCAGATACCTTTTTTTTATGAAAATCTTTAACATTTATTGGCCATACACCAGCATTTGGTCTTACTGATTTGATATACTTGAATGGCCCATAAGGGGTTTCTGAAAATGCCACACCACTTCTAGCCGCCTCGTATCCACGATTTAAAGGCTCTAAATGAAACCACATTACAAAATTTTTGGTTTTCTTATTATAAATCACCTTAGGTCTTTCAAGGATACATCCTTTGTAAATATCGGACGTTGGGTCTGTTTCATTAACTTTAAGAACAATTCCCTTATCTTCCCATTGATATAAATTTTTTGAAGTATATAAGTGAACACCAACTTGTGCAGTATTACCTATTTCTCCCTCAATTTTATGTTCTCCATACCAGAAATAAGTATTGTTATGATATAAAATTCCGCCTCCATGTGCGTTAATTGATGTTCCATTATTGTCATACCAAACTTTTCCTGGAAAGAAATGATTATTAAATTTATTATTACAACCTAAAGTAATTAGGAATATAATTAATAGCATTGTCGTTTTGCAATCAAAAGATTCTATTTTCATTTTATCATTGTTTTATACATGTAATACATTTGATTTTATTTATCCCCTATTAAAATGGATAACTAAAAGCATCAAAATTCCAAATAATAGGAAGTAATAAATAAACCATTATAAAAATGGTAATTATTGATATTATATTCATCAATAAACCTACCCTTACCATATCTGATATTTTTAAATAATTAGATCCAAAAACCACTGCGTTTGGTGGTGTTGCCACAGGAAGCATAAAGGCGCATGAGGCAGCCAGTGTTGCACCTACCATAAGCATATAGGGATGGACTCCAAGGATAATAGCCGTAGGTGCTAAAATTGGAAGTAGCATTGCGGTAGTTGCTAAATTGGAAGTGATTTCAGTCAAGAAATTTACAGCACTAATAACCACTAGTAAAATAATGAATAATGAGAAATCATTTAGTTGAGTTAAATTTTCAGCAATCCAGCTTGCTAATCCACTGGACTGAAAACCTGCAGCTATAGCCAAGCCACCTCCAAAAAGCAATAATATCCCCCAAGGCAGTTTGACTGCATCTTCCCAATGCATAATTTTTTGATCTTCATGCTCTTTTCCTGCGCTAATTAAAAATAAAGAAATACCGGACATTAAAGCAATAATAGAATCATCTAGACTTGGAATAAATAAATTCAAAAAAAACGTCCTTGAAATCCATGCAGCTCCAGTAATTACAAAAACAACTAAAACAATCTTTTCTTCATAATGCATTTCACCTAATTCTTTTAATTGTCTTTCAATTTCTTCACGCGCTTCAACAAAATTTGTTATAGAAAACTTGAAGGCTACTCGAGTTATATAAACCCAGGAAATAATTAATAGTATTATAGAAATAGGAAGTCCAAAAGCAATCCATTTCAAGAAACTTATTTCTATGCTGTATAATTCTTGAACAATTCCTGCAAAGATTAGATTCGGAGGAGTTCCTATTAAAGTAGCTATTCCTCCTATAGAAGCGCTAAATGCAATTGAAAGCATTAAGGCTTTTCCAAAAATAAGATTCTCATCTTCAGGAGTACTTTTCAAGTCTTTAATTTGTTTGATAATAGCGATTCCTATTGGAAGCATCATAACAGCAGAAGCAGTATTAGAGATCCACATAGACAGAAAAGCAGTTGAAATCATAAAACCCAATATGATTTTTTTTACATCTGTTCCAATTAACTTGATAATATTAAGTGCAATTCGCTTGTGTAAATTCCATTTTTCTATTGCAAGAGCAAGAATAAATCCACCCATGTAGAGAAAAACATAACGATGACCGAAAGAGGAAGACGTTTCAGCAAGTGGTAATGCCCCGGATAATGGGAAAAAAATAATTGGTAAAAGAGAGGTTACCGCAATTGGAATGGCCTCAGTTATCCACCAGACAGCTATCCATAATGTTGATGCTAAAACAGCATTGGCTTCATCCGATAATCCTTCAGAGTGAAAAAAAAACCTTGTTAAAATAAATAACAATGGCCCTAAAAAAAGACCTATCTTTTTTGAATTCATTTATGTTTTATTTCGAATCCTTTTAATTAAACCAAATTTAAATCTAATTAACATCATGTATTAATCTAATTTAAAACAATTAATATTAGCATTGTTATCATAAAAATTAAAAAGTTAATGAGAGCGTCAAATCAAATTTTAACAAACTCTAGTTTTTTCCGATAAAAATAAGCGAATTCAAATTTCTTATATTTGTTGTCTTTTAGGATCCGCATTAGTTTAAAATAAATATCTAAAAATGAAATTCAGTAAATTTCTAAAAAATGGTGCTATCACATTTTTCGCTATGTCAATTATTATTAGTTGTAATCAAAATCAAAATAATGGTTTATGGCCTGATATAGAGCCCCTGCCATTAGATCCTAATATAGAAGCTCAGATTGATAAAATGCTTCCTAAGCTTACTTTGGAACAGAAAGTTGGACAAGTCATTCAAGGTGATTCTGATCACGTAACTCCTGAAGAGGTAAAAGAATATCGTTTGGGTTCTGTATTAAGCGGAGGGAATTCTGCTCCAGGGCCCTTGTCATATACTGATACAAGAAAATGGATTGAAATGGCTGATAAATACTATAATGCATCTATTGATAAAGAGGGTGTTGAAATAGCTATTCCTATTATTTGGGGAATTGATGCTGTGCATGGACATGCTAATTTAAAAGGCTCTATTATTTTTCCTCATAACATTGGTTTAGGTGCGATGAATAATCCCGATTTAATTGAAAAGATCGCAAGTGTTACTGCGCATGAATTAACTGTTTCGGGTCATGATTGGACTTTCGCTCCTACCCTTGCAGTACCACAAGACATAAGATGGGGAAGAACTTATGAAGGGTTTTCTGAAAACTCTGATATTGTGAAATCATATGGGGGTCGAATTGCAATTGGTTTACAAGGAGATTTTGGCACAGAAGATTTTATTGGTAATGGAAAAGTAATTTCTAGCGCAAAACATTTCTTAGCTGATGGTGCAACTGAAAACGGAGTAGATCAAGGTGATGCTTTAATAAATGAAAAAGAGTTGAGTGAAGTTCATGCAGCTGGATACTACAGTGCTATTCCTTCGGGTGTTCAAACAGTAATGGCTTCGTTTTCTAGCTGGCAAGGAAGGAAACTCCACGGTGATAAAGAATTGCTAACCGATATATTAAAAGGCAAAATGGGCTTTAATGGATTTGTAGTAGGTGACTGGAATGGTCATGGACAAGTCCCTGGATGTAATAATACAAATTGTGCAAAATCATTGAATGCAGGGTTAGATATGTATATGGCTCCAGATAGCTGGAAAGGTTTGTATAAAAATACTCTTCAACAAGTAAAAGATGGAACTATCCCTATGGATCGTTTAAACGATGCCGTACGCCGAATTATTAGAGTGAAAATTACAGCAGGTATTTTTGAAAAAGGAGTCCCTAGTAGTCGAACAAATGCTGGTAATGAAAATCTTTTGGGCTTACCTGAACATCGGAAAATTGCAAGACAAGCAGTTAGAGAGTCTATGGTCCTATTAAAAAATAATGATCAGATGTTGCCAATTGATGCATCAAAAACTATATTGGTAGTTGGGGATGGTGCTGCTAGCATTTCTAAAGCCAGTGGGGGATGGACACTCTCTTGGCAAGGAACAGGCCACAGTAATGATGAATTCCCTAATGGAGAATCTATTTTAAATGGTATTGAAGAAGTAGTTTCTGATGCAGGTGGGAAAGTAATTTTTTCTCCTGAGGGTGATACTTCTTTAGAGGCTGATGTAGTAATTGCTGTATACGGAGAAGATCCTTATGCAGAATTTCAAGGAGATCGTGAGAATCTAGATTTCGTTCCTAACGGATTTGATGTTAATAAATTAGCTACTTATAAAAGCAAAGAAATTCCTGTAATATCTGTATTCTTATCTGGACGTCCAATGTGGACTAATCCTGAAATTAATAATTCTGATGCATTTATTGCTGCTTGGTTGCCAGGAAGTGAAGGTGGCGGTATTTCCGATCTATTATTTAGAAAAGATCCATCATTCGATTTTACAGGGCGATTGTCATTTAAATGGCCCTCAAGTGCTTTGGTTTCAGATAAAAATGAACCTCTATTCAAATTAGGTTATGGACTCAGTTATACTACTAAAGAAAATCTTGATACGTTACTTGAAGAATCAGGATTAGAAAACATTAAAGCTGCTTCAACAGGTGAATTTTTTAATAAAGGATCTGCAATAGAACCCTGGGGTCTTTGGCTAAACTCAGGGAATTTAATTAAGAAAATTGAAAGCTTTCCAACATCAGTTGGCGGTCTTATAATAAGTAAAACAGACCATTTGACACAAGAGGATGCCTTACGAATTAATTGGACTAAATCTGATGGAGATTATTTTTCTATTTCTTCAGCTGAACTAGATAATATGTCGCGTCAGTCGAATGGTGCAATGAAATTAGCTTTTAATGCAAAAACATTCACAGGTTCTTATGCTCTATTACAAATTGGCCAATGTAATAATATTAACAGTTGCCGTAAAACATTAGAATTTAAGATAAGTGGAGACTGGAAAGATTACAAAATTAGTTTAAGCTCATTTGAGAAATTAGGTATAGACATGTCCAAGATTTCTTCTGCATTAATTATTAAAGCAGAAAAAGGCGTTGACATCGGATTAGCTAACGTACGTTTAGAGTAAGCAATAGATCCTAAACGAATTTACAATACCAATTAAAATTCAATAAGATATTTTAATAAGGCATTAAAATATAGTCTCTTAACTGGTAAGTAGCCAAAACACTCAGACCCGATAAAGCCCGTTTTATTTTTAAATTAATTGAATTTTGATCTATATTTCTGGCAGCAGTAGCCTGAGAACAAACATAAAGTTCTACTCCGTTTGCTATTAATTTGTCTATTATCTCCAAATTTGGATTTGATTTACCAAATTTATTTTGGTAAGCCTTATCTTTTAAAGTCAGAAAAGAAGCATCCCCATGTATGGATGCGACTATTTTAATATTGTTTCTTTGTACTTCACCTAAAGAAAGCATGTTAAGTGTACGGGCTATAACCCAAAGCCCCTTGTTTACTCCATTTTTTTTTGTTTGATCCTTAATGTCAAATAGTAATTTATATTCTAAAGATGGGTTAGGCTGAATCGCAGCCTTTTCAAAATATTTTACCTCACCATATCCATCGATTATTGGAGTTTCCCATTTTTGAGCATTAGTATATCCTAAAGAAATAATAAGCAATATAAAGAAGGTTTTTATTTTCATAATGATACTTAATTAATAATTTGAATCTTCGATTTAATTTAGTTAAAGTTATAAAATCAAATGAACCAAGTTGTATAGCATCTATGATTTCAAATATAACTTTAAGAGTCATGTGAAATCATAGAAAATAGTATATTCATAAATAGATTTATTTCGAAATAATGATGTTATTCCAAAAACTTGTTAAAAGATTATTAGCCCTAGTCATGACAATGTTGATACTTATGTTAGTTGTTTTTTTTGGAATTATATATTATGATGGAGAGGAAACTTTACAAGATGAAATTATTATTGATTGGGATCCAGAAACACTTGTATTAAATAATCCATTGGCTCCTAAAGAAGTGAAAGAGGGTTATTTACTTTTAAGTGCCTCATCACAGTACATGGGTCCACTAAACAAAGAATCAAAACAAAGGTATAGCGGTAACAACCTTTCCTGTACAAATTGTCATTTAAACGGTGGAACTATGTCAGGAGCTGCCTCATGGATTGGCATAGTTGACCGTTTTCCACAATTTGGAGGAAGAGCTAATAAAGAGGGTTCCCTTATTGATCGAATCAATGGCTGTATGGAAAGAAGTATGAATGGTAAAGCATTTCCAGAAGACGCAACACAAATGAAAGCAATGATTGCATATATGAAGTGGTTGGATAAAGGAATACCTAAATTAAATAGTAAAAACTTTAAAGGATATCCAAAAATTGAAGCTCCATCATTTGCTGTTGACATGGAAAAAGGAAGGTCCATTTATACCATAGAATGTATTGTTTGTCATGGACAAAATGGAGAAGGAATTCGTTATAATGACACCAAAAAAGGATATCAATATCCTCCATTATGGGGATCAGATACATACAATGATGGTGCTGGAATGAATCGAGTTCTTACCGCTGCTGCATTTATAAAAAACAATATGCCATACTTACAAGCCAGCTGGGAAAATCCCAAACTAACAGATGAAGAGGCCTATCATGTTGCAGGATATATTAATAGTTTCCCTCGTCCAAAAAAAGAAAATAAAAAAATGGACTATCCGGATAAAAAATTGAAACCGGTTTCCACACCCTATGGGCCTTGGACTGACAATTTTTCTGCAAAACAACACAAATATGGTCCATTCCCTCCAATTATAGATTATTATCAAAAAAATTTTGGGTTAAAAAAAATAAAGTAAAAAGAAATCATTGAATTGCGTAACACAAATCACTTTCAATTTAAATATCCTACTTACTTTTAAAAATTATTTTGAATGATGGAGATGATACAAATTTTTTGGGAAAGCATTTTGGGTACTCTTAATTGGACCCTAAACTTAATTCTTTTCCAACTGCCTTGGTACAAAAACTATTTTTGGGGCATAATTCTAATTTCAATCTTGGCGTGGTGTTTGGAAATAGCTTTCCCTTGGAGAAAGAAACAAGGACTGTTCAGAAAAGATTTTTGGATGGATAGTTTTTATATGTTCTTTAATTTTTTCATCTTTTCAATTGTAATCAGTGGATTTTATGAGGTTCTTCAATTCATGTTTTCTGAAATGGGTATAACTTCTAAAAGTTTAGTTTTATTTGATTTATATACTTTATCGGAGACAATTCAATTGATTGTTTTTTTTATTATTTTGGATTTCGTTCAATGGATTACACACATTTTATTACATAAAATTCCAATACTCTGGCAGTTTCATAAAATACATCATAGCGTAAAGGAAATGGGATTTGCAGCTCATCTAAGGTACCATTGGATGGAAAATATACTTTACAAGCCACTAAAAACTTTTGGGGTAATGATTTTAGGCGGATTTGAACCTAATCAGGCGTACATTATTCATTTTATTGCCATTACCATTGGACATCTCAATCATTCCAATATTAAACTTTCATGGGGTCCATTAAAATATTTGTTAAATAACCCTATCATGCATTTACATCATCATGCTTTTGAAATTCCTAAAGGTAAAATTGGAGTCAATTTTGGTATTAGCCTCAGCGTTTGGGATTACCTTTTTAAAACAAACTATATTCCAAATACTGATGGAAATATTAAACTAGGATTTCCAGGCGATGAAAAAGTACCAATTAATTTTTTTAAACAACTCCATTACGGTTTTAAAAAAGCAAAACAATAACGTTATTTTTATTTAGGTATTTGGATGCTAATATTTCGAAAAGCAACAATACCGTGATCTCCTTGTAACATAATGGGCCCTGGTAAAGCTTCTTTACTGTCTAGAGCACCTCCTGTTATTCCAGGAATTATTTGATCATTTATAATTGACTTTCCATTGGCAACAATACTTACTCGTCTGCCTAAAAGTGTAATGTCAAACACTTGCCACTCCCCTGCAGGCCTCGCTGCCATTTGATTAGGAGTTAAAAAACCATATATACCGCCAAAAAGTATAGAGTCTGGATCATTACCATAGCTGTCTTCTACTTGAACCTCATAGCGTCCTCTTAGATAAATCCCAGAATTACTTCCTTTAGGATAACGAACTTCAATATGTAATTTAAAATCTTCGTAAGTGCCATTTGTTATTAAATTTACTCCTGATTCAGGGTTTTTCAATATTCCATCTAAAGCCACCCACTGATTATTTTTATTCTCATCAGATGAATACCATCCGCCTAGGGTTTCTCCATTAAATAAGGGTTTAGCTTTTCCCCATTTGACCTCTTTGTTTCTTAAAAGTTTTGGAGCTAGAACGCCCTTAAAGGAATGTGAACCACCTTCGCTACTTATTATAGTTCCTTTTAAATTTCCATCTATTAAAATCCCCTGGAAATACATATTATTAAGACCATCAAATTGAGGTGGAATACTGAAATCGACTATTCCATTATGGAAAAAAACCTCTGAAATAGGTCTTGCACTACCATTATGGGCCACAAAGTAACCAACCAAAGCTTTATTACCAGATTGTTTTACCTGAAGCCAAGATGGATAAATTTTTCCATTCATATCTACCTCTAAGTCCCAACTACCAATTAATTCTTTGGTGTTTTGTGCTATTGTGCTTAAAGAAATTAATAAAAATAGAATTGTAAAATTTTTCATCTTTATTTTGTTTTAATGGTTAATTTATACTGTTTAATTTAGACTCAATTTATCAATACCTAAAAATTGATCGTTAGAATTAAAATACCAACTTCTGTTCTTTGGCATTTTAATTCCATTTACTTCAAGTTCGTCTTCCAACAAAATGTATTCTCCATCATTTTTAGATTCATCATGATAAAATTGATATTGTTTTAAGGCAAAAGTTTTTTGATCAAAGAAAAAATACCAAGTGTCATTACCCACAGCTTCTTCATAAGTAGCTTTTAATACAAAAAATTCTATGCCATCAATTAGGACTTTTTGAACTTTAGGATCAATAATGGTTCCAGGATCTTTAAGTTTCATTGGCAGACCATACAGATAAGTGTAATAGTCTTTTAAAACGGAAGCTCTTTCACAGTCCAGCCGATACTCGTTTTTAATTTCATCTGCAAAATCCTCCTCACCATTAAACAATAAAATACATTTATCCTTATTTAAAGTTGACTGTATTATATTTTCATTTTGATTGACAGTTAATCTAAAAAAAGAAGATGGAAAGTCTAATTCAATTTTACTTTTACGAAGAGATCTATTTGGAGATTCCATAGTAACATAAAAATTAGAATTAAACGACTCCCATTTTGAATAAGGGTCATGGTAAGCGATAGTTTTTTCTAATAATTGATTTCCATCAAGATTCTGAGAATTAACAACAAAAGTTACACAAAAACCCAATAACAATATTAAATTTTTCATTTTAGAATCTTTTAAACAATATAATAAAAATTAATGGGCTTCATTTTTAGAAACAAGAGAGTAAAGGTCATTCATAGATATAGCTGGGTTGGCTCCAAAACTACTAGCTACCAAAGCTCCCATGGCGCAGGCATGGTCGATGGTTTTTTGTAATGGCTTTTTTTCAATTAAACCATTAATCAAAGTTGCTAAAAAAGAATCTCCAGCTCCGACAGTATCTTTTACTTTAACTTTATACCCGTAGTTATAAAACCATTCACCGTGATGGTATAAAACTGCACCATTTTTTCCTTTAGTAACACAGATTATATCCGTATTAGTTTTTTTAGCAATAAACTCAATATTTTCATCAATTGAATTATAAGGTGATTTTAATCCATTAGCAATTATATATAATTCATCATCATTAAATTTGAGCATATCAGATTCATTCATCAAATGAAGTAATAATGATTGATTATAAAATGGAGGCCTTAGATTTAAATCAAAGATGCTGAATCTAGAGACTTTTAAAAAAAAAATCAGTGCTTCAAAAGATTTTGCTCTAGCAATAAGGCTTCCAAAAACAAATGCTGAAGCAGAACTTATCATTTTAATTGTTTTAGGTAATGCCTCTATGAAATCCCAAGCAGCATCTTGAACAATTTCATATTTTGCTAAACCCTTTGAATCAAGATTAACATAGACTTTGCCAGTTAAATAAAGTGGATCTTCTTGTAAATAAATTGTAGAAACTCCATGACTTTCTACTTTTTTGAGCAACTCCTTTCCCAAAGAATCATTCCCGATTCGACTTACAAACTCAACGTCAGCTCCTAAACTCTTTAGAGAGCTTGCAACATTAAAAGGGGCGCCTCCTAGCTTTTTTCCATCGTCAAATATATCCCAAAGGATTTCCCCAAAACAAACTATTTTTTTTGATTTCATAGACAGATATGAATTGTAAAATTACATGTTTTTAATAAGGTGATAAACTATTGAAATTTGAAGTTATATGAAAGAGAGACTAAAGCTCCTTTGATTACCGAAAGCTCATAAGCGCCTAAAGGACTTCCCAAAAAAACATCACCATCTTTAACTCCGTCTCGTTGAGCATAATAAATGTTAAATGGGTTTTTTCTTCCGTAAACGTTATAAACTGTAAAAACCCAATCCCCTTTAAATCGTCTATTTGGATCTTTACTATAAGCTACTTTCCATGAAAAATCTAAGCGATGAAAAATAGGCAATCGAGAATTATTTCGAGATAAAAATATGGGTATTGTGACATTTTCTTGATTTAATACTCCATTTGCAATTGTGAAAGGACGACCTGTTTGCCCAGTAAAATTAAAACTAAAAGTATTATAGGAATCTCCTTCGAAATTTATAGTAGCATTTAAAGTATGTGGTCTATCAAAATCGGAAGGATACCAATTATTATTATTGATTCTTGCGATTAATGATTCTTCATTTGTTTTTAATAAACTTCTAGACCAAGTATAATTCATGAATCCATTAAACTTACCATTTGGCTTTCTTAAACTAAATTCTATACCATATGCTTTTCCGATAGCCTGTGTGACTTCACGTTCCAAAAAATCTGATAGAAAAAAATCTGCTCCAGGCTTAAAGGTTAAATTATTGTTGGTTTTTCGATAGTATCCTTCAGATGAAATTTCTAAATCTAGATCTGAAAAGTTTTTGTAAAATCCAAAACCATAAGTATCATTTTTTTGTGGCAAAATATAGCGGTCAGAAATTTTCCACCTGGAGGTTGGCAAGGGAGTACTGGTGTTATATATATTTTGAATATATTGGTAAATTCGAGCATAACTCATCTTTATAGAACTTGTTTTTCCAAGTTTTAAATTCATTCCTAAACGAGGTTCAGGATTACTAAACTGTTTGACAAGTTCATTTTTAGCAAAGCTATTTATTCCTTCAAAAAGTCCTTGTTCATTATATTGCGATTCATCAAATGGACCTAATAAATTAAATTGAGTTAATCTAATTCCTGCAGAGATAGATAAACTATTTAATATTCTCATGTTAAGGTTGGCATAAATTGAATTTTCCTGACCTATTTCATTTTTAAGTTTTACTGGAAGAATAGAATTGCCTTTCCCAGGGTCAAGTCCTCCAGGATCAATATTATATCGATTTAGATGAACTCCGAGATAGTAATCATAAGCATCTTCTCTTTTGTCTTTAAATTCAAATTGTCCACTAGTATATTGGATTTGGGATTTAAAACGAATCACATTATCAGAATCAATTTCAGGGAATAGGTTTTCAGGTAAAAAATTACTGTTTACAAGTTTTCCTGTCAAGTTGGTGTTATTTTGAAAAGTGTGTATCCATTTTAATGTATGGTTTTTAGTTCCGAAATCGTATTGGTTTTCCGAGGAGACTATATTTTCAATAGAGGAGATTAAATCTAATTGGTAAAAATCATTTGACAAGAAATGAGTATATGTCAATTGGTTATTTTGGTTGGGGATATATAGCAATTTTATTGTGGCATCAGTAAAATTAGCTTTGGTGTTTTTTAATCGAGGTATCAATAAAGGAAAAAGGAAATCTGTGAAACCTGAACGACCTCCAGCCAATAACATAAGTTTATCATTTATGACTGGAGTGCTAAGTGTTAATCGGCTTGAGATTAACCCTATTCCTCCCTCTAATTTAAAACGATCTACATAAGGGTTTTTGACTTTTACATCAACTACAGAAGCAATACGTCCACCATAATTGGCAGGAATATTAGCTTGATAAATATCTACTCCGGAAATTACATCTGGAGTAAAAACAGAAAAAAGTCCAAAAAGGTGAGTTGGATTAAAAACCGGAGCAGATTCATAAAGCATCAAATTCTGATCTAAAGACCCTCCGCGAACAGAAACACCATTACTTACATCACCAGAGTTGTTAATCCCTGCAAGAAGGGTGATACTTTTTAACACATCAAACTCTCCCAGAGCTGTAGGAATTTTAATTAAATCGCGAGCATTCATTTCAAAAACACCCATCTGTGGACTTTCAACATTTTGATTGCGTTTTTTAGCAAGAACCACAATTTCTGAAAGCTGTTCTTCCTCAACTTGCATAGAGAGGTTAAGGTTTATGTTTTTATTTAAGTTAATGGTTAAGTTTTCTTTTTTGTAGCCGAGATAGTCCACTGATAATTTGTAGGTATTCGCTTCAATGCGTTTGGAAAAAATCCCACTTACATTAGTTATGCCACCACAATTACAAGGATCTAGCATAACGGTAACACCATATAACGGTTCAGAAGAATCTGCATCAATTACAGATAGTGTTAAAGAAAATTCTTGTGCGAATATTGAGCATGAAAATATAAGGCTAAATAAATAGGATGGAAAATAGCTTGAATTATGTCTTTTTGTTAATCCCATGTTAATGGTTTTATTCCAGTTTGATAACTGCTCTCTAAACATGGGGCCTCATAAGTTATCGGATTTGGAAGTGGATCTCCTAGAAGTTCAGGCTGGGGTGGTTTATATTCACCTACTATCCTAACATTAATTCCACCTCGCTTTATAAAAATCGATTTACTTTTTCCAGCAGCAGCAGTAAAACGTCCTAATATAGGATCTTCAGAATCATTAACATTATAAAAGTTTCCAATTAAAGCAGATGGTAATGGCGCATTAAAACCACTATTATTGTCTACTATATCCTTAATAGATTTAAAGTATTTATAAGCTTTTTTAGTAATATTAAGCTGGAGGATTTCTACTAAAATATCTTGATTAGAATAAAAAGGGACGCGTCCTACAAGTAGATTTGAAATTTTTTTTCCATTGGTGAATTCATCTTCAAAGAGTGAAATTTCTTCATTGTAATTAATTTTCCAACAGCTTTGGTCGCAAAGATAAGTATAGTATTCCTTAGCTAGTGGGTTTTCAATTTGAGAGACACAATTCCCAGAACGATACACGCCATTATCACAAAGCTTACAATAAATCTCTTTTTCAAATCCTCTATACTGAAAGTAATAAAAGTTTTGTTCGTCTTCAGGTTCTTGAAAGTCAATTGAAATTTCATGCCCTGCAATATATTTCCCCAGAGATTCATCAAAAATCAATTCTTTTGTAAATTTTTCTGAAATTCTATCGACAGCCACTTCATTTGGGACAAATTCTGATTCAGATCGGTAATGTTTTCCGCTTGGTAATATGACTTCCATTTCCCATCGTGAACCTGGAGTTAATTTAAAATCCTTAGAAACTAAATAATTGGACTCTTTTTCTACAAAAGAGACTTCCTCTTTGGTATCCGAATTAATGATTTTAACATTACAACCACTAATAAAACTAGTAGAATATCGCCCGTATTCAAAAATTGTTTTTTTAATATTTACAAATGTGGTGCCTGGAATGGTTGATGCCATAGCATCAATAACAACCAAATCAGATTGATAATCAAACTCAGGAGGAACTGGATCAATACAAGAAGAGATAGAAAAAATTAATGCCAAGTATATAAAACTTTTTTTCATTGTTATACTTGCTTAATTTAATTTATAAAATTCATCAATAAAATAATGTTCTATATATTAATTGTTTTACTTATGCCTAAAGCCAAGCCGCGAAGTTCAGACAAACCCCGAAGCCTTCCTATTGCTGAATATCCAGGGTATATTTTTTTATTTAAATCATCTAACATTTGATGTCCATGGTCAGGACGCATAGGAATCTCCCAATCTGAACATCCTCTTTTTTTTCTTTTTTTTTCTTCAGTTATTATAGCATGGACTACAGTGAACATATCCACATCTCCTTCTAAATGATTTGCTTCAAAAAAATTTCCGTCTCCTTCTCTTTGAATACTTCTAAGATGAAGAAAATGAATGCGATCTGCAAATCTTCGAAAAATTTTTAATAAATCATTGTCTTGGCGAACACCCAATGAACCTGTACAGTAAGTCAAGCCATTTGAAAGTGAGGGTGCGCTTTTAAAAAGAGTTTCTAAATCATTAAATGTTCTTACCACTCTTGGAATACCAAAGAGATTAAATGGTGGGTCATCTGGATGAATACACATCTTAATGTTTACTTTTTCTGCCGTTGGGATAATTTCCTCTAAAAAAAGAAGTAAATGTTCTCGTAAATCTCTCTCAGTTAAAGATTCATATTGTTTTAATTGTCTTCTAAATTGCTCTAGGGTATAGCCCTTTTCTGAACCTGGTAATCCGGCGATAATACTTTTAGAGAGAGTTTCAATTTCATTATAGGAAAGCGCTTTAAAATAGTTTTTTGCCTTTAGGATTTGTTTTGCATCGTATTCCTTTTCAGCACCTACTCTTTGTAAAACAAATAAGTCAAAAGCTGCTAGAGCTGAACTATTGTAATATAAAGCTGAAGAACCATCTTTCATGGGGTAAAACAAATCTGTACGTGTCCAATCTAAAACAGGCATGAAATTATAACACACAGTATGAATGCCACAAGAGGCAATATTTTCAAGTGTTTTCTTATAATTTTCAATATAGGCTTGAAATGAGCCAATGCGTTGTTTGATTTCTTCATGGATAGGAACAGACTCAACAACTTCCCAGTCTAAACCTGCATTTTGTATAATTTGCTGATGTTCTTTTATGGCATCTACCTTCCAAACTTTACCATTGGGAACGCTATGTAGTGCTGAAACCACCTTGGTCGCTCCAGTTTGAAAAATATCCTGTAAACTAACTGGATCAAGATGTCCATACCATCTAAAAGATTCTTTCATAATGCTTTTATTTTCAAAACCACTGGAGGCACTTAAGCCTCAATCTACAGGTAAAAATATTACAGTGAAGAATATAAAGCCCTCACAACATAAAAATTAACGGCACCACTTAGTTAATAGGCTTCATCAAATCTATTACTTATTTTTTCAAATTACACTTTTGCTTTCATAAAAATTTAGATTCTAGAAATAAGAAACTAAATAAAAGATTGATTTGCATAAAGTTTGAACAAAAAAATAATTATAAAGCTATTTTATATACATATTTAAACTCCACTGAATGCACTAAAACCACCATCAACTGGTAAAACAACACCAGTTATAAATTTAGAACTATCACTGCACAAAAAATGTATTACACCATTTAATTCCTCAGGCTTGCCAAAACGTTTCATAGGTGTATTTTGAATAATTTTTTTTCCGCGGTCAGTCAAACTTCCATCCTCATTTAATAATAATTTTTTATTTTGCTTTCCAATAAAAAACCCTGGGGCTATAGCGTTTACTCGAATCCCTTCTCCAAATTTTAAAGCCATCTCTACAGCCATCCATCGTGTAAAATTTTCCATTGCAGCTTTAGCTGCAGAATAACCGACGACTCTTGTCATAACTCTATCTACAGTCATTGAAGAATAATTCACAATACTTCCTTTTCCTTGTTTTGCTATTATCTCGCCAAACACTATTGAAGGTAAAATAGTTCCTTTTAGATTCATTTCAACAACCTCATCAAAATCAGTTTCTGAAAGATCAAAAATGGTTTTATCATCAGGAATAACAGCTCCAGGAAGATTTCCGCCTACCGCATTAATTAAAGAATCAATTTGACCCAAAGTTTGGATTATGGAGGTTCGAACTTTCTCTAATTCATGACGGTCCAAAACATTTACAACATGATATTCTACATAAGTTAAATGAATTAATTTTTTCTTTAATTCATCTAGTAATCCTTGATTCCTTCCCAAAATCACCAACTTTGCATTGGCTTTGGCTAAACTTAATGCCAGTTCGCCTCCTAATACACCAGTGGCCCCAGTTAAGACGATTACTTTATCTTTTAATTCAAACATATTATAGATTATATTTTGGATCCCAAGAAACTACTTGTTCGGTATCCATTGCACGTATCCCCATATCTACGGCAAATGCTACAGCTGCACCGCTTTTTACACTTGACATTGGAGTTGCATCATTAATTATTGCATATCTAAAATCTTCAAGAGCTTGGTGAGTTGGCTCTTTATGATCAAATTTAATAGGATTCCCCTTGCCCTCTATCCAACTTGAAGTTGCTCCTGAAACACCATCAACATCCCCTATAACTTTATTGTATTTACCTTCAGGATATATCCAAGCATCTTTATAACCTATCATGATAGTAGCCTTGTCACCCATTACCTTAATTTGATAGTCATCTTTTCCATTTGAGGTAAGACATGTAAAACTCGCCTTTACACCATTCGGATAGGAATAAGTTAGATGAATGTTATCATAAGTTTCACGGCCATCTTTCCAATAATCAATACCACCAAAGCCTATAACTTTTTTTGGGGTTGATCTAAGAAGCCAATTGGAAAAATCAATTTGATGTGAACTAAGTTCAGCTGTAAGGCCATAAGAATATTCACGGTACATTCTCCAGTTAATTTGACGTTCAAGTTTAGGATCCAGAACTTGTCTTCTCCAATTTCCGTTTCGATTCCATTGAGCTTGAATAGCGCTAATTTGTCCAATTTCTCCACCTTGCACCAATTCAACTATATGTGAATATAATCTTGAGCTATGATATTGATGACCAGTCTGAAAGATTTTATTGTGATTCTTTTTTACTTTTTTAACCAAACTTATAGTACTTATATCTCCTTTTACCATAGTTTTTTCACAATAAATATGTAAAGATGCATCTACAGCATCACAAGCAATAGATGCATGTGAATTAAGTGGCGTACTAATAATTACAGCATCTAAATTTTTATTGGAAAGCAGCTCCTTGTAATTAGAATATTTTTTGGATTTTGGAGATATTTTTGCAGCCTGATCTAATCGAAACTGAAGATTATCACATATTGCAATCAATCTCATACCATCAATTTTATTAATAAGTTTTATTAGTCCTTGGCCACGATCTCCAGTTCCTATAACACCAATATTCAGCTGTTTTAAAGGTGAACTTTTAAATATGGAAAATAGATGTGATTTGGGAGTTATTAGTGGTGCACTAAAAGCAACGGCACTTTTTTTAATAAAGGATCTTCGCGATGCCATACTTAGAATTAAATTAAAATATACAAATTTTGGCATCTGCAATTTAACAAAAACTTTTGCTATATTAGGATAACTTATAATATTACAAAATCCCTACAAATTGTATCTTTTTAAAAAAGACATACTACTCTTAATTATATTTTTAGCATCTACCTCTATCCAAATTAAAGGACAAGAAACGAAATGGAAAAATTTACTTGATAAAAATAATCTCAGTGAGTTTGTTCAATTAAATGGTAAAGCCGATTTCACTTTAAAAGATGGTGTTCTTATCGGTACATCTAAATTAAACACCCCAAATAGTTTCTTGGCCACAAAAAATAAATATTCTGATTTTATTCTTGAATTTGATGTCTTGATTGATAATGATTTAAATTCAGGAGTACAATTTAGAAGTCAAAGTATCAACAACTACTTGGATGGGAGGGTTTACGGATACCAATGTGAAATAGAAACAAGCCCTAGAAGATGGGCGGGCGGAATATATGATGAAGGACGAAGAGGTTGGCTTTACCCACTTTCTCGCAATAAAATAGGACAAAAGGCTTTTATAAACGGTAATTGGAATAAATATAGGATTGAGGCAATTGGTAATTCAATAAAAACTTTTGTCAATTGTGTTGAAGCAGCTAATTTATTTGATGATATGACCAAAGAGGGATTTATTGCATTTCAAGTACATGGAATTTCTAAACCTGAACAAGAAGGAAAACAAGTACGTTGGAAAAACATCCGGATTTTAATTACTGACCTTGAAAAAAATCGAATGATTGCTTCAAATAAAGCTCCTCATATTAGTTATATAGACGGAAATTTAACTCAGGAAGAAAAGCGTCTTGGTTTCAGAATGCTATGGGATGGAAAAACAACAAAAGGTTGGCGTAGTGCAAAAAAAACAATCTTTCCTGAAAAAGGATGGATAATAAAAGATGGTATACTAACAGTAGAAGCTTCAGATGGAAAAGAATCTAGAAATGGTGGTGATATTATAACCATAGAATCATTCAGAAACTTTGAATTAAGTGTTGATTTTCTCTTGAGTACTGGTGCAAACAGCGGAATTAAATATTTTGTAAAACCCGACTTAAATAAAGACAAGGGTTCTTCTATAGGATTAGAATTTCAAATCCTCGATGATGAAAAACATCCTGATTATAAATTAGGAAAAAATGGAAATCGATCAGTAGGCTCACTTTATGATCTAATTCGAGCAGAAAACAAAACTACTGGGGCCAGGGGTAAAAACTTTAAGGGAGTTGGCCATTGGAATAATGCTCGAATCATAGTTAATGGCGGAAAGGTGGAACATTGGTTAAATCATGTTAAAGTGGTTGAATTTGATCGCTTTAGTCAAACTTTTGAAGCACTTGTAGAAAAAAGTAAGTATGAAATATGGGAACACTTTGGCAGATGGCCAGAAGGAGTAATACTTTTACAAGATCATGGTGATAAAGTTTCATTTAAAAATATAAAAGTTAGAGAATTTTAAAATGGATGATACAAGAAGAGATTTTATTAAAAAAACAGCTTTCAGTGCTGCCGCAATGGCTTCAATGAGCCCTAATATTATAATTGGTAAGAACATATTGGGTGCAAATGATCGAATAAATTGTGCTATTGCAGGTGTGCGAAGTAGAGGAAAAGCTCATGCAGCTGCAATAAACCTTCAGGATAATGCTAAAATCCTCTTCAACTGTGATGTAGATGACACGATAATAGAAGAGCACAATAAATGGAGTAAAGAAAATATAGGCTATATAGCTAAAATAGAAAAGGATTATAGGAAACTTGTAGAAAATAAAGATATTGACGTAATTTTTATTGCAACTCCTGAACACTGGCATACTCCGATGACTATAATGGCCATGCAAAATGGGAAACATGTTTATGTCGAGAAACCCTGTAGTCATAATCCTCATGAAAACGAATTGCTTGTTACTGCTCAAAATAAATATGGACTAAAAATTCAAATGGGCAACCAACAACGCTCAGCTGTAAGTAGCATTAATGCAATTAATGATATAAGAAATGGAATTATTGGAGAGGTATATAAAGGTGAAGCCTATTATTCAAATAATAGAGGATCAATAGGAATAGGTAGAATTACTCCAATTCCTAAAACTTTAGATTGGGATTTATGGCAAGGTCCAGCTCCTAGAACTCAATATAAAGATAACTTTCACCCGTATAATTGGCATTGGTTCAGAAGGTGGGGAACGGGGGAAGTTCACAACAATGGCACTCACGAGATTGACATATGTCGATGGGCTTTAGATGTTAATTTACCAGAAAGTGTTACTTCCTTTGGAGGTAAATATGCTTATCAAGACGATTGGGAATTTGTAGATAATCAGCAAGTTACATTCAAATATCCAGAAGGAAAATTTATTACCTGGACAGGGCATAGCAGAGGTTTGATTCAACCAAAAAGACCTGGACGAGGAGTAACTATCTATGGTAGTAAAGGAACAATACAACTAGACCGCAATTTCTACAAACATTTTGATTTAGAAGGTAACTTAATAAAATCCGAAAAAGAAGGTGTAATAAGTAAAACAACCAACACTAGAGGCCAAGGCGGACTGGATGTTAACCATATTGGAAATCTTTTTCAAGCCATACGACATGAAAAACCTTTGACAGCAGAGATAAAAGATGCTAGTATATCCACTTTTTTATGTCATTTAGCTAATATGGCTCAAGATGCAGGCGAAACTCTTAAAATTAATCAACAAACAGGAAAAATACTCAACAATACAAAGATTATGCAGAATTGGAAGAGAGAGTATGCCAAAGGCTGGGAACCAAAAATTTAATGAAAATCAATAATCCCAAATCATTTTTTTTCTCTGCTGTAGTGTTACTAATGCTTTTTTTTAATCAAAGTTGTAAATCTGAGTATTCCATAAAATTAATTCGCTTAGGTCATGGTCTAGATATAAGTCATTCTGTTCACCAGGCCATGATAAAGGCTGATATGCATCTAAAAAAAATTTCAAATGGTAAAATGCGTTTGCAGATTTATCCAAACCAGCAATTAGGAAGCGAACGTGAATGCTTGGAACTCCTACAAATTGGAAGTTTAGATATGACTAAAGTATCAGGAGCTGTATTGGAGAATTTTGCACCCAAGCTAAAAATTTTTAGCCTTCCCTTTCTATTTGATGATAAAGAACACTTATTCAAAGTTTTAGATGGTCCAATCGGAAAGGAATTGTTAAAAGAAGGAGATGATTATTGGTTAAAAGGAATAGGATTTTATGACTCCGGCAGTCGAAGTTTTTATACCAAAGACAGTCCAGTTGAAAAACCTGAAGACCTAAAAGGCTTAAAAATTAGGGTTCAAGAAAGTGTTTCAGCATTTGATATGGTTAGTCAATTAGGGGCCTCCCCTACACCAATTTCATGGGGTGAACTATACACAGCTCTTGAACAAGGTGTTGTTGATGGTGCAGAAAATAACCCTCCTAGTTTTTATCTCTCTGGACATTATCAAGTTTGTAAATTCTATATTATTGACGAACATACTATGATTCCTGATGTTTTATTGGTAAGTACCCATATGTGGAAAAATTTGAAACCATATGAACAAAAATGGCTACAAGAGGCCTTTGATGTTTCAGTTCCCTATCAACGTGAACTATGGACAAAGTCTGAAAATGAATCCTTACAAGCAATTATTGAAGCTGGAGTTAAAGTGAGTTATCCTAAAAGAAAACTCTTCCAAAAAGCTACTCAACAAATGAATAATGAATTTAAAAAAGACCCGGAAATGGCTAAACTTATAAAACGTATTCGTGATGAAAAAGATTAGAGTAAAGGTTAATAAAATCGTAGAGGGATTTTTAGTTTTAATTCTTGGAGGAATGGTGATAAATGTTATTTGGCAAGTTTTTACTCGCTTTTTAACCTCGAACCCCAGTTCTTTTACCCATGAGTTAGCACGCTACCTTATGATCTGGTTAGGTGTTTTGGGAGCAGCGTACATTTCTGGAAAAAACGAACATGTCACAATTAATTTTTTCGCACAAAAATTCAATGAATCCATTCAAAGATTCATGAATCGTTTTGTACTACTTTCTATATTGAGCTTTGCACTTTTTGTTATGTTTATTGGGGGAATTCATTTAGTTTATATTACCTCAAAGTTAGAACAGTATTCTCCTTCACTCCAAATTCCTTTGGCCCTCGTCTACTCAATTATTCCTATTAGTGGTCTATTAATTATTTTTTATAAAATTACCCAAGAGAAAAGTTAATTTATGGAAGCTTTAACAGTTTTAATATTAGTTATGAGTTTTTTCTTATTAATAAGTGTCGGTACACCTGTAGCTTGGAGTATTGCTATTTCATCCCTTTTGACACTATTGATTAATTTACCAAGTTTAGCAGCTGTAACTACAATTGCTCAAAGAATGGCCACAGGTTTAGACAGTTTTACTTTATTAGCAATTCCATTTTTTATTCTTTCAGGTCAACTTATGACTCATGGTGGAATTGCAGAGCGCTTGATACGTTTTGCTAAATCTCTAATAGGCACCTTACCCGGAGGACTAGCTTTAATTAATATTATTTCAGCTATGATGATGGGAGCAATTGCTGGATCGGCTATGGCATCTGCTTCTGCTATAGGTGGAATTTTAGGTCCTGAGATGGAAAAAGAGGGTTATGATAAGGAATACGGAGCAGCTGTGAATATAACCTCTTCTACTATGGGCTTAGTAATTCCACCAAGTAACATATTGATTGTTTATTCTTTAGCTAGTGGAGGAGTTTCTATTGCTGCGTTATTTCTTGCCGGATATGTTCCTGGCATGCTTACTTGTTTTTTTCTTATGCTTGTTGCGTCAATTTGGGCAAAACGAAAAGGCTATCCAATATCCCAAAGTAGTAGTGTTAAAGAAATGTTTTCTAGTTTCATAATTGCATTACCCAGTTTGTTTTTGCTCTTTATTGTAATTGGAGGGATTGTGGCTGGATTCTTTACTGCTACAGAAGCTTCAGCAGTTGCTGTCTTATACACTCTTATTTTAGGTATTCTTTATAAGCAAATTAAATTTAAAAACTTATCAAAAATTTTTCTTGATTCATCAAAAACTAGTGCAATTGTTTTGTTATTAATCGCCTGCTCAATGAGCATGTCGTGGGTTATGTCTTATGAAAATATTCCTCAAAATCTTAGTGATTTTTTACTTGGTATTAGTGATAATAAAATTATTATTCTTTTAATGATCAATCTCATACTTTTATTTGTAGGAGTTTTTATGGATATGACACCAGCAGTACTAATCTTTACTCCAATATTTTTACCTGTAGTAAAATCTATAGGAATCGATCCAATTCAGTTTGGAATTATCATGGTTGTAAACCTATGTATTGGACTTTGTACACCTCCAGTGGGAACGGTATTATTTGTTGGTGTTAGTGTTGCTAAAACTAGTATTGAAAAAGTGATTAAACCTCTATTCCCATTATTTATAGCTATGATTATCGCTTTAGGCCTTATTACTTACTTTCCTCAAATCACACTTTGGCTTCCTGAAAAATTTGGATTCTAATTCAAAGCATCTTAGTCAAAGATTGATTTATAAATATTTTATGATGATTGATATTTGGTTTAATTTTGAAGAAAAGAAATCATCAAGAAAAAAAAATTAAATAAAATCCAACTCGATTTTGTCGATGTCAAAAATAGTGTAGCAAAAGCCTTGGAAAGCTACATCAAAAAAAGCACATCTGAAGGTGAATTGGTATTAAAACAAAAATCACCAGAAGAAATATCGAAGGTACTACAAGTAGAATCTCTTTTTGAGGACGGCTTTCAAAGCGCCCAACAAATTAATAATTTCATATCTAATTATCTTGAAAATACAAACCATTTAAAAAATCCAAGATATATGGGTCACCAGGTCGCTGTACCTCACGACCTTTCGGGTATTCCTGATTGGATAAATGGAACCATTAATAATCCTAGTTCACTTTATGAAATGGGACCGGCAGGTGCAACACTTGAAGGTTTTATGATCAACTTTATGTTAAAGAAGCTTGGATGGTTTAAAGGGAAAAATCTTTGTGATTTTAGTCGTTTAAATCAAAACGGTAGTGGAATACTAACCCATGGAGGTTCTATTGCTAATCTGACCGCCTTGTCTTCGGCTCGTGCAACAATTGCTCCAAATGCTTGGGAGGATGGAACTCCAGAAGATTTAGTTGTTATGGGACCCAGTACTGCACATTATTCTATATTACGAGCACTCTCAATAATGGGGATGGGCAAAAAAGCTTTTGTACCTATTCCAGTAGACGAAAATGAAGTTGTTATTACTTCAACTTTAGAAGAAGTTTATACTCAAATTAAAAAAAAAGGAAAACGTGTCATGGCTTTAGTTGCTAATGCATGTGCTACTTCTACGGGGCTTTTTGATCCATTAGAAGAAATGGCGGCTTTCTGTAAAAAACATCGATTATGGTTTCATGTTGATGGAGCACACGGGGCTGTTGCCTTACTATCTAAAGAGCATCGAAAAAAAGTTAAGGGAATTGAAGAAGCAGACTCTGTAATTTGGGATGCACATAAAATGTTACGTGTACCTGCTCTATGCACTGCTGTACTCTTTAAGAGACAAGAACAAATGTGGAATAGTTTTCATCAAAAGGGAAGCTATGTGTTTCATGAAAATGAAGCGATTGGAATAGATTCTATGCCCTTTACCATAGAATGCACCAAATCTGCACTTGGAACCAAACTCTTCTGGAGTTTTGCTATTGAAGGACAGCAAGCCCTAGTTGAATTTATCGAAAATAGTTTTCTACAGACTCAAAATTTATACAACTATCTCAACAATCACGAAGACTTCTATTGTCCTTATCCTCCAGAGTCAAATATTTTGTGCTTTCAATACATGCCTGAAATTTATGAAGATCAGCAACAACTAGCATTACGCTATGAATTGATAAACTCTGGGGAGTTTTATATTACATCCTGTCTTATCAATAAAAAACGTTACCTAAGAACAGTAATGATGAATCCTTTGACTAACATTGATGATTATAAAGCCCTAACAATTGCAATTGCGAAATACGCTTTAACTGTTAAAACCATTGAAAACTAAAAGCTTACTTTTACAAAAACGTTATTTATGAATTCTTTGAAACTAAGTAGCTATTTAATTCATGTATTAGAAGAAAACGGTATCTCAACCTTTTGGGCAGAAAACATTGCCATAGTACTGTTGTTTTTTTTAATTCTTTTGGTTGGGAGGGTTATATTTTGGGTTTCCAGAAAGATTGTTATTGGAATATTTAATCGAATTGCTAAAAGGACTAAATCTTCATTTGACGACTCGCTTCTTAAAAATAAGGTGCCTGGTCTATTATCTTACATCCCGCTTCTGTTTTTTATTTTCACCTATATTCCTAATCTTTTTGAATCCAAGTACGAAGCCATGTATATTGGTGCAAAAAATATTATAGAGGCAATCACTGTAATTGTATTTCTAAGTATTGTTCGAGCAGTACTAAAAAGTCTAATAGATTATTTAAAAACCATCCCCGCTCTTCGAGATAAGCCGTTGGATAGTTATGTTCAAGTTGTAATGATTTTTCTCTGGTTTATGGGAGGTATTCTAATTCTTTCAATCTTAACAGGGAAAAATGTTTGGAGTTTTGTTACTGCGTTAGGAGCTTTATCTGCAGTTCTACTTTTTGTATTTAAGGATACTATTCTTGGATTTGTAGCGAGCGTACAGATTGCTGTTAACGATACTGTTCGTATTGGAGACTGGATTAGTATGCCAAATAATAATGCTGACGGAGATGTTATTTCTATTAGCCTCTCAACTGTCCAAGTTCAAAACTTTGACAAAACCATTACATCCATTCCTACTTATAAATTAATTTCAGATTCTTTTATTAACTGGAGAGGCATGAGTGAATCCTCTGGAAGAAGAATAAAACGCTCACTACTTATAAAAGTTAGTAGCATTCGATTTTTGGAAAGCATAGAAATTAAAAAATTAGAAGAAATTGAGCTTTTAACTGATTTTCTTAGAAAAAAAAGTGCTGAAATTGAGGCTGTAAATATTGAACAAAAGGCAAATAAGAGTTTATTAATAAACGGAAGAAATCTTACAAACTTAGGCTTGTTTCGTAATTATACAGAAGCTTATTTAGAGAGCCATCCGGAAGTAAACACAAAAATGACAATAATGTGTAGACAACTAGCACCTTCCGCCCAGGGTATACCTTTAGAAGTTTATGTTTTTAGCAAGGACAAAGAATGGAAAAACTATGAGCATATAACCTCTGATATATTTGACCATCTTTTAGCTTCAACTAAATATTTTTCTTTGGAATGTTTTGAGTTTAGCCCTAATATTTCATCGGAAAATTTATAAAAAAAGGCCACTTTTAGTGACCTTTTTTAATGTTCCAATGCAATGAATTTTTAATCAATACCTTGACCAAAAATATAAGGTGCTCCTGCTGCTTTTAGAGCTTTCTCAATTTCAGGAATTTGAATCTTACTAATTGATGTGACTTTTTTTCTAAGGTCAGCTAACAATTTTTTTGCAATTTCTAGGCTCTTCATATGAAGTGGTGTCGGACCATATGAATCTCTCAGTCCTAAAGTTGCATTATACAAATAGTTATCTATCCCTGCAGGATTTTTTTCACCAACCTCACTTCTAGAAGGGCTTCCAGAAATGCTATTTTTAATTCGTATTAAATCTAATTTTAATTTAGCAATTTTTGGTTCTATAGAACCGGGAAGTATTTTTGCCTTTTTCAAAGCATTTGCCATTGCTTTTTGCATTTTATCACTTTCAGATAATACATCTTCAACTGCACTTATACCATTATATAATTCTGATACTTCATTTAAATAAGCATTGTATTCTTGATAACTAATTCCTTTTAAAACACCTTCATGAATTGCCTTAACCTCAAAAGAAACTGGACCGTCAAGTGGAGTAACCTCTCCATTTTGCGCTAGAGATAATGAGGCTTTGTAAATACCTGGTTTTGCAAGAGCGCCACTACGGTTGTAGGTAGAAGATTCTGAAGTAACCGGATAAGGGTTAAAATGTGAGAAATCCCACACAATTCGATGGCTTCCATCGCTTGCTCTTTTACTAATCTTATTAATAACGTTTCCTTGGTTATCTTGAATAGTTAGCACAACGCTAGCAGGTTCTTCTTCACGTTCCTTATCAAGTTTTTCCCAACCAGGAAAGGGAATATTAGCATTTCGTTTATTTAGCTCTGCCTCTTTATCTCTTCTTATATCCTTAGCAGTTTTATAGTCATCTGCTAAATGGTAAGTAAAGACTGCTCCATATTTCGGATTGTCAGCGAAATAATAATCTGCACCTGTATTTCCAATATTACTTCTTGGAACAAACCACTTAGCTTCTCGAGGAGTAAAAAGTTTACCTTTTTGGCTAAGATTATCTTCCGTAAATTCTCTCAATGCGCTGTAATCATCAAGAACAAAAAATCCTCGGCCAAATGAGGCTGCAACCAAATCATTTTCGCGTTTTTGAATAGTTAGATCTCGGAAAGATATAGTCGGCGCTCCTTCAATAATTTGCCAAGATTTTCCACCATTTAAAGAGGTGTAAATTCCAAATTCTGTAGCAGCAAAAAATAAATCCTTTTTAACTGGATCTTGAACCATTCTCCAAATTAGAGTTCTATCTGGTATGTTGCTACTGATTGATTTCCATGTGACACCTTTGTCAACACTTTTAAATAAATATGGGCTAAAATCACCTTCCTTATGGTTATCTATTGCAACATAAACTGTATTAGCATCAAATAGGTCTGCTTTAATATCATTTATAAAACTTCTTGGCGCAAGTCCAAGATTAGTTACTGGAATTTTTCTCCAAGAATCACCACCATTTTCGGAAACTTGAATAAATCCGTCATCTGTACCCGCATAAAGTAAACCCTCTTGTATAGGAGATTCAGCAAGAGATGTAATTGTGTTATAATTTGACATAGCCCCAACATCCCAAGCATTATCCCAGCTTTGTTTTCTGCCCATAATTGGTAATGTTAGCCTGTCTTCATTTCTTGTCAGATCACCAGAAACTGGTTCCCAGTCGTCACCCCTACTTTCAGATTTCCATACACGATAAGAGGCAAAATAAAGTCTTTTAGGGTTATGTGGGCTTACTAAAATAGGCGCATCCCAATTAAAACGCTCGTGGGGTTCACCTTCTCTAGCTTTTGGCTGAATAGAAACTTTTTCACCGCTGGTTAAATCCACACGAAATAAAACACCTTGTTGATATTCACCGTAAATAATGTCGTTATATACTGGGTCAGTTGCAGATTGGTGACCGTCTGCGCCTAGAGTTTTATACCAATGCTTATTAGCGATTCCCTCTCGCTCATCGGTTGCTGAAGGGCCTCCAGCAGAACCATTGTCCTGTGTCCCTCCAAAAATATGATAGAATGGCTCAGCATTATTTACTGCTACTTTGTAAAATTGGGTCAAAGGAAGATTTTTTAAATATCGCCAAGTTTCAGCAAGGTCAAAAGATTCATAAATTCCTGCATCAGTTCCTAACATTATATAATCTGGATCATTTTTCTTAAATACTATAGCATGATTATCAGAATGCTTATCTCGTTCGTCAAGTTGAACAAATGTTTTGCCTCCATCTTCAGAGGTAAGCACTCTGACATTCATCAAATATAAGCGATCAAATTGATGAGGACTTGCATATAACTCTTGATAATAGTGAGGGCCTGTTCCTCCAGAAACAGTGTTTGACATTTTTTCCCAAGATTCACCTTGGTCTTCAGAACGATAAACAGCTCCAGATTTACGATCTAATTCAATAGCTGCATAAACTACATCTGGATTTTGCGGAGAGATTGCTAATCCTATCTTACCCATATTCCTTCTTGGTGAATCGTCATCATCTATAACTCCGTCGTTATTAGAGTCAGGATTATTAGGAAGGCCAACTTTTAATATTTTCCAGCTATCACCACCATCATTAGAACGATAAATCGCTGTCCCAGGACCACCTCCCATTAACGCTGCTACAGTCCTGTGTCTATCCCATGTAGCTGCATACAAGATTTTTGGATTTCGAGGATCGATCATGATATCCGTAACACCTGTCCATTGGTTATTACCTAAAACTTTTTTCCAAATAGAGCCTCCATCAATTGTTTTATAAAGACCTCGTTCTCCTCCTTTAGTCCAAAGAGGGCCTTGAGCAGCCACCCATATTACATTTGAATTATCAGGATGTACTATAATTTCAGATATGTGTTCTGACTTTTTTAAGCCCATGTTTTTCCATGTTTTTCCTCCATTATTACTTCTATAAACTCCATCGCCAAAAGCTACATGTCTTCCACCAACATTTTCACCAGTTCCAACCCAAACAACTTCAGGGTTAGAAGGATCTAAAGTAATGCAGCCAGTAGAATAAGAAGATTCATCATCAAAAATTGGTGTCCAGGTGGTACCCGCATTTACAGTTTTCCATACTCCAGATGACCCAGTAGCAACGTACCATATACTCTCACTTGTTGGATGAAATTTTATATCAGCAATTCTTCCTGACAAAAAAGCAGGACCAACATTCCTTAACTGAAAGGCATCTAAGGAAACTGTTTTAGGTGTATAATTAATTTTATTTTTTTTTCGTTTTTGTGCGTCCAAAGAATGGATTGGAGACAATAGAAGTATTATCAGTAGTGGACTGAGTAAAAATTTCATAAATAATTTGTTTTAGACTATCCAAATTACTATTTATTTGTGCTTTAACAATTGAATTCCTTGATTTTTTAGATATTGTAATAAAAAAATAATGAAAATTCGAATCTTATTTTTAAAATTCCTTTTATTGTCATGCAGCATAGCATTCGCTCAAGATATTAATAACAAAGATGATGAAAGAAAATCCATCGATTCCTTAACAAAGGGATTAGTAAAACAAAAAGGAATAATTACTTCATATACCAAAGGAAACAAGATATTTTTTGAAATTGATAAAGAAATATTGGGTAAAGATTTTCTAATGGTTACTCGATTTGTACAATTCCCAGCTAATTTCCAAGCTTATCAAAATGCAGGATCTAAAACTAGTGAACAGCTTATAAACTTTATTAAAAAAGACAACCAGCTAATCATTGTTCAAAAAAGTTATGTGAATATCGCTGATATAAAAGATCCTATAGCTAAAAGTGTAGCTCAGAATAACTTCCCTCCTATTTTAGCAGCATTTTCTATAAAAAACAACGAAAAAGAAAGTTTTTTAATTGATGTAGGTAAGTATTTTAATAACGATTCTCCTGGTTTTAATATTTTAAGTAGTACCCAAAAAAAGCAATTTGGAATTGGAGGTGTAGATGCTAAAAGAAGTTTTATTGATAATATCAAAAGCTTTCAAAAAAATATTGAGATCCGACACACATTAACATACAGGTCGAGTAAAGCGCCAAAGGGAAATCTAACTAAAACAGTAAGCTTTCAAATAAATCATTCTATTATTTTATTACCTGAAGATCTAATGCCTGTGCGTTATTTAGATCCAAGAATTGGATGGTTTAATTTAAAAAAATATAATTACAGTTCTGAGGAATTAAAATCTGATGAAATTCGTATTATACAACGTTGGCGGCTTGAACCTAAAGACAAAGTTGCTTATGCACAGGGAAGACTTGTAGAACCAATCAAACCAATAGTCTATTTTTTGGACCCAGCAACTCCAGATAAATGGAGAAGTTATATTAAAAGAGGAATTGAAGACTGGTCTAAAGTATTTGAAAAAGCTGGGTTTAAAAATGCTATTATTGCAAAAGATCCACCTTCCGAAGAAGAGGATCCTGAATTTAGTTTGGAGGATGTTCGCTATTCTTCTATACGCTATGTCGCGTCAACTACCAGAAATGCAACTGGACCCCGTGTTTCAGATCCACGAACTGGAGAAATTATAGAAAGTGATATCATTTGGTATCATAATCATTTAAGGTCATATCGTAATCGATATTTACTTGAAACTGGTGCTTCTAATATTAAAGCGAGAGGTTTAGATATTCCTGAAGAAGAAATTGGAAAAATGATGCAAAGAGTAATTTCACATGAAGTAGGCCATGCGCTAGGACTTCCACACAATATGAAAGCAAGCTCAGCATATCCAGTTGATTCATTACGTTCAGGTTCATTCACACAGAAGAACGGAATTGCTACTACGATTATGGATTATGCCAGATATAATTATGTTGCACAACCAGGAGATCTAAATATAAATTTCATCCGACAATTAGGTCCTTATGATGAATATGCAATTGAATGGGGTTATAGATATATTGATAAGGAAACTTTAGAAACGGAAAAAGTTTTTTTAAAAAGATTTATAAGCGAAAAAAGCATGGATCCCAAATACATGTATGGATCAGGAGGAAATGACCCTAATACACAAACAGAAAATATAGGAGATGATCCTATCAAAGCAAGTGGTTATGGTTTAAAAAATTTAAAAATAGTTGCAAAGAATCTTGATAAATGGACGACAAAAAAAGGTGAATCCTTTGAAAATCTAAATGAACTTTACAATGAGATGATTGGAGTATACAGACGGTATATTTATCATGTAATTAAATTGATAGGTGGGATTAATGAAACCATTATGGTTAAGGGGCAGGACAATATACCCTATCAAAATATTGATATTAATATACAAAAAAAGGCTTTAAATTTTTTAGATAATAATCTGTGGCAAACACAATCGTGGCTTATCGGTCCGGATTTAATCTCTAAGATTAAACCTGAAGGAGGATTGAAAACTATGCAAAACTTGCAATTCACAGCATTACATCAAATATTAAGTGTACAGAGACTGAATCGTATGCTGTCAACTAAAAAAACACTAATTGGTAATGGATTAAGTCCAGAAATATTAATAGATCATTTATTTCATAGTTATTTTAAAAATATTGATACTCTTGATGAATCTGAGATGGCATTACAAATTCGTTTTTCTGAATTGATAAAAAAACTAGTTGACGAAAAAAAATTAAATCCAATACTAAAAACAACAATTGCTTCTGTTCAAAATAAAATATATAATTTATCTAAGAAAAGTTCAAAAAGAGGCAGCATGGTTGAAAAGAACCACTACCAGTATATAGCTAACATGACTAAAGCAAACTGATTTTAAAAAAAATATCAAAAAAGAAAACTCTATAACAATTCAATTTTTATATTTAGCAAAAAATTAATTTATGTCATTTTCAACCTTATATACATCTAAGTTTAAATTTAGGAATAGAGATCATTTCGCTGCTATTGTCCGAATAGCACTCGCTGATGGCAATATATCTGATGAAGAACAAGCTTTTATTAATCGAACTGCAATTAACTTAGAAATAGAAGATGCTGAAGTAGCTTCTATTATTGAAAACATAAATGATTACCCGGTTAATCCTCCAGCAACAAAACAAATTCGTTTGGAGCGTTTATATGACCTTGCAAGAATGGTATTTGCGGATCATATTGCCGATGAAGCAGAAAAACAACTAATGTATCGACTTGTAATAGGTTTAGGTTTTGAATCTAGTCAAGCTGAAGCAATAACTCAAAAATCTTTTGAGGAGATTTTAAAAGGATGTGATGAGGACGAATTTATCGCTGCATTTTAATTTTTATAATTATTGCTTCGGCAACAAAACAAATTCCACTATTAAATACAACTAAGGAAAGTGTTCCCCAATAAAACCATTTAATATCCTTTTCCATTTTAAATATAATAGCCTCCCCAAGAAGAGAAAGTCCTAATCCTAAAAGTAGTAAACCAGTAATTGAATGAATCAACCAACTTATTTTAGTTTTTTTATCCTCGACACTATTCATAAATTCCTTAGATTTTTTATGTTCAAGTTTTGTAAAACATAACTTATTAAACACATTTCAATAAATTCTTCTAGATTTAAAATAAGAGGCTGTTCCTAAAAGCCCAACTACTAAGATAGAATAATATACAAAGTTTGGTGTAATGATTTTATCTCCACTAGCATATGAATGCAGACCAACCAAATAAAAATTTACTCCAAAATATGTCATCATAATACTAGCAAAAGCAACAATACTCATAAGATTAAAAATCCAAGCACCGCGGAGACCAGGAATCAACCTCATATGGATAACAAATGCATAGACCATAATGCTAATTAAAGCCCAAGTCTCCTTTGGATCCCAACCCCAATATCGGCCCCAACTCTCATTAGCCCACATACCACCCAAGAAATTACCAATTGTAAGCATTATTAAACCTACCGTTAGGGAGAGCTCGTTAATAATTGTAAGCTCTTTAATCTGGAGCTTTATTTTCTTTTTATTTTTACTTGATGCCATTAACATCAACAGCAAAGAAACACCACCAACTATCATACCCAAGGCAAAAGGGCCATAACTTCCAACTATTACTGCAACATGAATCATCAACCAATAACTGTCTAATACTGGAACTAGATTAGCTATAGCAGGATCCATCCAATTCCAATGTGCAATCATTAGAATCATCCCTGTCACAAATGCAGTGGAAGCCATGGTTATATCAGATTTTCGCCCAAAAGACAAGCCAAAAAATTGTGTAGCCCAAGCTACATATATCATAGACTCATACGCGTCACTCCATGGCGCATGACCAGAAATATACCACCGAGCAATAAGTCCTATAGTATGCAGGAGAAATAAAACTATTAAAACACTCTTAAAGGCTTTTACTAAAAAAACAATATATCGATTGGGTTTAAATATCTGAATAATTAAAATAATAAAGAATAAGGTGCCCGCATAAATATACCAACTATAAAGTTTTTTAAAAATGTCATATTTGTTATATGCAATTTCAGCCTTAATGGTATCCTTTGATGGAAGCACTTCGCTTCCAAACTTCTTTTGAAAACCATAAATACTTTCAAGCAAATTGTCAGCCTGTTCGTAATCATTATCATTTTGAGCTAATCTAAGAGATTGAAAATATAATGGTAAAATATTACGAACATAAAGTGAATCTTTTCCCGTAAAGTTCGCTTCTGTTAATTCTGGAAAAGATACCCATTTATTGTTTTTATCATTAGGAATAGGAAATATGCGCATTACTTTACCTTCCAAGGCTGAGTAAAGGAGGTTAACACGGCGATCCAATTCAATAAAGTCTTTTTGGAATTGATTAGGCAAGGCAGCTCGATAAGCTTCTTCAAGTGGTGTGGCTAATTTGTAGTTGCCTTGCTTATCAAAAAAAGATATCAATGGCGCATATTCTGCCTTTTTTCTGAAGATTGACTCTTTTAATTTGATCCCAGTTAGTTTTCGGATGCTGTCGTTGCCTCGCTTTAAATAAATTAAAGGTAAATTGTACCAAACCGCAGGATTATTCATAATTGATAATAATACCTGATCAGAATTTAGCCCTTTATATGTGTCATTTTTACTGACTTTTCGTAAAAGTTCAGAGGAGAAAGTATTTGCTGGTTTCATTCGCCCTCCAGAGTCCTGAATTATTAATTCTCCAAATTTTTTAGCGTGTTTTTTAGAAAAAGCATCTGCCTGGATAATGGAATCAAAATCAATTGCCCCTCTTTGCTGATGAATAGGTGTTTGAGCAGAAAGGTTAAATATTTCTGAAACAAAAAGGAACAAAATAATTATTAATGCTTTCTTTTTTTGATTGATTTTATCTAGTGCTTTTGACATCTCCTTAAATCGAGTTTTACCTATAAAAAAGATCCCTATCATACTTAAATAGAGTAAAATATACCCAACATAAGTAATGTAGGTTCCCCACCAGTCATGATTAACAGAAAGAATAGTTCCTTTTTCATCAGGATTGAAAGAAGCCTGAAAAAATCGATATCCTTTATGATCTAAAACATGATTCATATAAATATCATAGTCAAATGATTCATCATCTTCAACACTAACCTTGCTCATAAAAGAAGAATAACTTTTTTCCGTTCCAGGATATTTTTCAGCTATAAAATCATTTAATTTGATTGAAAAAGGTAACTCTAATGCTTTAGATCCAAATTGTAAAAAAAAGTCTAGGCCAGCGAGATTTATATTTTTAGGATCATTAATGACCCCCTTTCCACCAAGGAGTGTAACGACCTTGCTTTCTCCCTGAGATTGGACCTCCAGTCGAAGTGCATTTTGTATTGATTCACCCTGAGAATCTGCCTTGACAATGTCAAATTTCCCCCGTAATGCTGGTTCAGGTATAACAAATTGAAAATTTGGTAAAGTGTAGAGTGATCTTAATTGTAAGGGGCTTTCTTTATCTGCCTCTATACTCCCTTGAAATTGATCTGCCATGCGCATAAATTGTCCAGAAAAAGGAGAATTTATTGTATACAAGCCATCTTTTAAATTAATATTTATAGCTCCGCTTTGAGGACGATTAAGTGTGAATAAAATATTATGTACACTAGCAATTTCACCTTCTTTTAAGTAATGATCGTGTCTATTTCCATCGCTAGCTTCAACTATTTTAAGATATCTTTCACCTTTATCGTCTAGAACCAATCCCTGTGTAACATTTTCCATAAAATCCACATAAGAAATATTGAAATCTTGCCCATTAAAATCGTAATTCCATGAGAAGTTATTATCGACGTGCTCTGAAAATAAAATATCGCCTTCAAGTTTTTTTCTCTTTGGTTGGCCTTCAATATCACCACTAACGTAGACAGTCAAATATGTTTTATCCGAAAGTATTTTATTTTCAGTCATCCCTTCTCGAATAGGCATAACTCCTTCGAAACCAATATAACGAGTTATAAAAGCCCCTGCTAGAATTAGAAGAAAAGATAGATGTAGCAATAGAACTGCCCATTTATCTTTTTTATATAAACGATATTTAAAAATATTACCTATGAAATTGACTGCCATAAATAACATAATCAATTCAAACCACCGGGCATTGTAAATCCAGATTTTAGCAGTATCTGTACTATACCAACTCTCTATAAAAGTTCCAAAAGCCATAGCCGTTGGATAAAGAATAAAAAGCAATGCCGTAAGTCTTGTGGAAAATAAAATATTTAAAAACCTGTCCTTCATCAATTATATCATCATTCAATTGCAAATATAAGTCTTGTATAGAAAATTTAATAACCCTTTAAGCGTTAAATAAATATATATGAAGAAAGAATATTAAATTGAGTATTTAACATCAAGCATTTTAAATTGTTTTATGAATTTTTAAAATTTAAATTCATTAAAAATATTGACTTTTTAGAATCATATCCAATAAATAAAATCTACATCATCTCCATAAGGTTTTGTATTTTCGTTGAGTATGAAAATTATTCTGATTGGAGCAGGGAAACTTGGCAATCAACTTTATAAGTCAATTATTTCAAATAAAGCTGTCAAGATAATTCAATGGGTAAATAGATCCGCTAAGAAAAATGAGACCTCGGAAGGAGTTTCGATAGTTAAAAAAGCGAGTAATCTTGATAATATAGACCTTTATCTTTTAGCTGTTTCAGATGATTCTATCGGAACAATTTCAGGGTCTCTTCCAAAAGATGCTTTTGTTGTTCACACTGCTGGTAGTAAATCTTTAAATACTATAACACAAAAACGAGCAGGTGTATTTTATCCATTGCAAAGTTTTAGTGAAAATAAAGATGTTGATTTTTCGAAAATTTCTGTTGGTATAGAAAGTAAGATTTTAACTGATATTAATTTACTAAAAAGACTTGCAAAAATCATTAAAGCTTCAGTTTTTGAAATAAACTCGCAACAAAGACAAAAACTGCATCTTGCAGCAGTATTGGTTAATAATTTTACTAATCATCTTTTCGTAGAAGCTGCTGAAATTTGTAAAAAAAATGATTTATCATTTAATCTTTTGAAGCCCATTATTCAAGAAACATTCGAGAAAATTGAAACACTTAGTCCTCAAAATGCTCAGACAGGCCCAGCTATTCGAAGAGATGAAAATACAATAAAAAAACACCTAAAATTAATTGAGAGACCTTATCTCAAATCAATTTATAAATTATTCACTTCAGCAATTCAAACTAAAGATGAAAAATAAAAATTATAAAACTATTTTGCCTCAGATTAAGACATTTATTTTTGATATAGACGGAGTTTTGACAGATGGAAAAGTTCTTTTAACCACCGAAGGAGAATTGTACCGAGCTTTAGATACAAAAGATGGATATGCGATTAAATGTGCCATACTAAAAGGATATAAAATTGTAATTATTTCTGGAGGTAATAACGAAGGTATTAGAAATCGTTTTAAAGCATTCGGTATTCATGATATTTATCTTGGGGCACATCACAAACTTGACTCATTTTATGATTTAATGGATAATTATGATTTAAATCCTGATGAAATTTTGTACATGGGAGATGACATTCCAGACATTCCAGTTATGGAGAAAGTAGGTTTAAGCTGCTGTCCTGCAGATGCTGTATCTGACGTCAAAGCTATTGTAAAATATGTATCACATAAAAATGGTGGACAGGGATGTGTTCGAGAAATAATAGAACAAGTTTTGCGAGTTCAAGACAAATGGAGTCTAGATATAGGTGCTAATTAAAGACTAAATGCTAGATACAAAAGGATTTGAGATTATTTTAGCTTCCGCTTCTCCCAGAAGACAGAATTTTTTTCATAAAATGCAAATACCTTTTACGGTCAAAGTAATACCAGTAGCTGAAGATTTCCCAGAAAAACTTAATGGTGTAGAAATTGCCCAACATATTGTTCGTCAAAAATCTAAACCTTTTATAAAAACAATATCAGATAAACAGTTAATTATTACAGCTGACACAATTGTCTGGCATAAGAATCAATCATTGGGCAAGCCAAAAAATATTAAAGAAGCCAAAATAATGTTGAATTCTCTCTCAAATAGCACTCATGAAGTTATTACGGCTGTGGGGTTTTTACAAAAAAGTAGCTTGGAAATTATTTATGAGGTTTCTAAGGTAACTTTTGGCCATCTTACTGAATTGGAAATTCAAAATTATGTTAAAACACGATCACCACTTGATAAGGCCGGTGGTTATGGAATTCAAGATGTATTTGGTTTACAAAATATTTTTTCAATTCAAGGTAGCTATTCAAATATTATAGGTCTCCCTGTAGCTCAAGTATTCAAAAAAATAGAAGAAATCATATCAAAAAATTAGTCGGTTTTCTAAAATCCCAATATCTTGAACAAATGAAAAAGTTATCTCTCATTTTTTTATTCTTCATCTCAAGTTGTAACATTTCAAAACAAGACTTTTCAGGTTCCAAGTCTATAGATTTGAATAATGCTTTTAAAAACTATTGGTTCGATGGGATGGCAGAAATAAGTACATATAATATTAAACAATATCGTTACGGCTCACCAAGGGCAGGTAGTGGAGTTTTAATATATGTTACCGAAGATTTTTTACCTAATCTACAAGTAAAGGCGAATCAAAAATCTAAAAGCACCAATACAGTACTAAAACTAAACCGAACTAAAAACTTTTTAACAGGAATTTACCCCTACTCGATAATGACTAGTGTATTTTCTAAATTGGGAAAAACCAAACCGCTTGTAAAAACTACAACATCTATTCAAGAATGGTGCGGACAAGCTTATCTTCAATTAAATCGAAGAGGTGGTTTAGAGGTGAATAGTCATTCTTATTTCGAAGGAGAAGCTGATCAAAACCTAAGATTTCAAGATGCTTTAACGGAGGAAGAAATTTGGACTTGGATTCGAACATATCCTGATCTTCTTCCTGAAGGTGATTTTAAAATACTCCCTTCTTTGGAATACATTCAATTAAAACATAAACCTATAAAACTATATGAAGTGGAAACTGAATTAGAAAAAAATGATAGCTTAAACACTTATCATATGACTTATCCAGAGCTATCTCGTAAACTTTCAATTAAATTTAGTGTTTATCCTCCTTTCAAAATTTATGGATGGGTAGAACAGGATTTAAGTAGTCAAGATCAAAAAAGCATTGCTCATATTAACAAAACAATTAAACTCCCTTACTGGAAATTAAATAAGCTCGGTGATGAGCTTTACAGGAATTCTTTGGGTTTAAATTAAAAAAATGAAAAAAGTTGGTTTTATAATTTTAATGCTCTGTGGTCAAATTCTTTTTGGTCAAAATGGTGCAGAAATTTTTAAACAACTTAAAAAACTTAATACACTATCCTCAGTTTTATATGTTGCTGCTCATCCCGACGATGAAAACACTCGTCTTATTTCTCTTTTTTCAAATCACTATAATGCTCGTACTGCTTATCTATCAATAACTAGAGGTGACGGTGGACAAAATCTAATTGGCAAACAGCTACGAGAAGGTTTAGGTTTAATTAGAACTCAAGAACTCCTAGAAGCGAGGAAGATTGATGGAGGAGAACAATTTTTTACCACCGCAAATGACTTTGGGTATTCAAAACATCCTAATGAAACCTTATCTATATGGGATAAAGAAGAAGTTTTAGCACAAATAGTTTATCGTATTAGAGCTTTTAAACCAGACATAATTATTAACCGTTTTGATCACCGTACTCCTGGAAGAACCCATGGTCATCACACAAGCTCAGCAATACTTAGTGAAAAAGCTTTTCATTTAGCCAATGATCCTAAAGCTTATCCAGAACAATTAAACAATGAAAGTCTATGGCAACCAAAGCGTCAGTTTTACAACACTTCATGGTGGGCTTACGGTGGAAGAGCTAAATTTGAAAAGGCTGATAAAAGTAAAATGATTACTTTGGAAAGCAATCCTTTGGACTTTTTGTTGGGAAGAACTAATGAAGAAGTTGCTGCAAAGAGTAGAAGTCAACATAAATCTCAAGGTTTTGGAAGTTCTCCAAATTTAGGAAATCAAACGGAATATTTAGAGTTAATTAACGGAAGTAAACCTTCAAATTCTAATCCACTAGATAATATAGATATTACTTGGGGACGTGTTAAAGGATCTTATAAGATTCAAAAAAAAGTGGATGAACTGATTGATAACTTTGATATAGAAAAACCTTATGAGAGTGTTCCTTCTTTAGCCAGCCTATATCAGGACATTTCTAAACTGAATGACAATCATTGGAAAGCAATTAAGTTAAAAGAGGTAGGTGATTTAATTCAAAACTGCTTAGGCCTTAGATTGCAGTTTAACACTTTTCAAGAGACCGGTGTCTTAAATACTTCTCTCCCTACTCAACTTCTAATAATGAATCCAAGCCCTATTTCAATAAAACTTGAAAAAATTGATGGCGCAATTGAACTTGATATTTCAAAAACACTTGTTCAAAATCAACCTTGGGAAGGTCGTCAAAATTTTCATATTCCAGACAAAATCACAACTCCCTACTGGCTTATAGAAAATGGTGATTTAGGAAATTATTACGTTCAGAACGAGTCCCTCAAAGGCATGGCAGAAACACCAAACCCAATAAAGGTACGTTTCCAGATTTTGATTAATAAAACTCGTATTTCAATTCAAGCACCTCTTAAATACAGGGCTACAGACCGAGTAGAAGGTGAGGTGTTTAGAAATTTTCAAATTTTACCTCAAACTACAACTCAGTTAAAAGATAAGGTTATTCTGTTTCAAAACGAAAAAGTTAGAAAAATATCTCTTCAAGTCCGAGCTCATGTTTCAAATTTTAAAGGATCTGTTGCTCTTAAAATTCCCAAAAATTGGAATGTTTTTCCAAAACAACAAGATGTTCTAATTGAACGTGCTGGAGCTACTAAAGAATTCATTTTTAATGTTACTCCTCCAAAGGGAAGTAATACGGGAATCTTTTCAGCAATAGTTAACGATGGAAATCGAGACTATAATATGACCCTGGAAGAAATTGAATACCCTCATATTTCCAAACAATATATGTTAAGTCCAAATAAAACTATTGCATCAAAAATTGATTTAAAATCCAAAGTGAGAAAGGTTGGATATCTCAATGGAGCAGGAGATAAAGTTGCTGAAAGTCTTCGAAATATTGGTATTACTGTTGCTGAATTTGAAATTGATGAACTACGTTTGGAAAATCTTTTACCTTTTCCTTCATTAATAATAGGGATTCGGGCTTTTAATGTACATAAAAAATTGGCTTATAAAAATCAAATTCTTTGGGACTATGTTCAACAAGGAGGAACCTTAATAATTCAGTACAATACTAGCCGAGGATTTGACTCATCAATAACATCTCCTTACTTGCTAAAACTTTCTCGAGATCGTGTTACAGACGAAAGTGCTAATGTTGATTTTTTAAAAAAAGACCACCCCATTCTAAATGAGCCAAATAAGATTACGCAAGAAGATTTTAAAGGTTGGGTACAAGAACGAGGGCTTTACTTTGCAAAAGATTGGGATGATCGTTATCAACCTTTATTATCGATGAATGATAAAGGAGAAAAACCAAAAAAGGGAAGCCTTCTTGTTGCTGATTTTGGAAAAGGGAAAATTATTTTTACTGGTTTAAGTTTCTTTCGTGAACTCCCTGCTGGAGTTCCAGGTGCTTATCGTTTATTTATTAATCTAATTTCCTACGGTCAGTGAAACGCTCTAGCTACATAATTCTAATTGGCACCAATTTGATTTACTGGGTTGCATTTTATCTATTTATGACCTTTTTCAAATAATGGAAATAATTGATTGGATCATACTCGTTATTACATTGGCCTTTATCGTTACTTACGGTGTTTGGAAAAACAACAGTCATAATAATATCCAAGAATATATAAAGGGTGGAAATAAGTCTCGATGGTGGACTGTTGGAGTCTCGGTTATGGCGACTCAAGCAAGTGCTATTACATTTCTATCTACACCCGGTCAAGCTTATCATGACGGAATGGGCTTTGTTCAATTTTATTTTGGCTTACCATTTGCAATGTTAGTTATTTGTTTGTTCTTTATTCCAGTATACCATAGATTAAAGGTATATACAGCTTATGAATTTTTAGAAAGTCGTTTTGACATAAGGGTACGCACCTTAACCGCTATCTTATTTTTAATTCAAAGAGGTCTAGCCGCAGGGATAACTATATATGCTCCGGCAATTATATTAAGCGTTGTATTAGGATGGAATTTAAAGTTAATGGTGCTTTTGGTGGGAACTTTAGTTATAACATACACCTTAATTGGAGGTACAAAGGCTGTAAATGTAACTCAAAAGCAACAAATGTTTATCATATTTCTAGGAATGTTTATAGCTTTTGGATTTATATTAAAAAGCTTTCCGGAAAGTATTTCATTTACGGATGCACTTAAAATTGCAGGTAGAGCAGGGAAATTAGAAGTTTTAGATTTTAGTATAGATCCTAAAAGCCGTTATACCTTTTGGAGTGGCTTGACGGGCGGTTTGTTTTTAGCTCTCTCTTATTTTGGAACAGATCAATCACAAGTACAGCGATACCTCTCGGGAAAATCTTTAAGAGAAAGCCAAATGGGACTTATTATGAATGGTGTCCTTAAAGTACCCATGCAATTCTTTATTCTTCTTGTTGGTGTTATGGTTTTTGTTTTTTATCAATTTGAACCTGCACCATTGAACTTCAATCCTAAAGCAATAGCAGCTGTTAAAAAATCAGCTTCGAGTCAAAAATTTGAAGCCCTTGAGTTAGAAAATATAAACACCCAAAATAAAATAAAAATAGCTCTACTTAAAGGAAGTTCTCAAGAAGAAATTAATCAATTAAACAAAAGAGATTTAGTCCAACGTAAAAATGCTAAAGAACTTATTAAAAAAGTAAATCCGAAGCAAGAAACTAACGATAAAGATTATGTTCTTATATCTTTTATTTTAGGCTATTTGCCTTCAGGACTCATTGGACTTTTAATTGCTGTGATTTTTTCAGCAGCAATGAGCTCAACTGCTTCTGAACTCAATGCATTGTCAGCAACTACAACCGTAGATTTATACCAAAGAAATATAGTTGGAAAGTCAGAAACCCATTATGTCAAAGCCTCAAAAGGTTTTACACTTGCTTGGGGTTTAGTCGCAATCCTCTTTGCAAGTTTTGGAAACCTTTTTGAAAACTTGATCCAATTGGTCAATATTATCGGTTCTGTATTTTATGGAACCATACTTGGAATCTTTTTAGTTGCAATTTTTATTAAAAAAGTTAAAGGTAAAGCCATATTCTGGGCGGCACTGATTTCTGAAATTATTATTATTGTTGTTTTTAGTAAGAATCTCTTTAGTTTTTTATGGCTTAACCTTATCGGAACCATACTTACGATCATTCTAAGCCTTATCATTCAAAAACTTTTCAATGAAAAATGATTATTGATTATTTAGGAGGGTTAGTAATATTTTTCCTGTATCATTAGCTAAGCCCCAATAAAAAAAGGCCTTCGTTTGAAGACCTTAAGAGTAGCGAGAGGGAGACTTGAACTCCCGACCTCCGGGTTATGAATCCGACGCTCTAACCGGCTGAGCTACCTCGCCATTATGGGGGGCAAATATAAAAACATAATCCACTACTAACAACCTTTTGAAAATATTTTAAAATAAAGACCCTCGTTAGTGATTTTTCAATATATTGGGAACTTGAAATTTTAAAAATGAGTGACAAGATAAGCTATTCAATAGAGTATGACTTTCATGCTTCAAAACAAATGTTATTTCAATATCTATCAACGCCTTCTGGCCTTGGTGAATGGTTTGCTGATAATGTAAATTCCAGAGGAGAAAGTTTCACTTTTATATGGGACGACACAGAAGAATATGCAAAAGTGATCCAGAAAAAAAACAACGAACGCATTCGTTATCAATGGAATACCGATGAAGAGGAGGGCAATCCTTATTACTTTGAGTTTAAAATTCAGGTAGATGACTTAACAAATGATGTTTCATTAATCGTTACCGATTTTGCAGAAGAAGATGAACTAGAGGAGTCTAAAATGCTTTGGGACAATCTAATTTCAACTTTAAAGCAAACCTTAGGATCGAGCTAAACTCATTTTATGTTGAATTGTAATGGAGTTCTAGTTTCTAGCTTAAAAAAAGCTGAAGAGACCCTAGTTAATAGCTTACATACAGCTTTTTCAATTCAAGAACAAATCCGATTGAATGAAAGTAAGTTGATCTTTTTAGAAGAACATTATTTTAGAATAATTGCAACTTTAAGAAGATATCGCTTTGGGATCCCTATGAATTACACTGTAAGTTTTTTCGAAGAAGAACTCCAGAAACTCATTAATGCTAAAAAGAAAGTTCAAGGGAACGCTATTTTTAATCTTCAGTTTTTTAGAAGTAAAGGAGAAACTCAATTTATTATTAGTTCAAGTACTGCTGAACCATTGAGATATAGTTCTACGCCCTACTCAATAGACCTATACAAAGAAGCTCTAATTGCTTCAGGAAATTTATCGAACTTATCATCTACTAACAGGGGGATCAGAATTATATCCGGACGCTATGCAGAAGAAAATGGGCTTGAGGATATCATATTATTAAATGAACAAAAAAATCTTGTGGAAAGTTTGATTGGGACTTTATATTTACTTCAAGGAAATCAATTATTAACTCCTAGTCTGCAGTCAGGCTGCCAAGATTTTACTCTTCGTGCTGCATTTAATAAATGGGTTCGAAAAAAACATATAAATTATTCTCTTCTTGAAAACGATTTAAATCCCTTCGAACTTCAAAAGTCAGAAGAAGTAATGATTCTTTCTATTAGAAAAGGTGTACAAAGTGTCTCAAACTATCGTAAAACAAGTTATCCGCAAAAAAAAGCTGAGTTGATATTTAAGGCTTTTAGCAATAACTTCCTCAATTAGTTAGCGCTTGGATTTTCTGGGGTATTCGACCAAAGCAAATAGTCCCCTCCCAAAGCAGCCATACATTCTCTCCAAATTTCGTTAGTTGACATTTTTATCAATTCCAATCCTGATTTTATTTCAAAAGGTTCCCAAGATTTTTTTTCAATCTCTTCTTCTAGCTGTCCCTCAGTCCATCCACTATACCCAAGGAAAAAGCGAATATTTCCCTCATTGAGTTTACCGGTTTTTAATAAATAATTCACAGATTTAAAATCTCCATTCCAAAACAATGCTTTTGATATCTGAATAGAATTGGAAATTTTATCTCCTAATGTGTGAATATAAAATAAGTTGTCTTGTTCTACGGGCCCACCATAATAAAGAGGAAATTTAGCATTAATTCCCTCCATAACTTCATCCAGTGAATATTCTAATTTTTTATTAAGAATAAACCCCACGCTTCCTGATTTTTTATAATTAGTTAATAAAACAACCGAGCGATGAAAGTTAAAATCACCTATAATTGATGGAGTAGCAACAAGTAATTTTCCAGTATTCATATATACTAAATTTATAAAAAAAGCTCCACAAGGGAGCTTTTAATATAAATGCTTTTATAAAACTAGTTTACCGAACCTGACAATTCAGCGCCTGCTTTAAACTTGACCACATTTTTGGCAGCAATTTTAATTGTAGCGCCAGTTTGTGGATTTCTTCCATCACGAGCTGCTCTTCTAGATACTGACCAAGATCCGAATCCAACTAGAGAAACACGTCCACCTTTTTTAAGTGTACCTGATACACTGCCCAAAAAAGACTCAAGAGCTTTTTTTCCTGCTGCTTTTGAAATGCCAGCATCAGCTGCCATTGCATCTATTAATTCTGTTTTATTCATAATATTTGTATTAAAGGTTATACAACAAATTTATATGGATTTTCCTTTGAGCCTTAAAAAACCTAGGAAAATCAACAGTTTTGTTAATAAGTAAGGGGTTTTGTTGATAATCATGAACTTATTTTCACAAAACTCGAGCATTTGCAGCAAATTTATAACCATTTAGTAATGTTTCTGCGGACATTCGCCTCTTGTTTGGAAGTTGAATTTCAATACAATTTAGATATCCCTCTTCATTTGTGATATAGATTTCATCCCCTTTTATTAATATTTTATTTAAAGGATGTGAATGTTTTTTATATATCACTTCTGCTTTCAAAATCTTTAACCTTCCTTGAATTCCATTATTTTCAAAAAGCGACCATGCTCCTGGATAGGGGCTCAATCCTTTGATTTTATTTTTTAATATTTTTAATTTACTCCCCCAGTCCAATTTCGTGTTTTCAGTAGTCAATTTTGGAGCTTCAAATTCTGATTTTGAAATATTTTGCTTCCTTGGTTTTAAGCTTCCTGATTGAATACCTTTTAAAGTTTCAATTATAAGAGGCGCTCCTATATAAAGCAGTTTATCGTGCAAACTACCAGCGTTTTCAGAGGTTTCAATTAAAACTTTTTTTTGGAGTAATACTGAACCTGAATCAATTTTATCATCTATAAAAAAGGTGGTAATTCCAGTTATTTCCTCTCCATTAATTAATGCCCAATTAATTGGAGCTGCTCCCCTATAATTTGGCAAAAGAGACGCATGTAGATTAATTGTTCCTAATTTTGGATATGACCAAACAACTCTAGGCAGCATTCGAAAAGCTACAACCACAAATATATCAGCTTTAAGTTCACTTAGCTGTGTAATAAATTTTGGTGCTTTAAGATTCGTGGGTTGAAAAATAGGAAGTCTTTTTGATTCTGCTAATTGCTTGACAGCTGAGGAAGTTAATTTTTTACCTCTTCCTGCTTTTCTGTCTGGAGCAGTTACAACCGATAAAACTTTAAAATTAGCATCTAATAAAGTTTCCAAACAAAAGCTGGCAAATACTGGAGTTCCAAAAAAAACTATAGAAGGAAGACGACTCTCTTTACTCATTTATCCAATAATATTTACATCCAACTTCTTCTTTAACACTTTTTTCATTCAGAAAGGCATTTAAAATTTGTGGTTTAAATTACAAATTTTGCTTTAGCCCTTATATAGAATGAGCATAGGATTTTAATAAAAAATAACTTTTGTTTAAAACCTTAATTTATATGAGTATATTATTACAAGGATTAGCAGAGCATCTTTCACAAATCTCATTTTTTTCTTCTCCAAAATAAGCTAATATAGAGTTGCGCTTACATAAATTATCATCTTGTGAAAATTGAATCATTGCTTGAATTTTTTTCTTTTTGACAGAATGTATTTTTTTTGCCAAATCAATTACAGGCCTAACGGTATAGTTGTCTTCACGAGGGCTTAGTGGGTTAATATCAATACTTGAGTGATTTGTACTAAAATCTAATATTTTTCTTTGCTTCAAGATCTCAAATTCATCTAAAAGACAATCATTTGATATTTTCAGAGCATTACATATTTTTTTTGGATAAAGTGTAGTTCTGTCATTCAAAAAATGAGGACTTTGACGCATCAAA